>NZ_RRCU01000020.1:0-1783 GCF_003856855.1 Halomonas sp. YLB-10
CGTTCCCGCGCTCTGCAAGCCGAACTGCGTTTGCAAAGTGGCGTGGTATGCACATGGCCCGGCGGTTTGAAGGCGCGCGGCGAGGTCGAGGGCCGCCTGGCTGGGCGAGCGACCCGGCCGGAGGCGCAGCCCTCCGCCGGGCCGTGAAGGCCGGGCAGGCGGGCCGAAGGCCCGCCCTACTTGTAGTAATAACACTTAACGGAGAAAGAAGAACAGGAAAGGCTTGCGCGGGAGTTCGGTGATGCTATAGTCATGACAACGTAATGCTATGTAATGACAAATGGCGATCATACCGAAAGACGCGGTGCTCCAGATCAGGTTGCCGTCCGATCTGGCTGCGAGATACCGCGACCTGTGCGAGGAACGGATGACACCGGCCAGCGCGCGGGTCCGGCAGTTCATCCTCAGGGAGGTCGAGGAATGGGAACGGGCGAAGGCGCGTTCGGCGTCTCAGGCGTTGCAACAGGCTCGTGAACCGGTAGCGGCCACCCCTCCCCCTGCTCCTGCTCGTTCGGCGCCGCCAGCGCCTCGGAACGCAGCGGAGGAAGGCTTGACCCGGAAGGAAAGGCGCGAGTTGGAGCGAAAGCGTAGGAAGGGGCTGGTTGATGACGACGAGTAAGCGGTACTGCCTGTACGTCGATGGCGCGATGGTTCGCCGCGTCTCGGGCATCGGGCAGGCTCATGAAATCCTGCTGCGGCTCGGCGATGCGATGCGGCCCGGGGAGTGCCGGAAGTATCAGGTCCGGCTAGGTGACAACGTGGTCTGGGAGGGAGAGCTAGAGGCTAGCTCTGGGCCAGAGGAGGTGAACTGATAGTCTGCAAATTATGCGTCAGACGTAGCAAAAGAAACGGGGCCTGCACGTGTGCCAACACATGTAAGCCCCTGACCACAAAGAATCTTTAAAGGAGATTCCTCATGGGTACAGCCAATTCTATTCAAACGGCCTGCGAACGGCTTGGTAACAAGGTTCTTTCGCTTAACGCACTCGTTCAAATAATTTCAAAGACTCAGCCTCCGATGACAGAACCGGAGGCCTCGGTGATGTGGCTTCTTTCCAACTTAGCCGAACCGCTCTGCGAGTCTTTCTACGAACTTGAGTCGCTGCTTGCGGAAAAAATTTCCGCGACGGAGGTGGCCAATGGCTAGGAATCCTTCGCGTAAATGGGCGAGCCCTGCTGAGTGGGAGTACGAGCGCCAGGGTTACCCGATGAAGGCGCTGACCCGTTTCCTTAAAACGCATCGGAAAACAATCACTGCGTGGGATGACGGTTCGCGGCCGGTGCCTCATTGGGCACCAAAGGTTCTGCGTCTGCATCGCGTCGAGGGCGCGTCTTACCTGAGGCAGATTGGTCGGCCTGATTGGCGTGACCGACCTGGTGTGTCACACAGCGATCAGGGAGGCGATCATGCAGCGCGTTGACAAGATGGCGTGGCGTGCTGGGTTCGACGCTGGTGTTGCGGGCCTGCCGCGTGTCTGCCCCTACTCCTCGGATAGCGTTCTCGCTCTGTCATGGTCTATGGGCTACTCAGAGGGGAGCGCCTGCCGAGCGTGGCGACGCCGCACTAGGCCGGGGGTATGGGGGCGGTAGCGCCCCATGCAAGCGCTGCGCTTGAGCCCGTGTAATACGTTTTTGCGGCCAAAGCCTATCCTGCCCGCCTCGCGTTCCCGCGCTCTGCAAGCCGAACTGCGTTTGCAAAGTGGCGTGGTATGCACATGGCCCGGCGGTTTGAAGGCGCGCGGCGAGGTCGAGGGCCGCCTGGCTGGGCGAGCGACCCGGCCGG
>NZ_RRCU01000021.1:0-1717 GCF_003856855.1 Halomonas sp. YLB-10
CCCGCCTCATTCATCAGAGTGCCGAATGAGGGTCTTGAGTCCATCGATTGCCAGCACCGACCCACTTCACCGTTATGTGGTCGCCGGATAGCCGGGTGATCTATAACCCGATCAGGTTTTTTCCGGCCTTTTCATAACGGTCACGAATCGATGTCTAGCACCGGCGCATCCGTGGCCGTCGACTTCCGTTGTGGTCGCCTTGCCTGCTGCATGGATTGTGGTGACGCCAGATTCAGACCAGGGCCGTCAGCCGAGGCAGCCCCTTCAGCAAGGTAGGCCACCATTTGTCGGCCGCATCACCGAGGTGAACGGTGATACGTCGGGCGTGCAGCGACAACGTCGCCGCGACCTTGAGCACCTGCTCACGCATCTTGATCAGGCTCCACCCCTGGTGCGTCCGGCTTTCCAGCAGGCGCCTCAGCCCATGCAGGACCTGGTAAGCGTAGAGACTCAGCAGCAGGCTCACCTCGTTGCGGGCCATCACGTCCTGAACGGTGGAGGCGCCGCGATCGGTCGACGAGAGATGCACGTCGAGTGCCGACTTCACCTCGCCCATGTGCGCCTCGGCGCTGCCGCGCTTGCGGTACAGCGCCAGGATCTTCTCCGGCGGACAGTCGAACTTGCCGAGGTTGGTGACCAGGAAGAAGGCATGCAGCAGCAGGTCATCGGGACGTTCCTGCACGACCAGTACCACGCGCCGTGGTTCAGGCCAGGAACCCGCTTGGTACTCCAGATCATGGCACCATTCACGAAGCTGTTCGGGTGGCCGGCCTCGTGGACGCCGCAGGTACGGCGCTGCCAGCTTCTGCAGGCCCGTGTGGCTGCGAAGCCGGCCCAGATACTCGATGTCGCGCTCTTCCAGCGCCTCCAGCGTGTCGTTGTCGGTGAACCCGGCATCGATGCGCACCCGAACCTGGGCTCCGGTGCTCTCGTTGAGCCGCCGCACCAGGTGCGGGATCCACGTATCGGCGTTCTCGGCTGGGCCGGCGTTGCCCTCGCGCAGCAGGCCGCCCACCATGTCGCCCGTTTCGGCCAGCGAGGCGACCAGCGGCGAGTAGATGCGGGCCCCGTAAAGGCCATGATAGGCCGAGCCACCTTGGTGACCGTGGACCCCGATCGGCAGGCCGTCGATGTCGAGAGTCAGCTGCTCGGGGCGCTCGCCGTTCTTCAGCGACGTCAGGCGCCAGACCACCAGTCGCAGAAGGCCTTCGTGCACGGCATCAATGTTGTCGTTGCGTCCGAGGCAGGTCAGCAGCCGCGACAGCGTGGCTTGAGACGGCCGGTCCTGCGCCAATGGAGACGTACCCCGCGCGTCGCTGCACGCCAGTTGCCAAAGTGGATCGCAGTGCAGCGTGGTGGTATCGCTGAGATCGATCCAGCCCATGGCCCGCTGCAATACCACGGTGCGCAGCTGACTGGCCAGGGAGTGACGGACGCGCTGCGGGTCACGCTGGTCGACCAGGTGATCCTCAAGAGCGGCGATCACGCCGCTACGGTCGAGGGCTTCGCGCAGCAGCAACGCACCGCTGTCGCTGGTGGTGCGCTGGCCATCAAGCTCAACGCGGATGGACCCGTTGCAGGACGGAATCCAGGGAGATACGCTTTCACCCATAGCGGATGGTCCTCTGGAATCAGGTTCTTGGCGGAACACACTGATTTCTCTAGAGAATACCATTCGCTATTTTCGTTTTCAGACCTACCTCATGAATAAGCCGGG
>NZ_RRCU01000022.1:0-1464 GCF_003856855.1 Halomonas sp. YLB-10
ACCCGTAGCTTCGGTACCTGGTTTGAGCCCCGTTACATCTTCCGCGCAGGCCGACTCGACTAGTGAGCTATTACGCTTTCTTTAAAGGATGGCTGCTTCTAAGCCAACCTCCTAGCTGTCTAAGCCTTCCCACATCGTTTCCCACTTAACCAGGATTTCGGGACCTTAGCTGACGGTCTGGGTTGTTTCCCTTTTCACAACGGACGTTAGCACCCGCTGTGTGTCTCCCACGCTTGCACTCACCGGTATTCGGAGTTTGCCTCGGGTTGGTAAGTCGGGATGACCCCCTAGCCGAAACAGTGCTCTACCCCCGGCGGTGATACGTGAGGCGCTACCTAAATAGCTTTCGAGGAGAACCAGCTATCTCCGGGCTTGATTAGCCTTTCACTCCGATCCACAAGTCATCCAAATCTTTTTCAACAGATCCTGGTTCGGTCCTCCAGTTGATGTTACTCAACCTTCAACCTGCTCATGGATAGATCGCCCGGTTTCGGGTCTATTTCCAGCGACTGGTCGCCCAGTTAAGACTCGATTTCTCTACGCCTCCCCTATACGGTTAAGCTCGCCACTGAAAATAAGTCGCTGACCCATTATACAAAAGGTACGCGGTCACCAAACAAGTTGGCTCCCACTGCTTGTACGCATACGGTTTCAGGATCTATTTCACTCCCCTCTCCGGGGTTCTTTTCGCCTTTCCCTCACGGTACTGGTTCACTATCGGTCAGTCAGGAGTATTTAGCCTTGGAGGATGGTCCCCCCGTCTTCAGTCAAGGTTTCACGTGCCTCGACCTACTCGATTTCACAACACTCAGGTTTCGGTTACGGGGCTATCACCCACTATGGCCAGATTTCCCAATCTGTTCACCTACCAGTTGTGTTGCTTAAGGGCTGGTCCCCGTTCGCTCGCCGCTACTAGGGGAATCTCGGTTGATTTCTTTTCCTCGGGGTACTTAGATGTTTCAGTTCCCCCGGTTCGCCTCTCATGTCTATATATTCAACATGAGATACCCAAGTTACCTTGGGTGGGTTTCCCCATTCAGAGATGTCCGGGTCGCAGGTCGTTTGCCACCTCGCCGAACCTTATCGCAGGCTTCCACGTCTTTCATCGCCTCTGACTGCCTAGGCATCCACCGTATGCGCTTCATCGCTTGACCATATAACCCCAAAGGGTCTGTCAATCGATGATGTCACGACAATTGCCGGATACGCTTGAAACGTATCTTACTTTGTCAGCATGATATACATTGTTAAAGAGCATTAGAGCACAAAACTCTAAGCTGGCGGCTTGTGGCTTGCTAATGAAGCACAAACGTCCAACTTAAAGTTCCGTTAACCGCTCTATCGATCAGGTAATTCATTGTGAGCACTTACCGACAGTCAGATGACGTGTCGTTTAAGGAGGTGATCCAGCCGCAGGTTCCCCTACGGCTACCTTGTTACGACTTCACCCCAGTCATGAACCAC
>NZ_RRCU01000023.1:0-1241 GCF_003856855.1 Halomonas sp. YLB-10
CCCCCCAGGGGGCTCGGAGGGGCTCACGCCCGGTCATCGGTGTCTACCTCTCGCGCCACAGCGCGTCGTCTTCCCACGCCCGGAGGCGCTGGTCGAGCGCCCACCAGGCGAGCCAGAGCGACTCAGGTACGCCGCGAGGAGCAGCGGGAGCAGACTCAAGAGCAGGGCGAGCAGCAGCCATGCGGCGATCAGTGCGTACAGCACCATTCCAGCGTTGCTCCACGACGCCAATGGCCACCGCCCCGTTCCGGCCGATGTGCACGCTGACCCGGACCGTGACCGGTTCTCGTTCGGTGTTCACGCGTGAGCCTCCCGAGCTCTCCCCGAGCTTCGACTTGAGGCCCAGTCGCCGGAGGGAGCTCGGGGGACACCGCCGGCGACCGGGGGATTAGGTGCGCCGGCTCTTGAGGATCGACCACGTCGGCGCGAACTGCCGCGTGATGACCGGGGCGCTCAGGCCGGGGGTGGCCCCGCCCGGGCGGTGCCAGACGCGCTGGGACATCGGCGTCACGATGGTCGTCCCGAGCAGGGGCATGGCCGTGGCCATGGCCGAGGCGACGACGCTCGAGGGCGCTGCGGGGTTGCCCGTGCTCCCCGTCTCCGTGAAGCCCGGCACGAACATGCGGCCCTGCAGGCGGCGGCCACCGATGAACGAGGCCGTGCCGTACCGCACAAGGCCCTGCGTGAAGAGTGGCAGCGCGTCGCCGGAGCCCGAGAAGACGATGGCGGCCGGGGCGGAGGCCGCGTACTGGTTCACGAGGGCCCCCGTCGTCTCCTCGATCTCGTCAACGACGAGGTTGGGCGACCACTGCGACCCGGAGGCCAGGGTCCCGGCCAGGGAGTTGAAGAACGCCCGAACACGAGCCTGCGCCTCCGTCGCCAGGGCAACGCCCGTGCCTCCGGCGCTGTCCCAGTAGGTCGTGATCAGCGCCGGGGTGCTCTGCCCGAGGACCTGAAAGGTGGAGCGGGCTCGCAGGAAGGTGGCCATCTCGCCCTCACAAGATCAGATCGGAGCTCGCTTCGCTCGCGCTGCGCTATGCAGGGGGTCCGGCGCGAGAGCCTCAGGCTACCGACGAGGTCGGACATTGTGTATCGGGCAAACGGAGGAGCCCCCCCGTAGCCCCCCAGGGGGCTCGGAGGGGCTCACGCCCGGTCATCGGTGTCTACCTCTCGCGCCACAGCGCGTCGTCTTCCCACGCCCGGAGGCGCTGGTCGAGCGCCCACCAGGCGAGCCAGAGCGA
>NZ_RRCU01000024.1:0-1075 GCF_003856855.1 Halomonas sp. YLB-10
TCCCGAAGGCACCAATCCATCTCTGGAAAGTTCTCTCGATGTCAAGGGTAGGTAAGGTTCTTCGCGTTGCATCGAATTAAACCACATGCTCCACCGCTTGTGCGGGCCCCCGTCAATTCATTTGAGTTTTAACCTTGCGGCCGTACTCCCCAGGCGGTCGACTTATCGCGTTAACTGCGCCACAAAGCTCTCAAGGAGCCCAACGGCTAGTCGACATCGTTTACGGCGTGGACTACCAGGGTATCTAATCCTGTTTGCTACCCACGCTTTCGCACCTCAGCGTCAGTGTCAGTCCAGAAGGCCGCCTTCGCCACTGGTATTCCTCCCGATCTCTACGCATTTCACCGCTACACCGGGAATTCTACCTTCCTCTCCTGCACTCTAGCCTGACAGTTCCGGATGCCGTTCCCAGGTTGAGCCCGGGGCTTTCACAACCGGCTTATCAAGCCGCCTACGCGCGCTTTACGCCCAGTAATTCCGATTAACGCTCGCACCCTCCGTATTACCGCGGCTGCTGGCACGGAGTTAGCCGGTGCTTCTTCTGTGAGTGATGTCCTCCCTCGAGGGTATTAACCTCAAGGCTTTCTTCCTCACTGAAAGTGCTTTACAACCCGAAGGCCTTCTTCACACACGCGGCATGGCTGGATCAGGCTTTCGCCCATTGTCCAATATTCCCCACTGCTGCCTCCCGTAGGAGTTCGGGCCGTGTCTCAGTCCCGATGTGGCTGATCATCCTCTCAGACCAGCTACGGATCGCAGCCTTGGTGAGCCGTTACCTCACCAACTAGCTAATCCGACATAGGCTCATCCGATAGCGCAAGGTCCGAAGATCCCCTGCTTTCCCCCGTAGGGCGTATGCGGTATTAGCCTGGGTTTCCCCAGGTTATCCCCCACTACCGGGCAGATTCCTATGCATTACTCACCCGTCCGCCGCTCGACGCCTCCTAGCAAGCTAGGATCGTTTCCGCTCGACTTGCATGTGTTAGGCCTGCCGCCAGCGTTCAATCTGAGCCATGATCAAACTCTTCAGTTTAAAGTCTGATAGTCCGTTAAGCGGACCAAACTTGGCTCAAGG
>NZ_RRCU01000002.1:0-811765 GCF_003856855.1 Halomonas sp. YLB-10
TTTTCAAAACAATCACTTTTACCACTCTTCACCGCCTGTGACGTTTGCTCGTCGTCGGCAGCGGATGCGTACTTTACGGATCGGGGCCGGCCTTGGCAAGCACTTCGTGTAAAAAAATTTCGACCAAAGGCTAAGCCTGCCCGGCGACGGATTTTGCAGGCCCATGGGTACGCCCGGGGACAGCGCTGCCCACGCTGCCCAAGCCACCGCCCTCCCCTCGTTGGTCTCTACAGCACCAGCAGATCGACAAAGCGATGAACCGGCGTCGTCGCCAGGCGCTCGGCGTCCTGATACAGCGTCATGATCTCGTCGCAACGTCCGGGGGCGAATCGGGTGGCCAGGTGGCGTCGACACTTGGCCTCGAGCACCGCCATGCCCTCTTCGCGACGACGGCGATGACCAATGGGATATGCCACCTCCACCGTGTCAGTCGCACTACCATCGGTGAACACCACCCTGACCGCGTTGGCGATCGATCGCTTGTCCGGGTCCAGATAGTCCCGTGTATAGCCCTCGTCCTCGACGACCACCATCCTTTCCCGCAGCTCATCAATCTCCGGATGAGCCTGATGAAAGTCATCCTCGTAGTGCTCGGCCTGAAGCTCACCCAGCATCAGCGGTACCGCCACCATGTACTGCAGGCAGTGGTCTCGATCTGCCGGGTTGGCCAGCGCCCCTTCCTTGGAGATGATGCGTATTGCCGACTCATGGGTAGTCAGCTCGATGCGCTCGATCTCATCCAGCCGCCCCTTGACCTCGGGGTGCAGGGTGACCGCCGCCTCGCAGGCCGTCTGGGCATGAAACTCTGCGGGGAAGGAAAGCTTGAACAGGATGTTCTCCATCACGTAGCTGCCAAACGACTGAGGCAGACGTAGACGCCGGGTGTCCTCGGGCTTCAGCGAGAGATCACGATTGGAGTGACTGAAGGAGACATCACAGAAGCCCCACTGGGGAGCGCTCAGGACGCCGGGTATGCCCATTTCCCCGCGCATCGCGATGTCCACCAGACGCGCCGACCGCGAGGTGGCGTCACCGGCGGCCCAGCTCTTGCGCGAACCGGCATTGGGAGCATGGCGGTAGGTGCGCAGGCTCTGACCGTCGACGAAGGCATGGGATAGCGCCGACAGCGTCTGCTCACGACTGGCGCCGCGCAGCCTGGCGATAGCGGCAGTGGACGCCACCTTGACCAGTAACACGTGGTCCAGTCCGACACGATTGAACGAGTTCTCCAGCGCCGGCACGCCCTGTATCTCGTGTGCCCGTATCATCGCATCGAGCACCTCGTGCATGACCAACGGGGCTTCGCCCCTGGCCACGCGGCACTGTGAGAGATGGTCGGCCACCGCCAGGATACCGCCCAGATTGTCCGACGGGTGCCCCCACTCCGCCGCGAGCCAGGTATCGTTGTAGTCCAGCCAGCGCACCATGGCTCCGATATCGAAGGCCGCCTTGATCGGGTCCAGTCGATAGGACGTGCCAGGCACCCGCGAGCCACATGGCACCTGGGTGCCTTCCACCAGCGGCCCTAGATGCTTGGTGCATTCAGGGAAGCGCAATGCCAGCAGGCCACAGCCCAAAGTATCCATCAGGCAGTGGCGCGCCGTATCGAAGGCCTCGTCACTATCGATGACGGCGTCCAGCGCATAGTCGGCGATGGCCTTGAGTTCGTCGTCGTAGTCGGGACGAACATTGGATTCGACGGTGCTCATGTCTGCCTCCTTCCAGTGAGCGCTATCGCCCGCTGCCGGCGTGCCTGCACCTGAGCCAGAGCCGGGAGTCCGAGGACCAGCGTGGGCGGATGGCGAGAGGTTCGAGAATGGGGGGAGAACGACAGCGCCGCCTGGCGGCGGCGCTAATGCAAAAGGTCCGTTGTCAGTATCGTCGTGGTGCGCCACTGGCGCCAGTATCGACACTGGCGGGCTTCATCGGTCGAGAGCGTTATGAATCGAGGACGTCAGCCGGCACCCTGACCTTGCCCTCCATCAGAATGCGGGCACTGCGGCTCATGGTCGCCTCCGTGGCGGTCCATTCCCCGTCCAGCTGTTCAGCTCGCGCCCCGACCCGCAGGGTGCCGGAGGGATGACCGAAGACCACCGAACTGCGCCCATCGTCGCCGCCGGCGGCCTGGCTGACCAGGGTCCCCGGCACCGCGGCGGCCACTCCGATGGCCACGGCCGCGGTGCCCATCATGGCGTGATGCAGTTTGCCCATGGACATGGCCCGCACCAGCAGATCGATATCGCCTTCGTCGATCTGCTTGCCGCTGGACGCCCGGTAGCCCCGAGGCGAGGCGACGAAGGCCAGCTTCGGCGTGTGCTGACGGCTCGCGGCCTCCTCGAGTCTCGAGATCAGACCCATCTTCAGCGCGCCGTGGGCCCGTAGCGTCTCGAGCCGATCGAGGGTGGCGGGGTCTGAATTGATATCGTCCTGAAGCTCGGTGCCGTCATAGCCAAGGTCGGCCGCGCTGACGAAGATGGTCGGAATACCGGCATTGATCAGGGTTGCCTGAATGCGACCTCCGGCCACCACCTCCTCGGGAACCTCGAGTTCATCCACCACCTGGCCTGTCGGGAACATCCGCCCTTCGCCGTCGGCGGGGTCCTTGAAGGCCAGGCCGATCTCGGCGGCGGGGAAGGCCACGCCGTCGAGCTCGAAGTCACCGCTTTCCTGCACCTGACCGTCCTGTATCGGCACTCGGGCGACGATGGTCTTTTCGATGTTGGCCTGCCAGATGCGTACCTCCACCTCGCCGTCGGCAGGAATTCGCTCAGGCGGGATCAGTCCGCTCTCGATGGCGAAGGGACCGACCGCCGAGGACAGGTTGCCGCAGTTACCGCTCCAGTCGACAAAGGCCTTGTCGATGGCCACCTGGCCGAACAGATAGTCGACATCGTGATCCGGCGACTCGCTGGCGCTGACGATGACCACCTTACTGGTGCTGGAGGTGGCGCCACCCATGCCGTCGGTGTGCTTGGCGTAGGGATCGGGGCTACCGACCAGACGCATCAGCAGGGCGTCGCGCACGGGGCCGGGCTCACGCGCGGCCTCGGGCAGGTCGTCCTTGCGCAGGAAGGTGCCCTTGCTGGTGCCGCCACGCATGTAGATGGCGGGAATGCGGAGCTGCGGAGCAAAAGCGGCCATCACGCCACCTCCGATTCGAGGAAGTCCTGGGCGAAACGCTGCAGCACGCCACCGGCTTCGTAGATCGACAGCTCCTCGAAGGTGTCGAGACGACAGGTCACCGGCACCTCGACGCTTTCTCCGTCACGCCGCTTGATCACCAGGGTCAGGCTGGCCCCCGGCTGGATGTCGCCGCGGACATCGAAGGTCTCGCTGCCGTCGATGCCGAGGGTCTTGCGTGTGGTCCCCTCCTCGAACTGCAGCGGCAGTACCCCCATGCCGATCAGGTTGGTGCGGTGGATGCGCTCGAAGCCCTCGGCCACGATGACCTCGACACCGGCCAGACGCACCCCCTTGGCGGCCCAGTCACGGGAGGAACCCTGACCATAGTCGGCCCCGGCGATCACGATCAGCGGCTGCTTGCGCGCCATGTAGGTCTCGATGGCCTCCCACATGCGCATGACCTCGCCCTCGGGCTCGAGGCGAGCCAGTGAGCCCTGCTTGACCTCACCGTCGACCACCGCCATTTCGTTGATCAGCTTGGGGTTGGCGAAGGTCGCCCGCTGGGCGGTCAGGTGATCACCTCGATGGGTGGCGTAGGAATTGAAGTCCTCCTCCGGCAGGCCCATCTTGGCCAGGTACTCCCCCGCCGCGCTGGTCGGCAGGATGGCATTGGACGGCGACAGGTGGTCGGTGGTGATGTTGTCCCCCAGCACCGCCAGGGCGCGCAGCCCGGTCAGCGAGCGCTCGGCGGCCAGCGCACCCTCCCAGTACGGCGGACGCCGGATATAGGTGCTCATCTCGCGCCAGTCGTACAGCGGGCTGATGTCCTTCGACCTGTCGAAGGTGGTGTCGAACATCGGGATGTAGACGTCGCGGAAGTGCTCCGGCTTGACGCTCTCGGCGATGATCGCATCGATCTCGTCATCCGCCGGCCACAGATCCTTCAGGGTGATCGGGTTGCCCTCGGCGTCTTCGCCCAGGGCGTCCTTCTCGATATCGAAGCGCACGCTGCCGGCGATGGCGTAGGCCACCACCAGCGGCGGAGAGGCCAGAAACGCCTGCTTGGCGTAGGGGTGGATACGCCCATCGAAGTTGCGGTTACCCGACAGCACGGCGGTGGCGTAGAGATCACGCTCGACCACCTCCTTCTGGATCACCGGATCGAGCGCACCACTCATGCCGTTGCAGGTGGTGCAGGCGAAACCGACGATGCCGAAGCCGAGCTGCTCGAGCTCACCGAGCAGGTTCGACTCCTCCAGATACAGCTGCACCGCCTTGGACCCCGGCGCCAGCGAGGTCTTGACCCAGGGCTTGCGGGTCAGGCCCAGCTCGTTGGCGCGCTTGGCCAGAAGCCCCGCGGCGATGACGTTGCGCGGATTGGAGGTATTGGTACAGCTGGTGATGGCGGCGATGATCACCGCGCCATCGGGCATCTCGCCGTCCTTCTGCTCGTAAGGAGCGGCGATACCGCGACTGGCAAGCTCCCGCGTAGAGACCCGGTTGTGTGGACTAGAAGGCCCCGCCAGGGTGCGCTCCACCTTGGACAGGTCGAAGTGCAACACCCTTTCGTAGTCGGCGTTGACGAGGCTGTCGGCCCACAGGCCGGCGGCCTTGGCGTAGGTCTCCACCAGTTCGATCTGCTCCGGCTCGCGCCCGGTCAGCTTGAGGTAGTCGAGGGTCTGATCGTCGATGTAGAACATCGCGGCGGTGGCGCCATACTCCGGCGTCATGTTGGAGATGGTGGCACGATCACCCAGTGTCAGGTGCCCCGCGCCTTCACCGAAGAACTCGAGATAGCTCGACACCACCCGTTCGCTGCGCAGGTATTCGGTCAGCGCCAGCACGATATCGGTGGCGGTGATGCCAGGCTGGGGCTTGCCGCTGAGCTCCACCCCGACGATGTCAGGCAGTCGCATGTAGGAGGCACGCCCCAGCATCACGCTTTCGGCCTCGAGCCCGCCCACCCCGACGGCGATCACGCCGAGGGCGTCCACGTGGGGCGTGTGGCTGTCGGTACCCACCAGGGTGTCGGGGAAGGCCACGCCGTCACGGGCCTGGATCACCGGCGACATCTTCTCCAGGTTGATCTGGTGCATGATGCCGTTGCCGGGGGGGATCACGTCGACGTTCTCGAAGGCTTCGCGGGTCCAGTTGATGAAGTGAAAGCGGTCCTCGTTGCGCCGATCCTCGATGGCGCGGTTCTTGTCGAAGGCGCCCTCCTCGAATCCCGGGTGCTCCACCGCCAGCGAATGGTCGACGATCAGCTGGGTCGGCACCACCGGATTGACCTTGGCCGGATCACCACCCTTCTCGGCGATGGCGTCACGCAGGCCGGCCAGGTCGACCAGCGCCGTCTGCCCGAGGATGTCGTGGCACACCACCCGCGCAGGGAACCAGGGAAAGTCGAGTTCACGCTTGCGCTCGATGATCTGGGACAGCGCCGCCGTGAGATCCTCCGGCGGACAGCGGCGCACCAGGTTCTCGGCCAGCACCCGGGAGGTGTAGGGCAGTCGGTCGTAGGCGCCGGGAGAGATGGCGTCCACCGCCTCCCGGGTATCGAAGTAGTCAAGGTCGGTCCCCGGCAGGGGCTTGCGATAGTCGGTGTTCATGGGCGTCACGGTCTCGGGCGCCCGAGGGCACGGCCCTCGCGGCGCGAATATGGTAGGAAGGCGGCGGAGCCACTTGTGCCTGCGCATGACCATGACCACAACCATGACCATGCGCGCGCCCCGCCGCTCGAGCCTCGGGATACCGTTGGGGTACCTTCGGGAGAGCCCCGGGCTCAGTCACGCTCTTCGATGGGTACCCATTCGCTGTGGGCCGGGCCGGTGTAGTCGGCGCTGGGGCGGATGATGCGATTGTTCTCGCGCTGCTCGAACACGTGGGCGCACCAGCCGGTCACCCGAGAACACACGAAGATCGGGGTGAACAGCTTGGTCGGGATATCCATGAAGTGATAGGCGCTGGCGTGGAAGAAGTCGGCGTTGCAGAACAGCTTCTTCTCGCGCCACATCACCGCTTCGACCCGCTCGGACACCGGGTACAGGCGGGTGTCGCCCACGTCGTCGGCGAGCTTCTTCGACCAGTGCTTGATGATGGCGTTGCGCGGGTCGGACTCGCGATAGATGGCGTGTCCGAAGCCCATGATCTTTTCCTTGCGCTCGAGCATGCCGAGGGTTTCGCGTTCGGCTTCTTCGGCGCTCTGCCAGTTCTCGATCATCGCCATCGCCGCCTCGTTGGCGCCGCCATGCAGCGGGCCACGCAGGGAGCCGATGGCCCCGGTGACGCAGGAATGCATGTCGGACAGAGTCGATGCACAGACACGAGCGGTAAAGGTCGAGGCGTTGAACTCGTGCTCGGCGTAGAGGATCAGCGAGACGTTCATCACCCTGGCATGCAGCTCGGAGGCCGGCTCGTCACGCAGCAGGTGCAGGAAGTGCCCGCCCACGGACTCATCGTCGGTCTCGGTGTCGATGCGCACGCCATCATGGCTGAAGCGGTACCAGTAGCAGATGATCGAGGGCAGCGCCGCCAACAGGCGATCGGAGACGTCCTGCTGCTGGCTGAAGTCGGCCTCGGTTTCCAGGTTGCCGAGCATCGAAGCACCGGTACGCATCACGTCCATCGGGTGGGCGTCCGCCGGGATCTGCTCGAGTACCGTCTTGAGCGCCTCGGGCAGACCGCGCAGGCCCTTCAACTTGGTGATGTAGGCGTTCAGCTCGCTCTGGTTGGGCAACTTGCCCTTGAGCAGCAGGTAGGCCACCTCCTCGAAGCGGGCCTTGTCCGCCAGTTCCTTGATGTCGTAGCCGCGATAGGTCAGGCCCGAGCCACTCTGGCCCACGGTGCACAGTGCAGTCGCACCGGCGCTCTGTCCCCGCAGACCGGCTCCTCCAATCGGTTTATCAGCCATGGCGTATCTCCATTTTCGTCATTGGTCGTTGTTATAAAAAGGCATGAAAGGCGTGCTGGACGCCCGAGGGTCTCTCAGTCCTTGCCCTCGTCGAACAGCGCGTCGAGCTTGCGCTCGAAGTCGTGGTAGCCCAGCACGTCGTAGAGTTCATCGCGGGTCTGCATGGTGTCGACCACGTCGCGCTGGTGTCCGTTGTCGTGAATGCTCTGGTAGACCTTGAGCGCGGCAGCGTTCATGGCGCGGAACGCCGACAGCGGGTAGAGCACCATGCTGCACCCCACCTCGGCCAGTTCCTGCTGACTGAACAGCGGGGTGGCGCCGAATTCGGTGATGTTGGCCAGGATCGGGGCATCCACCCGCTCGCAGAAGGCGCGATAGTCGTCGAGGGTGTGCACCGCCTCGGCGAAGATCGCATCGGCACCGGCCTCGATGCAGGCGTTGGCACGGTCGATGGCCGCGTCGAGTCCTTCCTTCTGGAAGGCATCGGTACGGGCGATCAGGTAGAACTCCGGATCGATGCGCGCGTCGGCAGCCGCCTTGACCCGATCCACCATCTCCTGCCGGGACACGATCGCCTTGTTGGGGCGATGGCCACAGCGCTTCTGCGCCACCTGGTCTTCCAGGTGCACGGCAGCGACCCCGGCCCGCTGCATCTCCTTGACTGTACGCCCGATATTGAAGGCGCCCCCCCAGCCGGTATCGATGTCCACCAACAGCGGAAGGTCACTGGCCCCGCAGATGCGATGGGCGTCTTCCACCACATCGTTCATGGTGGTCATGCCCAGGTCCGGCAACCCGAAGGAAGCATTGGCAACGCCACCGCCGGACAGATAGATCGCCTGATGCCCGACCCGCTCGGCCAGCATCGCGGTGTAGGCGTTGATGGTGCCGACGATGGGCAGCGGGCTATTGGCGTTGAGCGCCGCACGAAAGCGGGCACCAGGGGTCGAAGTGGACGAGGATGTCATGGGGGGCTCCAGTCAGGGGAAAGTAAGATCAGGTCACCAGGCCGTTGCCGGCGACCACCTGGGGTTCGTCGCGCCCCTCCAGCGAGGCGGCGTAGCGCGCCATCACGTTCTCGCGGGAGGCGCTGACGTGGCGACGCATCAGCAGCTCCGCCAGCTCGGCGTCACCCGCCTCGATGGCGTCGACGATACGGTGGTGCTCGACGAAGGCCTTCTGCGGACGTGCACCGCTGGCGCTGAACTGGGTGCGGTACATCCGGACCAGGTAATAGAGGTCGTCGCACAAGAGGGCCATCAGCATGCGATTGTGGCTGCCCACCACGATACGATAGTGGAAGTCCAGATCTCCCTCGCGCTGATAGTAGGCCTCACCGCTGGCCAGATCAGCCTGCTTCTCGTGCACTGCCAGCACTTCTCGGAGGCCGGCGATCTCGCTGGCGGTCATATGCTCGGCGGCGATCCTGGCGGCCATGCTTTCCAGCGCCTCGCGCACGTCGAACAGCTCCATCAGCTCCTTCATGGACAGCTTGACCACCCTGGCACCCACATGGGGTACTCGTTCGATCAGCCGGTGAGCCTCGAGTCGTCGCATGGCCTCGCGCAGCGGCCCACGAGAAATACCGTAGGCCTTGGACAGTCCCGGCTCGGTGATCTTGCTGCCCGGCGCCAGTTCTCCCCGGACGATGGCGTCCTGCAATTGATGAAAGACCCGCTCGGCGAGGGTTCTGACTTCGGGGGTGGCGGGGGTCTCGTATTCGGCGCTGGTCATGGGATCATTGTCGACAATGTTGGGATAACGGAAATGTAAGATACGCCAAGGCGCGGGTCAATGGCCTGATCAGGCTCATAACCTTAACCATTGGTTGTAGACAATGCCATCCATCTTCCTTGTGCTGTCGACAATGCAGCGTTGACTCGCGCCATCCTTCCACAACGACAAGCCCTGTCGTTGCCCGTAGAATATGCCGCCTGCAACGCCCGAGGCCCCGAATGAACGCCGAGCTCCAGACCACCTCCCTGCCCTACCACGCGACCCCCCTGCGCTATTTCGAGTCTCTGCGCTCGAGGCCCGGAGCGGTGCTGCTGGACAGCGGCCGGCCCCAGGCCCCCGGCGGACGATTCGATATCCTCTCGAGCGACCCCATCGAATGGCTGGAAGTCGATCAGCATGGTCTGCCCAGAGACTCGAGCGGCAGGGCCCTCGAGGGTTCCGCCTTCGACGCCCAGCAGCGCCTGCTCGAACGCCTGCCCCGTCCACGCCAGCCGCTTGATCTTCCCTTCGTCGGCGGGCTGATCGGCTACTGGAGCTACGACCTGGGCCGGCAACTGGCGGGAATCGAAGGGCCTTCACAGACCGCCACCGCACTGCCTCAGGCCCGGCTCGGCCTGTATGACTGGGCGCTGATCCAGGACCACCAGGAGCGCCGCTGCCTTCTCGTCGCCTCCCCCGAACGGCGCCAGCAGGTACAGACCTGGCTGGCGACAGCGACACCTGCCGGCGACTTTTCGCTGAACTCCGCCTTCACCTCCAACCTGAGCGAAGCGGGCTACCGCGATCGCTTTGCCAGGGTGCAGGACTATATCCGTGCCGGAGACTGCTACCAGATCAATCTGGCTCAACGGTATTCGGCGGATTACCGAGGAGACCTGTGGCAGGCCTATCTCCGCCTGCGTGACGCGACGCCGACCCCCTTCGCCGGCTTCATGGCCTGGCAGTGCGCAGGGCGCGAACAGGCGCTGCTGTCGCTGTCGCCCGAACGCTTCGTCGAAAGCCGCCAGGGCGAGGTGGAGACGCGTCCGATCAAGGGAACACGGCCACGGGGAGCCAATGAGCAGGAGGATGCAGCCCTGGCACAGGAGCTGTCCTCGAGCATCAAGGATCGCGCCGAGAACGTGATGATCGTGGACCTTCTGCGCAATGATCTGGGTCGCGTGTGTCAGCCCGGCACGGTGAAGGTCCCTCAACTGTGCGGACTGGAAAGCTACGCCAATGTTCACCATCTGGTGAGCGTGGTGAAGGGACGCCTACCCGACGAGACGCCACCGCTCAAGCTGCTGGAAGCGGCCTTCCCCGGTGGCTCGATCACCGGCGCCCCCAAGATTCGCGCCATGCAGATCATCGACGAACTGGAGCCGGATCGACGCAGCGCCTACTGCGGTAGCCTCGGCTACGTCGATGTGCGTGGCCATATGGATACGTCCATCGCCATCCGTACCCTGGTCGCCGATGCCGGCCGACTGCACATCTGGGGCGGTGGTGGCCTGGTGGCGGATTCTCGGGAACAGGCCGAGTACACAGAAACCCAGGACAAGATTCGCCATCTAATGGCCGCCCTGGGCACACCTTCCAAATAGTAATAAGAAACCTTACCGCTAATCGATAAACGCTATATAAGAACCGAACCAATCGATATTGGGGCGATGGCGGCGGGTTTTGGTAGGGTATCGGCAAAACCCCCAGTGGAGGTCGCCGTGACGTCCTTTGACCCCAATGCGTTCGTCCTGGCCAATGACCAGGCGACACCCAAGAATATCCTGAAAGCCGCCTACGAGGCCTTCGGCGAGCTGACCGTGTCATTCTCCGGCGCCGAGGACGTGGTGCTCGTCGACCTGGCGCTCAAGGTCGCGCCCAAGGACAAGGTCAAGGTGTTCAGCCTGGACACCGGGCGTCTGCACGCCGAGACCTACGAGTTCTTCGAACGAGTCCGCAATCACTATGATATCGAGCTCGATATTCGCTTCCCCGATCAGCAGGCAGTGCAGGCGCTGACCAGCGAGAAGGGACTGTTCAGCTTCTATCAGGACGGTCACCACGAGTGCTGCGGCATCCGTAAGGTAGCGCCGCTGCGCCAGCGCCTGGCAGGCCTGCCGGTGTGGGTCACCGGCCAGCGTCGGGACCAGAGCCCGGGCACCCGTTCGAAGCTGCAGATCGCCGAGCGCGACACCGCCTTCGGCAGTGACGATCAACCGCTCTACAAGATCAACCCGCTGACCCACTGGACCAGCGAAGACGTGTGGAACTACATTCGCTCCTTCGATGTGCCCTACAACGCCCTGCACGAAAAGGGCTACGTCAGTATCGGCTGCGCCCCCTGCACCCGCCCCATTCTGCCGGGCCAGCATGAACGTGAGGGTCGCTGGTGGTGGGAAGACCAGGGTGGCAAGGAATGCGGGCTGCATGCCCTCAACCTGCCCCAGGCGGCCACCAGTTGACGCTCTGAGGTACCTGGCTGCACAGCCTCACAAGATCGCAAAGGCCCCGGACTCGCTTGAGTCCGGGGCCTTTCCGTTCATGACGACGTCAGTGAAGCTCGCCTAGTGCCACCTCGCCGCGGTCAGCGCACCGGCAGGCTGATCTTGTCGAACAGCGCGTGTTCATGGCGCGGTCCCGCTGCCAGGGCAGCGTCGACCAGATCACGGTCCAGATGGTCGGCAAACTGCTGCAGGAAGTCATACATGTAGCCGCGCATGAAGGTGCCGCGGCGGATACCGATCTTGGTCGTGGAGCTCTCGAACAGATGGCTGGCGTCCAGCGCTACCAGATCCTCATCGAGCACTTCGTCCACCGCCATGTGCGCCACGATGCCGACCCCCAGCCCCAGACGCACGTAGGTCTTGATCACATCGGCGTCGGCGGCGGTCAACACCACATTGGGAGAGAGTCCACGGGCACGGAAGGCGTCGTCGAGCTGCGAGCGTCCGGTGAAACCGAACACGTAGGTCACCAGCGGGTGCTTGGCCAGTTCGTCGAGTCCCAGACGCTCGACCTCGGCCAGGGGGTGATCCCGCGGCACCAGGATGCAGCGGTTCCAGCGATAACACGGCAGCAACACCAGGTCATTGAACAGTTCCAGCGACTCGGTGGCGATGGCGAAGTCGGCCTGTCCCTCGCTGACCATCTGAGCGATCTGCTTGGGCGTCCCCTGCTGCATATGCAGAGCGACATCCGGGTAGCGCTGGGTAAAGTTCTGGATCACCGGCGGCAGGCAGTAGCGCGCCTGGGTATGGGTGGTGGCGATGGACAGGCTGCCCCGCCGCTCGTCGCTGTGTTCCTGGGCCACATCCTTGATGTTGGCAGTCAGCCTGAGCACTTGGCCTGCCAGCTCGATGATCGCCTCCCCTGCGGGTGTCACGCGAGTCAGGTGCTTGCCGCTGCGCGCGAAGATCTCCACGCCAAGCTCGTCTTCCAGCAGACGAATCTGCTTGGATATGCCTGGCTGAGAGGTAAAAAGACTCTGAGCGGTAGCCGACACATTCAGGTTGTGGCGGGAAACCTCCCAGATATAGCGCAGCTGCTGTAATTTCATGGCCGGGGCTTACCTCGTCCGAAGTCGACGGATTGGCACGGTGGTCGCGGAAGCGGACTAGACTGGAGCCATCGCGTTGGCGGCGTGACAGCGTCCTTGCCCGGGTTCAAGCACTGGACCTCGGACATGACAACATGCCAAAGCGCCATAAAAAACCACCTTTGTGATTACTTTATAGCATAATGAGATGAGATGCAGCGATTCGTAAGCTGACTAAGAAACTATCGACCCAATATTTGCCAGCGTATGGGCCGACCGCTACCATCGTCCCACCGGACATGGCAGACATGTCCCACATTCCGCTCGATGAAGCGCAACGTAGATGGAGAAACACATGGCTAACAATGTCGATGTCACCAATGCCAACTTCGAGCAGGAAGTTCTGCAGGCCGACTCCCCGGTATTGCTGAAGTTCTGGGCTCCCTGGTGTGGCCCCTGCAAGGTCATGGCACCGGTGGTCGATGAAGTCGCCGAGGAGCGTGACGGCGCCCTCAAGGTCGTCAGCATCAACGTCGATGATGCCCCGGAAATCGCCGCCGAGCAGGGCGTGCGTGGCGTCCCCACCGTGATGCTGTTCAAGTCAGGTGCCAAGGTGGCATCCCTGGTAGGTGCCCAGTCGAAGTCCCAGCTGACCCAGTTCATCGACCAGAACGCCTGATACAGCGCTGTCGACCTCTGCCGTCACCAGACGGGACGTCCAGCCAGGGGCCAAGGCCCCTGAAACATGGCCCGGGATCCTCCTTAAGGATTCCGGGCCATGTCGTTACTGCCCCGAGCGTTATCGCTGAAGCCACGGGCTTGGGCAATGGCAGTGCCCACCCTCGCCAGTGGATGCCATCGTGCGAGGCTCGAGGCAGCGCCGGCATCAGTCCCGCAGCACGTAGCGCAGGATCTCTACCACCTGGTCGGTGGTCGTGGCCCAGGCCTGGGCGTCCGCATCGACCTCCTTGAGCGGATGTACGATGTCCTCGCCGTGCAGCGTCACATAGGGCTTGCCGAGAGCCGAGCAGTAGCCGGCGTCGAAGGCCGCGTTCCACTGCTTGTACTTGTCACCGAAGCGCACCACCACCAGATCGCTCTGCTCGATCAGGGTCCGGGTCCGGATGGCGTTGACCCTGGAAGACTGGTGATCCCGCCAGAAGCCACTTTCCGGCACGCCCAGCATGTCTCCGGCGGCGTCGCTGGCATCATGGTCGGTCACCGCCTGGGTGAACACCACGTCGAGCCCGGCGTCTCTGGCTCCCTGCTTGATCTCTTCACGCCAGTCGGTGTGGATCTCACCGGACAGATAGACGGTAAAACTCATGGCCTCATTTCCTTTTTCTCGGTCTTGCATGAATCATTGTCGGAGTGCCAGGACGCCGCCACCGGCCGTTACCCGAAAGAGGGACCAGGACATTCGGGCTTCATCCTGGCCTTCGGAGCTGATAATTTGCCTATTGGCGGTCCAAGGAACCTGGCCCTCGTGGCTTCTTGCGTGGCGCTCACCATCATACCCGCGCCTCCTGTACTGACAAACCGGTTGCCCGGCGCAGTGACGGCGTGGCGGTATCGACTCGAGCACCACCAGTCCGTCTGACTTCATTCGACAAGGATCTTCGATGCACCCGCAGGACTCCCCTTCCAACCGGCCAACGCCTGTCAGCGCGGACACCCGGGAAGCCAATCGACGCCAGGACCATTTCGGCTCTCGCGAGGCGATCTGGCTATTCGGCTACGGCTCGCTGATCTGGAAGGCGGACTTCGCCTATCGCGCACGTCGTCCAGCGCTGATCGAAGGCTACGCCCGCCGGTTCTGGCAGGGCTCCCACGATCATCGCGGCACTCCTGAGGCTCCTGGTCGCGTCGCGACGCTGATCCACCAGCCGGGCTCGCGGTGCCTGGGCATGGCCTACCTGATCGGGCCGGAGGTGTTGGCCCCCCTGGACCTGCGTGAAAAGAACGGCTATCTGCGTGAGCGTGTCACGCTGCATTTTCTGGACAACGATCTCGCCGACAATGATCAGCCTGATGTCGATGACCCGCTCGACGATGACGGCCTGACCACCGCCAGGACCGCCGAGGGGCTGGTCTACATCGCCGGTGATGCCAACCCGGCCTATCTCGGTGACGCCTCCGATGACAGCATCGCCGAGCAGATCGCCCACGCCCATGGCCCCAGCGGCCCCAACAGAGACTACCTGCTGCACCTGGCAGACGCCCTGCACGCCATGGGTGGCGAAGACGACCACGTCTTCGGCCTGGCGGCCGCCCTGCGCCGTCGAATGCGCCAGGCGGCGACTCACCCGGCTACCACCGACTGAGCGCCGCCCTTCCCCTCGGCAATGCCGGCCACGCCTGGCTCTCGGATCGAGCCGGCGACCCCGCCGGCGACACCTTGTGCCGGACGACCTCCGGCCATCTGTCTGTTACCCGCTGGAGATCCCGGATGAGTGTGACCCTTGAAGACATTCGACGTGCCGCCGATGCGACCGTCGGCCATATCGCCCGTACTCCCTTTCTGCATTCCGCCACGCTGTCGCGGCTGGCCGGCTGCGAGTTGTACATCAAGTTCGAGAACCACCAGTTCACCGCCGCCTTCAAGGAACGCGGCGCCCTCAACCACCTGCTGTCCCTGTCCGAAGACGAGCGCCAGCGGGGGGTCATCGCCATGTCGGCCGGCAACCACGCTCAGGCGGTGGCCTACCACGCCTCAAGGCTCGGCATCCGGGCGGTCATCGTGATGCCGCGCCACACTCCCAATCTCAAGGTCAGCAATACCCGGGCCCTTGGCGCCGAAGTGCACCTGGTCGGTGATGGGGTGGACGAGGCCGGAGACTACGCGGCTCGCCTGGCCGAGGAGCACGGCTATGTGTTCGTCCACCCCTACGACGACGAGCGCGTGATTGCCGGCCAGGGCACCATCGCGCTGGAGATGCTCGAAGACGTGGCGGATCTGGATGCGCTGGTCATCCCCATCGGCGGCGGCGGCCTGATCGGCGGAAACGCCGTGGCCGCCAAGGGACTCAATCCCGACATCGAGATCATCGGGGTGCAGACCGCCCGCTTTCCCGCCATGCAGCAGGCGCTGGCGGGTGAAAAGATCCACTGCAGCCTCGCTACCATTGCCGAGGGGATCGCGGTCAAGCAGCCCGGCAAGATCACGCGAGAACTGGTGCGCGAGCACGTCAGTGACATCCTGCTGGTCGACGAGGCCACCATCGAGCGGGCGATCCTGATGTTCCTGGAGATCGAGAAGACGGTCGCGGAAGGCGCCGGTGCGGCGGGACTCGCTGCCGTATTGAGCCAGCCGGAGCGCTTCCGCGGTCGCAAGGTGGGGCTGGTCCTGTGCGGCGGCAATATCGACATGCAGGCGTTGTCGTCGGTGATCCAGCGCGGCCTGGTGCGCTCTGGTCGCATCGTGCGCGTTCGCGTGGGCATCTCCGACGTACCCGGCTCGCTGTCGGAGTTGACCCAACTGCTCGCCGAGCAGCGTGCCAACGTCATCAGCATCACCCACCAGCGTACCTTCACCGACCTGTCGCTGCGCGCCACCGAGGTCGAAGCCACCCTGGAGACGCTGGGCAGCGAACATACCCGAGAGGTCATCGAGGCCCTGCGCCATGAGGGCTACGATCCGGTGATGCCGGCCAATGAGGTGCATCCGGACGAACGTTGGGCCAGCGGCGTGGCTCCCGGCGACGTCTAGGCCCCGCCAGCGGCGGGACGTCACCTCATCGAAGGGTCCCGCCCAGGGCCGCTTTCAGGTCTGCAACAGCCCCGCCGATCGCAGAGCCTGGCCGGTCGCCGGGCCCAGCCGGGCGAGTATCTCGAGCTGTGTCTCGAGTTCCGCCTGCTGGCCGTCGTTTGCCATGCGCTCCACTCGGGCGGCCTGCGCCTCCAGGGCCTGGCAGCCCAGCGAAGCAGAGACGCCCTTGACGTCATGAGCAATCTGACCGAGTGCCTGGTGGTCGCCGACAGACAGCGCCTCTCGCATCTGCTCGAGCCGCTCCGGGAAACGCTGCAGATAGTTGGCCACCATGCGACTCAGGCCCTGGGGCGACATCACCTGACGCAGCTCCTCTACCGTGTCTCCGGCAAGCAGCGTCTCGTCGATCCGGGGCCGATCCTCGAGCATCGGGGCAACGACGGCGGGTGCCGCTTCGACAGTGCCGCCTAAGGTCTCGCTGTCCAGGTCGCGGTCCGGACCACTCGCCCTACCGTCGCAACCCCTGCCATCGCAACCCCTGCCGGGATTGTCGCCACCTGATGGACTCGCGTCAGCGGAGCTCGGTGCCGCGTGCACCCGGCTGTAACGGCGCAGCGCAGCAGACAGCTCCTTGCGCGAGAACGGCTTGCCGATGACGTCGTCCATTCCCGCATCGAGACAGGCGCGATGATGCTCGGGCATGACGTTGGCGGTCACCGCGATCACCGGCAAACGCTGGACCCGCTGGCCCTGTTCGCGTAGAGCCTCTTCGTGCTGGCGCCAGCGACGCGTGGTCTCCAGCCCGTCCATCACCGGCATCTGCATGTCCATCAAGACCAGATCAAACCGTCGTTGGCCCAGGGCCTCCAACGCCTGCTCGCCATTGCCCACCAGTTCGCAGGTCTGTCCCAGTCTGGTCAGCATGGCGGCCACCAGCTCACGATTGAGGGCATTGTCCTCGACCACCAGCACGTGCTGGCTTTCCAGCGGCTCCTGCTGCCCGGTGCTGGCAGCACCCTCTTCCACCCCCGCCACCACCGGCAAGGGAAGATCGAACCAGAATCGGCTGCCGGACTCCGGCTGGCTTTCCACCTTGAGCTCTCCGCCCATGGCCGCGACCAGCTGCGAGCAGATCGCCAACCCCAGGCCGGCACCCTCATGACGGCGTGACAGGGCGGTATCGGTCTGGGCAAAGGGCTCGAAGATGCGCTGCTGGTCCTGCTGGGCGATACCGCAGCCGGTATCGTAGACCATGAAGGTCAGCCGGCCGTCCCCATTGTCGGAGACCCGGAGCATCACAAAGCCACTTTCGGTGAACTTGAAGGCGTTGTTGAGCAGATTCATCAGCACCTGGCGCAGCCGATGCACGTCGCCATCGACCCAGGTGGGCAAGGCGGGAGCGGCACGCATCAGGAACTGCACCCCGCTGCGGCTCTGGGTCTGATAGCCGGTCGCGAGTTGCTCCAGCATTCTCGACAGGTGGAAGGGTTGACGTTCGACCGCCAGGTGCCCTGCCTCGATACGGGTGTAGTCGAGCACGTCATTGATCACCGAACGCAGCCCAGCGGCGCTGTCACGCAGCCCTTCTATCTGGCGGCGTCCCTGATCACTCAAGGGTTCGTCGTGCAGCAGCTCGGCCATGCCCAGCACGCCGTTGAGTGGCGTACGGATTTCATGGCTCATGATGGCCATGAAGTCGGACTTCGCGCGATTGGCCACTTCCATGCGCTGATAGGCCTCGCGCAGGGTTTCGGACTGGGATTCGAGCAAATGGGTCTTGTGACGATGCTGACGCGCCTCCTTCACCAGCGCACGAATCAGCACGCCACCGGCGATCAGCGACAGCAGGATCGAGATCAGCACCGCGATGTACAATCGCCCGAGCACGCCCATGTCCGCGCTGCGCTCTTCCGCGGCGATTCGACCATGATGCAGCATCAATTGCCGACTCAGTTCCTGCGCTTCGCCGAGACGCTCTATCAGTTCGCGTCGCAGTGCAGCGTCATAGGCAACGTCTCCATCGGCCACCGCAATGAAGCGTCGATCCAGCCGTTGCATGCCACGATCCAGCTCGTCGATCAGCTCACGACCGGTCGCGTAGCGATCCAGGAAGTTGCTCGTCTGGCCCTCCAGCAGCACCATGAAGCGCCCGTACAGCAGTTCGAAATCCAAAAGGGTCTCGTCCAGCCGGCTATCGCCGCGCTCCCAGATGGCCAGCCGCAGATCGCGCAGCGAGCGATCGTACTGATACAGGGTCCAGGTGACGGTGTCGACGTCTCGGTGGTAGATCGCCTTGTTGCGGTCATAGATCAGCCCTCCTGTCACCATCACGGCGACAATGAAGACGACGGCGGCGATCGCAGGAATCCTGATGCGCAGACGATGGGCCATGAGAACTCAGTTGACGTCGATGCGGGCGACCTGCCAGACAGATCGACTGAAGTAGATATTGGTCTTGAGTTCCGGCTGGTCGTCGAAAGGATAGACCACGAACAAGGGGCCCTTGTCGCGGATTCTCATGCGCTCTCCATCGCGGCGCATGGCGAGGATCACGCCATGTTCGTGGGCGTCGCTCACCGGCATCAGCGTCTCGTAGTCCTTGATGGCGGCCACCCTGAGCTCGTCGCCCTCGGCCTCCACCGCCGCCAGTACATCGCTGAGCAGCGGCCCCTCGAAGCGAGACTGACCATCGATCCAGGGATTGCCGGTCACCACGACATGCTGGGGCAGCGCCTCGAGCATGGCGCGGTCGAAGTGGGCTTCATCACTCACATTGGTCACGGAGATGCGCCCACCCACCTCGAGGATCACCCTGCCACCGGGGGCGTCCAGCGCAAGAGCCTGTCCGACCATTCCCCATAGCATCACCAACGCGATGGTTCGCCATCCCATGACGCCTCTCCCATTGAAAATCGGCATTCTCGACGAATTTTTGCCGTACCAGCGACATGCTACTGCCAGTTCAACGGCCAGGGAAGGCATTCACGCTCAGGATTCAGCGAAAGCTGTCGAGCACTCCGGTGGTTCGCCAGGCAAGACCGGTGCGGGTGCCGATGTCCTCCAGTTCCTTGATCAGCGGCACCAGCGGCTCGTGACGGCCCATCTCACCGTGCTCGATGATTGCCTCCACCACCGCGACCACTGCCGTGCACCCCAGGGTGGTTGACGCATGATGAAGCTCCCTGGCCTCACCGACCAGCATGTCGAAGTCCCTTTCTTCGTGGGCCGTGTAGAGCCTCGCGATGCGAGCAGGAAAGCGGGCCAGGTAGCCGCGTACCATGCGCTCCAGAGCATCCGCCGAGACCATCGAGCGCAACTCTTGAAGCGTCGTTCGCGACAGCAGGTCGGCACTGGCGACTCTTTCTTCCGTCGCCGTCTGGCTGGGCGCGGAGGCCCCTTCGTGGGCGGATGTACTCGGAGGCGTCCAGAAGTTTTCGTCGGGGTCGAGGGAGGGATAGACCCGAGAGGGAAAGCGACCAAGCACCTGGCCTAGATCCTGACGCGTGAAAGGCTTGCCGATCAGGTCATCCATCCCCGCCTCGCGGCTGGCCCGGCGATGTTCCGGCAGAACGTTGGCCGTCACCGCGATGATCGGCAGCCGAGCGTCGTCGTCGCCATCACCACGGTGGATCGCCGCTTCCCGCTCGCGCCAGCGCCGGGTCGTCTCCAGACCATCCATGACCGGCATCTGCAGATCCATCAGCACCAGATCGAAGTCACGCT
Source organism: Halomonas sp. YLB-10 (assembly GCF_003856855.1). Classification (NCBI taxonomy): domain Bacteria; kingdom Pseudomonadati; phylum Pseudomonadota; class Gammaproteobacteria; order Oceanospirillales; family Halomonadaceae; genus Halomonas; species Halomonas sp. YLB-10. The sequence goes on from NZ_RRCU01000002.1 coordinate 19,717, forward strand.
GTGACAGCGCCTGCAGCGCTTGCTCGCCGTTGGACACGACTTCGCAGGACTGGCCCAGGCGGGCCAGCATACTGGCCACCAGCTCCCTGTTGAGAAGGTTGTCGTCCACCACCAGCACATGGTGCGGCGCCAGCGGCGCCGGGGCAGACGCCACCTCGACCTTCTCCTCTTTCTGATCGCTGGCGGGCAAGGGAAGTTCGAACCAGAATCTGGAACCGCTGCCCAGCTGGCTGTCCACCTTGAGGTCGCCCCCCATGGCGCGCACCAGGCTACGTGCGATGGGCAGGCCAAGACCGGCACCGTCATGACGCCTGGCCATCACCGGATCGGATTGTTCGAAGGGCTCAAAGATGCGCTCGACATCCAGCTGAGATATCCCGCACCCGGTGTCGTAGACGACGAAGGCAATGCGCTGATCCTGGGCACAGGAAACCCTCAACATCACGAACCCCTGGCGGGTGAACTTGAAGGCGTTGTTCAACAGGTTCTGCAGTACCTGGCGCAGCCGATGCTGATCTCCTTCCACGCAAGCGGGCAGGTCCGGGGCCAGGCGCATCAGAAACTGCACATCGCCCAGGCGTTGCGAACGATAGCCCAGGGTGGTCTGGTCGAGCATATGGCGCAGCGCAAACAGTTCGCGCTCGACCTCGATCCGGCCGGTCTCCAGCCGCGTATAGTCGAGCACATCGTTGATCACCGAGCGCAGTCCCGTCGCGCTGGCCTCCAGGCCTTCGATATGACGCTTGCCCTGATCGCTCAGGGATTCGTCGCGCAGCAGATCGGTCATGCCCATGACGCCACTGAGCGGAGTGCGCATCTCGTGACTCATGATCGCCATGAAATCGGACTTGGCGCGACTGGCGTTCTCGGCGCGCTCCACCGCTTCCTTCAATGCTCGCGACTGGGCCTGCAGCAACTCCGCCTTGAGGGTGTGGGCACGCCCCTCACGCATCAGCGCCAGCACCAGCACGGTACCGGTCACCATGATCAGCACGATGCAGGCCAGTACGACACCATACAGACGCAGCATCGACTGGGTATCTCGGGTGCGCAACTCGGCCACACTGGCCTTGTGTTGCAACAGCATGTCGCGACTGACGTTCTGCAACTGCCCCAGGGTCTGCTTGAGTGCATCCCTGTCGTCGTCGAGCAGGCGTCCCCCCTGCTCCAGAGGCTCGACTCGCCCCCCCAGATCGTCGATCAATTGCTCCGCGCGCCGATACAGTTCCTGGGAGGCACTGGTCTGACGCAGAAAGTCCCGAGTCTGCCCCTGACGCAACAAGTCGCTTCGTCCGCGCAGAATCTCGTAGTCGAGGACCAGGCTATCGATATCATCCGCGCTGACCTCGGCGGCCTGAATGCGCATTTCGCGCACCATGCGATCGAACTGGTAGAGGTTCCAGGTGACGGTATCGAGGATGCGATGCTGCAATTCCTGCTGCCGATCGAAGGTCAGGCCACCCGCCACCAGTGCCGCGACAAAAAACAGCACCGTTGCGGTGGCCGCCACCCTCGAGCGATACGGCAGTTTCAGCATAATCTGACCTCGGCCACCGGCGGCTCAGTGGACATCGATGGACTCCACCTGCCAGACGGACCGCGTCAGGTAGACAGCGTTGTAAATTTCAGGATGCTGATCAAAGGGATAAATCACAAACAGGGGCCCTTGATTGCGCACTTCCAGGCGCTCGCCATCGCGCCACATCGCCAGCACAAGGTTGAAGGTCGAGGCATCCTGCACCGGAACCGACGCCACAAAATCGTTCAATGCGGAAACACGCAGCTCCGTACCGCGCGCCTGGACCGCATCGAGTAGCCCCTCGAGCAGAGGCCCCCGATAGACAGAGGCACCGTCAAACCAGGGGAGATGGGTCGTGATCGTGCCCTGGGGTAGCGCCTCGAGCATGTCGCGGTCGAACCATGCCTGATCACCGACATTGGTGACCCCGATGTCACCGGACACCTTCAACAAAGGCGTGCCCGAGGGCGGTTCGAGCGCCATCGACAGGGGCGACGCCAGTGTCAGCCCCAGGACCATGAGTCGCCAGCAATATCTCACATCTCCCCCTATGGCCTCCTGCTTGGGCGTGGAAGCAATCTTCGCTTATATGCTGAATCAGCTACCGATGATGTGAAAAGAGTAAAGCAAAAGACACAAACCGTCACGTTTAGAAACCTGAAGCGCCTCTCTACTACCCTTCCATGGTGAAGGATGGCCCTCGGGAGACACCAGTCGCCACGGGCGCGTCTACCCACCAGGCAACAATGGCGTGCTGTTTTCGCAACGTCATTGATGTTTCATGGCCTTGTCATGACCACGCCCTGAACGGTGTGTTCCGTCCTATAAAACCACGTCTCAAACCCCTGTTTCGACCTGCCCTCCCACCAAGTGGTCTCCTACGCGTGCCGAAGCACATATCCTTGCTGGCTTGCCAGCCGGCCATACCAGGATAAGACCGCTTCGGGCCCTTGCGCACGCTACCAGATCACAGCACGCATCCTCACTAGCCTGCCGGCCGGCTATACAAGGACAAGTGCACTTCAGGTACTTGCCCACGCTACCAGATCACAGCACGCATCCTCGCGAACTTGCCAGCCGGCCATACAAGGGCAAGTGCGCTTCAGGTACTTGCCCACGCTACCAGATCACAGCACGCATCCTCGCTAGCCTGCCGGCCGGCCATACAAGGGCAAGGCCGCTTCAGGTACTTGCCCACGCTACCAGCGCCAACTGCTGCGGGCCACGGCGTCGTGGGCGTGCAGGCTCTCGGCATGGATCACCTTCTGTTCGAAGCCATCGATCCCCGGGATGGTCATCAGGCAACCATGCACACGACGTGCGGCGTCCTCGCAGAACATCAGGTTCTGCCCGTTGGCCAATGCAAAGGCCTGTTCGTCGGGACGCTTGACCGCGGTCTGCAGCGCCGTGCCCAGGCTCTGCTCCACCCTGTCGATGACTTCGACCATGGGGACGTCCTCGACCTCGAGGCCCAGCCTGAGCGCCATGATCACCTGGCTGCGCTGGCTGTGAGGCGTCGCCACGATCCCCGACTCCTGCCCCAGCCAGCGGTGCACCTCATCACGGGCCGGATGAGGCTCTGCGGCAAAGTCACGGTTGAACTGTTGCTGGATCAATTGACGCGCCAGCGCCGCGGAACAGGGGCAAGTGGAGGAATAGCCCACCTCCAGACGCAGGATTACCGACCGCAGGCCACCTCGTTGCTCGATTTCAAGGTGAAAGGGATAGGCCTTCCAGCCAGCCAGGTCGCTGACCAACGCAGGACGCTTCAACAGCAAACGTCCCTCGAGAGACAGGCTGGCAGACCGGGAGAGACCCTCGTGACTGTCGAGAAAGCGCGCCAGGCAGGCGTCCAGTCGAGGCAACGTCAGCGCTTCTTCGGTCAGGTCGTCAAGCGCCAGGTACAACCTCGACATATGAATCCCGCGGGCCTCCGGGGCGTCAAGACTGACCCCTGCGTTCACCCTGGCTTCGATCCGCTGTCCCGCCAGCTCGACGGGCAGCGCGATGCCCTCCATGCCGACCCAGTCCAGGGCGACGCCCTGGCTCACCTGCTGCACGGCCACATCCGACAGCCTTTGTGGATCGTCGATGGGCTCCCTCCCCCGGGCGTCTGTGTCGCTGACCGTGTCGTTGACCGTATCGCTGACTGTGTCGTTGACGGCCTGGCTGGCCTCGATCTGTGCGTCATTCATCCTTTCACCGCCGGTTCAGTCTGATAAAAAACTACGTTATAACATAACATTAACAACGACTGCATTCGGACATCCTGCTCTACCATCAGCACGCAGCAGCGCGACCTGGCACCCGTTCACAGCGTAGCGAGCCACACCATTGCCGGTTCGCACCTCGTATCAGCCCAGCACCTCGTATCAGCCCAGCACCGGCGCTTCGGCCAGCTCTGCCGCCAACCAGTCGGCCAGATCATTTGCCAGCGGATGGCGCGCCCCCCTAGGCCCGGCTGCCAGTTCCAGCACCAGGCAGGCGTCGGTGGCGACAAAGCCCCAAGGCGCCACCAGGCGCCCTGCGCGCACGTCCTCTTCCACCAGGTAGTCCGGCGCAATGCCGACCCCAAGCCCCACCAGGGTCGCCTCCAGCAGGTAGTTGAGGTGCTCGAAGCCCTGGCCCATCGTCAGCCGCTCCGGCGCGATCCCCTGGCGGCGACTCCAGTCGCCCCAGGCGGAGGGACGTGAACGGGTATGCAACAGCGCTTGGCCGAGCAGTATCCGCGGGTCGGGCGGGCTTGCTGTAGCCCCGCCGGACCGATGCAGCTCAAGCTCACGACTGAGCACAGGACCGATGCGCTCCTGCCCGAGGATACGGGTGACCTCGCCCGGCGGCTCCCCTTCCGGCAAGCGCTGAAAGCGCAGCACACCATCGACCCCGGATAGCGTCGCGACACCTTCCTCACCGGCGGTCAGATGCAACTCCAACTGCGGCAGAGCCTGCTTCAAGCGGGCCAGTCGAGGAATGAACCAGCGCGCCAGGAAGGAGCCTGGGCAGCTCAGCACGAAGGGCGACTGGACGCTGGTGCGAGCGACCTCGGCGCAGACCCGTGCCAGGGCGCCAAGATGGAATCCGGCGGCGTCGGCCAGCTCACGGCCGGCATCGGTCAGTCTCAACCCCCGCCCTTCCTTCTCGACCAGGGCAACCCCCAACTGGTCCTCGAGCAGCTTGATCTGACGACTGACCGCACCATGGGTCAGGTGCAGCGAGGCCGCCGCCCGCGACACGCTACCGTGGCGCGCCAGCGCCTCGAAGGCCCTGAGCGCCCTGAGCGAGGGCAACGCGACGTCCTGGTTGTGCGATGTCATGGCGAGCGTCTCTCCCGGCTTGGCATGGGGTGTCTTGTCTTATCTTGTCTGGGCTTGTCTTGTCTGGGCTTGGTGTGCCCCGGCGCCCAGAGGTCAGCTGACTGGTGCCACCGCGTGCCGTGCGTGCGGACTTCCGGGGCACGGCTCACGGCCTAGTTCGGGACCACAGTGAAGGGCCGAGTGGTCTTGCTGCCCCTCAACTAGTGAGATTTTCTCACACATCCTGGCTGTTATTTCGATTTTTTCCGGCCTCATGCAGCGCTACGCTGCTGTCCATGCCATTCGGGGCGCAGATCGCGCCTGGTCAGCCTTGGAGCCCGTCATGAACCAGCAACGCCCAACTCCCAGCCTCCGTCACGGACCCGACCCTCGTGGTTTCTTCGGTGACTTCGGCGGTCGTTTCGTGGCCGAGACCCTGATGCCGCTGATTCTGGATCTCGAGCAGGAATACGACGCCGCACGCCAGGACCCGAGCTTCGCTGACGAGCTGGCCTCGCTGTCGGCCGACTACGTCGGACGCCAGAGTCCGCTGTACTTCGCCGAGCGCCTGACCGAGCATCTGGGCGGCGCGCGCATCTATCTCAAGCGCGAAGACCTGATGCACACCGGCGCCCACAAGATCAACAACGCCCTCGGCCAGATCCTGCTCGCCCGTCGCATGGGCAAGCGTCGCATCATCGCCGAGACCGGCGCGGGCATGCACGGTGTGGCCACCGCGACCGTCGCCGCGCGTTTCGGCATGGACTGCGTCATCTACATGGGCAGCACCGATATCCATCGCCAGCAGCCCAACGTCCAGCGCATGCAACTGCTGGGCGCCAAGGTGATTCCGGTCACCGCCGGCGACGGAACCCTCAAGGACGCCATGAACGAGGCGCTGAGAGACTGGGTCACCAACGTCGACTCCACCTTCTATATCATCGGCACCGTGGCCGGCCCCCACCCCTACCCAGCGCTGGTGCGCGACTTCCAGTCGGTGATCGGGCGAGAGGTGCGCGACCAGATCACCGCCAAGGAAGGACGCCTGCCGGATTCGCTGGTCGCCTGTATCGGCGGCGGCTCCAACGCCATGGGCCTGTTTCACCCCTTCCTCGACGACCCTGAAGTGGCGCTGGTCGGCGTCGAGGCGGCCGGCGAAGGCCTCCACACCCCACGCCATGCGGCCAGCCTCAAGGGTGGACGTTCCGGCGTGCTGCACGGCAACCGTACCTTTCTGCTGCAGGACGACGAAGGCCAGATCAGCGACGCCCACTCCATCTCCGCCGGCCTCGACTACCCCGGCATCGGACCCGAACACGCCTGGCTGCATGCCATCGAGCGCGCCGAGTACGTGGCGGCCACCGATCGTGAGGCGCTGGACGCCTTCACCCTGCTATGTCGCAAGGAAGGCATCATCCCGGCGCTGGAGTCTTCCCACGCCCTGGCCGAGGTGATCAAGCGCGCCCCGCGACTGCCGGCGGATCATCTGATGGTGGTCAACCTGAGCGGCCGCGGCGACAAGGACATGGCCACCGCCACCGAATGTCTTGCCGATGAACTGGGCCTGGGAAAGCCCGACCAGCAGGACTGACACCCCGGATTCCAGGAGAGAGACCATGACCACGACCACTACCGCCGAGGGGCGCCTCGCACGTCGCTTCGCCGAGACTCGCCAGCAGGGACGCGCCGCCCTGGTGACCTACATCGCCGCCGGTGATCCCGACTATGACACCAGCCTCGCGACTCTCAAGGGCCTGGGCGAGGCCGGCGCCGATGTGATCGAACTCGGCATGCCGTTCACCGACCCCATGGCCGACGGCACCGCCATCCAGCATGCGACCCGCCGGGCGCTGGATGCCGGCCAGACCATGGACAAGACCCTCGAGATGGTCCGCCAACTGCGTCGGACCGATCAACAGACACCGGTCGTGCTGATGGGCTACTACAACCCCATCTACGCCCGTGGCGTGACACGCTTTCTCGATCAGGCCAAGGCTGCCGGCGTCGACGGTCTCATCGTGGTCGACCTGCCGCCGGAACATGACGACGAGCTGTGCCTGCCTGCCAATCAAGCCGGGCTCAACTTCATTCGTCTGGCGACCCCCACCACCGATGCCCGACGCCTGCCGGGGGTGCTCACCAATACCTCGGGCTTCCTCTACTACGTCTCGAGCAACGGGGTCACCGGCGGTGCTGCGCCAAGCGCCGAACGCGTGCAACAGGAGGTAGCCCGCATCCGCGAGCACAGCGATATTCCCATCGCCGTCGGTTTCGGTATTCGCACCGCCGCCCAGGCCAGAGAGATCGGCGCCTTCGCCGACGGCGTGGTGGTAGGTTCGGCGCTGATCGATGCCCAGGCCAGCGGCGACACTCCCGCCGAAGGTACCCAAGCCGTGCTCGAATTGACGCGCGAGCTGGCCCAGGCGCTGACCGGCGCCCGCTAAGCCCTGGCAAAGAACCCCGGTCAAGAACCCCGGTAAAGAACTCCTTATCGCGTGATCCCGGTACAAAGGCCCTGTCGGCGTCTGCTCGACAGAAAGACGCCTCGAGGAGACTCACGCCAGGCCTTGCGCCAAGCCACTCCCGGGAAGCCTCTCTTCCCCACGCAAGCCCCGCCGATCAGGCGGGGCTTGCTGCCACCGGGCCGAACATCTCCCCGACCCAGTCAATATTTTCAGCGGACACCTGGAATGCAGCCACACCATCTATGCAACTGCTGATCCATGCCAGATTCTTACTGCTGATATCATGCTTAAGTCGAACCGTTGGGTGTGGCCGACGGTGATAGAATCGCCCTCCTTCCGGCCACAAGCCGACGCCCATCCGTCCTGACGCGACGGTCGATGCACACTCCACGCTTCGAGACCAGAGCCATGTCCACCTCCTTGAGCGCCCCCTTCAAGGCGCTGAATCGTCTGGGGCTGATCCCTCAGATCGTGATCGGTATCCTCTGCGGTATCGCCGTCGCCACCCTGTCCCCCGAGCTCGCCGCCTCGGTATCGCTGCTCGGCCAGGTATTCATTTCGGCCTTGAAGGCGGTCGCCCCGGTGCTGGTCTTCGTGCTGGTGATGGCCGCCATCGCCGGCCATCAGCGCGGCCAGCCGACCCAGATCCACAGCGTACTGGTGCTGTATCTGATCGGCACCCTGGTGGCGGCGCTGGTGGCAGTAGTGGCCAGTTTCGCCCTCCCCACCGAACTGACCCTGAATACCGCTCAGGCCAGCGGCAATCCGCCAGGCGGCGTGGTAGAGATCCTGCGCAACCTGCTATTGAGCGCCGTGGCCAACCCGGTCAGCGCATTGATGAACGCCAACTTCATTGCCATCCTGGTGTGGGCCGTCAGCCTCGGCCTGGTGCTGCGCAGCGCCAGTGCCGCTACCAAGGGCATGATCGAGGACCTGTCCCAGGCGGTATCGACCCTGGTGCGCTGGGTCATTCGTCTGGCACCGCTGGGTATCTTCGGACTGGTCGCCGGCACCCTGGCCGAAGCCGGAATCGGTGCGCTGCTGGAGTACGCCCAACTGCTGTCGGTGATCGTCGGCTGCATGCTGTTCGTCGCCCTGGTGACCAATCCGCTGATCGTCTTCCTGGCCACTCGCCAGAACCCTTATCCGCTGGTCTTCAGCTGTCTACGCGGTAGCGCCATCACCGCCTTCTTCACCCGCTCAAGCGCAGCCAACATCCCGGTCAACCTGGAGCTGTGCAAGCGTCTGAAGCTGGATGAGGACACCTACTCCATCTCGATCCCGCTCGGCGCCACCATCAACATGTCCGGTGCCGCCATCACCATCAGCGTCATGACGCTTGCCACCGCCCATACCCTGGGCATCAGCGTGGACTTCGTCACCGCCCTGCTGCTGTGCGTGGTCTCCGCCCTGGCCGCCTGCGGCGTCTCCGGCGTGGCCGGTGGCTCGCTGCTGCTGATTCCCATGGCCGCCAGCCTGTTCGGCATTTCCGCCGACGTGGCGATGCAGGTGGTCGCCATCGGCTTCGTCATCAGCGTGGTCCAGGACTCCACCGAGACCGCCCTCAACTCTTCCACCGATGTGCTGTTCACCGCCGCCGCCAGCCGCAGGGGCGAACTGAGCGACTGACGCCCAGAGGCGCTGCCGCGCTTGCTCATCTCCTGAAACAACAGCTCTCCTGAAACAACAGCGAGCCCCTCTCACCAAAGGGTGAAAGGGGCTCGCTGTGTTGTTCGAGCGGGCGACATCGCCACGTCAGCCAGCGATGACCTCCGGATGATACCGCGAGGCGATCGTCACCAGGCGCTGCATGGTCTCGCCACTCGGTGGCGCCACTCCTGCCAGCGGATAGTGCTCTCCCAGCTCCTGCCACTTGTACTCGCCAAGTGCGTGATAGGGCAGCAGCTCGATACGCTCGACGTTGTCCATGGTCTCGACGAACTCCCCCAGCAGGTGCATGGATGCCTCGCTGTCGGTAAAGCCAGGCACGATCACCTGACGAATCCAGGTGGGCTTGCCGATCGCCGCCAGATGACGGGCAAAGGCCAGGGGACGGCGTCGGGGGATACCGGTGAGCTCGCGGTGCACGCCCTCGTCGAGATGCTTGAGATCCAGCAGCACCAGGTCGGTGGCGGCAAGCAACTCGTCGAGGACCTCATCGTAGTGGCAGACGTAGCCATTGGTGTCGAGGCAGGTGTGCATGCCCTCGGCCTTGGCCGCCTGAAACAGGTCGCGCACAAACGCCGGTTGCAGCAGCGCCTCGCCGCCGGTGCAGGTGATGCCGCCCCCCGACGCCCGCATGAACGGCAGATAGCTCCTGGCTTCGGTGAGTATCTCGTCCACCGTCACCTCACGTCCGCCCTGGCGATCCCAGCTGTCGCGGTTGTGGCAGTACTGACAGCGCATCACGCAGCCCTGTAGAAACACCAGAAAGCGAATGCCTGGGCCATCCACGGCACCACAGCTCTCCAGGTGATGGAGACGGCCAGTGATCATCATCGGGACTCCTCACGAAAAGGGGCTCCGGGAGAGACCCGGAGCCCGGAAAGGGACCGCTGTCGCGGCCCCGGGCGAGACGACTATCGACTCAGAGCGTTTCGGTGAAGGTCCGGGAGATCACGTCGCGCTGCTGTTCCGCGGTCAAGGAGTTGAAGCGCACCGCGTAGCCGGACACGCGAATGGTCAGCTGAGGATACTTGTCCGGATTGACCACGGCGTCCTCGAGCATCTCGCGGTTGAGCACGTTGACGTTCAAGTGCTGTCCGCCTTCCTGACGCTCGCTGTGGTGGAAGTAACCGTCGAGCAGGCCTGACAGGTTGCTGCGCTGGGCGCCCTCGTCCTTGCCCAGCGCCCTCGGCACGATGGAGAAGGTATACGAGATCCCGTCCTTGGCGTGGGCGTAGGGCAGCTTGCCCACCGACGTCAACGAGGCCACCGCACCCTTGGTGTCACGCCCGTGCATGGGGTTGGCACCCGGGGCGAAGGGCTCGCCGGCGCGACGACCGTCCGGCGTGGTGCCGGTCTTCTTGCCGTAGACCACGTTGGAGGTGATGGTCAGCACCGACTGGGTCGGCTCGGCGCCACGGTAGGTATTGAGCTTGCGGATCTTGTTCATGAATGTCTCGACCAGCTCGCAGGCGATATCGTCGACGCGCGGATCGTTGTTACCGAAGCAGGGGTAGTCACCCTCGATCTCGAAGTCCACCGCCACGCCGTCAGGATCACGCACCGGGCGCACCTTGGCGTACTTGATCGCCGACAGCGAGTCCGCCGCCACCGACAGCCCGGCGATGCCGCAGGCCATGGTGCGCTTGACGTCGAGGTCGTGCAGCGCCATCAGCGCCGCCTCGTAGCTGTACTTGTCGTGCATGTAGTGGATGGCATTGAGAGCGGTCACGTACTGGCGGGCCAGCCAGTCCATCAGGCCATCCATGCGTGCCCACACCTCGTCGAAGTCGAGCACCTCGGAGGCGATCGGCTCACTCCTGGGGCCGACCTGGATCTTCAGCTTCTCGTCGACGCCGCCGTTGATCGTGTAAAGCAGCGTCTTGGCCAGGTTGGCTCGGGCACCGAAGAACTGCATCTGCTTGCCGATCACCATGGGAGACACGCAGCAGGCGATGGCGTAGTCGTCGGAGGCGAAGTCCACGCGCATCAGGTCATCGTTCTCGTACTGGATCGACGAGGTATCGATGGACACCTTGGCGCAGTAGCGCTTGAAGCCGTCGGGCAACTGTTCGGACCACAGCACCGTGAGGTTGGGCTCCGGGCTCGGGCCCATGGTGTAGAGGCTGTTGAGGAAACGGAAGCTGGTACGGGTGACCAGGGTGCGTCCGTCCAGTGCCATCCCGCCCAGGCATTCGGTGGCCCAGATCGGGTCGCCGGAGAACAGCTCGTCATACTCAGGGGTGCGCAGGAAGCGCACCATGCGAAGCTTCATGATGAAGTGATCGACCAGCTCCTGGGCGCGGGCTTCGTCGATCACGCCTTGGCGCAGGTCACGCTCCAGGTAGATATCGAGGAAGCTGGAAGTACGTCCCAGTGACATGGCGGCGCCGTTTTGCGACTTCACTGCCGCCAGGTAGCCAAAGTAGGTCCACTGGATGGCCTCCTGGGCGGTGGCAGCCGGGACCGAGACGTCGAAGCCGTACTTGGCGGCCATTTCCTTGAGCTGGCCGAGTGCACGATGCTGCTCGGCGACTTCCTCGCGCAGCTGGATCACCGCCTCCAGGTCCTCGCCCTGTTCGAAGCGCTGCTGCAGCGAGGCAAACTGCGCCTGCTTGTCACGCATCAGGAAGTCGACGCCGTAAAGGGCGACCCGGCGGTAGTCACCGATGATGCGTCCACGACCGTAGGCGTCCGGCAGTCCGGTCAGCACCCCTGACTTGCGACACTTGAGGATGTCCGGGGTGTAGACATCGAACACCCCCTGATTGTGGGTCTTGCGAAATTCGGTGAAGACCTTCTTGACCTGAGGATCGAGTTCACGACCGTAGGCCTGGCATGAGCCCTCCACCATCTTGATGCCGCCGTTGGGCATGATCGCCCGCTTCAGCGGCGCGTCGGTCTGCAGTCCAACGATGGTCTCGAGACGCTGATCGATATAGCCGGCGTCATGAGCGGTGATGGTCGAGACCAGCGAGGTGTCGAAGTCCAGCGGTGCATGGGTGGCGTTTTCCTGCTTGACGCCTTCCATCACAGTGTCCCACAGCTCGCGAGTGCTGGCCGCCGGCTCGCTGACCAGGAAACGCTCGTCACCCTCGTAGGGGGTCACGTTGGCCAGCAAGAAGTCTCGTACGTCGACGCCCTTCTTCCACTCGCCCCCGGCAAACCCTTCCCACGCTCGCGCGAATTGCTCTTTCATCGACTTGCACCTCAACAGAGTAAATGACAACGCTAGTCCTGCATGCTGAGCGACGGCCATCCCTCGGAGATGGCAGCCGACCCGCCTGTTCGGTGGCAGCAGCGGTCGCCGCATCGGAGGCGGCGGGTGTGCTGCACGCTTCTCGATCGGCGAAAAAACACCTGCCCTCGAGAGCACAATTCGACCTTAGCAGTAGTCCCGTCGCCCCTACTTGACCCGCATCATGGCGCCACGGGACGGCGATACAGCGCGAGCGAAGCGGCCAAGAAACCTGTACCAGGCCAATTTCGCGCGGCGAGGACGGCCGCCTGCGCTATGCTGACAAGGGCATACGTAGGCCTGAGCCCTGTCCCACCGCCGGGTGCCCGTGATGAACAGCTTTCCCACGCTTCTGGAGTACGGTCTGCCAGGCTTCGCCGTGGTGCTGCTGATCCTCGGCTACCACCTGCTCAACAAGACCCACACCCTGTTGCTAAACGAGCGCTCTGGCGAGACCCGAGAGGGCACCGAGTTGCGCATTCGCTATCTGCAGGAGATCTCCAAGAACGCCAGGCTGTTCATGGCGCTGAGTATGCTGTTCTTCGTCGGTGGGCTGGCCATGGCAATGATGAAACCCTCGAGCCAGGTCAATCTTTCCATCGCCCCGCCGGAAGGCGTGCTGCCGGTCATCCGCCTGCAGGAGCGGGACATGCCGCTGGATGGCCGGGGCACGGTCGTGCTGAAGGTCCAGGACGACAATGTGCTGCGCATCTTGAACAACGATCTGCACGGCCGGCTGATCGCCATCGAGCAGGAGCGCGACGCCTTGAAGAGCCAACTGGCCGACGTCATCGCTGCAGCGGAGCGAGATTCTCCGCAGGTAGGCTTCTAATGAAGAACAGGCAGGGCGCCTTGGCGTCGCGCGCGATGGCGACAGACCTGGCCGGGCCAGCGAAGGGAAAACGACGGCGCCACCCCACGTCTACGATAAACGCCCTGCTGATCGTGCTGCTGAGCGTCGGGGTGGCGTGGCCGGTGGCTGCCCAGCAGGCCCCGCTGTCCAGGGCCAAGGCGCTGTTGCAGCAGGGTGACAACCAGGCCGCCCTGCGCGAACTACGTCCTCTGCTCGAAAGTCCTGATCCGCTGGCCCGGATGGAAGGCTTGAACGCCCAGGGCTGGATTCTCTATCGGGAAGGCCGCCACGCTGACGCCTCAGCGCTGTTTGAGCAGGCGCTCAGGGCGAGTCAAGGTCATGACGGCTTGCGTGAGGTGCGCCTGAAGACCCTCAACAACGCTGGCATCAACGCCTTTTCCGCCGGTGAGCTCGACAAGGCTCGAAGCTACTTCGAGGCCGCACTGGCCCTCGGCAGCGATGTGGCGCCGCGTTACCTGACCATCATCACCCGCCAGGCCCCCATGCAGTCGGCCCAGCAGCAGGTCAGCGCGGGACGTGGAAAGCGCATCGAGCGCGACTTCGAGGGGGCGGTGGCCGACTACACCCGGGCGCTTGCGATCGACCCGAACAACAACGACGCGCTCTCCTACCGCGGCTACGCCTACTACCGCCTGGGCCAATACGACAGGGCCCGGGCGGATATCGAGGCGGCCCTGGCGAGTTCTCCCCAGCGGCTGGACGCACTGATCAACCTGCTCAAGGTGAGCTGCGCCAGCGGCGATGACATCGATGCGGTGCTCAAGCGCCGAGGTCACGCCATCCAGCGTCAGCGTGAGGCCATGCTCGACGACAGGGAGCTGCAGCGCCAGTGCCCCGAGCTCTTCGCCAGCCTGAAACGCTGAACAACCGCCATCGGCGCGGCAAGGACGTCGCCTTGCAGTTGCCTGAACGCAACGACGCCACCCGAAGGTGGCGTCGTGGTTGGGGCGCTTGAGCTCTTGAGTTAGGCAGCCAGCTTGTCAGGCACTCAACAGGGCGTTAAGACGCTTGACGTAGGCGGCCGGATCGTCGAGATGGCCGCCCTCGGCGATGATCGCCTGATCAAGCAGGATCCGCGCCAGATCACCAAAGCCGTCACCGTCGGCCCCTTCCAGGCGAGCGACCAGAGCGTGGTCCGGATTGAGCTCGAGGATCGGCTTGACCTCGGGCAGGCTCTGGCCCGCAGCCTCCATGATACGGCGCATCTGGAAGCCCATCTCGTGCTCGGGCAGCACCACACAGGCCGGTGAATCGGTCAGGCGGTGGGTGATCTTGACCTCCTGAACCTCCTCGCCGAGCGCTTCCTTGACCCGCTTGACCAGATCCTCCTTGGACTTGGCGGTCTCCTCCTGCGCCTTCTTCTCGTCCTCGTCCTCGACGTCCCCCAGGTCCAGATCGCCCTTGGCAACATCGGCAAACTTCTTGCCATCGAACTCGGTGAGATGGCTCATCAGCCACTCATCGATGCGATCGTGGAGCAGCAGCACCTCGATGCCCTTCTTGCGGAAGATTTCCAGGTGGGGGCTGTTCTTGGTGGCGTTGAAGCCATCGGCGACGATGTAGTAGATCTTGTCCTGACCTTCCTTCATCCGCTCCACGTAGTCGGCCAGGGACTGATCCTGGGTGGCGCTGTCGGTGTGGGTGGAAGAGAAACGCAGCAGGCCGCTGATCTTGTCGCGGTTGGCGTAGTCCTCCGCCGGGCCTTCCTTCAGCACCGAACCGAAGGTGTTCCAGAACGTCTGGTAGGCTTCCTTGTCCTTGGCCAGCTTCTTGAGCATGTCCAGGGCACGCTTGGTCAGCGCGGACTTGATCTTCTCTACCTTCGGGTCCTGTTGCAGCAGCTCACGGGACACGTTCAGCGACAGATCGCGGGTGTCCAGCACCCCCTTGATGAAGCGCAGGTACAGCGGCAGGAACTGCTCGGCATCGTCCATGATGAACACGCGCTGGACGTACAGCTTGACCCCACGGGCGCCGTCACGCTCGTACAGGTCGAAGGGTGCGCGGCCCGGCACGTACAGCAGGCTGGTGTACTCCAGGTTGCCCTCGACCTTGTTGTGGCTCCAGGTCAGAGGGTCGGAGAAGTCGTGGGCCACGTGCTTGTAGAAGGCCTTGTACTCGTCCTCGGAGACCTCGCTCTTGGGCCGCACCCACAGCGCGGTCGCCTCGTTGACGGTCTCCCAGGTGGTGACCTCGCTACCGTCGACCTCGTTGCCATCGTCGTCGGTGGCCTTTTCGGTACGCGGCATCTTCACCGGTACTTCGATATGGTCGGAGTACTTGCGCACCAGACTCTGTAGGCGATAGTCGTCGGCGAACTCCCTGGCGTCCTCCTTGAGGTGGAGGATGATCTCGGTGCCGTGCTTCTCGCGCTCGATCTCGGCGACCACGAACTCGCCCTCGCCTTTCGAGCGCCACTCGACGCCGGCATCGGCGGCGTCACCGGCCTTGCGGGTACGCACGGTAATCTCGTCGGCGACAATAAAACCAGAATAGAAGCCGACCCCGAACTGGCCGATCAGCCGGGCGTCCTTCTGCTGTTCGCCGGAAAGCTGCTTGAGAAACTCGGCGGTGCCACTCTTGGCGATGGTGCCCAGGTTGGCGATCACGTCCTCGCGGTTCATGCCGATACCGTTGTCACGAAGGGTGACGGTGCCGGCCTCGCTGTCGTGCTCGATCTCGACGCGCAGCTCGCTGTCGCCCTCGTAGAGCGCATCATTGTCCAGCGCCTGATAACGCAGCTTGTCGCAGGCGTCGGCGGCGTTGGAGATCAGCTCCCGAAGAAAGATCTCGCGGTTGGAGTACAGCGAGTGGATCATCAGGTTGAGAAGCTGCTTAACCTCGGTCTGAAAGCCCAGGGTTTCTTCGTGGGTAGCGGTGGTCATGGTAGATCGAACCCCTTTCGACATGGCGATTTCCGGGCCAGCGATGGCTCGCTGGCGGTCCAGAGTGCACGGCTCGCGCCGCACGTCATTCAAGATGACAATCGATATGGGGTCCGTGCTGCGCTTTTCAAGGCTGGCGCCACCAAGTCAAGGCTGGCACCTTCACATCAAGGCTGGCCAGACCTGGGCCGACGTCCCTGGCCGTGGTCACCCGGCTAACGGCTGCCCAGGCCGGCTCTCACCTACGCCGGCGCCCCCAGCACGTAGGTCAAGCGAGCCCGGGCAACCGGCGCGTCTTCGTCGTCCTGCCACGCCCATGCCTCGACATTGGCCATGCGCCGCCCTTCGCGCACCAGACGACAACGCGCGAAGGTTGGCTTCACCCCGGCCGAACTGAGGTAGTCCACGGTGACGTTGACCAGCCTCGGCAGGCGCGGCTCACGGGTCTGCGCCAGGGTATCCAGCGCTGCAGCAGTCTCCAGAAAGGCCGACACCACACCACCGTGCAGCGCCGGCAGCATCGGATTGCCAACGTTGTGGGGACGCGTCTCCAGTACAAAGCGCCTGCCGTGCTCATCGCGGTCCTCCCTCACCCCGATGAAGTCGGCGTAGGGCACCTCGCCAAGCCAGGCGTTGATCTCACCGCTGGCACGCCCACGTTCCAGCAAGCCGCTGACACTCTCGTGTGGAGCCGCCGCTATCGCACCACTGTCGGCATCGCCAACTGGGGCCTTCTCTTCGATAAGGGGATCGCCCTCGTCTTCCACAAGACCGGCGAACATGGCCTCGGCAAAACCTGCTGGCGTGTTGCGCGGCCCCAGCCGGGCAAAGTGCCCGCGGGCGCAGGCCACCACCTGTCCTTCGTGCTGCCAGGCCCGGGCCTCGGTGAACACCACCGAGTCGGTGATGGCCTCCACTTCGGCACGTACCCACAATGACGCCCCCTGACAGGCAGGGCGACGATGACTGATATGCAGATCCAGGGTGGGACAGACCTCAGGACTTGGCAGTGCCGGCAGGACCGAGGCACCGCAGGCGGTGTCCAGCAGTACGCTGAGCACCCCGCTGTGCACCAGGCTTCTCGAGCGATCACCGCATAACTCGGCGCCCCCGGGCAGATATAGGGTGACGCCGCTGGCATCCACCGCAACGACGCGCATGCCGAGCGCCTGGGTATGTGGAATGACATCGACAAAGCGCTGAAGCGCCTGCCGCCAGAGCGACACGGAGGGTGGCTGCAGGGTGCGGTGCGAGGAGGACATGAGCGGGCTCGAATTCAAACGTTTGACTGACAATCTAGACCCAGCCCGCCGACGCCACAATAGGTCCTTGGTCCGCATTTTTACCTTTTACCCGCCAAATGCTCGCCAAGCGTCAGAAACAGACGACGTACCCTGAAGCAAACGCAAAAAGCTCGAATCCGCACACTTCGAGCCAGAAAATCAAGAACAAGGCACCTTAGATGTCGTGGATATCCCGCTCCTCCCGCGGAGCATCGTCCTCGCCAATACCACGCCAGGCGCGATAGTCGGCCAGACTATTGTCCACCTTGGTCAGCAACCAGCCGACGATGACCACATCATCGAGAAGACCGAACAGCAGCAGCACATCGGGAATCAGATCCAGCGGTGACACCAGATAGGCAAAGGCCACCGCCATCCAGCCGAAAGCCGCCCAGGGCACCGGGCGGTAGCGACCGCTGAGCACGTCCTGCAGCATCGGGATAAACAGCTTGAGCGCCCGCATTATATGCTTGAACGCTCGGGTGCGTTGGGTAAAGCGACCAATAACGGGGATTCGATCAAACAGGGCCATGGATAGTCTCCTCGACTCAATTCAGCACCAACGATTGCCGATGGTATTTATCGGGTGTCAACGGCTATCTTCATGGCGTCGACGTCGTCTTATCGCAACATGGGGGCGAAGCTGACCGGGGTCAAGTCTCGTAACCTGGCCGGGCAACTGTTCAAGGCCCGCCGGTTCGGTCACCATGTGGCTTCGATCCGACATCGATTCGCCGTCTACGGCACAAAAAGGCAGCAATGTCTTCTTCTTCACAGACCAGGAGGGTCTCCATGCCATTCGCCTTGTTTCGTCGCCTCGTGCCGCTGGTGGCAGCCACGGCACTGTGCATGCCATTGACGGCTACCGCCCAGGGCAGTGACGGCGCCATGCGCAGCGCCCTGGAAGCCGCCCGTAGCGGCAACTTCCACAACATCAACGACGCCGCCATTCGCGGCCACGAACTGGCCGGCTATGTGGCGTACTATCGTCTGCGCGATCGCCTGCCCAACGCCAGCCCTCAGGAAGTTCTCAGCTACATCTCGGCCAATGCCGATGCGCCGCTGGGTGACTGGATGCGTGAGCAGGCCATCCTGCGCTACGGCAAGGCCGGGCGCTACGGCGATCTGCTGGCCGTCGCCGGCGGCGTTCCCGAGACCACCGCCGAGCAGTGCTACTACTACACCGCGCAACTGGGCCAAAGCCCCGCCGTCGCCGCTCAGGGCGGCCGCGAACTATGGCTGGTGGGTCGCTCCCAGCCGGATGCCTGCGACTCCCTATTCTCCACCCTGCGCGCCCGCGGCGAGATCGGTGGCACGGAAATCTTCGAGCGCATGATGCTGGCCTGGGAAAACGGCGAAGACGGACTGGTCAGCTATCTTGGCCGTCAATTGGGACCCGCCTGGAGCTCCGCTGCAGCAGCGCAGCAAAGCGTGGCCGCCAACCCGTCGCGACTGGCAAGCGTAGCGCGCTGCGTCGGCCCCAACTGCGCCGGCACCGCCTCCTTTGTGCGGGCCGCCATCATCGCCACTGCAGAGTCATCCCCGGCGGCGGCGCTGTCCGCCTGGCAGCAGGTCTCCGGCAGTGTGAGCCTGCCGGCCCAGTCTCGCCAGGCGCTGGAGCGCGAGATCATCTATTACGCCCTGCGCCGCGACCAGCGCAGCCTGCTCGGCTGGATCGACGGCGCCCTGGCCGGCCAGCAGGATCCGGAGGTGTTCGAACTGCGTGCACGCCTGGCCATCCGCGATCGCGACTGGGCCGCCGTCGAGCGCACCGTTGGCATCATGCCCGCCGAGACCCAGGCCAAGGCGCGCTGGCAATACTGGCTGGGCCGCGCGCTGGCCCTGCGCGGGCAGCAGGCAGACGCGCAGGCCGCCTACGCCCGGGCAGCGGGTCAACGCGACTTCTTCGGCTTCGTCGCCGCCGACCGCCTCGGCCAGTCCTACGATCTCAACATGGAAGACACGCGTTTCAGCGAAGCCGAGCGCGCCCAGGTCGCCGGCTGGCCGACGGTGCGTCGCACCGAGGCGCTGCTGCGCGTCGGACAGGAAGGGCTTGCCAACCTCGAGTGGAATCACGCGGTACGCAGCGCAGGCCCCACCGACGCCCGGCGCCTGGCGGACTACGCCGCAGGACGCGGTTGGCACGTACGCCTGGTGCAGACGACCATCGTCGGCAAGATGCTCGACGCCCTGCCCTGGCGCTTTCCCGAAGCCTACCGGGAGGACTTCCGCCGCTGGGGCCAGGCCAACAATGTCGATCCCTACCTGCTGATGGGGATCGCCCGTCGCGAGAGCGCCTACAACCCCGAAGCGCTATCACCCGCCGGGGCCAGGGGCCTGATGCAGTTGATGCCGGGTACCGCCGCGCTGGTAGGACGCCAGGTGGGCATCGGTGATCCTGGACCCTACGGCGTGCTCGACCCGGCCACCAACATTCGTCTGGGCAGCACCTATATCCGTGACATGATCGCGCGCTACGGCGGCAACCGTATCGCCGCGGCGGCGGCCTACAACGCCGGCCCCCACCGGGTCGACACCTGGCTTGCCCGCGCGCCGGGCGAATTCGACCTGTTCGTCGAGGAGATCCCCTTCAAGGAAACCCGCCGCTACGTCCGCGCGGTGCTCGAGTACCGGGTAGTGTTCGAGAGCCTGGCCCAGGGCTCGACCCAGGGCGTGCAGGTGCTGACAGCGGCCGAGAAGAGCTCGCGCTACGACGGTTCCATGGTACGTCGATGATGTAGCGGAGCCCCGGTGCGTCGATGAGGTGAGAGCGCCTCGCAAAGCAAGAACCCCCGGCCTGTGGTCGGGGGTTCTTGCTGTCGAGGTCCGGCTTCTGCGGTAGCTTCGCTGGCCTGTGTCTCGGGCTATTGACCTCCGCGCCAATCGCATCGGCTCAGGACGGCGCCCGCGTCAACGCCAACTTGACCCCGAACGCCACCAGCACACCGCCGGTCAAGCCGTTGAGCACGCGCGAGAACGCCGGCCGAGCGAGCCAGTGGCTGGCGCTGCCCACCAACACCGCGACCAGGATCTGCCACAGGTTGGCAATCACGAAGTGGATACCGGCAAGCCACAGGGACTTCAGCAAGGCCGGATCCGTGGGGGCGATGAACTGGGGCAGAAAGGCCATGTAGAACACCACCGTCTTGGGATTGAGCACGTTGGACAGCAACCCCTCGCGCAGCGGCCGCCACGGCGATACGCGCTGGCGGCGGGCGCCACTCGCCGCCGACACCGCGAGCCCCTTGCCGGCCCAGGCCTGACGCAGGCTGGCGACTCCCAGCCAGGCCAGGTAGCCGGCCCCGATCATCTTCAACGCCGAAAACGCCCAGGCCGACTGCAGCAGGATCAGCGATACCCCCAGGGCGGAGATGGTGGCGTGGACGAACAGCCCCGAGCAGATCGCCAGGCTGGTCAGCACACCGTCGCGCAGACCGCCCCGAGCGGTGTTGCGAATCACCAGCAAGGTGTCGACCCCGGGAGTGACGCTCAACAGCGTGATCGCCACCACGAAGCCCAGCAGCTGGGCATCGATCCAGCCTTCCATCAGCGCACGGACTCGAGGCTATCGGAGTGTTTCAGCGAAATCTGGTCGTTGAGCGTCCAGAAGTCGTAGAGGATGCCGATCAAGAACAGACCACCGGTGAGCAGATAGATGATGCCGGTCAACCATTTGCCCATGTAGAAACGATGCAGGCCGAATACCCCGAGGAAGGTCAGCAGCACCCAGGCCAGGGTGTAGTTGGTGGGACCACCGCGGAACCGCAGGTCGGCCTCGCGATCCATGCTCGGGATCAAGAACAGGTCGATGATCCAGCCGATGAAGAACAGTCCGAGGGTCAGAAACCAGATGGTGCCGGTCACCGGCTTGCCGTAATAGAACCGGTGGGCGCCGAGGAAACCGAACAGCCACAACAGGTAGCCCACCACCTTGGAGTGGGTATCGTCGCTATGGATCACGGGGGCAGTCATGTGAATTCCTTGTGTCATCTTTTCCGTTAAGAGGCAGCAACGGGCGTCCGGCTGGACGCTGCTGGCCTTTCGATCTACAGTAACTTGGCGAGTCGAGGTAAGCCATTCTCGCCTGCCAGGGGTGGTCGACACCAGAGGTGTCGTTTCCCGGGTGATCGGAATCGCGAACTCGACCGCAGCGTAGGACAGCAAGTAGAAACGTCAGCAGTGGTAGTTCGATCGCTCTATTGTCGAAACACGCAATGCGCCCTTCTTTCTTGTCATGCCCACGCAACAGGGTTCAGACCACACGACGGGAGAAAAGCTCCCCGGGTGGTTGAGCCTGCACCATCATTTAGCGAGTTAAGGAAATCGACAATGGCAACTGGCACTGTCAAGTGGTTCAACGATACCAAGGGCTACGGCTTCATCTCTCCGGACGACGGCGGAGACGACCTGTTCGCCCACTTCTCCGAGATTCAGGCTGAAGGCTTCAAGTCCCTGCAGGACGGCCAGAAGGTCTCCTTCGAGGTGACTCAGGGCAAGAAAGGCCTTCAGGCCTCCAACATCAAGGTCGCCGACTGAGCCTAGTGCCTGTCTGACCTTGTCACGGGGAGATCGCATTCAAGGTGATCTAGCCACCCCGTGAAGCAACAGCGCTTGAGCAGGATTGCCGCAAGTTGTGACGATCCTCGATCATGCGACAAGAAGGCCCACCATACGGTGGGCCTTTCTTGTTGGTCGGCAGAGCCTGCCGGGGGGCCGATCGGATGCCGTAAGAGCTTGCCTGCAAGCCTTGGGCCCATGACTAAGCCATGACTAAGCCATGAATGACTAAGCCACCCGGACCTGATGCCCTGCCAATACTGGCTCAGGGCGCGTTGTCGGTACGGGTCTCGACGTCGCCTTCGGCGTTGACGTCGGCATCGAAGGACGCGTCCGCGTCGGCGGGCACCTCCTCGGGGACCTGGCGCTCGGCCTGCTCGAAGGTCTCGTCGATCTTGCGCTTGGCTTCCTCGAACCGGCGTTCGGTTTCCTGAAGGATGGCGTCGACCTCCTCGCTCGATCCCTCGAGTTGCACCGGTTCCTCGACAGGGTCCGGCACCGAGGGCGCCGAGGCTTCTCCGCCGCCTGCGTCGCTCTGCTGCCCTTCACTGTCCGGTGTGCCTTGGGTAGCGCTCGTTGCCTCGGCCTGCTTATAGGTCTCGTCGATCTTGCGTTGCGCTTCCTCGAAGCGACGCTCGGTCTCCTCGAGGATGGCATCGACATCTGACTCGGTGCTTTCCCCCGGCAGCGCCTGGCCCTGCTCCAGGGTGTCGGTGGCACTGCTGCCGAGGTCTACATCGGCCCCATCGGCGTCACTGTTGCTCTGCGCCCCGTCGGCCCCGCTCGACGCCGCTTCACTCGATGACTCTGACTGGGCTGCGGACATCCCGCTCTCGGAATCGGATGGCTGTTGTTGAGTCGCTGAGGGCTCTTCGTCAGTAGCTGAGGGCTCTTCGTCAGTAGCTGAGGGCTCTTGCTGAGTCGCTGAAGGCTCTTCTTCAGTAGCTGAAGGCTCCTCGTCAGTTGCTGACTGCTCTTTCTCAGCAGCTGAAGGCTCTTCCTGAGCAGCTGAAGGCTCACTCTGAGACGCCGGGGGCTCCTCGCCATCACACCCAACCAGCCACAGCGGTACGCTCAGCGCCACCAGGGCCGCCGCCATTCGAGGGGTCATTGCCATCGTCTTCTCTCCATAAAGCCTTTGTCCATGCGCCCAATCTCCATGATTGATCGCGCGCTATTGCAACAAAGCCACCCCGGCCACGCAACTTGCGTTGGCGCTGCAGCACGCCGCAATCTCGCCTATCGGGCGACGTCTATGGCGGCTCCCGCCCTGATCATTCTCCCCGGGGTGAGGCCATGCGACAGCTGTCGGGCATGGTCAGACGCAGCGCCAACGGCATGACCCGGGCCTCGAACGCGCGCTGATAGCAGGCTTCGCCGTCCAGCGTCAGCGGCAGGCGCGCCTCGCCATCGGCTTCAAAGCGCAACCAGGCGCTGCGAAATGCGTCGACGTACTGCCCATGGTAGGGCCTGGCCCGCAGTTCCTGCATCATCGCCCGAAGCTGACGCAGCGAGCGGAAGTCACGCACCAGCAGCACGTCGAACAGGCCGTCGTCCAGTCGCGCCGCCGGCGTCAACTGCTGACCGCCACCGGCCTGGATGCCATTGCCGATACCCAGCAGAAAGATGCCCGCTCGACTCTCCCCGCCGTCCCAGGCCAGGTGGCCCTGGTAGAGCTGATAACGCCAGGCCTTGAAGGCACCGAACACCGAGTAGGCTCCCCCGCCCATCAAGCGCTTGAGTGGCTTCGGCGTCGATGTGGTGATCTCGGCACCGAAACCTCCGGTGGCCATGTTGATGAAATAGCGATCGTTCATCCTTGGCACATCCACCCAGCGGCTGGGCAGACGACAGGCGGCGTCCAGCGACGCTGCCTGGCCGAGCGGCAGGCCCAGGGACTTGGCCAGGTCATTGGCGCTGCCCAACGGCATGATGGCAAGCTCCGGACGCTCTTCGCGCGGCAACTGCATCAGCCCGTTGACCACCTCATGCACGGTACCGTCACCACCGCCGGCGATGACCCGCTTGACCCGATCGCGTCCAGCCTGGGTGGCCTGGCGTTCGCCGTCGCCCTTTTCCCAGGTGACACGCACATCGACATCGAGGCCGCCTCGCCGACAGGCGAAGACAGCGCTTCGCACTTCCGGCAATTGCGCCGATTGTCCGTTGAGGATCAGCCGATTGGTGCCCGGCGGCTGGGTCATCCTGACGCTTCCTTTTTCACATGAGGTTCATGAAAGTCGCACATCCTCCCTGTGCGGCGCCTATTTCATCATATCCTTCCCCCGGCATGGAGGCCCGCAGCGGCGATCCGACACATGCCGGCCTCCAGCCACGTCCTGCTGCCGACGCCGCACCTATGCTGTTGCGGGACGGGCACAATCGCAGCCATAGCGCTGACTTGACCCGTATTTCCCTTACAATTGATCAAGACACGCCCCCCTTTGCGACCGAGTTCCTGCATGATTGAACCAATTTTTGTGCTGACCGCCTTTGTTTCAGGCCTGGCCGCCATGGCCCTCAGACTACCACCCTTGGTGGGTTTTCTCGCCGGTGGCTTCATCCTCAATGCACTCGGCTACGACGAAACGCCGGTCCTGACGCTGATCGCCCACCTTGGCGTCACCCTGATGCTGTTTACCATCGGTCTCAAGCTCAACGTCAAGACCCTGCTGCGCCCGGACGTCTGGGGAGGCGCCAGCCTGCATATGCTGGCAAGCGTCGTGCTGTTCGTAGGTATTCTGGCTGTCCTGAAGGCGATCGTCACCCTCGGCTGGCTGACGTCACCCAACGGTCTGCTCGCCGGACTCGACCTGACGACGCTGCTGGTGCTGGCGTTCGCCCTGTCCTTCTCCAGTACCGTCTTCGTGGTCAAGGTCCTCGAAAAGCGAAGCGAGACCCATGCGGCCTACGGACGCCTGGCCATCGGTATCCTGATCATGCAGGACCTGTTTGCGGTGATCTTTCTCACCGCCTCCACCGGTAAGCTGCCGAGCCCCTGGGCCCTGGGACTGTTCGCGCTGCTGCCGCTGGCGCCGCTGCTGCGACGGCTGCTCGACCGCATGGGCCACGGCGAGATGCAGATGCTGTGTGGCGTGGTGATGGCCCTGGTGCTGGGCTACGGCCTGTTCGAGGCGGTCGGCGTCAAGGGAGATCTCGGGGCGCTGATCATCGGCATGCTGCTGGCGCCCCACCCCGCCGCCCAGACGCTGTCGCGCTCGATGTTCAATATCAAGGAACTGCTGCTGGTCGGCTTCTTTCTGAGCATCGGCCTTACCGCCCTGCCCAGCTGGTCGCTGTTCGGCATCGCCCTGCTGCTGGTGGCGCTGCTGCCGCTGAAGAGCCTGCTCTACCAGTTTATTCTGATGCGTTTCGGCATGCGCCACCGCACCTCGGTGCTGGCCACCCTGAGCCTGAGCAACTATTCCGAGTTCGGTCTGATCGTCGGTGCCATCGCGGTATCCAGCGGCTGGCTGGCGCCACAGTGGCTGGTGGTGGTGTCGCTCGCGGTCGCGCTGAGCTTCGTGGTATCGGCGATCCTCAATGCCGTCAGCGAGCAGTTCTACCGCTGGCTTGAGCCACGCCTGCCACCGGTCGACGAGGCGTCGCTGTCCCCCAGCGACCGCCCCATCGAGGTCGGCGACGCCGAAGCGGTGGTGCTGGGCATGGGCCGTATCGGTCGCAGCGTCTACCGTCGCCTGACCAAGGAGTATGGACTCAAGGTGCTGGGGGTCGACTCCAATCCCAAGAGCGTGAAGATGCTGGCCGACAAGGGCTTCAATATCGTCGAGGGCGACGCCGTAGACTCGGACTTCTGGGACAAGATGCTGATGTCCTCTCAGGTAGAACTGGTGGTGCTGGCGATGCCCCACCATGCCGGTAACCTGTTCGCCCTGAAGCAGCTGCGAAGCCGCCACTTCCCGGGCAAGATCACCGCCGTGGTCGAGTACCTGGAGGAGATCGACACCATCCGCGAACTGGGCGCCCACGCGGTCTACCACGTCTACGACGAGGCCGGCCGCGCCCTGGCCGACAGCGCGGCGGAGGAAGCGGGAATCATCTCGCGTACCGAACAACTCGGCTAGGCGCTGTCCGAAAAGTCGACGAGCGAAGGTTAGACAAGGCAAAAATCGGTGAGACAGCGCAGTTTACGGGGTGTAAATGAGCATGTTGATCCGATTTTTAACGCCGTATTACCGAGCGCAGGCACTTTTCAGACAAGCCCTAGCAAGTGGCGCGCGCAGACCTGTGCAACACCCAGACGCGCTCGGCCACGGGGCTTGCCGTGGACAGGTCGGATGCGGATACTCGGGGCTCCCATGGCCAAGGCTCGTGCTCAAGGCGCGCGCCGAGGCCCTTTGCAAGCTCCACGACAAGGATGCATGGCGGTGGAAGACGTCTTTACCTGGCTGGGCGAGGCCCTTGGCACCCTGATTCGCTTTGTGGTCGATACTCTGGGCACCTTCTTCAACAGCATCGATGACGCCGCCGCCGGCTTTATCGACGGCCTGTCTCGCTCGCTGGGCATCGCACCGACCTTCTTCACCCTGGCGCTGCTGGTGCTGGGCCTTTTCTTTCTTTGGCGGGGTCTACGCGCGATCCTCACAGGCTCCCCCATCGCCGCCCTGCTGTGGGCACTGCTGGGCCTCTTGACCCTGGGCATGCTGCTGCCCTGAAGCGGGACGGTCTTCAAGGCCAGC
Organism: Halomonas sp. YLB-10; assembly: GCF_003856855.1. Classification (NCBI taxonomy): domain Bacteria; kingdom Pseudomonadati; phylum Pseudomonadota; class Gammaproteobacteria; order Oceanospirillales; family Halomonadaceae; genus Halomonas; species Halomonas sp. YLB-10. Next base: position 46,196 of record NZ_RRCU01000002.1, read on the forward strand.
CGAGCCGGTAGCACACAGCACAACGCCGCCCCGAGGGGCGGCGTTGGCATTTGTGACGGTGGCTCCAGCAGCGATCGTCGTCGCTACATCAGGCCAGCGCCTTTTCCACGATCTCGTAGACGTTGGGCGAGAGTTCCTCGCCACGGATGCGCTCCAGCTCGGCGCGCATCAGCGCCTGGCGAGCCTCGTCGAAGCGCTGCCAGCGGGTCAGCGGCGTGATGATGCGTGCGGCGATCTCGGGGTTCAGCCGGTTCAACTCGATCACCACGTCGGCCAGCAGGCGATAGCCTTCGCCATCCAGGCGGTGGAAGTTGACCCGGTTCTGCCCGGCAAAGGCACCGATCAACGCGCGCACCTTGTTGGGGTTCTTCAGCGAGAAGGCCGGGTGCTCCATCAGATAGCGCACCCGATCCAGGGCGTCCGCCTGGGGACGGGTCACCTGCAGGCTGAACCACTGGTCCATCACCAGCGGATCGTGGGACCACTTGCGCCCGAAGGCCTTGAGTGCCGGATCGGCGATATCCGAGCGGCTACTGTGGACCAGCAGGGTCAACGCATGGCGCACGTCGGTCATGTTGTGGTCGGCCTCGAACTGGGCCTGGGCCAGCTCGATCGCCACCTCGTCCTCGATGCTCATCAGGTAGGACAGCGCGACATTCTTCAGGGCGCGCTGGCCGATCTGCTCGGGCGTGGGCGCGTAGGCGGCGTCGCTCTGGTTGTCGCGATACAGTGCCAGCAGTTCGTCACGCAGCTCTTGCGCCAGCGACTGCTGGATGAAGGTGCGCGCGGCGTGGATGGCGTCCACGTCGACCAGCGGCTGCTGTTCGGCGATGTAGGCCTCGCTCGGCAGTTGCAGCATCTCGGCCAGCACCGCCTTGTCGTCATTGCCTTCCTCGATCAGTGCACGGAAGGCCTCGACCAGGCGCGTATCCATGACCTTCTCGACGCCATTGCGGTGGGCCGCGATCAGATCATCCAAGGCCAGCAGGGTCAGCCGCTGGCCGGCGTCCCAGCGGTTGAAGCCATCGCTGTCGTGGGCCATCAGGAAGGCCAGATCCTCCCGTGAATAGGGGAAGGACAGCTTGACCGGCGCCGAGAACCCGCGCAGCAGCGAGGGCACCGGAGCCTCTTCGATATCGCTGAAGATGAACTCCTGCTCGTCTTCACGCAGATGAATCACGGCGTCTCTACCCAGGCTCTCGCCGTCCAGGGTCATCGACAGGTCGCGGCCGCTCTTGGTGCCGACCAGGCCCAGGCGAATGGGGATATGCAGCGCCTGTTTCTCCGGCTGGCCGGGGGTGGCCGGCGTGCGCTGACGCAGGATCAGGCGGTAGCGGGAGTTGGCGTAGTCGTATTCGCCGAAGGCGTCGATCTCCGGCGTACCCGCCTGGGAGTACCAGCGCATGAACTGCTCGAGATCCTGCCCGGACACCTCGGCCATGCAGTCGACAAAGTCCTCGATGGTGACCGCCTGCCCGTCGAAGCGCGAGAAGTACAGATCCGAGCCCTCGCGGAAGGTCTCCGGCCCCACCAGGTTGGATAGCATCCGCACCACCTCGGCACCCTTCTCGTAGATGGTCAGGGTGTAGAAGTTGCCGATCTCGATGTAGGAGTCGGGGCGAATCGGGTGCGCCGTGGGGCCTGCGTCCTCGGCGAACTGGGCGGTGCGGAAGAACGACACTTCCTCGATGCGCTTGACCGGTGCGGAATTGACCTCGGCCGAGAAGCTCTGATCGCGGAAGACGGTGAAGCCTTCCTTCAACGACAGTTGGAACCAGTCACGGCAGGTAACGCGGTTGCCCGACCAGTTATGGAAGTACTCGTGAGCGACGATTCCCTCGACCCGCTGGAAGGCAGCGTCGGTGGCGGTGTTGGGGTGGGTCAGCACCGCCGCCGAGTTGAAGATGTTGAGCCCCTTGTTCTCCATGGCGCCCATGTTGAAATCATTGACCGCCACGATCATGAACAGGTCCAGGTCGTACTCGCGACCGTAGGCCTCTTCATCCCAGCGCATGGCACGCTTGAGTGAGCCCATGGCGTGGTCGGTCTTGTCGAGGTTTTCTTCCTCGACCCAGATCTGCAGGGTGACGTCGCGGCCGCTCATGGTGGTAAAGCGGTCCTCGACCTTCTTCAGGTCACCGGCCACCAGTGCAAACAGGTAGGCGGGCTTGGGATGAGGATCGTCCCAGGTCACGAAGTGGCGGCCATCCGGCAGCTCACCCCGCTCCACCGGATTGCCGTTGGACAGCAACACCGGCTCGCGGGTCAGGTCGCCGATCACGGTGGTCGAGAAGGTCGCCATCACGTCCGGGCGGTCCGGGTAGAAGGTGATGCGGCGGAACCCTTCGGCTTCGCACTGGGTGCAGAACATGCCACCGGAACGGTAGAGGCCGGATAGCGCGGTATTGTCCTCGGGCGAGATCTCGACCTCGGTGTCCAGAACAAACGCCTCCGGCGCACCGGTAATCGACAGTCCCTTGCGGGTCAGTTCGTACTCGCCTTCCTCCAGCGGCTGGCCATCGATGGCGATGGCCTTGAGCGAAAGCTGCTCGCCATCCAGCCAAAGCGGTGCACCGGCCTCGCGCTCGGGATGACGCTCCAGATGCAGGCGTGCCTTGACGCGGGTGGCGCCAGGCGCCAGGTCGAAGGTCAACTCGGTGCGTGAGACAAGGTAGGCCGGCGGACGATAGTCGCTCAGATGGATCGGCTGGGGGTCGGACATCGGGGATGCTCCAATCAGAAAAGTCGTCGATATTGTACGGGTACGGACGTGCCGGGCTCAAAGAACCGGCGCGACCCGGAGCACGTCGGAACCATCAGGCGAAACGGATCAGGGCGGCAGACGTCAGGACGAGGAGGCGGGCTCGGGCCGGGTCACGATCCAGATGGCGATCCCGATCAGCATGACGGTCAACCCAAGCTTCAACCACCACAGTGACACCGTGATCAACAGCACCACCACCGACAGTGACAGCATCGCCAGCGCCATCCACTTGGCATGACGGGGAATCGCACCGGATTCTTCCCAGGCCACCACCGCAGGGCCGAACCGGGGATGACTGCGAATCCAGCGAGCGAACCGCGGCGACCCCTTCGACGCCGCCCACACCGCCACCAGCAGAAAGCAGGTGCTGGGCAGCAGCGGCACGAAGGCCCCGATGACACCGAGGGCAAAGCTGGTCCAGGCCAGCAACTGCCAGGCCAGGCGACGGGTGGTGGAAATCAAGGGCGAACTCCGGCGGCGCACTCGCCACGCCAATTGGTCAAGAATTCACTTATTGAAACGCAGCAGGTGCGAAGAGGCCAATCGGACGCCGCTATCAGGCCAGTAGCCTGCCGAATCCGCAGGGCCACTCGCCTCACGATGCCGGCAACAGAGACATGTCAGCCGCCGATCCTGTCAGTCGCGGAAATTGTCGAACTGCAGCGCCAGATCAGGGCCCTCATCACCGCGCAGCAGTGCCATCACACTTTGCAGGTCATCGCGCTTCTTGCCGGTCACGCGTACCTTGTCGCCCTGGATCTGGGCCTGGACCTTGAGCTTCGAGTCCTTGATGCGCTTGACGATGTCCTTGGCTTCCTTCTGCTCCAGCCCCTGCTTGAGGGCGACCGTCTGACGCGCCTTGACGCCGGACAGCTCAGCGTCCTGAACGTCCATGATGCGCGGGTCGATGCTTCTGGCGCTCAGCTTGTTGCGCAGGATGTCGAGCATCTGCTTGAGCTGGAAGTCGACCTCGGCGTGCAACGCCACGGATTCATCGGACAGCTCGAAGCCGGCGTCGACACCGCGAAAGTCAAAGCGCCCCTGAACCTCACGGTTAGCCTGGTCCACGGCGTTCTGGGCTTCGTGGCGATCGAATTCGGACACAATATCGAAAGAGGGCATGCTCGCTCTGCTCCGCTGACAAAAACGCTAGTCTACCATCGACGGCGACCCGCAGGGTGTCACTACCGAGTCCTCCCCGGATGTCACGGAGGACGGCTCGGAAGGTGGTGTAGAAGACGGCGCCGAAGATGTCGCTGGAGCTGCCACGGACGGTGAACCCTGAGGCACGACGGCAGGCTGCTCTCGAGACAGGCCCAGCGACTTGACCATGCGCCAGGCGGCACAGCCATCCTCGTAGTAGTCGTCGAGCCAGCAAGCCAGGCGAAAGCCCGCCCGTCGATAGAGGCCGAGAGCAACACGATTGTCGGCCCGCACCTCCAGCGTCATGCGCTCGCAGCCACGCTTGCGCCCGTCACGCTCGAGCGCCTCGAGCAAGGCCTTTCCCACTCCTTGGCCACGCGCCTCGGGGGCCACACACAGCGAATAGAGGCGCGCTGCGCGGCTGTTGCGGCGAAACAGCAAGGTACCGTAGCCGAGCGGCAAAACGGAGCCGGTGGCGTCCTCGGCGATCAGGGTCAGCCCATGGGCGCGCTGGAGCAGGTGGCGCAATTGGCGACGAGTGAAGCGGTCCCCCGAAAAACCGCGACTCTCCAGTCCCTCCAGGGCATCGAGATCGCTTGGGGTGGCCGAACGCAAGGCAAGTGGCATAGTGAGAGGTCCCGTCTCGGCAGCCCGACGCCCGACTCGGGCGACGTGTGTTATCTGTTGATTCTGTCTGGCCCACACGGCGCTGTCAGCCGCCGCCAGAATGAATATTTTTCACTTTCTTGCCGTATTGCTTTGCCGCCAACCCAGGCGCATCCTGCCACCGTCGGCCCTGACCTCTACCCCGACTCGTGCGGTGTCCTCCGGCTTCGGGCTATCACCTTGTTTCGGCCTTGCTTCACCCTTGCTCCGCCATTGTCTCGTCCCAGTTTCGCCCCTTGTCTCGCCCCTATCTCGCCCCTTGCCGAGGAATTCTTGCGATGTGCGCCCTGCGTATCGTTGTCGACCGCCAGCGCGACTGGCAGCCCTACCACCCCAGTGACGATGTGATCGACGCCGACCACTATGTCGACGCCGCGGACATCGCCGATGCCAAGGCCACCTCGGGCGCCACCAGCGCACAGGTCATCAACCTGTGTTCCGACCTTGGCTACCTGGGCCGAGGCTACTATGTCTCGCTGCTCGCCCAGGCGCGAGGCGCCAGAGTGATCCCCAGTGTCGATACCCTCAACTCCCTGCGCCGCAAGTCGACCACCGACATGCAGCTCGAGGGCCTTACCGGACTGCTCGATGAGCTGAGCCGGCCCGCTGCAGTCGAGCGACTCGGCGATGACGTCCATTTCAGGGTGCTGTTCGGCGAATGCGTCGAGCCCCTGCTGGCACGCGTCGCCCGCCGCCTGTTCGAGCGCCTGCCCTGTCCGCTGATGGAGGCGCGCCTGAATCGCACCGCCCAGGGCTATCGACTGGTGCGGCTGCGTCCGCTTGCGCTTGGGCGGCTTCATGAAGACGAGCAGGACGCCTTCGCTCGCGCCCTCAATCGCCATTCGCTGAAGATCTGGCGTACCCCCAGGGCGCGGAGGCGCTATCGCTTCGACCTGGCCATGTTGATCGACCCTGAAGAACACCTGCCGCCCAGCAACAAGGGCGCGCTCAAGCAATTTATCCGCGCCGGTCGGCGCCAGGGCATCAATGTCTCGCTGATCACCCATCGCGACAGCGCCCGGCTGGCCGAGTTCGACGCTCTGTTTCTGCGCCAGACCACCGCCCTCGACCACCCCACCTGGCGCATGGCCCGGCGTGCCGAACACGAGGGCCTGGTGGTCATCGACGCGCCCCAGGACATTCTGCGCTGCACCAACAAGGTCTATCTGCATGAACTGCTTCGCACCCGGGGGGTCGCCGCTCCCGAGGGACTGTTGCTCAAGCGTTCGGATAGAGCACGTCTCCTCGAGCAGACGCAGGGTCTCAGCTACCCGAGGGTGCTGAAGGTCCCCGATGGCGCCTTCTCCCGTGGCATCGTCAAGGTGACATCCAGCGAATCGCTGGCGCGGGAAGCCGATACCCTGTTCAAGAGCTCGGACCTGCTGTTGCTGCAGGAATGGCTGCCTACCGAATACGACTGGCGCATCGGCGTGCTCGACGGTGCTCCGCTGTTCGCCAGCCGCTACTACATGGCCCGCGGCCATTGGCAGATCTACGATCATTCCGGTGCTCGCACCCGCAGCGGCGGCTTCAGCAGCCACCCCATCGACGAGGTGCCGGCCGCAGTGCTGCGTGCGGCGCTCAAGGCCACCCGGCTGATCGGCAATGGCCTCTACGGTGTCGACCTCAAGCAGGTCGGCGACCGTGTACTGGTGATCGAGGTCAACGACAATCCCAACATCGATGCGGGCATCGAGGACAGCGTGCTGGGTGCGGCGCTCTACGATCGCCTGATGGAGGTCTTCGCCAGACGCATGGAGGCGCGCCGACAGGCACGCTCGGCTAACACGGCTTCGCCCCAGGCGGGACGCCAGAGCCTTCCAGCCAATGATCCCGGCTGAGGCGGAAAGGCGTATCCGGGCTGACGCCGGCGTCCACCTCGGCTACCCTGCGCTTTTCACCAGACAGCGGGAGCCGGCATGAGCGAGCAGGACAGAAACACCCGACACAAGAAGGCCATGGAGAAGCTCAAGTCCCACGTCGACGCCAAGGTCGCCGCCGCCGACGAGGAGCGCGGGCTGATGCTGGTGTTTACCGGCAACGGCAAGGGCAAGACCACCGCCGCCTGGGGCACCGTCACCCGCGCCCTGGGTTACGGCTACCGGGTGGGCGTGGTGCAGTTCATCAAGGGACTGTGGGAGTGCGGAGAGCGCGACCGTCTCGAGGCCGACGACAACCTCGAGGTGGCGATCATGGCCACCGGTTTCACCTGGGATACCCAGAATCGCGAGTCGGACACCCAGGCATGCCGCGAGGTCTGGCAGGAGGCCAGCCGCATGCTGGGCGACCCCGAGGTCTACCTGGTGGTGCTCGACGAGATCACCTACATGCTCAAGTTCGGCTACCTGGACATCGACACCGTGCGCACGGCCATCGCCAACCGGCCTGCCGAGCAGACGGTCATCATCACCGGGCGCAACGCCCATCGCGAACTGGTTGCCATGGCCGACACCGTGACCGAGATGCAGGAGGTCAAGCACGGCTTCACCAATGGCCTCAAGGCCCGCCGCGGCATCGACTTCTGACCACACCCGACGCCAGCAAGCGCCGCGAGCGACGATAGGCACCTCGCGCCGCGTGCCACAAGAGCCGCTCGACCCGACGACACAGAGCCCGACGCCAGCCGGGCTCTGTTGCCTGTCACTCGCCGAGACCGGACAGTCCTGCCCGGCGTCGGCCTCCCCCGGGTGCGCCGAGGGAGACCGCTGCCCTGCAACTCAACCTGCTATTCCACCTGCTACTCCACCTGCAACTGGCCGTCGTCGATCATCTGCTGCAGGAAGGTCGCCGAGTCCTGTCCCCCCATATCGACGCCATTGAGGGTAATGACCTGATCGGCATCGCCTCCTGTATTGCCGATGCCACCATCGCTCTTCACGTACAACACGGTATTGCCGCTACCGTCCTCCTCGGCGTAAAGATAGTCATTGACGCTTGCCTCGGTCGCTCCATCGAGTAGATCCGCCATCTCCAGGCGATCGGCCTCGGCGTCACTGCCGACCTCCCCCAGGGTAAAGTCATTGATCTCATCACTGGCAGGCGCAGCACTGGTCCCAGCGTCGCCATCATTCCAGGCGACCACATCGGCACCGGTGCCCAGATCGATGATATCGTTGCCCGCGCCGCCATCGAGCGTATCGTTGCCCTTGCCACCAACCAGGGTGTCATTACCTTCGCCGCCAAGGAGGGTATCCCCCCCGGCGCCACCAATCAGGGTATCGTTGCCATCGCCGCCGTCCAGGGTGTTGCTACCGCCATCATTTCGCGTGTCGTCGATCAGATCGTCGAGATTGTCTCGGATATAACCGATCATTTCGCCATCGGTGGGTTCGGTACCACCATTGACTCCCCACTTGACGTATTCGTAGAGCCCTTCGTAGCCCAGGCCGTCATGCCCGCCCGCGGTAAAGACCTCACCTGTGTCGGTATTCGTCCAGGCCAGATGGTCACTGTTGAGCACATCGCCGATCAGGATGTCGCCGCCGCCTCCGCCCGACAGGACGTCATCGCCAAGTTGCAGAAGCCCTCCTGCGGCTTCCTGGATGGCACTGTTGAGACCGTCCTCGTCGTTGACGATCTGAACCTGGCCGACCGGATCATTAAACGTCGTACCGCCAATGGTCAGGCCTCCGGTGCCATCGACGTTGCTGTTGTCGAAGTACTCAAGCGTTTCCTCGTTGATCCCGTTGCCGATGCCGATAGCGGCCACCTCGACTTGCGGATAGCCAGCTCCCGGCGTGGTTGGTGCAAGATCCTGGAACGCTTCCAGGGAGTTGTTCATGACGGGGACGCTGTTGTTTCCCCCGGGGCCGTAGCGGCCGGGGGTGCCATCTCCATCAGCGTCGTCCAGATAGAACGTCGGCTCACCGTCGGTGAGAAACAGGGCCAGGTTCTTGTATCCGGGTGTCGACGTGTATTGTTCGCTGAAGAACTCCTGAGACTCACGGAAGCCCGCCTCGTAGTTGGTGCCGCCTTCGGCCACCATGGCGTCGATAAAGGCCATGGCGGCGGCCAGATCCGAAGCGTCAAAGTCTTCGATAGTAATCGAATCGACCCCGACCACACCGCCACCGTCCGTACCAACCCGGACGCCACTGTCAAAGTCCACGATCTGCAGATTGATGGTCCCACCGTAGGTCTGGAGATGGACAAGAAGATTCTCCAGGGCGTCCTTGGCCAGCTGCATCCGCGTCTTGCCGGCGGTGCCCGACGCATTGCCCATGCTGCCCGAGCTGTCGATGATCAGTGACAGGTTGTAATTCTCCGGCTGCGCCTGGGCCACCCCGCCGGCGTCGCCGATCAGCACGTCGTCGCCATCACCACCGGCCTGTTCGCTGTTGTCGTTGTCATCCACGTACAGGGTATCCGGCGCCTCTCCGTTAAGGGTCAGGGTGCTCTCGAGCCGATCGCCGTCGCCATCGACACCGACCAGACCGAGGGGCACCTCGAAGTCCTCGCGCTGCTCGCCGCTGCGATGGTTGATGTCACCCAGTGACAGATCGCCAGGGGACTCACTGCCACTCTGCTGCGCCTCGATGGAGACCGCCTCGAAGGGGCGATCGTCACCGGTGCTCAGGCGCACCTCCCAGCCATCCTTTAAGCCGTCGACCTCAATGCCATCGCCGGTATCGACCAACAACACCCTTCCCGTGACATCCACGCCCCGAGCGTCGAACACCTTGACGTCATCGACGCTCAGATCCATGGCGGCACCGCTGGTCGCCCCTGGATCACCGTTGCCTGCGCCTTCAGCATCGAACACGACGGCAGAGAGCAACAGAGCGGCGGTGACACCGTTGGTCACATGGACCTTCTGCGAATAGCTCGTCAGGCCAACGTGGTCCTGCCACTCGGGCGTCGTCCCGGAGGCGCTAACGCCCTTGAGCGCATCGATGCGTAGGGTCCCGTCGGTACCAAGGGCGATACGGCCGTCGCTATCCTGGTCGGTCGTTCCCGATAGCAAGAGGTCGTTGACCGCGACGTCATCACCGGCGTGCAAGGCCAGGTAGTCACCGATCGTCTGGGCATCTGCCGGGCTTGAGTCGAACGCCTCGCCATTGGTGATCGCACCGATCACCTCGACGCTGTAGCCGTCACCTGCTGCGTTGAGGGTGACGCTGAAGCCGTCCTCGGCACCGTCGGCGCTTTCGGCATACAGCGTCGTTCCATCAGCGCTCAAACGATAGCTCAGCGGCTTGCCGTCGACCCGCAGCGCGTTGCCCTGGCTATCCGTCGCCGGCTGTCCGTCGAGGGCGGCGGCAAAGACCACCTCCCCGACCCCATCGGCTCCGACGTTGGGCCCGAAGTCCAAAGTGCCGTTGCCACTCTCCAGGGCGTGCTCCGCCTCGGAGAACACCTGGGGCACGTCATCCTTGATGTCGATGGTCAGGGTGGCCGGATCACTGGCGTCACCGTCGGAGTCGGTCACCACCACGCTGAAGGCGTCCTGCACGGCGTCGCTGGCGGTGCCCTGGCTGGTATGGTCCGTGCTGTTGTCGGTCAGGGTATAGCGATACTGATAGGTCCCCGCGCTATCCTTCCACACCTCCAGGGTGCCGAGGTCTCCGTCGACCTCGACCGGACTGGCCTCGGTGCCGTCGGTCACATCGATACCATCGATCTCCACCTTGGCCAGGCTGTCGCTGCCGGTGTCGATGGCGAGCGACCCCAGAGTGGTCTCGAGGTCGGTGGGGGCCTTGCTCCCGCCGTCGTCGAGACCCGCCTCGTCCACTTCGTTGTTGCCCGAGGCGTTGGGCGACTCGGGATTGACCTCGACCTCGGGTGTGGCGTCCACAGTGATCGTCAGGGTCGCGCTGCTGATATCACCGTCGGCGTCGCGGATCGAGTAGTTGATCACCGCGTCACCCTCGAAGCCGTCGGCTGGCGTGAAGGTGATATTGCCGCTGGTGTCGACGCCACTGATGGTGCCGCTGCCACTCTCCAGCTTCACGCTGTCGATATCCATGGTGATCGGTCCATCGGCACCAGGGATATCCTTGCCCCCGGCCGTGCCGTCGAGCACATTGACGGTGACCGGCTCGCCCTCGTCAGTCTGGACCTCGTCATTGACGGCCGCGGGCACGTCATCCTTGATGTCGATGGTCAGGGTGGCCGGATCACTGGCGTCACCGTCGGCGTCGGTCACCACCACGCTGAAGGCGTCCTGCACAGCGTCGCTGGCGGTACCCTGGCTGGTATGGTCCGTGCTGTTGTCGGTCAGGGTATAGCGATACTGATAGGTCCCCGCGCTATCCTTCCACACCTCCAGGGTGCCGAGGTCTCCGCCGACCTCGACCGGATTGGCCTCGGTACCGTCGGTCACATCGATACCATCGATCTCCACCTTGGCCAGGCTGTCGCTGCCGGTGTCGATGGTGAGCGACCCCAGAGCGGTCTCGAGGTCGGTGGCGGCCTTGCTCCCGCCATCGTCGAGACCCGCCTCGTCCACCTCGCTGTTGCCCGAGGCGTTGGGCGACTCGGGATTGACCTCGACCTCGGGCGTGGCGTCCACGGTGATCGTCAGGGTCGCGCTGCTGATATCACCGTCGGCGTCGCGGATCGCGTAGTTGATCACCGCGTCACCCTCGAAGCCGTCGGCCGGCGTGAAGGTGATATTGCCGTTGGCGTCGACGTTGGTGATGGTGCCGCTGCCGCTTTCCAGGCTCACGCTGTCGGTGACGAAGGTGTAGGGACCGTCGGCCCCGGCCACGTCAGGCTCGCCCGCCGTACCGTCGAGCACATTGACGGTGATCGGCTGGTTCTCGTCGGTCTCGGCGGTGTCATCCTTGGCCGCGGGCACGTCATCCTTGATGTCGATGGTCAGGGTGGCCGGATCACTGGCGTCACCGTCGGAGTCGGTCACCACCACGCTGAAGGCGTCCTGCACGGCGTCGCTGGCGGTGCCCTGGCTGGTATGGTCCGTGCTGTTGTCGGTCAGGGTATAGCGATACTGATAGGTCCCCGCGCTATCCTTCCACACCTCCAGGGTGCCGAGGTCTCCGTCGACCTCGACCGGACTGGCCTCGGTGCCGTCGGTCACATCGATACCATCGATCTCCACCTTGGCCAGGCTGTCGCTGCCGGTGTCGATGGTGAGCGACCCCAGAGTGGTCTCAAGGTCGGTCTGCGCCTTGCTTCCGCCGTCATCGAGACCCGCCTCGTCGACCTCGCTGTTGCCCGAGGCATTGGGCGACTCGGGATTGATCTCGATCTCGGGCTCGTCGTCCTCCACCTCCACCCGCCAGGTCGCCTGGCTGGTATCACCGTCGTTGTCGGTCAGGGTATAGAGGATTTCGGCGGTCCCCTCGAAGCCCGCCGCCGGAGTAAAGGTGATGGTACCGTCGGCGTTGAAGTCCAGGCTGCCGGCGGTGCTGTCCACCAGTTCTGCAGCGGTCAGCTCGGCGCCATCGGCACCGAGCGTATCGGCGCCTGGCCCATCGTTGATAACGTTCAACATGACCGGAGCATTGTCGGACACGCCGATAGTCTCGTCATCCTTGGCCTCGGGCACGTCATCCTTGATGTCGATGGTCAGGGTGGCCGGATCACTGGCGTCACCGTCGGAGTCGGTCACCACCACGCTGAAGGCGTCCTGCACAGCGTCGCTGGCGGTGCCCTGGCTGGTGTGGTCTGTGCTGTTGTCGGTCAGGGTATAGCGATACTGATAGGTCCCCGCGCTATCCTTCCACACCTCCAGGGTGCCGAGGTCTCCGTCGACCTCGACCGGATTGGCCTCGGTACCGTCGGTCACATCGATACCATCGATCTCCACCTTGGCCAGGGTGTCACTGCCGGTGTCGATGGTGAGCGACCCCAGAGTGGTCTCGAGGTCGGTCTGCGCCTTGCTTCCGCCGTCATCGAGACCCGCCTCGTCGACCTCGTTGTTGCCCGAGGCGTTGGGCGACTCTGGATTGACCTCGATCTCGGGCTCGTCGTCCTCCACCTCCACCCGCCAGGTCGCCTGGCTGGTGTCACCGTCGTTGTCGGTCAGGGTATAGAGGATCTCGGCGGTCCCCTCGAAGCCCGCCGCCGGGGTAAAGGTGATGGTACCGTCGGCGTCGAAGTCCAGGCTGCCGGCGGTGCTGTCCACCAGTTCTGCAGCGGTCAGCTCGGCGCCATCGGCACCAAGCGTATCGGCGCCGGTCGTATTGGTGATGACGTTGATACTCACCGCCGTATCGTCGGTGGTCTCGACGGTAGGATCGTCTTCAGCGCGGGGCGCGTCATCCACGATCAAAATGTCGAGCGAGCCGCTGGCGCTACTGCCGTCCACGTCCACCGCCTGGACATTCAGGCTCTCGAGATAGCCGCCATCGGTGGCGCCGGCAACGCTGTCATTGTCGACGTTGTCGGTCAGTTCATAGGTGTAGCTGACGGTGCCCCCTGCGGCCGACCCGGTGAAGCCGGTCAGCGTCACCACACCATGATCGGTGACGATGGTGACCGGCGAGGTCCCCAGGGCATCAAGCTGGGCAAGCGTCAGGGAAACCGGCCCCACCGTCAGGGTGGCCAGGCCATCAGGTGAATCAAACCCAAAGGAGCCGGTGCGAACCAGCTGGGTGGTGTCGCCACGGCTACCGCCGGCCAGGTCCGCTTCGAACAGCACCTGCTCGGCGCCAGCGGCACCGATGGGCAGCTCGCCAGGGCCACCGGGACCATCAGGACCACCGGGGTTACCTGGGTCACCAGGGCCAGTGGGATCTTCGGGGCCGTCGAGACCGGTCAGGGTGACACCTTCGTCGTCATCGCCGGGATCCACCGCGTCGACACCGGTGAAATCGCGCTCGATGGGACCATCGCGCCCCTCAAGGCCAAACTGGAAGGCCAGCGGATCTACCGTCTCCACGATGCGCAGCAGACGGACAAAACCACTGCCCTCGTCGTCCCCTCCCCCGCCGGTGCCGCCGGCCGCCGGATCCTCAAGATCATCGAACAGGTCGCCTTCGCCGGAGTCGATGGCGGCCAACAGCTCGTTGAGTTCCTCGTCACCCAGCACGTTGTCGGCCTGCTCGGCGATCTGGGCGAGAGCCGCGAGTTCATCGTCCGTGGAGCCGGACGCTTGGGTTCCCTCGGGTACCGGTGCGTCAATGCCGACAGCCGCGCCGGCCGTCACCGGGCTGCCCAAAGGGGTCGCGGGTGCAGCAATGGGCGCCGAGTCGTCGGAAATCTCCACAATCCCCTGATCGACCAGCGAAGGGCCGGCCGGCTCGGTGGTGGAAGGCAACAGGCGCACCTGTCCGCTACCGGAAAGTGTCACGGGGTCGCCGACGCCACCGGGCGAAATCGAGATTTCACCACCCTGTGACGTCACCAGGCGCTCCCCGTCGCTGATCACGTCTCCCGGCCTGAGTTCGCGAAGGCTACCATCGGTGCCCTGAACAAAAGCCTGCCCCTGTACCATCACCACCGTCGCCGTGCTCATGTCGCTTCCCCTGATGCTCGTTGTCGTTTATCGAGCGCGCCCAAGGATATTTCTGTCCTCGATAACGCACCTTATCGGCACACTGTGGAAGCAGTATTAGCGAAGCTTTTTTATAACTAGCATTGGACTCAAGTACAGTGGTTTTGGGAACCATCTATTCCATTGATGTTTTATGCAAACTTCTGAAAACAACGCTCATATAATTAACGCCAATAACTTCGCGTCATTCATACTTAACTAACACCAATAATGGCGATAAACCTCATACTCTCCAGTGGACGCATGTGAGCTTCGGTCCCTCCTGGTTCCCCTGTTCGACCCATATTCAAAGCCTAAGCCACTGTTCAACAAAGCATTCCTCCCCTCAGCCGCTGATGACACTGTTTCACTGCCGGGTCGTCCAGCTCGACGTTCGCAGCGGCTCGACGCCTGGCGGCTCTGCCGCTACTCGGCGTCGATAACGTCAGCATGGCGATCGTCATGCCGCAAAAACCGTCTCAAGCATGATGCTCCGATCGGGTGCTGATCGGAGAAACGTAAGAAAACAGTGTTTTCACTTTATTATCAATAACTTATAACACAAAAAACCATTGGCGTATCCATAGAGCAACATATAACTAATTGATTTCTAATGCTTTATACGAACGTCGCGCACCATTGTCTGTTAATGGCGACATTCCGCCCGACCATCGGCCATCCCGGAGAACGCTCACTAGAGCACGACTCACAATAAGTTATTGTTTTTAAAATACAAAAAGATAAATGGATCGATCCTTGCCCTCATTGCGGTCAGAACAAGGCTTTCCCGGCGTATCTCCGACGCCCGAGGCAAGGCCGCCAATATCACAAGCGACGGCAAGGAGTGAGTTCATGAAAATCACGATTCACGGCTCGGGTTACGTAGGACTGGTCACCGGCGCCTGCCTGGCCGATGTGGGACACGACGTGATGTGTGTGGACGTCGATCAGGTCAAGGTCGCCCGCCTCAAGCGCGGTGAGGTACCGATCTTTGAGCCAGGCCTCGAGGATCTGATTCGCCACAATATGGAAGACGAGCGCCTGACCTTCTCCGATAGCCCGGAGGAAGGAGTGGCCCATGGCCTGTTGCAGTTCATCGCGGTGGGAACGCCCCCTGACGAGGACGGCAGCGCCGACCTGACCCACGTGCTTGGCGTGGCCCGTACCATCGGCCAGCACATGGACGGATATCGCGTCATCATCAACAAGTCCACCGTCCCGGTGGGGACCGCCGACAAGGTTCATCAGGCGGTGGCCGATACCCTGGAGGGACGCCAGGCCGAGGTCGACTTCGACGTCTGCTCCAACCCGGAATTCCTCAAGGAAGGCGCTGCTATCGAGGACTTCTCGCGGGGGGCGCGGATCGTCATCGGTACCGACAGCGACAAGGTCCGCAAGCTGATGCGCGAATGCTATGCCCCCTACAGCCGCCAGCGCGACAAGCTGATGTTCATGGACGTGCGCAGCGCCGAACTGACCAAGTACGCCGCCAACGCCATGCTCGCCACCAAGATCAGCTTCATCAACGAAATCGCCAACCTGGCCGAGCACCTGGGTGCGGACGTCGAGCAGGTCCGCCACGGTATCGGCAGCGACCCGCGTATCGGCTACCACTTCATCTATCCCGGCTGTGGCTACGGCGGCTCCTGCTTCCCCAAGGACGTCAAGGCACTGGCTCGCACCGCCAGCGAGGTCGGCGCCCCCGCCCGCATGCTGCAGGCGGTGGAAACGGTCAACGACGCCCAGAAGACGCGGCTGTTCGACAAGCTGGAACTGGCGCTCCACGGCAACCTCAAGGGCCGCACCATCGCCCTGTGGGGACTCGCCTTCAAGCCCAACACCGACGACATGCGCGAGGCGCCGAGCCGGGTACTGATGGAACAGCTGTGGCAAGCCGGCGCCCGGATCCAGGCCTACGACCCCGAGGCCTCCGCCGAGTGTCACCGCATCTACGGCGAGCGCTCGGACCTGTGTCTCTCCAAGCAGCGTGACGCTGCCCTGGAAGGCGCCGACGCCCTGGTCATCTGCACCGAGTGGAAGGCCTTCCGCACCGTCGACTTCGACAAGATCGCGCGCACCCTCAATCACCCGCTGGTGATCGATGGACGCAACCTCTTCTCACCCGAGGACGTCGAAGCGGCGGGTCTCGAATACTACGCCATGGGTCGCGGCGCCTCCCTGCAACACCCCCGGGTGTAAGGACGCCACCATGTCATCGCTACCCAAGCACACCTCCGTGGCCAGCAAGGCCACGGAGCTGACCACCCTGGCGCTGCTGCTGTCGCTGCTGATCGTGCTGGTCAGCGAGTTGCCCTCCGAGGTGTTCTCGCCGGCGTCGAAGAGCTTCTTCTTCGCCATTGGCGCGGTCGGTGCGTGGCGCTATTCATGGTGGTTCGTCCAGGCGCTGCGATCGGTGTGGTACAACCGCCGCGTCTTTCCACAGATGCGGGCCGAGGCCGACGCCCTGGGAGAGTCGGGCAAGCCGTCAGAGCTCTACGTGCTGTGCACCTCCTTTCGCATCGACCCCGACGTCTGCTTCCGGGTCTACGACGCGCTGATCGAGGAGACGCGGCACTATGGCGTGCCGACCACCATCTTTGCCTCGGTCTCGGACCAGACCGACGTGGACATCATCTCCCACGTACTGCAGGAACACCGCTGGCCGTCGCACATCGAGGTCCGCTACATGTTCCAGAAGGGCGACGGCAAGCGCTCGGCGATGGCCGAGGTGCTGCGTGCGATCTCGCGCCGGGCCCCGGCCCCCGACGCCCTGCTGGTGTCCATGGACGGGGATATCCTGCTCGAGCCCGGAACCCTGGAGCGCTCGCTGTCGTTCTTTGCCCTGCGCGATGATCTCGGCGCCCTGACCACCAACAACAGCGCCATCGTCACCGGCAACGACGCCACAAAGGAGTGGTACGACCTGCGTTACGCCCAGCGTCATCTGGTGATGAGCTCGATGTCGGTGTCCGAGCGGCTGCTGGTCCTGACCGGCCGCTACAGCGCCTTCCGCGCCGACCTGGCGACCCACCCGGACTTTATCGACATGGTCGAGAACGACCACGTCGAGCATTGGCGCTTCGGCAATTTCAAGTTCCTGTCCGGGGACGACAAGTCGACCTGGTACTGGTTGCTCAAGAACGGCTGGAAGATGCTCTACCTGCCCGATGTCTACGTCTCGGGATTCGAGGAGCTGCCGGACCGCAAGCGCTTCTTTGCCTCGACCACCGACCTGATGCGTCGCTGGTACGGCAACATGCTGCGCACCAGCGGTCGCGCCATTGCCCTGGGGCCGAGGCCGATGGGGCTATTCACCTGGTGGAGCCTGATCGACCAGCGGCTGTCCATGTGGACGACCCTGATCGGCCCCATCGTGGCGATCCTGGTGACGCTGTTTGTGCGGCCGTCGTTCATCTTCGCCTATGCCCTGTGGATCCTGTTCACCCGCGGGATCTCCACCTCGATCCTGGCCTGGCAGCGTGGTCGCTTCAGCCTTCTGTGGATCCCGCTGATCTACTACAACCAGGTCTACGGCGCCCTGCTCAAGACCTACGTGAGCTTTCGCTTCAACCGTCAGAAGTGGTCACGCCAGGGCATCTCCGCCGGCGAGCCAGGTGATGAAAAGGCGGTTCGCCGCCAGCGTCGCATGGGTCACCTGCTGCATGGCTTTCATGTGTGCCTGATGTTGTTCGTGCTGACCCTGGCCACCGGCGTACTGAAAGTACCTGACGCTACCTCGCTGAAGATCCTCGAGCGTGCAGGCCCGGTGCCCAGCGACAGTGCCGAGCTGCCTGACGCCAGTCGCTGGCTGGCCAGCCGCATCGAGGATGGCTCGGGCGAGCTGCGCCTGCCTGCCGGCGAGCTGCGGATCAGCGATCGGCTGATCGAACGCCTGGGCGCAAGCAGCATCGGCGAGGCCACCAATCTCAGCGGCAGCCCCCAGGGCACCACGCTAGAGGTCCCGCCGGCGTTGATCGACCGCCTCAAGGACGCCCAGGGGACCACTCCAGCCCCCGGCGATCTGTTGAGCTGCACCGACCAGCAGCGCTGCTCGCTTGATCTTCACGACACCAGGCTGTCGCTGAGTGACCTGCGCATCCAGGTGCAGCCACGCCACGGCTGACAACGACGACACGGCCACACTTTGTCGCTGAGCCGCATGTACGGCCAGACACCGCCACGGCTCAGCGAATACTGACTTCAGGACACCGATATGAGCGATTACTTCGACGACAAGGACACCTCCACACCTCGCCACGAGCCCACACACCAGCCGGAACCCGCACCGCGCGCCGAACCCCATCTGGGCGATACGCGCTCCCAGCCGCGCCAAGAAGAGGCACCGGCAGGCTCGGGACTGGCCCATGAGCGCCGCGATGAGCGCCGCTACATCCGCGTTTCGCCGACCTTCGAGGTGCGCTTCGATGACGGCAACCGCTTCCGCGGGCTGGACCTGTCCCAGGGCGGCTTCGCCATCGAGAGCCCGCGCCCGATGCGCCAGGACGCTAGGGTGCGCGGCAGCATCGCCATCACCACCGCCAGCGGCGAGCTACTGGTGCCCGTGAGCGCCCAGTGCCGCCATAGCCTGGCGCTGGAAGGTCGCGGTGGTGCACACCACGCCGGCTTCGAGATCACCGACATCTCCCCCTCCCACCTTGAGCTGCTGCGCCGCGTGGTCCGCGCCCACCTGGCCGGCCGACCGCTGGACGTCGAGCAGATGGTCCAGGGCGAGGATGCCCAGACCCCACGCAAGCGTCGCGGCACCGGCAGCACGCCCCAGGCAGCGGCTCGTCCGCCGAGGCCCATGGGCCGCTACGTGGCGCTGTTCATCGGCTTCGCGGTACTCGCGGTGGTGGCGGCGGCCACCGCCTACCGCAACTTCATGCTGATCGAGCCCAACTTCGCCGCTGTCACCGCGCCACGCATCGACATTCGTGCACCGAGCCCCGGCATCCTGATGGCGCACGAGCTCAAGGCCGGTGACCGTGTCACACGGGACGAGCAGCTCACCCGGGTCAAGGACGTCGATCTGGAGTCCGACCTGATCCTGGCCGAGGCCGCCCAGCGCTACAACAGCCAACTGATCGAGAACCTTCAGGAAAACCTCGACGGCGCCAATGGCGGACAGGTCAGCCTGGCCAACTCCGCCGAGCCCGGCAACGGTGACGCCGTGAGCTTCGAGACGGTGTCCCCGGACATCGCTCGTGCACGTATCGATCAGTTCGAGACCGCCCGAGACTTCCAGGCGTCCAGGGTCACCGCGCTGCAGGCGCGCCAGTCCCAGAACGAGATCTACAGCCCCTGCGACTGTCTGGTGGCGTGGGCGCTGTCGAGCTCCGACGGCACCTACATCAACGAAAGCGAAAAGATCATGACGCTGATGCGTACCGGCGACGACGAGGTCATGGTCGAGGCGCTGGTGCACATGGACGACATCGATCGCATCGAGCCCGATCAACTCGCCTATCTGTCGCTGCCCAACGCCTCCGGCCCGATCAGCGCTCGGGTGCGCAGCGTGGCGCTGGACATCGAGCGCCAGCCGCGCGCCGGCTTCCCGAGCTGGGTACGCCAACAGCAGAACGTCGCCAGCGTGCTGCTGGTACCGGAAAAGCCGCTGCCGGTGGAAAGCGTCGGTACTCCGGTGGACGTGCGCTTTACCGAACAGGCCCTGCTGGGCGCCACCGCCGAGTGGATCTGGCAGAGCGGCCGCCGGGTGGTCCAGCAGGCCAGCCAGCTGTTCTCGGGCATTGGTGACAACGACGCCGCCGACACCGCCGGCTGAGCCACGCTCTTTCTTTACACGTATCCGTCCCACTTGCCACGACCACCGCGGTGGTCGTGAGCCAACAGGAGTACGAACGCCATGTCGACACTGACGACGCGCCTGTCCGCCACCCTGCTGGCCATCTGCGCTACCCAACCCGCCCTGGCGGACAACGGCGCCAATGACAGCGACGCCGATCAGCAGAGCCCCGGCGTCCCCCAGGTCGCCGCCTGCTCGGCGCGCCATCCGCTGGTCGCCTCACCCGCCCCTGCGCTGGGTGAGAAAAGCGCCCACGACGCCATCCGCGAAGGCTTCGACACCACCCGTACCTGGGGCACCGAGGAGAACGTCGAGCTGTTGCCGGGTCATTCGGCGACACCGGCGCTCAGGGTCCTCTATCCCGAGGACACCTCCTCGCCTGGGGACACCGACACCGGGGGCGCCGGCTTCTACACCGAGCCTTCCGCGCTCGAAGGGCGCGATCACGCCTGCCTGAGCTACCGGGTTCGCTTCGAGAGCGGGTTCAACTTCGTCAAGGGCGGCAAGCTGCCGGGGCTCTACGGCGGCGAAGCGCCCAGCGGCGGTGACGATGTCACCGGCGAGAATGGCTTCTCCATGCGATACATGTGGCGCGAAGACGGCCAGGGTGAACTTTACGAATACGTGGTCGGCGGCGAGGGCGACTACGGCGACTCGGTGGCCCGAGGCCGCTTCACCTTCCCCACCGGTCAGTGGGTCACCCTGGAGCAGGAGATCATCCTCAACGACCCCGGCAAGGCCAACGGCATTGCCCGGGTGTGGGTCGATGGTCGGCCGGTGCTCGAGCAGACCAATCTCACCTACCGTACCGACGACGACGTGCACATCGATGGCCTGATGTTCTCGACCTTCTTCGGTGGCCATGGTGAGGACTGGCGCACCCCCAGTGACCAGCATGCCGACTTTGCCGACTTCCGTTTCTACGCCCCCCGTTCATGATCGCGGCGCCCCCAGGGGCGCCGCCAAGGAGACGCTTGATGCACCCATCCCATGGCTCATCCCCCGGTCCCCTCCCCACCCGAGGCCTGGGCCCATCGATGCCGGCATTCGAATCCGGCCGGTGCCACCACTTCGACCAACGCTCGGCAAATCCGCTCAAGCGTCTGGCACACAGAGTGATGGGATGGCCGACGGCCAGGTTGTCGGGAAAGCTGGCAACGGGCCTGACGCTCGGCCTGACGATGGGTGCCACCCTGGTATCGTCCGCGCACGCCATGACCCTGGAAGAACGGGCCGAGCTGGACCTCAGCGACTACCGAGTGACCAGACCTGACGCCTCCTACTTCGATGTAGAGGCCCGCATGGAAACACTGGCCGACACCGACAACTCGATCCTGTTGCAGGAGCTCGATCAACTGACCAACGGACCCAGCTGCCAGCAACTGCTGGCCCAGGAGCCGATCACCACGCGCCTGCGGATCCCCGGCTATTATCCCAGCCCCAAGGAGTGGGAACTGGCATCCGAACCCCTGTTCGACTTCGAGGACAGTGTGTCGATGCTCGCCGGCTCCTTCGTGGCCACCGGCGACACCTACTACGCCGACTGCCTGGTGACCTTTCTCGATCAATGGGCCCAGCACGATGCCCTGACCGACTTCCACTACGATCCCAAGGAGCCTCAGGCCTGGTTCGCCACCGAATCGATGATCTTCGCCGCGGGCATGGCCTACTCGGTGGTGCGTCCCCGCGTCGAGGGCAGCGACCAGGCCAAGCAACGTGTCGAGCAGTGGCTCAACCGGCTCGCCCACAAGCACGCCGCCATTCAGGGGCAGCCCGGCAACAGCTGCTGCAACAACCACTTCTACCGCCGCGCCCTCTACGCCAGCATGATCGGCGTGATTACCGAGGACGATGAGCTGTTTCGCTTCGGCGTCAGCGCCATCCATTCGGCGCTCTCCGACATGACCGAGCGCGGCGCCTTTCCGCTGGAGATCGAGCGTGGTCGTCGCGCCACCCACTACCAGAACTATGCGCTGCTCTACTTGATCACCAACATGCAGGTCATCGCCCGCCAGGGCTATGACATCTTCGAACTCGAGATCAACGGCCATGACATCCACGACGCCGTGGACTTCGCCATGACCATCTTCAACGATCCCGAGGCGCTTGGAGACCTGGCGCCCCACGAGCAGTACACCGGCTTTCTCAAGGACAACCAGTACTTCGCCTGGATGGAGATCTATCAGAGCCGCTTCGATGACCCGCGCATCGAACGGTTCCTGGCCCAGGTGCGTCCGGTCTACAACCGCAGCGCCGGCGGTTACCAGACGTTGTACTTCATGTCACCCGAGGCGCAGCAGCACCTCGTCGTCGATGAACAGGAGCGCGAGACCACCGCCTTCGAGGGTCTCGACGACGACAGCGCGTCGCAGTGACAGCACACGATCAACCAGGAGGCCTGCTTATGATGCTCCCCCGTTTTCGCCCCCACACCGCCCAGGGCCAACGCTGGTCCCGGGCCTTTCCGCTCACCGCCTCGGTCGCCGTGGCGCTGTGGCTTGGCGGCTGCGCCGCCCCCGGTACCGAGTTCCAGAGTACCGGCGTCGACCCGCTGCCTGCCGAGTATCAGGACTTCTTCGACAAGGAGCAGCCACGCAACCCCGAATGGATGCATGACAACACCCTGGAAGAGGCGCAGCAGCTCGTCGCTGCCGGCCAGACCCGAGAGGCGATCCTCAAGCTCAAGGGGCTGGCCGCCCAGGACATCCCCAAGGCCTACTACGAACTCGGCAAGATCTGGGATCAGGGCAAGGGCATCCAGGCGGACCCCGCCAAGGCCGCTGCCTACTACGAGGACGCCGTGCGCACGCCGTCCTATATCCTTGGCCACGCATCGCTCAACCTGGCCAAGCTGAGCCTGGAACAGCAGGGTGCGCCCTATCGTCCGGTACTGGCCTACTATCTGCTCGAGCAGGCCATGGAAGAGGAAATCGGCCGTGACGAAGGCGTGGTGATGGCCTCATTGCTGGCCCGCGGCGCCGAAGGCGTCGCGGCGGACCCCCAGCGCGCCCTGGCGCTGTATCGTCAGGCGGCGAACAACGGTAACCCGGATGCCATCCTGGCACTGGCCAACGCCTACGCCGAGGACGGTTGGCTCGACACCGACAAGGCACGCTCGCGCGAGTACGCCGAGCGTTACGCCGAAGGCCTGCGCGAGCGCGCCGGCGGCGGCGATATCAAGGCGATGACCGAACTGGCTGAGCTGTACTCGGCCGACGGCCTGCTGGCCGGCAACGACGATCGCCGCCTGCACTGGCTGACCCAGGCCGCCCAGGCCGGTGACCCCGACGCGGTGGCCAAGGCGGGCCGCGAGATGCTCGACAGCGGCCGCGCCGAACAGGGCGTGACCCTGCTGACCCAGGCGGCCGAGAACGGTGACGTCGACGCCATGGAGCGCCTGGGCCGGATTCTGCTGGAGGGCGACGGTCTCAGGGCACGGCCAATCGAGGCACGCAATTGGCTCGAAAAGGCCATCGACGAGGACTCGGTCGACGCCCGCGTGATCCTGGGTCGCGCCTTGCTGGAAGGCGATGCCCTGCCGGCGGAACCCCAGCGCGGCATCCGCCTGCTCGAGCAGGCCGCCCGACACGACGATCCGCTGGCACTGGCGATGCTCGGCCAGGCCTACCTGGCCGACGAGGTGGTGCCGACCCAGCCGGTGATCGCCGCCCGCTATCTCGAGCGCGGACATGAGCTGGGCCATCCGTTTGCCACCGAACAGCTGGGCGCGCTCTACCTCAGCGGCCGTGGCGTTGCCACCGATCCGGCCCGGGGCGAACGGCTGTTGCGCGAGGCCATCGACCAAGGGCAGAGCGGCGCCCTGCGCACCCTCGGCGAAGCCTATCTGGCCGAGGACGGCCCCCTGCCCTATCAGCCCCGTGAGGCGGAGCGCCTGCTGACCCAGGCGGTGGAAGCCGGCGATACCAGCGCCGCCACCCGCCTGGGCGAGGCCTATCTGACTGGCGAGCTGACCGGCGAGACGACAGGCCCGAATCCCACCCAGGAACCGGGCGGCGACGCCATGGCCGTGGCCGATGGTGCTTCGACCCAGCGAGGAAATTCTCGGGTGGATCACGGACGGCGCCTTCTGGAGAACGCCGCCGAGCAGGGCGACGCCTACGCCATGGTCGTCCTCGGCCGCGCTTACCGCGACGGTACCGGGGTGAGCCGTGACCTCGCCCAGGCCACCGAGTGGCTCGAACGGGCCGAGGCCGCCGGCCATCCCTCCGCCGCCGAGGCGCTGATGCGCACCCAGCGCGATCGCGGCCAGGCCGGTGACATCCAGGCGCTGATCGCCTCTGCCCGTCAGGGCAACGTCAACTCCATGGCGGACCTGGGCCGCGCCTATCGCGACGGCCAGGGCGTCGGACGCAACCTGTCCGAGGCCAGCCGCTGGCTCGAGCGAGCCGCCCGCCAGGGTCATCCAGGCGCCGCCGCCGCGCTTGGCCGCATGTACCTCGACGGTGAAGGCGTCGCCCGCGATCCGGCCAAGGGCGCCGAACTGCTCCAGGTGGCGGTGGCCGGTGGCCACGCCGGCGCGCGTGCTGACCTCGGCGGCATGCTGCTGACCGGGAACGGCGTGGAAGCCGACCCCGAGCGGGGTCGTCGCCTGCTGAGCGAAGCCGCCGAGGCCGGCAACGAGTATGCCGCCCAGACCCTTGGCGAGGCCTACCTCGAAGGCAATGGCGTCAGCGCCGACCCGGCCGAGGCCGAGCGCTGGCTGACCCGGGCCAGCGACGCCGGCAGCCTGTCGGCACGCGCCCTGCTTGGCACCGCCCTGGTGCGAGGCGACCAGAGCCTGGCTCAGGACCCGAGCCGGGGCGAACAGCTGCTGACCAGCGCCGCCGACCAGGGACACGCCGGCGCCCAGGCCAGCCTCGGCCGCGAGTACCTGCGTGGCGAAAACCTCGAGCGGAACACCCGCCAGGGCGCCGACTACCTGCTCAAGGCCGCGCGTCAGGGCCACGAGACCGCGCGGCTGGCGCTGGCCAAGGCCTACCTGGCCGCCAATGGCCTGGAGAACGCCAACCGTGAGCAGGCGCTGGTATGGCTCGACGGGGTCATGGACGGCAACTCCCAGATGGCGTCCCAGACCCTGCACGACCTGCTCTCCGACGAGGCTACCCTGGCCGCCATGCCGGAGACCATGAACGCCGGCGGCTGACCCCTGCCCCCTGACGTCATGCCCCTGGCGTCACGCCCCAGGCGCCATGTGCCCACTAACTGGCACATGGCGCCCTGGGTTACCTCACGGCTTCTCATGCCCGCAGCTTCACCGTCGCCTGAGTCCCCCTGAGTCTTCTCCCGCTCGCCTTTCCAGGCGCTCACCATCTTGCCCGGACTGCGCCCTTGCCTGCGTGCTGCCCGCCTTCACCTGGCTTTTTCGGGGCGGCCCTTTTGGATACCTCGACAAACACAGCTAAAGTGCTGAGACGACAGCCTCGGCGCCCGTGCGCCCTGACAGGAGACCACCATGAGCTATCGTCCCGCCGAAGACCGTTACGAACGCATGCGCTATCACCGCTGCGGTCGCAGTGGCCTCAAGCTGCCCGCCCTGTCCCTCGGGCTGTGGCACAACTTCGGCCACAACGCCCATGAAGACAACGCTCGCGAGATCTGCCGTACCGCCTTCGATCACGGCATTACCCACTTCGACCTGGCCAATAACTATGGCCCGCCGCCTGGCAGCGCCGAGTCCATGTTCGGGCGCATCCTCAAGACCGACTTCGCCGGCCACCGCGATGAACTGATCATCTCCACCAAGGCGGGCTATAACATGTGGCCTGGCCCCTACGGCGAGTGGGGCAGCCGCAAGTATCTGCTGTCGAGCCTCGACCAGAGTCTCAAGCGCCTGGATCTGGACTACGTCGACATCTTCTACTCTCACCGCTTCGATCCCGAGACACCGCTGGAAGAAACCATGGGCGCGCTGGACCAGGCGGTACGCTCGGGCAAGGCGCTCTACGCCGGTATCTCGTCGTACAGCCCTGAGCGCACCCGCGAGGCCGCTCGCCTGCTGCGCGAACTGGGGACCCCCTGCCTGATCCACCAGCCCAGCTACTCGATGATCAACCGCTGGATCGAGGACGACGGGCTGCTCGATGTGCTGGACGATGAAGGCATCGGCTCGATCGTCTTCTCGCCACTGGCCCAGGGCCTTTTGACCGCCAAGTACCTGGGTGGGGTGCCGGACGACAGCCGTCTTGCTCGCGGTGGTGCGATCCGCGAACAGCACCTGTCCGACGACAACCTCGAGCGTGTCAGGGCGCTCAACGCCATCGCCGAGCGGCGTGGCCAGAGTCTGGCGCAGATGGCGATTGCCTGGGTGCTGCGCGGCGGCCGCGTGACCAGCGCCCTGATCGGCGCCAGCCGCCCCGATCAGGTCAGCGACTGCGTCGAGGCCCTGGACAACCTCGACTTCAGCGACGAGGAGCTGGCCGACATCGACCGCTACGCGGTGGATGGTGGGGTCAATCTATGGGCCCAGTCCTCCAAGGCCTAGGGCTTGTCTGAAAAGTGCCTGCGCTCGTCGACTTTTCGGACAGAGCCTCGGCAAGCCAGCTCGGCAAGGCAGAAAGCATCAAGCCTGCCGCGCACACCGAAACTGCGCCTGCGCTCGATCACAAGGTGACCAGTTGCACCCCGCTGCAACACACCAGTGACTTGTCGCCACGATCGGGCCAGGCCTCGCGCGTATAGGCGTAGATCTGGATGTCCAGGGTGCTCTTGCCGGCGTGCAGGTGGCGCTTCAGGGCCTGGGTCACCGGTACCCGCTTGAACGCCGGTGTCATTGGATGGGAAGGCCGGGTATCGAAGCGTCTGAGACCATCCGGGCCATGGCAGTGTCCTGGCGAGCCCCAGCATTCGGCGTGGCCGAACAGCGCAAAGGTGCCGGCATAGCCCCGGCTTTGCGGGGTCACCCTGGCCGGCAGGCGCGCGCTGAAGAAGAGCCAGGCGGTGTAGCTGGGGCGCAGGTGGTGGATGCCATAAAGCTCGACGAAGGCTTCCTCGAACTCATCGGCGCGAAGCGCGCCCAGGTCGAGCCGCGGCAGGCGATAGCGTTGCTCGATCATCAGGCCTCCTCCAGACCGCTGCCGGCCAGGGTCAGGTCCGCCACCGAACGGGCATACTCGTAGCCCAGCGACTGGACATTGAGCACTTCGCCGACGGTCAGGCCGAAGGGTTCCAGCACGATCTCCTCGAGTCCCGGGGGAAAGTTGGTGATGCCGTGGCGCTTCTGCCACAGCGACCAGAGCCGGTCGATCATGCAGTGGTGAGAATAAAAGATCGGATCATAGGCGGCGTAGGTGGTGCTGGCCATGGTCGCACCGACATAGACGTGGAGCTGATCATGCACCGTCTCGATCAGGTCGTTGAACTGCTCGAAGGTGTCCACCCGCTCCACCAGGAAGGCCGCGATCTCGCCCAGCGTCGCCCGGCCATCACCGTTCACGTCGGCCACTGGAAAGGAAAACACCGGCAACAGGCCGCCAGGATTGCGCTCGGTGACCAGGTCCACCGGTTCGGGCACCTGGGGGGGATAAAGCTGGATGCGCGAGGAGTGGAGCGGATTCTCCTCGCCATCGATCAGTGCAACATCGAAGGCCTCGGGAATGCCCTCGCCGCGGGTCCAGTCCCACCAGGGGATCGAGACCTCTTCATCGATATCCTGCAGCGACTGCTCCAGACGATGGAGGTAGGCCCGGTGCCAGGGCAGAAACAGCCTGGCGCTAAGGCTGGTGCGAGGCGAGAACTGATGATGCCAGCACCAGCGCCCCGGGGCGCCATGGATGCCGGCGTAGTGGTAGAAGCCTCGATTATCCTGTCGAGCCTTGGACGCGCCCAGTGCAGCGATGTAGCGGCGCATGTGCACACGCTCGGCAACTTCCACCGGCAGGCGATACATCATCTGACCCGACATGCTTCCCCCTTGCCGTCGCTGTCGACGGCAGTCCCGGGCGCCGAAGGACGGTTATCCCCGGCTCGTTTCAGCCTAGTTCAGTCCCCCGGGCTCGGCCACGCCGCCGTTCGCCCTCATTACCGGCCAGCCAGCCGGCTCGGCTCGCCCCCAGGACATCGCCCTGATGGTCCCAGCCTGCACGGAGCGACCGCCCGTTATTGAGCAATTGCTCAAAATGCGTTTGAATGGCGGCCACCCACGACATCACCGATGTCGTCCCGCGCCCTTCCAAGGAGTCCCCATGGCAAGCGTCACCAATCGAACCCTGCTGGATCTGGGGCGGCTGACCGCCAACCTGGTCACCTACCCCGAAGGCCACAGCGTCTATCGCCACAACGACCCCATGGGTGGCGGCCGCTACTACAAGCTGAACCTGATCCTGAAGGCCCCTCGGGCCGGCGGGGTATTCGAGACCGAAAAGGTGATCTTCAACCTGTTCGACCGGGTGATCCTGTTTCGTCCCGACCTCTACCAGCACAGCGTCTCGAAGATCGAAAAGGGCAAGCGGGTGTTGTTGAGTATTGCCCTGCACACGCCCTGAGCCTATGGCTTTGTATGAAAAGTGCCTGCGCTCGGTAATACGGCGTTAAAAATCACACCAACATGCTCATTTACATCTCGTAAACTGCGCTGTCTCACCGATTTTTGCCTTGTCTGACCATCGCTCGTCGACTTTTCGCCATCCACCTTGCGCCGTCGCCGAAGACTCTGACCTGAGACGTTGGCGTTGGCGTTGGCGCGACACGCCTATCGAAAATGCACGAAAGGTGCGCCTTAGGCCGGTGCAAGCGTAGCCCTGGCCTCGGACCTGGGCCTGCTCGATCATCTCCCCCTACTCGGCTGAACTCCCCCGCCACCTACCGGCCAAACTGTTGGCGATCCCCGGCGCCTCACCCCAGGGCCGGCCCCCGGCATCCTGCCCCAGGCTTCGTCAGCCATGCCAACAGGAGGCGTCAGCTTTGACAACCACCCTCGTTCAGGCGGAAATCGCCGCCAATCGCTTTGGCCTCGGCGCGGGGCCAGGTGAGCTTGCCGAGATCGCCAAGGACCCCCAGGGCTGGGTGCTGGCGCAGATCGACGAGGCCGAACGAGCGCCACTGATCGATCCTCTCGCCGCCCTGCCATCCACCATCACCTACCTGGAGCGCTTTGATCGCTTTCGCCGAGACCACGCGGCCGCCCGTCGACGCATGAGCGAGGCCGCCGCCAATGACAAGCCCACACAGAGCCTGCCGACCCTGCTCGAGCGTTTTGGCGCGATGAAACAGGCCGAGATCCAGGCCAGGGGGCGCCAGCAGTGTCTGAGTCCGTTTCCGGTACTCGAGCGCTGGGTGATGTTCTGGAGCAACCACTTCACCGTGTCCGCCGACCGCGGCGGCGTACAGTTGCTGCCCGGGGCCTTCGAGCGCGAGGCCATCCGGCCCTATGTGTCGGGTAGCTTTTCGGCCATGCTGCTGGGCGTCGAGCAGCATCCGGCCATGCTGCTCTATCTCGACAATGCAGCGTCGGTGGGCCCCGATTCGCCGCTGGCCAGAAGTGCCAGAGCCTCTGCGGGGCGGCTCGGGCTCAACGAGAACCTGGCGCGGGAAATCTTGGAGCTGCATACCCTCGGCGTCGACGGCCCCTATCAACAGCAGGACGTGATCGAACTGGCCAGGGCCATCACCGGATGGCGGACACGGCTAGAACTGCCGCCATCGACTGAGGCGCCGGCCCTTGGGCCCTACGGCAGCCTGTTTCATGGCGCGGCCCATCAAGGCGGCGAGCGAGAACTGCTGGGGCGGCGCTTCGCTGCAGGCGGGGCCAGGCAGGGGCGTGACATGCTGCGCTTTGTGGCCGGCCAGGAGGCCACCGCAACCTTTGTCGCCACCAAGCTTGCCCGTCACTTTGTCGCCGACGACCCACCCGGTGAGCTGGTATCGGCCTTGGCCTCCACCTTCCAGCGCGAGAACGGTCGCCTGTCGACGCTGTTTCGCACCCTGTTCAGCCACCCCCAGGCGTGGCAGCCGCAAGCGCTCAAGTTTCGCCGTCCGCAGGAATATCTCGTCGCGCTCTATCGCGCCCTGGGCAAGGCACCCTCGCCCGATGGCAGTGACTGGGGCCAGCAGCTTCGACTGCTGGGGCAGCCACCTTTTCTCGCCGGCGCCCCGGCCGGATGGAGCGATGATGCCAACGACTGGATCGGTGCCGACGCCTTGAACAAGCGACTGCTGGTGGCCCAGCGCCACGCCGGTGACGCCAGCGGCGAAGCCATGGAGCTGGCCCAACAGAGCCTGGGCCCTCGCCTGCGTGAAGCCACCGCCGTGGCGCTCAGTCAGGCGCCCCGCAACCAGGCGCTCGCCATGGTGCTGGCAAGCCCCGAGTTTCAGTGGCGCTGAGCGCCGTCGCGACACCACCCAATGGAATCCGCCATGTTCAACCGACGCGAGTTTCTCAAGGCACTGGGCGCAGGCACCAGCCTGCTGCTGTGGCCCTCGCTGGCTGCGGCCGACTCCCCGCTCGGCAAGCGCCGCCTGGTCGTCGTACTGCTGCGCGGTGCCCTCGATGGCCTCGCCGCCGTCCCCTGCGACAGCGACCCCGCCTACCAGCGCTTGCGCGGTAGTCTGGCATCGCAGGAAGGAGTCGTTGCACCACGACTGGACGGGACCTTTTCGCTGCATCCGTCACTGGCCTTCTGCCACCGTCTCTACCAGGCCGGCGACTTCGCCGTGGTTCACGCCTGCGGACTGCCCTATCAGGGACGCTCGCACTTCGACGCCCAGGAGTGCCTGGAAAACGGCACCGCCACCCCCACAGGAAGCCGCACCGGCTGGCTGAACCGTGCGGTGGGCAGCCTCGGCGATACCCAGGGACTGGGCCTCACCTCCTCGCGCCCGTTGTTGATCCGTGGGCCGGCCCCCTTCGCCACCTGGTCGCCGTCGGCGCACGGCACCACCCAGCCGTCACTGGCCCAGCGGGTCGCCGCGCTCTATCGACAGGATCCCCGGTTGGGCCCGGTGTTCGAGCGCGCCCTGGCGATGCAGCAGATGGCCCCCACCGATATCGACAGCGGTGGCCTCCTGAAGGACACCCTGGCGGCGGCAGCACAGTTCCTGGCCGCCGCGGATGGCCCCCAGATTGCCATGGTGGAAGACGACGGCTGGGACACCCACGCTCGCCAGAATGCGGTGCTGTCACGCAAGCTTGAACAGCTGGATGGCGGGCTTGCGGCGCTGCACGGCAAGCTCGGCGAACGCTGGCAGCACACCGCCGTAGTGGTCATCACCGAGTTTGGCCGCACGGTGGCCGTCAACGGCACCGGCGGCACCGATCATGGCACCGCCAGTTGCATCCTGTTGGCCGGTGGCGCCATTCGAGGGGGGCGCGTCCACGGCCAGTGGCCGGGGCTCGCCCGGCTGCGTGACGACCGTGATCTGATCGCCGCCCAGGACACCCGTGCCGTCCTCAAGGGTGTGCTGCGCGACCACCTTGGCCTCGACCTCGATCCCCTGGCCGAGCAGGTCTTTCCCGACAGTCGGCAGGTGGGCCCTCTAGCTGGCCTGATTGGCTGAGCGGATGGCCTGATCGGACAGCCTGGGCTGACTCACTGAGCCAGCGTCGATAGCCTGGTTTTACCAGGACGGGAAAGGGTCATCCGAGTCGACCCAGGCGTCCATGCCGAGGGCCAGCTCCGATTCGCTCAGCAGGCACTCATCCAGGGCCTGGCGAATGCGCTGCTCCGCCAGGTTCTGGCCGATGAACACCAGTTCCTGGCGCATATCACCGAAGGGCTCCTGCCATTTGGCCAGAATCGCCTCGCGATACTCCGGGTCCTCGGGCCACTGCTCCTCGGGTACCGCCCGCCAGAAGCGACCCGCCAGGCCGTGGTGAGCGATGCCTCCCGCCTGACTCCACTGACCGGCGAACTGAGGACGGCTGGCAAGCCAGAAGAACCCCTTGGAGCGCAGCAAGGTGCCACCGAACCAGTCGCCATGCAGCAGTTCATGAAACCTGCGCGGATGGAAGGGGCGGCGCGCCTCATAGGCAAAACTCGAGATACCGTACTCCTCGGTTTCCGGCACATGCTCACCGCGCAGCTCCTTGAGCCAGCCCGGCGCCCGCTGGGCCCGCTCGAAGCTGAAGTGTCCGGTATCCAGCACCCGCGACAGCGCCACCTCGCCCTGGACCATAGGAACGATGTCGGCCTCGGGATTGAGGGCGCGCAGTACCGCCTCGACCTCCGCCAGTTGCTGCGCCGAGATCAGGTCGCACTTACTGATCGCCAGCACATCGCAGAACTCGATCTGGTCCACCAGCAGGTCCGCAACATTGCGCTCATCGTCCTCGCCCAGCGACTCCCCTGCCTCCTTGAGGGAGCGGGCTTCAGCGTACTGGCTCAGAAAATTGGCGCCATCGACCACGGTGACCAGGGTATCGAGTCTGGCGATCTCGGACAGGCACTGACCGTCCTCATCGGCGAAGGTAAAGGTCTCCGCCACCGGCAGGGGTTCAGAGATCCCGGTGGATTCGATCACCAGGCTGTCGAAGCGCCCCTCCTCGGCCAGCCTGCGGACCTCGATCAACAGGTCCTCGCGCAGGGTGCAGCAGATACAGCCGTTGCTCATCTCCACCAGGCGCTCTTCGGCGCGGTTCAGCGTGACCCGGTCCTCCAGCTCGTCTGATGCCCCTGGCCCACCGCGCACCAGAGCGGCGTCGATATTGACCTCGCTCATGTCGTTGACGATGACCGCGACCCGACGCCCCTGGCGATTGGCCAGAAGGTGATTCAGCAAGGTGGTCTTGCCGGCTCCCAGAAAGCCTGACAGTACCGTGACCGGCAACCTGGCATCATTCATGAACCTGTTCTCCCCATGTGCTCTCGCCAAGGAAAGCCCCTCTCTGCACGAGGCGCTTTCCTTGTTTTAAATGTTACGTTATAACATTGTAAACACATCCCATGGAGACGCCAAGATGTCGCTGTCCAGCTCACTGTCCACCTGCGTCGACGGAGACGCCCCGACCGCGTCTTGCGAGTCGCAGCCAAGTGTCCACTGGGCCCAGGGTATCGATGCCTCGATCCTGCCGCGCATCTTCGAGCAAGGCATCACCATCGCGGTGATGCAGCGCGCGCTGTCCCCCAGCCTGGAACACAGCATCCAGGCACAGTGCGATACCGAGCGTCGCTGGAGTTTTCAGTGGCTGGGAGTTCCCGACGCCGCCATGAAGCGAGAACTCCGGCGCAGCATGCCCGCCCCGGAGCAAGCCTGCCCCCTGGTAGACGACGTCGTGCTGTTGACCCAGGCCATGGCGATGCTGTTCGACACCGACACTCTGGGAATACGGCTGCGCCTGCTGGACAGCGCCATGTGTCCACGCTTTCACTGCGACAAGTTGCCGGTGCGACTGGTCACCAGCTATCGGGGGCCGGGCAGCGAATGGCTGCCCGAGTCTGCGGTCAATCGCGCCGGGCTCGGCGCACCCTCGCCGGACAAGCCCGAGACGCTTCGCCAGGCCCATGCCATTCAGCGGCTGGGCACCGGCGACCTGGCACTGTTGAAGGGAGACGGCTGGAGCGGCAACGAGGGCCGCGGACTGGTACATCGCAGCCCGGCGCAGCAGGCAGGGGAGACGCGCCTTTTGTTGACCATCGATCCGAGCTGAGTCGAGCGGCCGCCGACGCCTTGCCAGGGGCGTGGCGGCCGCCGGCGCACGCAACGCGTGGTCAGTGGATCTTCAGGCGTGGCCCGACCGAGCGGCCGAGGACGTCGCTCAGCGCCTCGGCGGTACCCTTGAGCGGCCCCAGCAGGATGAACTGGTGCTGGCGCTGCAGTCCCTGGTAGGCCGCCCGCGCGAGTCGCCCGCGCAACTGGACGTCATCGGCGAACCAGCCTTTCACTTCGCCGACGCTGCCGGCCTCACCCAGCGACAGCAGGGTACCCTTGTCCTCGTAGACGAAGGGCGCCGGCGTTTCCCCCGCGAGAAAACGCGGCAACTCCTTGGCCAGATGTTCTGCCTGCTCGCTGGCCGCCTGGGCGGTGGGAGGTGCGGGCTCGTCGTCGATAACCGAGCAGTCACCCAGCACAAAGACGTGATCACTGTCGACACTCTGCAGGGTCGGCTTCACCCGCCACTGGCGCTTCTTGTTGGTCGCCAGCGCGTCGATCGAGTCGGCCACCGGCGGCCCCACGCGGCCGGCCGCCCAGATGGTCAGGTCCGCCGGAAACTCGTCGCCGCCATCGGTGGTAAGACGGTCGCGATCGACGCGACTGACCTGTTGTTCGGTATGAATGTCGATGCCGACATTCAAAAGGCGCTTGCGGATGGACTGGCGCACCTCATCCTCCATGCCCGGCATGAAGGTATCGGTCGCCTCCAGCAGGGTCACCTTGACCCTGGGCTGGCACTCTCGTGGGGCCACACTCGAGGCCCGCGCCTCGGTGGCCAGCAGCCCTGCCAGTTCCACCCCGGTGGCCCCTGAACCGACGATGGCGATATGGAAGGGATCACTGCGCTGCCCGGCGCGATGCGCCAGCAGCCCCGTCGAGAAGCGCTCGAAAAGTCGCTCGGCGTCGGCCTCGCTGTCGAGCATCAGGGCATGCTCGAGCACGCCCTCCACGCCCATGTCCGGGGTCACCCCGCCAATCGCCAGCACCACCGCCTGGTAGCCGATGCAGCGACCGGGCACCCTCACCCGACCGTCGTCTTCGGGCCACTCGGCCAGGGTCAGGGTACGCGCCTCGGGATCGATGTCCGCGAGTTCACCGCGCTCGAAGCCAAACCCCCAGTGCTCGGCGAGTCCTGCGTAGTCCAGCTCATCGACCTCGCCACGCCGAAAACCGGCGGCAAGCTCATGCAACCGCGGTTTCCACACATGGGTGGCGCTACGGTCGATCAGCAATACGTCCTTGTGGCTTGCCTTGGCCAGCCGGATGGCAAGCTCGAGGCCGCCGGCACCACCACCTACGATCACCACGCCTTCACTGCGAACGTTCATGGGACCTCCTGTCATCGCCCCTGCGGGGGATCCACAGGGACGTCCGGTGTCGATTCGTCCCCACCCTACCACTCCGTGCCCGGCTTGAGGACATGCTCGTTGCAGCGTAGTTTGGGGAGGTCGGAAACGGAACTTCTTCAGGAGATTGCCCCTATGCACACCCCTGAGAACCAGCTGATGACTGACCATGCCTATCTTGGCGGACGTTGGGTCGAGGCCAGTGACGGCAAGACCCGGGAGGTCGAAGACCCGGCCACCGAAAAGACCATCGGCAAGGTGCCCCAGCTGACCGAGGACCAGTTGGGCGAGGCCATCGATGCCGCCAGTCAGGCCTTCGAGCGCTGGCGTGACACCCCCGCCCTGGAGCGCGCCGACGCGCTGATGGCCTGGTACCAGGCGATGCAGGACAACGCCGAGGCGCTGGCCCGCCTGATGACCCTGGAGCAAGGCAAGCCCCTGGCCGAGGCCCGTGGCGAGGTCGATTACGCCGCCAGCTTCCTGCGCTGGTTTGCCGGCCAGGCGCGACGCATCGCCGGTGATACCCTGGCCTCGGATGACCCCGACATCTCGCTTGGCACGCTGCGCCAGCCGGTCGGCGTGGTGGCCATCATTACCCCCTGGAACTTCCCGCTGGCGATGATTACCCGCAAGGTCGGGGCCGCGCTGGCGGCGGGCTGCACCACCCTGGTCAATCCAGCAAGCCAGACCCCTTTCTGCGCACTTGCCCTGGCCAGACTGGCCGAACAGGCCGGGCTCAACCGGGGCGAGTTCAATGTCCTCACCTGCCCTGGCAAGCGCTTTTCCGAAAAGGTCTGTGACGACAATCGCGTTCGCGCGCTGTCGTTCACCGGCTCCACCGAGGTCGGCCGGACGCTGCTGGCTCAGGCCGCCGACACGGTCAAGCGCAGCGCCATGGAGCTGGGGGGCAACGCCCCTTTCATCGTCTGCGAGGACGCCGACCTGGACGCCGCCGTGGAAGGCGCCATCGCCGCCCGCTTCCAGACCAGCGGCCAGGACTGCGTGGCGGCCAACCGCCTGTTCGTCCACCGTTCTCTCTACGACACCTTCATCGAGCGCTTCACCCAGCGCATGAATGACATGCCGGTGGGCAACGGCTTCGATGAGGACAGCAAGATCGGCCCGCTGATCAACCGCGACGCGGTGGCCAAGGCCCGCGAACTGGTCGAGGACGCCAGATCCCGGGGGGCGCGCGTGCTCGGTCGCGGCCAGGACCAGGCCCCAGGGCCACGCTTCTTCATGCCGACCCTGGTGGCCGGCTTCACCGATGATATGCGCATCGCCAGTGAAGAATCCTTCGCGCCCCTCGCCCCGGTGCGCGCCTTCGACAGCGATGACGAGGCCATCGCCGCTGCCAACGACACGGTCTACGGTCTGGCCGCCTACGTCTATGCCAAGGACCAGCACCGCATCCGTCGCTACCAGCAACGTCTGGAAGTCGGCATGGTGGGTACCAACACCATGGATATCACCGGGCCCCAGGTCCCCTTTGGCGGCGTCAAGCAGTCCGGCCTCGGTCGTGAAGGCGGCCTCGAGGGCATGGAGGAATACCTCGAGACCAAGTACCTGTGCACCGCCCATGGCTAGCGTGTACACACCCTGAGTCCCCCGGGAGAAGCGCAGCCTTCTCCCGGGGAGCACGGTTATCTTCTGCTACCCCGTCCCGCCGAGGATACCCGGCAGGGCCTGCGGCGCCCCCACCGACCCACAGATCCCCCTCCAGACTCCGTCAGAAACTTAAGAAAAGCTGGCTTTTCAGGAGATTGCCTCACCTCCTGCACAAGGCTGAGGGTAAAGTGAATGCGACACCTGGCCGATACTAATACTTTACCCTCAAGGATCTCACCTGCATGGACCACTCGCTTGCGTCCTACAACCCGGCACTGGTCGCCCTGAGCCTTGGCATCGCCGCCATCGCTTCGCTCACTGCCCTCGATCTCGCCGGACGCGTCAGAGCGAGCCAGGGCCTTGCCCGCCACCTGTGGCTTGCCGGCGGTGCCTTCGCCATGGGCACCGGCATCTGGTCGATGCACTTCGTCGGCATGCTGGCCATGGACCCCGACTCGCACTTCGCCTACGGGATCCCCCTTACCCTGGCGTCCCTGCTGGCGAGCCTTCTCGCTTCCGCCTTGGCACTGGCAACAGTGCAGTCAGGCCACCTCACCGGTCCTCGACTGGCCGTCGGCGCGCTGATCATGGGTAGCGGCGTCTGCCTGATGCACTACATCGGTATGGAGGCCATGCTGTCGGTAGACAGCCTGCGCTACCGACCGGACCTGTTTGCCCTATCCGTAGTCATCGCCGTGCTGGCCTCGGCGGTCGCCCTCAGCCTGGCCTTTCGACTCAACCCGGTGGGGGGACGCTCCCCGCTGTGGCAACGTGGCCTGGCCTCGCTGGTCATGGCCGCAGGCATTTCGGGCATGCACTACACCGGCATGGCCGCCACCAGCTACCGCACCCTGAGCTACTCGGCCTCGGCCCCGGGCATAGGCACCGACCAGCTGGCCATCGTGGTGGCGCTGATCGCCACCTGCATCATGCTGGCAGCGTTGATGATGTCGATCTACGACGCCCATCTGTCCTCGCGCAATGCTCAGCTGGCACGTTCGCTACAACAGGCCAATCAGGAGCTCAAGGACCTGGTCCATCATGACGTCCTGACCCAACTGCCCAACCGACTGAAGCTCGAGGAGCACCTCGATGAACTGCTCGAGGACGACATCGATACCTTCGCGGTGTTCTTCGTCGACCTGGACCGCTTCAAGCAGGTCAATGACGGCCTCGGCCACCATGTGGGTGACGAGTTGATCAAGGGCGCGGCCCGACGCCTGCAGATGGCGGTGCGCGACAGCGACCTGGTCGCACGGGTGGGCGGCGACGAATTCATGGTGGTCACCCATCAGGTTGCCAGGCGCGGCGACGCTGAAGCGCTGGCCCAGCGCATCGTCAGTTCGCTGGACAAGCCCTTCCAGATCGGCAACAGCATGGTCAAGGTCTCCACCAGCCTGGGCATCAGCCTTTACCCCGACCACGGGCGCAGCAAGCATGCCCTGATGGTCCACGCCGACGCCGCCATGTATCGCGCCAAGCAGCAGGGACGCAACAACTTCCAGTTCTTCGCCTTGGACATGACCTCCGAGGCGGACCGTCGCAGTACCCTCGAGCGACGCCTGACCCAGGCCATCGAGGAGGATCGCCTGAGCCTGGCCTATCAACCGAAGATCCGCGTCGACAGCGGTGAGGTCTCTGGCGTCGAAGCGCTGCTGCGGTGGCACGATGAGGAACTCGGCCAGGTCACTCCTGACGAGATCATTCCCGTCGCCGAAGACTGTGGCCTGATCCTTCCCCTGGGCGCATGGGTGCTACGCACCGCCTGCCGGTTTTCGAGCGAGTGGCTCAAGGAGTCCGGCGAGCCATTGCCGGTGGCGGTCAACATCTCGGCCATTCAGCTCAATCATCGCGGCTTCGTGGCCACCATCGAGGCTGCGCTTGCCGAATCGGAGCTTCCCCCTCACCTGCTGGAACTCGAACTGACCGAAAGCACCCTGGTACAGAACCCTGATCGCGCCCTGGAAGTACTGAGTACCCTGCGCAACATGGGTGTGCTGCTGTCCATCGATGATTTCGGCACCGGCTATTCCAACTTGACCCAGTTGAAGTATCTGCCCGTGGACCGTCTGAAGATCGACCGCACTTTCATGCAAGGCGTGGTCGATTGCGAACAGGACGCGGCCATCGTCCAGGCGGTGATCTCGCTGGCCAGGTGCCTGGGGCTTCATATCATCGCAGAAGGTGTCGAGAGCGAAGAACAGCTGGCCTTTATCCGCCAGCTGCAGGGCCACGAGTACCAGGGCTACCTGTTCAGCAAACCGGTCCCGGCCGAAGAGCTCAAGGCACTGTTGGCCAAGGGTCACCTCGTGTCAGCGGCCGCAGCGGAACCCCGACACGTCACCCGGGATACGCCGGTGCGCGAGGCCCGCCTATCCGGGCTCGAGCCTGAAGGCAGACCTTCCCACCCCACTGGCATCGTCTAAACGGCAGCCCGATACCGTCGATACAGGCTGCTTGACCTTGCCGGTCAGGCAGCGTCACCCTTCAGCCACCACGACAACAACACTCCGCAGCTCAGAGATCGCCGCCATGTCCAATGCCTTTCGCGCCCCGCCCCCGGCGCACCAGGAATCCCCGCCGCTGTCCTCCCCGGAGCGGCTGGTTCATCTGCTGTCCAGAGTCGCCGACAAGGACCGGGAGGCCTTCGCCGAGTTGTACGAGGCCAGCGTGGCGAAACTCTTCGGCACGGTGTTACGTATCTTGAAGCAGCAGGCCTGGGCCAACGATGTCATCCAGGAGGTCTACGTGACCATCTGGCAGAAGGCCGGACGCTTCGAGAGCGAGCGCGCCTCCGCCATCACCTGGATGGTGACCATCGCCCGCAATGCGGCCATCGACGAGCTACGCAAGGCACCGACACGGCCCACCGAGAGCGACAGTATCCTCGAGAACTGGGTCGCCGAGACGCCCTCCGCCTACGATCAGCGTCACCAGGACGAGACGTCGACACAGCTGACGTTGTGCCTTGATGAACTGGAAGAGAGCCGGCAGCAAATGGTGCGCCTGGCCTATCTGGAGGGCTGGTCGCGGGCCGAACTGGCAAGCCACTTCGACCAGCCGGTCAATACCGTCAAGACCTGGCTGCATCGTGCACTGAAACAACTCAAGGGGTGCCTGGGATCATGAGCGACCGCGACGACAAGGACATGCTGGCCGCCGAGTTCGTGCTGGGCACCCTGGATCGTGACGAGCGCGACAGGGTGCGCCGCCAGCGTCAACACGACAGCGAACTCGAGCAGCGTATCGGTGAATGGGAGAGCCGACTGGCGCCTCTGGCCGACGAGATCCAGGACCTCACCCCGGGCCCGGACCTGTTGCCGCTTATCCAGCAACGCATCAAGGCCATCGAGGACGCCGCGCGTGGCGATACGGCGCCCAACGCCCCCCCGAGCACCGCCAGCGTCACGCCGCTGCACCGCCGCCTGGCCTTCTGGAAGGCCGCCACCGGCCTGTCCAGCGCCGCGGCGGTCATCCTGGCGGCGGTGCTGCTGGCACAGCCGTCGCCGTCCACCAGTGAGTCCAACTTTGTGGCGGTGTTCCAGCAGGACGATCGCCAGCCCGCCTTCATGCTCAGCGTCAACCTGGAGCAGCGCCGCCTGCATGTCCGCCCGGTCAGCGCCGAACCTCTGCCCGACCGCTCCTATCAACTTTGGATCAAGCATGATGATCTGGGCTCCGCTCCCCGGTCCGTCGGTGTACTCGACGATGACCTGAGCCTCGACCAGGCCGCCCTGCGCGACTACGAACCTGAATTGCTGAAGCATGCCACCTTTGGCATCAGCGTCGAGCCTCCGGGTGGCTCGCCCACCGGCCAGCCTACCGGCCCCGCTATCCACGGCTACCTGTACCCCACCGAGCCCAGCGGCGGCCAGCGTCTCTGAGAATTTCAGTCCTCACTGAAACCTTTTCGCCTCCCCTGCGTAGCTAGTCGATGACCCCGCCACCGGCAACGGCCGATGGCGGGGTCATCGTGGCGGGCATGCGTTTCGACACCCTCGAGGCGTACGCCCCGCACCACGACTTCCCTGCTTGGCCACTCGTTCGAGTGGCCTTTTTTATCTGGACGTCGGCTCTCGCCTTGGCGTCAGGGCACAACATTTTTTTTCGATGACCTGAAACCCACCGTGGCATCGGCACGTAGCTGTTATCAACTCGGCAGCCATCCTGTCGTGGAGCACCTTCGGCAAGCCAATCAGCAACACCAGGAGACCATCACCATGTTCAAGCCATTGGCAGCACGTACCCTCATCACCTCAGCCCTCCTCGTCGGCGCGGCCACCCTGGCCACCGGCGCCCAGGCCGCCCACCATGGAGAGATGGACGAAGCCGGCCATCTCGGCGTCTGGGCCGAAGATCAGTCGGTGGAGAGCGGCACCGTCACCGCCGATCGCATCGTCGCCGAGAACAACGGTTGGCTGGTCGTCCACCGTACCGACGAAAGCCACAAACCAGGGCGCGTTGTCGGTCACGCCCCGCTCAAGGCCGGTGAGAACACCGATATCGCGGCCATCCTGACTGAAGAGGTCAGCAGCGGCGAACATCTGATGCTGATGCTCCACGGCGAGGACGGCGGCATGCAGACCGGCATCTTCGAATACACCCTGGGCGCCAGCGAAGACGGCCCGGTCAAGGTCGACGGCAACCTGGTGATGAGCGTGATCACCGCTCAATGACACCAGCCCCCTCCTTTTGACGACTTGGCGAGGGCCCTGCCCCTCGCCTTTTTTGTGCCTGCTGCTCGCCCTTCGTACCCCACCGCTGTCCTTCCGCGCCGGCCTCCCGGTCTTTCCTGTGCCTGCCGCTCTTCCTGCTCGCGCCAGCCCCCGCAAAGAATCCTCTTTGATGACTTCACAACGCCTCTTGAAGATTGTATAAAATATAAAACCTGATCAACGACGCCCAGATGATCGTCGATCACCACAACCGACAACAAACCGGGGTACTCCATGCAACGCGTACACGTCATCGATTCCCACAGCGCCGGCGAGCCCACGCGCCTGGTCATGGACGGCTTTCCGACGCTTGCCGGCGCCACCATGGCCGAGAAACGCGACTGTCTGCGCGACCGACACGACCACTGGCGCCGCGCGGTGATGCTGGAGCCCCGCGGCCACGACGTGCTGGTCGGCGCACTCTACTGTGAGCCGGTATCTCCGGACGCAACCTGCGGGGTGATCTTCTTCAACAACGCCGGCTACCTGGGCATGTGCGGCCACGGCACCATCGGCCTGGTCGCCTCGCTGCATCACTTGGGCCACCTCAGCCCCGGCGACCACCGCATCGACACGCCGGTGGGCCAGGTCGAGGCGACCTTGCATGCCGACGGTGCCGTGACCGTACGCAACGTCCCCTCCTACCGCTACCGCCGGCAGGTCGCGGTGGAAGTGCCCGGCCACGGCATGGTCCATGGCGACATTGCCTGGGGCGGCAACTGGTTCTTTCTGGTCAGCGACCATGGCCAGCGCATCGCCCTGGACAATGTGGAGACCTTGACCGGCTACACCTGGGCCATTCGTCAGGCGCTTGCAGGCCAGGGCATCACCGGCGATGACGGTGGCGAAATCGACCACATCGAGCTGTTCGCCGATGACGACGAGGCCGACAGCCGCAACTTCGTGCTGTGCCCCGGCAAAGCCTACGACCGATCCCCCTGCGGTACCGGCACCAGCGCCAAGCTGGCGTGCCTGGCCGCCGACGGCAAGCTCGCTCCCGGCGAACGCTGGCGCCAGGCCAGCGTCTGCGGCGGCCTGTTCGAGGCGAGCTATGAATGGCAGGGCGATCAGATTCGCCCCAGCATCACCGGACGCGCCTTCATGAGCGCCGACAGCACCCTGCTGATCG
Source organism: Halomonas sp. YLB-10 (assembly GCF_003856855.1). Lineage (NCBI taxonomy): Bacteria > Pseudomonadati > Pseudomonadota > Gammaproteobacteria > Oceanospirillales > Halomonadaceae > Halomonas > Halomonas sp. YLB-10. The sequence continues at coordinate 88,414 of NZ_RRCU01000002.1, forward strand.
ACGAGCAAGACCCCTTCGCCTGGGGCATCGGCGGCTGAAGCCCCAGCGGCTGGCGCCCCAGTACCCGACGACGGCCATTGACGTTTTTACCCACCGGCGGCTGCCCAAGAAGGGCGGCGCCTCCCTGACCCGTGACATCGTCCCACTCAAGGACCCGACATGAACGACAATATCTTCACCGGCTGCATCCCCGCCCTGATGACCCCGTGCACCAAGGACCGCCAGCCCGACTTCGACGCCCTGGTCGCCAAGGGCCGTGAACTGATCGAGGCCGGCATGAGCGGCGTGGTCTACTGTGGCTCCATGGGCGACTGGCCGCTGCTGACCGAGGCCCAGCGCCAGGAAGGCGTCGCCCGCCTGGTGGAAGCCGGCATCCCCACCATCGTCGGCACCGGCGCGGTCAATTCCCGCGAAGCGGTATCCCACGCGGCCCACGCCGCCAAGGTCGGCGCCCATGGCCTCATGGTGATTCCCCGGGTGCTGTCTCGCGGCACCTCGTTGACCGCCCAGAAGGCACACTTCGCCGCGATCCTGGACGCCGCGCCGGACCTCCCCGCGGTCATCTACAACAGCCCCTACTATGGCTTTGCCACCCGCGCCGACCTGTTCTTCGAATTGCGTCGCCAGCATCCCAACCTGATCGGCTTCAAGGAATTCGGTGGCGCCGATGACCTGCGCTACGCCGCCGAGCACATCACCTCCCAGGATGATCAGGTCACCCTGATGGTCGGCGTCGACACCACCGTCTTCCATGGCTTCGTCAACTGCGGCGCCACCGGCGCCATCACCGGCATCGGTAATGCTCTGCCCCACGAGGTGCTGACGCTGGTGGCCCTCAGCAAGAAGGCTGCCAAGGGCGATGTCGAGGCCCGCCGCCGGGCCCAGGAACTCGAGCAGGCCCTGGGAGTGCTGTCCTCCTTCGATGAAGGTGCCGACCTGGTGCTCTACTACAAGCACCTGATGGTGCTCAACGGTGACGAAGAGTATCGCCTGCACTTCAACGAGAGCGACGCCCTCAGTGATGCCCAGCGTCGCTACGTCGAGACCCAGTACGACCTCTTCCGCACCTGGTACGCCGGCTGGTCAGCCTCGCTCGACCTGTCCTGAAGCCCGACATGTCCTGAAACCACCGGGGAGGCTCGCTCGACGCCGGGCCTCCTGTTGTGTTCGGCATGGGCGACAGGGGCGTTGGCACAACACCCCTCTCACCCATGCCGCTTCCCGCACTTCCCCCTCGACAGGAGAGTCAAATGACACTGGAAGGCAAGATGCTGATCGGACAGGACGCCGTGACTGGCAGCCAGGCGCCGATCCACGCCATCGACCCCGCCACCGGCAAGCGCCTGGAGCCGGCCTACCCGGGCGGCAGCCAGGCCGAGGTGGAGCGCGCCTGCGCCCTGGCAGAGGCCGCCTTCGATGACTACCGCGAAACCACGCTCGAGACACGCGCCCGTTTTCTCGAGACCATCGCATCGGAAATCGAGGCACTCGGCGATGCGCTGATCGAGCGCGCCATGCAGGAAACCGGCCTGCCCCAGGCCCGCCTTGCCGGCGAGCGCGGACGCACCTGCGGACAACTCAGACTGTTTGCCGACACCGTACGCGCGGGCGAATGGCTCGACGTTCGCATCGACCCTGCCCAGCCACAACGCCAGCCCATGCCCCGTGCCGACCTGCGTCAGCGTCAGATCGCCCTGGGGCCTGTCGCGGTGTTCGGTGCCAGCAACTTTCCGCTGGCCTTCTCGGTGGCCGGCGGCGACACCGCTTCGGCCCTGGCCGCTGGCTGCCCGGTGGTGGTCAAGGCTCACTCGGCCCACCCCGGCACGTCGGAGCTGGTCGGCCGCGCAGTACAACAGGCGGTGGCCCGGTGCGAGCTGCCCGAAGGCGTGTTTTCGCTGATCTTCGGCTCCGGCCGCGTGGTAGGCCAGGCGCTGGTCGAGGACCGCCGCATCAAGGCAGCCGGCTTCACCGGCTCTCGCTCTGGCGGCATGGCCCTGTGGCAAAGCGCCCAGCGCCGACCGGACCCCATCCCCTTCTACGCAGAGATGAGCTCGATCAACCCGGTGTTCCTGCTGCCCGAGGCGCTCAAGGCCCGTGGCAAGGACCTCGGCGAGGGCTTTGTCGGCTCGCTGACCATGGGCGCAGGACAGTTCTGCACCAACCCGGGGCTGGTGATCGCGGTCAGGGGCGAGGCCCTGGACGCCTTTATTGAGTCAGCCGCCGACGCCGTCAAGGCCTCGGGCGCCCAGACCATGCTGACCCCGGGCATCCATGACGCCTACACCCAGGGCGTAGAGACCCTTGGCGACAGCGACAAGGTCCGAGAAATCGCACGTGGGCCGCAAGGCGAAGGTGTCAATCAGTGTCAGACGGGTCTGTTCGTGGCCACGGCCAGTGACTTTCTCGGCGACGAAGCACTACAGGCCGAGGTATTCGGTTCGACCTCCCTGGTGCTGGAGTGTGCCGATACAAGTGAGGTCAAGGCGCTGGCCGAAGGTCTCGAGGGCCAGCTGACCGCCACCCTGCAGATGGACGACGGCGATACCGAGACGGCCCGCGGCCTGCTTTCGATCCTCGAACGCCGGGCCGGACGTATCCTGGTCAACGGCTGGCCAACCGGGGTCGAGGTATGCCACGCCATGGTGCATGGTGGCCCCTTCCCCGCCACCTCCGACGCCCGAACCACCTCGGTGGGTAGCGCCGCGATCCAGCGCTTCCTGCGCCCGGTGTGCTATCAGGATCTGCCCGAAGCGCTGTTGCCCCAGGCACTGCGCGACGACAACCCCTGGGCCCTTGGCCGCCTGGTCGACGGCAAGCGCGAGGCCTGAATCAGGTCCCTTGCCCAGGCGGCGGCCCCCGGGGGCCGCCGCCTGCCCATGGACATTCATCGCGGTTTGTATACAGTGTGCAATAACATCCGATGGGCAGAGAGAGGCTATGGCGACTTTCAAGACACGCGCACAGTTCGTCGCGGATGACCTGCGCAGGCGTATCCTGGGCGGAGAGTTCCAGGGGGGAACCCAGCTGCGCCAGGATGCCCTGGCAAAGGACTATGACGTCAGCCGTATTCCCGTGCGCGAAGCCCTGCTGACCCTGGAGTCCGAAGGGCTGGTCGAGTTCCATGCCCACCGCGGTGCCTTTACCACCGAACTGTCGGTCGCCAAGATTCGCGAGCTGTTCGACCTGCGAGTATTGCTCGAGACCTACGTCCTGCGCCATGCCATCAGCGAGTTGACGGAAGACGACCTGCTCAAGGCAGAGCGCATCCTCGAGAAGTACGACGATGCCCTGAACAGCGGCGGCGAGATCGACAACTGGAGCGAGTACAATTTCGCCTTCCACCAGGCCCTCTATGCACCGGCCAGGTTGCCCGAAACCCTGGCGTTGATCAGTCAGCTCAACACCAAGTCGGATCGCTACATCCGCATGCAACTGCTCTACACCCAGGAGATCGAAAAGGCCGAGCGCGAACACCATGGGCTGCTCGACTTCGCCCGTCAGGGCAAGGCCGACGAGGCCTGCGAATTGCTCCAGCGCCATATTCAGGAAGCCTGTGAAGGCATCGTGACCCTGCTCGAAGAACGCGCCCAGCGCGGCGACGCAGACTGAAGCGCCATCCCTCCCCTTGTGCTTGCCCTGTCGGCGCCTTGCGGGCGCCGACTCGCTAGAACCCTGGCGTCAACGCCATAGCCCCCTGAACGTCCGCGGGTGAGCTGCCCGCTTTCGCGGTCGTCGCCCTTGGCATGCCAGTGGCGTTATCGCCCCCGTCGGCGCCAGCCGCCTGTCATCAACGTTTCCTCCTGCGCTGGCTTGTTCAAGTCCCTGCCCTGAAAGCACCGTCCTGACGCTCCATCCCCTTGGCAGGTTTTCTGCGCTCCGAACACGGCGCATTCCTTTGCGCTCCAACCCCAGCGCGGCTTTCACGGCGCCCCGAACCCGGCGCGGATTTCCAGGCGCCCCGAACACGGCGCGGTTTTTCATGCGCCCCGAACACGGCGCATTCCTTTGCGCTCCGGCCCCAGCACGTCGTTCATGCGCTCCCCCTCAGTGTATCGCCCATGCAGACCGTCCCAGCGGATAACGCCAACGTTGAATATCGCCGCTATTGATCCGAAAGGGCACCTATCTTATATTTTATACAATCGACAAAGACAAACGCTGCAGAGGCAAACCATGGGTTCACCCGGCTCGCGACAAGACCGCCAACCCGGCGACACGCGCATTACCGTGATCGGTGCTGGCGTCATCGGCCTCGCCTGCGCACTCGAGCTGCGCCGCCAGGGCTTTTCGGTGCAGGTACTGGATCGTCAGGCTCCCGGCATGGGGGCGTCATACGGCAACGCCGGGCATATGGCCACCGAGCAGGTCTTTCCCATCGCCGACGCCTCGATCCTGACGCAGCTTCCCGCCATGCTGCGTGATCCGATGGGGCCGCTGCGACTGGACTGGCGCTACCTGCCCCGCGCCCTGCCCTGGTTCACTCGTCTATTGCTGAACCTGCGCTCTGCCCCCTACGCCAACAGCGTGGCCGGGATTCGTGCCCTCAACGAGGCCAGCCTGGACGCCTGGCGCAAGCTGCTCGAATCGATCGATGGCCGCCATCTGATGAAGGAGGACGGCTCGCTGCTGGTCTATGAGCAGGACCAGTCAAAGCCTCGGATCGACCACCTGGCCGCCGCCATGTCGGCCCAGGGGGTAGCCCTCGAATCCTGGTCGGGTGACGCCATACGCGAGCTCGCGCCGTCCCTCTCGGCCAAGCTCCGTGGTGGCCTATTCTTCCCCGCCACCGCTCATGTGGTCGACCCCGCCGCCATCACCGCTGCCCTGGTCGACGCCGCCCGCCAGGAAGGCGTTACCTTCGCCACGGCGGAGGTACGCACTGCCCGTGTCCATGGCCAGGGCGTCAGCCTCCAGACCGATTCGGGGGCGCTGGACTGTGAACGGGTACTGCTGGCCTGCGGCGCCCACTCGGCCCGCCTGGCCGCAGACCTCAGCGGTCGCCGGGTGCCACTGGATACCGAGCGTGGCTATCACCTGATGCTGCCGGCAGAGCGGCACCGATTGCCAGTGGCGGTCACCTCGCTGGAGCGCCGCTTCATCATGACGCCGATGAGTGACGGCCTGCGCCTGGCCGGCACTGTCGAATTCGCCGGCCTCAAGCGCCCCCCCAACATGGCCCGCGCCTGGCAGCTCCACCGCCTGAGCCAGGGTCTGTTCGAGCACGACCTGGACGCCACCGATGCCAAGCCCTGGATGGGCTTTCGCCCTTCCCTTCCCGATTCGCTGCCGATCATCGACAGCGCCCGGGACGGCCGCGTGCTGCTGGCCTTCGGGCACCACCATCTGGGACTGACCCAGGCCGCTGTGACGGCACAGCTTGTCGCCCGCCTGGCGACGGGGCGGAAGGGCCCAGCGACCGGATCCGGCCCGGTGTCACTCCCGCCACTATCGCCACTCCCGCCACTGTCGCCCTATCGGCTCGAGCGCTTCTGAGCATGACCGCTCAGCCCCTGCACCGCAGAACCCACAACAACACCAAAGGAGATCCCATGACGTCGTCTTCCACCCCCATCCGCCTGCCCGGCATGGCCGAGGTTCTGGCCGTCATGATCGGCTTCATCGCCATCATGTTCTTGAGCATCAATGTCCTTGGCCTGCCCATCCAGCTTGCCCTGTTCGCCTCCTGGTTTCTGGTCATGGCGCTGGGCGTCAGGCTCAAGATCCGCTACGCCAGCATGCAGGAAGGACTGATCAACGGCATTCACAACGGCATGGAAGCCGTACTGGTGCTGACCACCGTCGGCGCCCTGATCGGCACCTGGATCGCCGGTGGCATCGTGCCGAGCATCATCTACTACGGTCTGACGGTGATGGACCCGCAGATCTTCCTGTTCGCCGCCTTCATCATCTGTGCCCTCACCTCGCTGGCCACTGGTACCTCCTTCGGTACCGCAGGCACCGCCGGTGTCGCCATGATGGGCATCGGCCACAGCTTCGGCATCCCGCTGCCGCTGGTCGCCGGCGCGGTGATCTCCGGTGCCTACGTCGGCGACAAGATGTCGCCGCTGTCCGATACCACCGTGATGACCGCCTCGCTGTGCAAGGTAAACCTGATCGACCATATCCGCTCGATGATGCTGGTCAGTGCACCGGCAATCCTGATCGCCGGCGTGCTGTTTCTGGTGGTCGGCTTCTTCTTTATCGACGGCGACGTCGACACCTCCCGTGCCACCGTCGCCATGCAGGCGCTGGAGACCCACTTCACCATCAGCCCCTGGCTGTTGCTGCCGGCGGTGATCGTGATCGGCCTGCTGACGCGCCGATTCCCCGCCATCCCGGTAATCACCTTCGGCGCCGTGCTGGGCAGCATCTGCGCCTGGTGGGCCCAGGACGTGTCTCCGGTCGATGCCATTCGCATCGCCTATGACGGCAACGCCATGGCCTCCGATGTGGAATTCCTCAATACACTGCTCAATCGCGGCGGCATCCAGTCGATGCTCGGCGTGGTGGCACTGATCCTTTTCGCCCTGGGCCTCGGTGGCCTGATGGACCGGGTCGGCATCCTCAAGGCAATCAGCAACGGCTTCCTGCGCTGGGCCAACAACCCGGGCCGGCTGACCCTGTCGACCATGCTCGGTGGCTTCTTCGGCAACTTCTTCGGGGGCGCCGCCTACGTCTCGCTGATCACCGCCAGCACCATCACCGAGAAGAACTACGACGACCAGGGCATCGATCGTCGGGTGCTGTCGCGCAACGCCGAAGCCGGTGGCACCGTGACCACCCCGATGGTGCCCTGGACCGATGGCGGCGTGTTCATGGCCACCACCCTCGGCGTATCCACCATGGCCTACCTGCCCTTCCTCTGGTATCACATGCTGGTCATCGCCATCTCGCTGTTCTACGGCTACGCCAATATCGCCATCTGGCGCACGACGTCGTCCACCGAGAAAGCGACCACCTCCAGCGGCGAATTTCAGACCCCCTAACGAGCCTTGAACAGCAGGCAACCAAAAGCCCCCGCTCGCCTTCACGGTGAGCGGGGGCTTTATCTTGTGCACTGGGGCCAAACAACCAAGGCCTAGCCCAGGCAGTGCTCCAGCACCTCTTCCATGGCCTCGACCAGGCGACGGCATCGGCCATCGTCCATGGCGTGGGCATGCGGTGACGAGAAGCCCTTGCCATCGTTGTCGTAGTACTGGCCGCCGGCGTTGACGAACTCCTCGGACAGCGCCGCCTTCACCAGAATGTCGACGCCGATGGACAGGTCGTTACCGGCCACGCCAAAGCCTTCCTTGACCATCTTGCTGGCCAGCAAGGAGCCGGGGTTGACCGCCACCACCATGGGATCAGCGGCACTGGACCTGGCGGCCAGGTCGCGGGTCCACATGATCAGCGCCAGCTTGCTCTGGGCGTAGGCGTCGAAGTCACCGTCGGCGTCGGCGGTGCCGGCAAGCGCCGCCAGCGACACCGGCGCCTGGGCGGCAGAAGCCAGATTGACCACCCGCCCCTTGTCTCCGAGCAAAGCCGCCAGGCGACGGGCCAGCACATAGGGCGCCAGGGTATTGACCGCAAATCGCACATCGAGGCCGTCTGCGGTACGGGTGTCCGGGGTGCGGTAGACCCCGGCGTTGTTGATCAGCACATCGATGCGCTCATCGCTCTGCTCGACCTCCGCCGCCAGCGCCGCCGCTTCGGCCAGGCGTGATAGGTCGGCGACATGCCCTGCGGGCACCTCGCCTTGCGAGATCACAGCCAGCTGCTCACGGGCCGCCGCGAGCTTGTCCGGGTTGCGTCCGTGCAGGATGACGCGATGGCCCTGGCGCGCCAGCTCGCTGGCGGTGGCAAGGCCAATCCCATCGGTGGACCCGGTGATCAATATCGTCTTCATGGCAATCTCCTGGCGGCGCCGGTCACCGGATAACGGTGCGGCGACATGTTTTCCCCCATGCTAGTGCAGCCCTGTGCCGACGATAAGCCGGCAAGCGGCGCAATCAGTTTTCGGTTTTCTTGCAAAGCCATCGACTGCACCACGCCGGCAGCCTCGCCTATCCCCACCCTAACGTATGGCCTGCGCCTTGCGCCCGACATGAAAAAGGCGCTGCCGACGGAGGACGGAAGCGCCAATGGGCGGCACAACAGGGTTAGGCTAGAAAAGCAGGTGGGTCGCCAGCGCCACCATGGGCATGGCCACCAGGGTGCGCAGCAGGAATACCACGACCAGGTCACGCACCGTCAGCGGGATGTCCGACTCCAGCATGGCGTTGGCACTCTCGGTGAAGAAGATGATCTGCACCGACGACAGGGTGCACACGAAGAACACCGCCATGGGGTCGACGTCGGCGCCGGAGATGATGATCGCCGGCAGCGCGATCTCGGCGATCGACACCAGCACGGTGGGGGCAATGGCGCTGGCATCCGGCAGCTGAAGCGCAGAGATCAACGGCTCCACCAGCACGCCCAGGTAGTCGAATACCGGGGTGTAGGTCGCCAGCAGCAGCGCCAGGGTGGCGATGGCCAGGATGTAGGCGACGATCTTCTGGGCAAAGGTGATGGCCTCCCAGAAGCCCTTGTAGAACACATCGAGCCGAGTCTGGGAGGCGCGCTCGGCGGCGGCGCCACAGGCACGGGCCAGGATGTGTCCATCACTGGAAACCTCAAGATCCTGAGCCGTCTGGGTGTTGCCCTGATGGTAGACGTCGAGCTTGCGCGACAACGGCGGAATCCTGACCATCAGCGCCGCCAGGGTGAAGTTGATGATGAAGGAGACGATGATCATGTGCGGCAGGTAAGCCATGATGCCGCCGATGGACGCCAGCAGGGCGAAGAAGCCCAGGCTGCAGATACTGAAGTTGGTGGCAATGCTGGCCGACTCCCGCTGAGTATAGTGGCCTTCCAGATAGAGCTTGTTGGTGATGAAGATGCCCACCGCCGGGGCGGCGACGAAGGAGGCAACCGCGTCCACCGCAGACTTGCCCGGCAGACGATAGAGCGGACGCATCAAGGGCTCCATCAGGGTGCCGACAAATTCCAGGAAGCCGAACTCGGTCAGAAACAGCACAAACAGGCCGGCGATGGCCACGGTCAGAAAGACGCTGCCCCCCAGGTACAGCGCCAGCCCACCGACATCCTTGTGCAGCAGCCAGTCGGGCCCGATCTGGAACACCAGCATGAAGGTGAACACCGCCGCCAGCAGGAAGGTCAGCCCGGTCATCGTGCCATCCTTCTCATGGTAGGCGGCGACGGCTTGGCGCCATGGAGACGGCGCCCCGGAGGAAGCCACCAGGCGTGACAGCAGCCAGGTCACACACAACAGGGCGACCAGGCCAAGCGTCAGATACTCGAGGGCCCCGCCGAGCGAAGACTTCAGATAGTCGATGATGATCACCAGCGGGATCTTCAGCGCGCCATCTGCCGTCGGGAAGGGGAAAAAGAAGATGCAAAGGCCAATCAGGCTGCCAACCAGCGAGGTCACGCCAGCGCTGCGTGGAGGGGCTGCCACCTTGGGATTGTTCATGTTGTGTCTCCAGTGGGGCTTGGGATGAGCACCGCCCGCAGGGGCGGATGCTCGGTGGTGCCGGCGCCGTCATCGGCGCCAGCGGAACGGATGATATTCAGGGGTTGAATGGCCAGCGCCGTTAAGCACGGAACTGTGGCCAGCTGCGTCAGCGCTCGGCCAGTGCCTGGTCGAGTTCGGGCAGTGCCTGGAACAGGTCCGCGACAAGACCGTAGTCGGCGACCTGAAAGATCGGCGCCTCCTCGTCCTTGTTGATGGCGACGATGACCTTCGAGTCCTTCATCCCTGCCAGGTGCTGGATGGCGCCGCTGATACCCACCGCGATGTACAGCTCCGGCGCGACCACCTTGCCGGTCTGCCCCACCTGCAGGTCGTTGGCCACGAAGCCGGCGTCCACCGCCGCCCGCGACGCCCCGATGGCGCCGCCAAGGGTATCGGCGATACCTTCGAGCAGGGCAAAGTTGTCACCGCTGCCCATGCCGCGACCGCCGGAGATGACCACCCTGGCAGCGCCCAGCTCCGGGCGCTCGCTCACCGCCCGGGTCTCGCCGACGAGGCGCGAGTGCTGATTGACGATGGCGATGTCGACGGACTCGATGGGTGCTGCGCTTGAGACCTCGGCCACCGCCTCGAAGGCGGTGACCCGCACGGTGATGACCTTGACCGGGTCCAGACTCTGTACCGTGGCGATGGCGTTGCCGGCGTAGATCGGCCGCTTGAAGGTATCGGCGGACTCGACCGCGATGACCTCGGAGAGCTGGGCGACATCCGCAAGCGCCGCTACCCGCGGCAGCACGTTCTTGCCGCTGGTCGATGCCGCCGCCAGCACGTGGGTGTAGTCCCCGACCAGCGCCGACACCAGATCTCCCATTGGCTCGGCCAGTTGATGGGCAAGGCTCGCCTGATCGGCCAGCCGCACCCGGCTTACGCCTTCAAGCCTTGCCGCTGCCTCGGCGATGCCCGCGACGCCCTCGCCTGCCACCAACACATCGATATCGACGTCGCTTGGGTCTGCTGCGGTCTGTGCGATCTGTCGGGCGGCGGCGACTACCCGCGCGGTGGCCTCGCCGAGCTGTCCTTGATGATGTTCCCCCACGACCAGAATCTTCATGCGATCACCTTGGCGTCGTTCTTGAGCTTGTCCACGAGTTCGGCCACCGAGGCCACCTTGATGCCGCCCTGCCGCTCGGGCGGCGGCTCGACCGCCTTGAGCCTGAGCCGAGGGCTGACGTCGACGCCCAAGGCGTCGGGCGTGGTCACGGCCAGGGGCTTCTTCTTGGCCTTCATGATGTCCGGCAGCTTGGCGTAGCGAGGCTCGTTGAGGCGCAGGTCGGTGGTGATGACCGCCGGCAGCGCCAGCGACAGGGTCTCGAGGCCGCCGTCGATCTCGCGGGTGACCTTGATCTGGCCCTGCTCTACCTCCAGGGCGGAAGCGAAGGTGCCCTGGGGCATGCCGCCGAGGGCGGCCAGCATCTGGCCGGTCTGATTGTTGTCACTGTCGATGGCCTGCTTGCCGAGCAGTACCAGCTCCGGCTGCTCCTGCTCGACGACCGCCTTGAGCAGGTGCGCCACCGCCAGCGATTCCAGCGCGACCTCGGTGTCGATGTGCAGGGCACGGTCGGCGCCGAGGGCCAGCGCCGTGCGCAACTGCTCCTGCACCGCCTTCGGCCCGGCACTGACCACCAGCACCTCACTGGCCACGCCGGCCTCCTTGAGGCGAACCGCTTGCTCCACGGCGATTTCACAGAACGGGTTCAGGGCCATCTTGACGTTGGTGAGGTCCACGCCGGAGTGGTCCGGCTTGACCCGGATCTTGACGTTGTGATCAATGACGCGCTTGACCGCGACAAGGATTTTCATGGGCTATCTCCCTTGCTGGGCGGTCAGGCGGTGATGGCACGGCCGATGATGATCTTCTGGATCTCCGAGGTGCCCTCGAAGATGCGGGTGATGCGGGCGTCACGGTAGTAGCGCTCGATCGGCAGGTCGGAGATGTAGCCGTAGCCGCCGTGGACCTGCACCGCGGCGTCGGTGACCTTGGCCGCTGCCTCGGAGGCCACCAGCTTGGCCACCGCCGACTCCAGGCTGAAGCGCTGGCCGGAGTCACGTGCGTCCGCCGCCTTGTAGGTCACCAGCTTGGCGGCCTCGAGCTGGGCGTGCATCTCGGCCAGCATCCACTGGATGCCCTGGTGCCGGCACAGCGGCTTGCCACCGACGATGCGCTCCTTCGACCAGGCCAGCGACGCATCCCGAGCGGCCCGCGAGATACCGACGCTCATCGCCGCCACCTCGACCCGACCGCGATCCAGCACCTCCATGGCGGTGGCGAATCCGGCCCCCTCCTCGCCCATCAAGGCATCCAATGGCAGCACACAGTCGAAGCCGATCTCGTAGATATGGCTACCGCGCAGGCCCAGGGTCTTCTCGGGACTCGAGAACTCGAGACCCGCGGTGTGGCGGTCGACCAGAAAGGCCGAGATGCCGCGGTGGCCCTGATCGGGGTCGGTCTTGGCGTAGACCACCAGGAAGTCGGCGAAGGCGCCGTTGGTGATGTAGTGCTTGGTGCCGGTCAGGTGCCAGCCGTCGCTGGTGCGTACCGCCCGGGTGCGCATCTCGGCGGGATTGGAGCCGGCCCCAGGCTCGGTCAGGGCGAAGGCGCCCAGCTTCTCGCCACTGGCACACTGGGGAAGCAGCGCCTGCTTCTGATCCTCGGTGGCGCCGATCAGCACCGAGTCGGTGGCCAGAAAGTGAGCGGTCAGCGATGAACAGGTGGCCGCGCAGTGGTAGGCGATCTCTTCCACAGCCAGCGACATGGCGATGCTCGAGATCTCCACACCGCCATACTGCTCGGGCAGATTCATGCCCCAGAAGCCCAGCTCGCCCAGGGCGTCGAGGCTCTCGCGGCAGAACTCCCGCGTTTCGTCGTAGCGCGCCGCATTGGTCTTGAGCACCTCAGCGCAGACGCGGTGAGCGGCGTCCTGGAAGGCGATGTCATCTTCATTGAAGGTAAAGTTCATGCGTCGATCTCCTTGTCGAGGTGCTGTGATTCGAGACAGGCGTTGTGTTGGCCAAGCGTCGGCGCGGGGCGATCGCAGACGACCCGTCGGCCATTGAAGAACACCGGTTGAGCCGGCGAGCGCCATTGCCCCATATCGAGCAGCAGCTGGCGGTCTTCGGCATGCCGGGATTCGGCAAGCTGGGCGATGTTCCAGATCGGAGACGCCGGCACTCCCGCCTGATCGAGACGCGCGCAGACCTCCTCCACGGTGAACTGGCCGGTCCAGTCTTCGATCAGCGACTTGAGTTCGGCCTGGTGGAGACAGCGCTGCTCGTCGTCGACAAAGCGCGCATCCTCGGCGAGCTCTGGCGCCTGCATGCACTCAACCAGGCGAGAAAACAGCGTGTTGTTGATCACCGCGATGATTACCTGGCCATCGTTGGCCTCGAAGCTGTCGAAGGGCGCCGACAGCGGATGGCGGTTGCCGATAGGAGAAGGCGCCTGGCCGCTGGCGACGAACTGCGCCAGGTTGGTGACCTGCATCGAGAACAGGCAATCGAGCATGGACACATCCAAGTGACAGCCCTGGCGCTCGGGGTCACGTTCACGGGCGAACAACGCCGCTGTGATCGACCAGCTGGCGAACATTCCGGCGCACACATCGCCCAGCGACTCGCCGATGCGGGTCGGCATGCCGCCATCGGGACCGGTGGCCGCCATCATGCCCGACAGCGCCTGGGCGATGATGTCGTAGGCCGGCTTGGCGCGCATGGCACCGCTCTGACCGAAGCCGGAGATCGAGCAGTAGATGAGACGGGGATAGCGCGCACGCAGCGTCGCCTCGTCGATCCCCAGGCGCTCGGTCACCCCGGGCCGGAAGTTCTCCACCACCACGTCGGCGCGCTCGCAAAGCCGATGAAAGCGCTCCAGGTCCTGGGGGTCCTTGAGATTCAGACACAGGCTCTTCTTGCCACGATTGAGCATCGAGAAGTACAGGCTTTCGCCCTCGACGTAAGGCGCAATATGACGGCTGTCATCGCCCTGCCCCGACTCGACCTTGACCACTTCGGCGCCCAGGTCGGCCAGCATGGCGGTGCAGTAGGGCCCGGCGAGCACCCGGGACAGGTCGAGGACGGTGATCCCCTTGAGTGGTTGCATAGCGTCTTGCCTCCGGTCTTGTTGTTGGCAGTGACATCGAGCGCTGACGGCCGCTCAATATGTATATACATATCTATCGCTAAAGTGGCCAGCTTTCCACCCAGACATTCTTGCCAAAAATCTCAGAACGAAATTTATTTATTGTTTTTTAAACGTTTTCTAAAATATAGGCCTTGAGAATTATCGACCAAGGTCTAATGATAAATGGTGACACCAGGCGCTTGTGGCACATATTGGTATATACATCTAGCGTCATCGACGGCCCGCACCGATGTCGAGGGAGTCCGCGGCACGACACCCCGAAGCCCGTCGGGAACCCGAGAGATGGTCATCGAGGGCAACGTCAGGGAGGGGGAGAACGACGGGCGCCAAGCGTTCGTCAGCGCTGCCAGTAGAGAGACAGCAGAGAGATAGCAGGGTGATAGGAGGGAGTTCGGCGAGAGAGCTTGCCGGGGGGGAGATCACCGAGAGAGGGAGGTGAAAACGCGAGCGCTGCATGACACCAAGCCACAGCCGTCACCACCCTCACAGCAAAGACCTGCGAAGGAAGCCGTCCGAACAGCGGCGGCGATGCGCCAGGGGAACTTCAGGTATTGCGGGAGGCGTTCAGCTTGTAACGCTTGCCGGGATGCAGAAGCTGGGTGTAGCTGATCAACAGCTCCCCGGACCAGGTACGCCGCACCACCAGCAGGCAGGCATCGCTGGGAGACATCTCCAGCAGCGCCGCTTCCTCGTCACTTGGCAGCATCGCCTCGACGCTGTTCTCGACATCGGTGACCGGATAACGCGCCACCAGGATGGCGTTGGGCGTCTGGCGCTCGAAGTCCTGCTGCAGGTAGTCCGGCGCCAGCTTCGGGTTGACGTGGCGCCGCTCGAGCTGGATCGCCACGCCATTTTCCCGATGCACGATCTCGGAGTAGAACACCCGGGTCCCGGTCCTCACCCCCAGAAAGACGGCGACCTCTTCGGATGCGGCCACCTCCTTCAAGGCGATGATCTGGCTTGAGTGCTCGCCGCCTCGCAGGCGGATCTCGTCGGCGATATTACGGATGTCGAACAGCGACGATTCGGACTTGCGCTGACTGACGAAGGTACCGGACCCCACCCGGCGCACCAGCAAGCCCTTCTGTACCAGATCGCGTATGGCCTTGTTGGCGGTCATGCGGCTGACCCCAAACTGGGTAGCCAGCGCATTCTCGGCAGGGATTCGATCACCGGCGACGTAGGCCCCGCTCTCGATCTCGGACAGCAGATATTCCTTTATTCTTGCGTAGCTGGGCCGCGAGCTTGCCATGCAACGTCCTGTGGGCAATGGGAAACGCCAAGTGTAGCCATGTCCCTGACGCCAAGGAAAGCGAAAACCTGTCGCCACCTGAGCCAGCCATTGTCCGGGAATTCCGAATAGTGTGTTTGGCGGCCGCCGGTGTTTCACGACTCCATAGCACGCTAAGGTGTTGCCATTGATGAACACCTAACGGGAGATCCCATGAAAGCTATCGGTTACCACGCCCCCGGCCCCATCGACCGCGACGACGCCCTGGTCGATCTGACCCTCGACACTCCGCAGGCCAGCGGCTTTGACCTGCTGGTCAAGGTCGAGGCGATTTCGGTCAACCCGGTGGACGTCAAGATTCGCCAGGCCCGCGCACCCGAAGAAGGTCAGCCTGCGGTGATCGGCTGGGACGCGGTCGGCGAGGTGGTCGCCGTCGGTGACCAGGCCTCACGCTTCGCCGTGGGCGACCAGGTCTGGTACGCCGGCGATATCTCCCGCCCGGGCACCAACAGCGAGTACCATCTGGTCGACGAGCGCATCGTCGGGCATGCGCCTCGCTCCATCCCCACCGCCCAGGCAGCGGCGCTGCCGCTCACCACCCTGACCGCCTTCGAGATGCTGTTCGATCGCCTGCGGGTGCTTGATCCGGTCCCCGGTGCCGCCCGTGCGGTGCTAGTGATCGGCGGTGCCGGCGGCGTGGGTTCCATCACCATCCAGCTGTTGCGCGCCTTGACCGACCTGCAGATCATCGCCACCGCCTCACGCCCGGAGACCCAGGCCTGGGTGAAGGAACTCGGCGCCCACCATGTGATCGACCACAGCCAGCCGCTGCCCGACCAGGTCGAGGCACTGGGCCTGGGTGCGCCAGCCTTCGTGTTCTCGACCAACTATTCGGAGCACTATGCCCCCCAGGTGGCCGAGTTGATCGCCCCCCAGGGCCGCTTCGGGCTGATCGATGACCCAGAGACGCTGAACATCACCCCGTTCAAGCCCAAGGCGGTGTCGATCCACTGGGAGCTGATGTTTACCCGCGCGCTCTTCACCACCGACGATATCGCCCGACAGGGCGAGATCCTCGACAAGGTGGCGGGGCTGATCGACACGGGGCGGGTTCGCTCCACCGCCACCGACAGCTACGGCACCATCAACGCCGACAACCTCAAGCGCGCCCATGCGCTGATCGAGAGCGGCAAGGCCAAGGGCAAGATCGTGCTCGAAGGTTTTTAAGGCGCAGACGAAAAGACGCCCGCCCCGCTCGGCAGTGCCGAACGGGGCGGGCGTCTTGCGCAGCGAAGACGGTCCGATCGAATCGATACCACGATCAGCGTCAGTCGAGCTCCAGAACCTCGGACTCGAACCTCGGTCTCAATCCTCAGAGCCGAATCAGGCCCTGACCTCGGCCCCGAATCTCAGCCCCCGACCTGGGCTTTGCACCTTCCACTCTGCCGTCAGGACAGGCGTTCGCGGAAGTCCTGATAGCCGAACTCGCGGATCACCCTGAGCTCACCGGTCTCTGAGTTCCACACCGCAATGGCCGGCAGGCGCGTGCCATTGAAGGTGGTGGTCTTGACCATGGTGTAGTGGGACATGTCCTTGAAGATCAGCTTCTGGCCGATCTCAAGCGGCTCGGGGAAGCTGTAGTCGCCGATCACGTCCCCGGCCAGACAGGTCAGCCCGCCCAGTCGATAGGTGTGCGGGTACTCGCCTGGCTCCCCCGCCCCCAGCAGACCAGGGCGGTAGGGCATCTCCAGCACGTCCGGCATATGGCAGGTGGCCGAGGTGTCGAGGATCGCCTGGTTCAGCGCATTGAAGCTCGTGTCCAGCACCGTGGTCACCAGCACCCCGGAACCGATGGCAATCGCCTCGCCGGGCTCCAGATAGACCTGCACCTGGTGACGCTCGGCGAAGTCACGCACGCAGCGGATCAGGTCGTCGCGCTGGTAGTCGGGACGGGTGATATGGTGGCCACCGCCGAAGTTGACCCACTGCATGCGCCCGAGCAGATGGCCGAAGCGCTCTTCCACCGCCGCCAGGGTACGCTCGAGCGGCGGGAAGTCATGCTCGCACAGGGTATGGAAGTGCAGGCCGCTGATGCCGTCGAGGCTCTGCTCGTCGAGCTCGGACAACGGGATACCGAGCCGCGACCCCGGTGCGCAGGGATCATAGATCGGCACATCGCCCTCGGAGTGCTCCGGATTGATACGCAGCCCGAAGCGCAGCCCCGGACGACGCGCCAGCGCCTCGCGCACCAGCGGCTGGGCCCTACGCCACTGGGCCGAGCTGTTGAACACCACATGGTCGGCGATCTTGAGGATCTCGGCCAGATCGGCGTCGCTGTAGGCGGCGCCGAAGACGTGGACCTCACCACCATAGTGCTCACGCCCGAGTTGCGCCTCGTGCAGGCCGCTGGCGCAGGTGCCGCTCAAGTAGCGCGACACCATCGGCGCGAAGTGCCACATGCTGAAAGCCTTGAGCGCCGACAGCACCTTGGCACCGCTGGCCTCGGCGACCTCGGCGAGGATCGCCAGGTTGCGCTCCACCGCCACCTCGTCCACCACGTAGCAGGGTGACGGCAGCGCTTCGGCGTCCAGCCGCGTGATATCCGTGAACTGAAGGATCTCCACGCCTTAGAGGTCCTCGCCCTTCTGCACGTCCAGACGGAACGACGGATCCAGCTCGATGACCTTCCACGGCAGACCGTACTCGTTCATGTCGGCCATGAACGGATCGGGATCGCACTGCTCCATGTTCCACACGCCCGGACGCTTCCAGTGGCCCTCGAGGATCATCTTGGCGCCGATCATCGCCGGCACGCCGGTGGTGTAGGAGATCGCCTGGGACTTCACCTCGGCGTAGCAGTCCTGGTGGTCGCAGATGTTGTACAGGTACATGACCTTTTCCTGGCCATCCTTCTTGCCGCGCACCACGGTGCCGATGCAGGTCTTGCCCTTGGTGCGCGGACCCAGGGTGGAGGGGTCGGGCAGTAGGCTGGCCAGGAACTGGATGGGCACGATCTGCTGGCCGTTATACTCCACCGGCTCGATGCCGGTCATGCCGACATTCTTCAGCACCTCCAGGTGCTTGAGGTAGCTGTCGCCGAAGCTCATCCAGAACTGGGCGCGCTTGAGGCTCGGGAAGTGCTTGGACAGCGACTCCAGCTCCTCGTGGTAGAGGCGGTAGATGTTGTAGTCACCGACCTCTTCGGGGCAGCTGAAACGCGCCATCTTGGACATCGGCGGCGTGGTAACGAACTCGCCATCTTCATAGTGGCGGCAGTCCGCGCTGACCTCCCGGATGTTGATCTCCGGGTTGAAGTTGGTGGCGAAGGGGTAGCCATGATCGCCGCCGTTGACGTCGATGATGTCCAGCTCCTCGATCTCGTCGAAGTAGTGCTTGGCGAGATAGGCGGTGAACATGTTGGTGGCGCCCGGATCGAAGCCGCTGCCGAGCAGCGCGGTCAGGCCGGCCTGCTTGAAGCGATCCTGGTAGGCCCACTGCCACTTGTACTCGAACTTGGCGGTATCCAGCGGCTCGTAGTTGGCGGTGTCGAGGTAGTGCACGCCAGCGGCCAGGCAGGCATCCATGATGCTCAGGTCCTGGTAGGGCAGCGCCACGTTGATGACCAGCTCCGGCTTCTCGGCTTCGAGCAGGGCAGTCAGCTCGGCGACGTTGTCGGCGTCGACCTGGGCTGTGCGAATCGGGCGCGGCAACTGCTCGGCGATGGCCTTGCACTTGGACTCGGTGCGACTGGCCAACAGGATATCGGTAAACACCGATTCAAGCTGCGCACACTTGTGAGCGACGACACTGCCCACACCGCCGGCACCGATGATGATCACTTTTGACATAACAATACGCTCCCGCCTGAGTACAACGACCCGTCAAGATGGATAGGCCCGGTCGAGGTGAGCCGAATCGCGACCCACGAGGCTCGTCCACCCGACGAGCCTCCTACCCTACTACCGGACGGCGCATGCTAACCAGATTTGCCGTTTCACGCCACGGCTTTTCGCCCCTTGCCTGTGCGTCGCCGAGGTGGATGTCAAGGCGTGCCACCGACCTGGCGACAGTGTAGTCAATCACCACCAGATGACAGCTTGATGTGACGCTGTCGAGCGCCTGGTGCGGGCCCATGAACGAGCCGCCCTCACCTCGCGCCAGCTCACTCCACCTCACGCCAGCTCATTCCAGCTCACTCCAGCTCACTCCAGCACACTCCAGCTCACTCCAGCTCGCGCCAGCCCACTCCACTTCAGGCCTCCTGACGTCACTTGCCCCAGCCTCCACCCGACGCTACAAAGCGCGCACGCCACCCATCAATCCACAAAAAAAAGACTACGTAGTCACTAAATTAAACTAAAGTATATTTAATTGATATTCAGCAACTTACTTCACATACATGGATCATGGAATTTTCTATTGTTGAATACGTATGTCGTTTAGATTTACAAGTGTGCACTCCGCAGCGCCACCACCTCGAGCGCCGCCGATTGCCCCTCGCTGCCGGCCAGGGGCTCACAACGACAACAGGAGAGCTCCATGCGCCACTTTCACCCCCTCCCCTTCAGCCTGACCGCCCTGACCGCCGCTGTCGGTCTTAGCCTGTCCGCGACCGCCCTTGCCCAGCAGGAACGCACCATCGACGTCAGCCTGCCGCTGGGACCCGAGTCACAGCAGGGCATCGGTATCCTCAAGTTCGGCGAGGAACTTGAGCGCCTGTCGGATGGCCGTCTGACCATCGAACCTCACTACGACAACGCCCTGGGCGCCGAGCGTGAGGTCATCGAGGGCATGGGGCTCGGCATCATCGACGCCGGCATCGCCTCCACCGGCCCCATGGGCGGTTTCGTCGACGAGTTCCTGCTGTTCGACCTGCCCTACATCTTCGAGGACCACGAGCACGCCTACGGCTTCCTCGACAGCGAACACGGCGAAGAGCTCGCTCAACTCGCCGAAGAGCAGATGAACGTCAAGTTCCTGGCCTGGATGGAAAACGGCTTCCGCCACAACACCAACTCGGTACGCCCGCTCGAGCACCCGAGCGATCTCGACGGCATCAATCACCGCACCCAGGAAAGCCGCGTTCAGGTGGACACCTGGGAAGCGCTGGGCGCCAACGCCACGCCGATGGCCTGGACCGAGGTCTACACCGCGCTGCAGCAGGGGGTCATGGACAGCCAGGAAAACCCGCTGGCCACCATCTACGACGTCAACTTCTACGAGGTCCAGGACTACCTGAACATCACCCAGCACGTCTATTCGCCGGCGCCGCTGATGATGAGCCTGAACCTGTTCAACTCATTCAGCGAAGAAGATCAGCAGATCATCCTCGAAGCCGCGCAGATCGCACTGCCGGTACAGCGCGAAGCCAGCCAGGAGCTGGAGCAGCGCTACAAGGGCGAACTGGCGGAACTCGGCATGACCGTGACCGAGCCGGACCTGGGTCCCTTCCGTGAGGCCGTCCGTCCGGTGATCGACAAGTGGGCACCGACCGTAGGCGAGGACCTGGTCGACGCCGCGATCAACTTCGACCACTAAGCAACAAGGCGCCCGCCGAGCCCATGGCAAGGCGGGCGCCGTCTCTTCCTGCGAGGCATCCCATGCAATCCTTCCTGCAATTCGTCAACGCCGGGATCGGGCACTTCAACCGCTTGATCGGCTGGGGCCTGGCGCTGCTGCTGCTGGTCATGACCGTACTGATCTTCTGGCAAGTCTTCGCCCGATTCGTGGTCGGCAGTCCCTTGTTCCTCTCCGACGAGATCGCGCGCTTTTCGATGCTCTGGCTGACCTTTATCGGTGCCGGCTACGCCTACCGCAAGGGCACCCTGATTTCGGTCGACATCGTGCTGGAGTATTGCGGTGAACGCGTGGGCCGCCTGATGCGCATCCTGGTTGTGCTGTGCTCGGCGGTGTTCGCCTTCGTCATGATCAAGTACGGCTTCGAGCTGGTCGGCCGGGTCTCCAGCCAGACCGCCCCCAGCACCCGTATTTCGATGATGTGGCCTTACCTCGCCATCCCGGCAGGCGGCATCGTGATCATGGTCAATAGCCTCGGCCTGCTGATCGACGAAGCCCTGGGCCAACCGGTCCACCACCATCAGGAGGTGAACTGACCATGGCACTGTTACTGTTCGTCCTGCTGATTTCACTGTTCATTCTTGGCGTCCCCATCGCCTTCTCGCTGGGCTTGGCCTCGGCCATTACCGTCTGGCATGGCGACCTGATGCCGATGCTGATCGTCGCCCAGCAGATGCTGGCCTCGGTCAATTCCTTTCCGTTGATGGCGATCCCGTTCTTCATCCTGGCGGGCTACCTGATGCAGGGTGGCGGCATCTCCAAGCGCCTGGTCGACTTTTCCAACACCCTGGTGGGCAGCATGACCGGCGGCCTGGCCATGGTGGCCATCGTCACGTCGCTGTTCTTCGCGGCGATCTCCGGCTCCGGCGCCGCCACCACCGCCGCGATCGGTGCCATCCTGATTCCGGCCATGCTGTCCAAGGGCTATCCCGGTGGCTACGCCGCCGCCAACCAGGCCGCCTCCGGCGCCCTCGGCGTGATCATCCCGCCCAGCATCCCGCTGATTCTCTACGGCATCGCCGCCAACGTCTCGGTGGGCGACATGTTCATCGCCGGTATTCTGCCGGGCATCCTGGTGACCCTCACCCTGCTGGTATTCGCCTACTTCTTCGCCCGTGCCAATGGGCTTGGCGGCGGAGAAAAAAGCTCGCTCGGCGACGTCTTTCGCGCCGGTAAAAAGGCGATTCTGGCCATCCTGATGCCGTTGATCATCCTCGGTGGCATCTATGGGGGTGTCTTTACGCCCACCGAAGCCGCCGTCATCGCGGTCGCCTACTCCTTCGTCATCGGCACGCTGATCTACCGAGAGATCAAGTTCGCAAGCCTGGTCGGCATCCTCAAGCAATCCGCCGTGACCACCGCGGTGGTGCTCAGCATCATCGGCGCCGCCGGGCTCTATGGGCGCATCCTGCAAAGCCTGCGGGTCCCCGACATGATCTCGGACTTCGTGATCTCGGCCATCGACAGCCCGCTTCTGTTCATCCTGCTGGCGAACCTGTTGCTGCTTCTGGCCGGCATGTTCATCGAGGCCGCCGCCGCCATCCTGATCTTCGTGCCGATCCTGCTGCCGATCGCGGTGAGCTACGGCTTCGACCCGATCCACTTCGGCATCATCATGGTGGTCAACCTGGCCATGGGCATGTTCACCCCGCCGGTCGGGCTCAACCTCTTCGTCGCCTCCCAGATCACCAACATCGGCATCGCTCGTCTGACCTGGGCGGTCATGCCCTTTGTCGCGATCGTGCTCGCCAACCTTCTGATCATCAGCCTGCTGCCGGTGTTGTCCACCTGGCTGCCGTCGCTGTGACCCCACACAAGGAGAACACCATGAACGTCGTTGAAAGCCTCACCCCGCGCCAGGGACTGCGCGTGCTGGTCACCGCCGGCGCCTCCGGCATCGGCCTGGCCATCGCCAAGGCCTTCGTCCAGGCCGGCGCCAGGGTCCACGTCTGCGACATCGACAGCGAGGCCCTGGCCGCCCTGCCAGACGGCATCACCCATACCCGTTGCGACGTCAGCCGCGAGGACGAGGTCGCCCGCCTGTTCGATGACGCCCGCGCACTCGGCGGTCTCGATGTGGTGGTCAACAACGCCGGGATCGCCGGCCCCACTGCGGGCATCGACGAAATCGATCACGCAAGCTGGACCCAGACCATCGACATCAACCTGAACGGCCAGTACCGCGTCGCCCACCGCGCCGCGCCGCTGCTGCGCGAAAGCCAGGGACTGCTGGTCAACCTGGCCTCGGTGGCCGGACGGCTTGGCTTCGCCTACCGCACGCCCTACGCCGCGAGCAAGTGGGCGGTGGTCGGCCTGACCAAGAGCCTGGCCTGCGAGCTCGGCCCGGACGGCGTGCGGGTCAATGCCATCCTCCCGGGTATCGTGCGCGGGCCACGCATCGAGAAGGTGATCGAGGACCGCGCCGCCAAGCGCGGCATCAGCTACGCCGAGATGGAAACGGAGAACCTGTCGAAGATCTCCATGCGTCGCATGGTCGAGCCCACCGATATCGCCGCCATGGCGCTGTTCCTGGCGGCGCCGGGGGGCACCAACATCAGCGGCCAGGCACTCAGCGTCTGCGCCAACGTCGAATCCCTGTGACCACGGAAGCCTCCTTATGACCAGACCCGTAGGTATTCTCGGCGCCGGCCTGATCGGCCGCGCCTGGGCCATCGTGTTCGCCCGAGCCGGCATCGACGTGCGCCTGCATGACGCCGCAGACGAGGCGCTCGAGCGGGCCCGCGACGCCATCGCCACCTCCCTCGACGACCTTCGCCAGGCGGGGCTGATCGAGGACCCGGAGCGGGCGATGTCGCATATCCGCTACGACAGCGACCTGGCATCGGCCATGGCCGGGGTCGGCTACGTGCAGGAGTGCGGGCCGGAAGATGTCGAGACCAAGCGGCGCATCTACAGTGACCTTGAAGCCGTGGTGGCCAAGGACACCGTGCTGGCCAGCTCGACCTCCGGTATCGCCGCTTCGCGCTTCACCGATCACCTCCATCACCCTGACCGTTGCCTGGTGGCCCATCCGGTCAATCCGCCCTACCTGATCCCGCTGGTAGAAGTGGTGCCGGCGCCGGCCACCGGGCAAGCCGCGGTGGCGTCCACCATGGCGCTGATGGAACAGGCCCGGCAGACACCGATCCTGGTCAACAAGGAAGTCCCTGGCTTCGTGCTCAATCGCCTGCAAGGCGCCTTGCTCAACGAGGCGCTGAGACTGTTCGCAGACGGGGTGTGCTCCGCCGAGGATCTGGACAAGACGGTCAAGCACGGGCTGGGCCTGCGCTGGTCGTTCATGGGGCCCTTCGAGACCATCGACCTCAATGCGCCCGATGGCGTGGTCGACTATGGCAACCGCTATGGGCCGCTGTATCGCGACGTCGACCGCGAGCGCGGTGACGACGATCCCTGGCAAACCACGACCCTGGCGGCACTCGACCAGCAGCGCCGTCAACAACTGCCGGCCCAGCGCCTGGGCGAGCGACAGGCCTGGCGCGACCGACGCCTGATGGCGCTGATCGCCCACCAGCAGACGCTGACAAACGATTGACTCGGGCCAACGACGGACCCAGGCCAGCCACTGTCCCACCTTACCCGCCTATCCATCATTCAAGGACCCGACCCATGGCAAAGCAACGCAAGGTCATCATCACCTGCGCGGTCACCGGCGCGATCCACACCCCGTCCATGTCGCCGCACCTGCCGGTCACCCCGGAAGAGATCGCCGAGGCAGGCATCGCCGCCGCCGAGGCCGGCGCCTCGATTCTGCACCTGCATGCGCGTGATCCCGACAACGGCAAGCCGACCCAGGACCCGGCCATGTTCGAGCGCTTCCTGCCCCGCATCAAGGACGCCTGCGACGCGGTCATCAACCTCACCACCGGTGGCAGTCCGCACATGACGGTGGAGGAGCGCATGCGCCCGGCCATGGAGTTCAAGCCCGAGCTTGCCTCCATGAACATGGGCTCGATCAACTTCGGGCTGTTCCCGATGCTCGACCGCTACGCGTCGCTTGAGCACCAGTGGGAGCGTGAGCACCTGGAGAACAGTCGCGACCTGGTGTTCAAGAACACCTTCGCCGACATCGAGAAGGCGATGACCCTGGGCGCCGAGAACGGTACCCGTTTCGAGTGCGAGTGCTACGACATCGGACACCTCTATTCCCTGCGCAACCTGCTCGACCGCGGCGTCATCGGCGGCCGCGTGTTCGTCCAGAGCGTGTTCGGCATCCTCGGTGGCATCGGTCCTCACCCGGAGGACGTGATCCACATGCGGCGCACCGCGGACCGGCTGTTCGGCGACGCCTACGAGTGGTCGGTGCTGGGCGCCGGCAGCAGCCAGATGCGCATCGCCGCCCAGGCCGCCGCCATGGGAGGACACGTGCGGGTCGGGCTCGAGGATTCGCTGTGGCTGGGCCCGGGCAAGCTGGCCGAGACCAACGCAAGCCAGGTCGCCAAGGTGCGCGAGATCCTCGAGGGTCTGTCGTTTGAGGTGGCGACACCGGACGAAGCGCGTCAGATGCTGGGACTCAAGGGCGCCGACCAAGTCGGCTTCTAGGGAGACGGGCAATGACCCTGTATCGACTCGGGGGCGAGGCCCCCGATATCGCCGCCAGCGCGCTGGTGTTCGACGAGGCCACGCTGATCGGCGACGTACGCCTGGGTGAGCGCGTCAGCGTGTGGCCCGGGGCCGTGCTTCGTGGCGACAATGCGCCTATCGTGGTGGGAGACGACAGCAACCTGCAGGACGGCTGTGTGGTTCACTCGGACCCCGGCTATCCGGTTACCATGGGACGCCAGGTCACGGTCGGTCACCTGGCCATGCTGCACGGCTGCCGCATCGGCGATGACGTGCTGGTGGGAATGAATGCCACGGTACTCAACGGTGCCGACATCGGTGATCGATGTATCATCGGCGCCGGCGCGCTCGTCACCTCGGGCAAGCGCTTTCCCCCTGGCTCGTTGATCGTCGGCAGTCCAGCCAAGGTGGTCAGAGAACTGACCGAGGACGAGATACAGTCGGTGCGCGACAATGCCAGCGTCTACACCGACAAGATCGCCGCCTATGCGTCTCTGGAGCCTGTCGAGCCGGCGTGATCGCCGGCCATTTCTGCCACCCGACACGACATGACTCGATGAAAAAGAAATCCGTCACCTCACACGATGTCGCCCGTCTTGCCGGGGTCTCGCAGTCTGCCGTCAGCCGGACCTTTTCGCCGGATGCCAAGGTGTCGGACAAGACCCGCAAGAAGGTCATGGAAGCAGCGCGGCAACTGGGCTATCGGCCCAACACCATCGCCCGCTCTCTGATCACGCGATCGAGTCGCACCATCGCGGTGGTCGTCTACAGCCTCGAGAATCCCTTCTACAGCTATATGCTGGAAAAGGCGTCCCGCTTCTTCAAGCAGCAGGGTTACCACCTGCTGCTGTTCTCGGCGTCCAGCAGCGACGGCTTCGATGACGTGCTCGACGACATCCTGAGAAGCCAGGTCGAAGGCATCCTGATGCTGGCGATTACCCTCAATGACGACCAGGCGGCTCTGGTCTGCGACTACGGCATTCCGGTGGTAATCATCAACCGTACGGTCGACTACGCGGGCATCAGCCAGGTCGCCTGTGACAACTTCCAGGGCGGCTACTGGGCGGGCCGCCACCTGGTCTCGCTGGGCCATCGCCGCATCGCCTACCTGTCTGGCCTGGTCGATTCCTCCACCGACATCCAGCGTCGCGCTGGCTTTGTCGAGGGCCTGGCCTCCATGGGGGCAGCCCTTCACGACAGCGGCATCGGCCACTACCAATACACCAGCGCCTGCCAGGCCACCCGTCTGCTGTTCGCCAGCACCACCCCACCCGACGCCCTGTTTGCCGCCAACGACCTGATGGCCATCGCCGCCATGGAAGTCATCCAGAGCGAGTTCTGCCTCAAGGTGCCCGAGGACGTCTCGGTCATCGGTTTCGACGACGTGCCCATGGCCGCCTGGCCGAGCCACTCGCTGACGACCCTGCAGCAGCCGGTACAGACCATGATCATGCGAGCCACCGAGTTGCTGCTGGCCCAGATCGACCAGCCGGACACCCCACCACAGCAGATCACCCTGCCGGTCACGCCGATGCTGCGCGGCAGCGTCAGGCGCCCTTCAGGCGACGTCAACGACACCTAGTGAAGCGACGAGCCTATCGCCATCCGCCGACGCATGCGTGAGCATGCGCCGGCGGATGGGCCAGCGCCTATTCCACCTCGAGCTGTCCATGGTCGATCAATCGATCGAGGAAGGCGTCGCTGGATGCTCCGCCCATGCGCACGCCGGCCAGGACGATAAACTGATCGGCGCCGGCGCCGTGTGCGCCGATACCACCATCGGACTTGACCGCGATGACGGTATCGTCCCCCTCCTGACTGGCGTGCAGGAAGTCCGACACCTGGTGGTCACGGGCGTCATCGAGCAGATCAGACAGATCGAGCCGGTCTGCCTCGGGGTTGCGGGCGGTGTTGCCCAGGGTGAAGTCCTTGATCTCGTCTTCTGCAGGCCTGCGCACACTGCCCGCATCCCCCGCCTCGTAGCCAAAGGTGTCGGCGCCAAAGCCGCCCCACATCACGTCGCCACCGCGACCGCCGATCAGCACGTCGTCACCACCACCGCCGATCAGCACATCGCGCCCCCCTTGCCCAAGCAGGGTGTCGTTGCCGCCATCGAC
This sequence comes from Halomonas sp. YLB-10, assembly GCF_003856855.1. Lineage (NCBI taxonomy): Bacteria > Pseudomonadati > Pseudomonadota > Gammaproteobacteria > Oceanospirillales > Halomonadaceae > Halomonas > Halomonas sp. YLB-10. The sequence goes on from NZ_RRCU01000002.1 coordinate 115,632, forward strand.
ACGGTCTGTATCCATCAGCTCCCGGTAGTGGTCCTGGATATAGGCAATGATCTCTGCGTCGCTCGCCTCGGCGCCATTGCCATGGTGAACCGACCACTTGAGGTACTCGGTCAGCCCTTCGTAGCCGAGGCCGTCGTGGCTGCCGGCGGCAAAGCTCTCGTGGGTATCGCCGTCTCTCCAGCGAAGGTGGTCGGAGTTGACGGTGTCGCCAAACAGAATATCGGCCTTCACCCCGCCGGCAAGCACATCGTCACCGAGCACCTCGAGCGGTGCGTCGGGGCCACCCTGCGCCAGCGCGGCGTTCAGTACCTCCTGGGTGTTGACGATGACCGACTCACCGGCGGGTGACGTCCACTCGGTGCCGTCCTGCAGGGTGATGGTGCGAGTCCCCTGGGTCTCGGTATTGTCGAAGATGTCCAGATAGTCCTTGCGCAGCAGACCCGCAGGATCCGGCTCCCCCGCTACCTCTTCACCGATACCGAAGGTATGCACCTCGGACAGCCGACCGAGTTGAAGGAACTGTTGATACGCCTTGTGGACAGGGGTAAAGGCCCCCGCCACATCGCTCTCCACGATGTGTCCACCCTCCCGGTAGGCGGTTGGGAGACCATCGGTCAGGAACAGGGTCAGCGACCTGTCACCTTCATCTTCCTTTGCGACATGGTATTTTCTGGCGGCGGAGAGGGCTGCCTGATAGTTGGTGGAGCCCTGGGCCGCCGCACCGTTGACGTAAGCGATAAGGCCAGCCACGTTATGTTCGTTCAGACCATCGACCGCTCTGGGTGAATGCGCCTTGTCGTCAAAACGCACCACTTGTACGTCCACATTTCCGTCGTGACCCGCCAGACGTGTGAGCAACAGATTGACGTTCTGCTGCAATAGCTGGAGCCGAGTCAGACCATCGGTGCCGGACGGCTGGCGCATGCTGCCGGACTCGTCGATCAGGATCGAGATATTGTAGTCGACACCTGACGCAATCAATCCCTGCTTGCCGCCCAGGTCGCCGATCAGGACGTCATCACCCGGGCCGGTCGACCCATGATTGTCCCCATTGTCACCGACATAGAGTTCACCATCTTCCCGGCCCGCCATCACATCGACCGTCAGTGACGCCGAGGTGATATCACCGTCGCCATCGGTGCCGTTGTAGTCGATCACTGCGTCACCGGCGAAGCCCTGGTGCGGGACGAAGGTCAGGGTGCTGTCGGGGTTGATGGTGACGCTGCCGACGCCAGCACCACCCTGAACGCTGGCCCTGATGACATCGCCCGGGCCATCGGCACCATGCTCATCGTTGGCCAGCACATCCACACGCACCGGCGTGCCGCTGGCGGTAGTGGCACTGTCGTCATGGGCGATTCCGCTGTCGTCATCGATGATGATCTGCACAGCTCCGTCAGCGCCGTCGCCGTCCCCATCCGTGACGGTGTAGCCCACCGTGAACTTGATATCGTCTTCAAACGTACCGCTGCGGTGGTCCAGCGGACCTTCGACAAACAACTTGTAATAGGCCGTTTCAGGGCCATGCAGTATCCAGATAACGCGGTCACCGTTGTCGTCGAAACCTTCCAGCGAACGACCGTTGCCACTGAGCTGCCAATTGATCGGGACGCCGCCGGAGGTCAGTGCCGGCAGCCCGGCGGTGTGCCAGGTGAAGGAGCTCACGCCGTCGTTACCGACGTCATAGTTCAAACGAGCGGCGGTAAAGCTCTGGAAAGTCAAGGCGTCCCCTACGCCACCTCGAATGCCGCCGGGCAGGCCCTCTTCGTCAACCACCGACCTGATCAGACCGGCGGTCGGGGTATGGTCGTGTGGACTGTCGATCGAGGTGTAGGTGCTCGCATTGTCTGTTTCGGAATCGGTATTCATGACAGTCTCCTGTCCTTTAGTGGGTCGAAATTCGTGTATGACTCCTTGAAGCTAGGCGGTCGATACCGACCTCGACACTGGACTGGTGGCCACCACTTTCCGTCCCATTACTCCTCGATATCTGGCACCAAACGCGACTTTCATAAAAAACCGACACTTGCGAATCAGCAAAAAACCACTTCGCACCAAAAGCCACACGAAAGAAAATTCACGAAATTCGTTACCAACTGAAAAATAAACCTTTTTGTTTTCCAGCGATTTTAAAACATGAGATTCCGGCATCGAAAAACTCGAAACAACACAGTTCCGTAGGTCGGATCAACGCCGGCGCTGCCCTGGCTTATAAAAGCCAACAGTCCACCTTGTCGGTCACCGCTACCTTTTGGAATATTGATCGATCAACATTGATCACACGACAGAAAAAACATCCATCAATCATCAAGACGTCGAGGCAGCGTTTCAGCCGGTTTATCGACACAAAAAGACGCAAAAAAATATTGCGATAGCCGACAAGACATCACCCAGCCAAAGGCCGGGTGATCGAAGGGGACCTTCGCTGGAGTGATCCACCGCTGACTCCACTCTCTACTCCACTCTCTACTCCACTCCACTGCCTACTCCACCAGCAGCGCAGCCTCCTGGCCGATGCGCTCCAGGGTGGTGTCGCCGGCACCGGCGCCGTTCAGGGCCAGTGCTTGTTCACTATCTGCGCCGCTGTCTGCGCCGCTGTCAATGCCGCCGCCACTGCCCCCTGCCGACGCGGGGCCTACGCTGTCTGTCTGGTCCTGTTCCGGCGGCAGCCAGGCCGCTACCTCCTCGTCGCTCTCGTCATCGAGCAATTCCGACAGCGCCAGCCGGCCCGCCTGGGCAGCGACTTCCTCGCCTGTCACAAGCACACCCGTGTCGCCAATGGCAGAGGCACTGACGTCAGCATCCGCTGGCGCTGGCGCCACGTTGGCTCTAGCGAAACTGCGAGCCTCATCGTATTCGCTATCAGCAGCATCTACCACGACGGTCGTTTCACTGATAAAGCCCCCGTCGTACAAGAACGTCACCGTATGATCGGGATTGATCGTCACCTGGCCACCATCACCGCTGGAGACTCTCACCTCCAGGAAACCGTAGCCATCGCCGCCGAAGTTCACCAAATCGAGGGTCACCGGAATGCCGCTATAAAAGGTAAAGCCTTCCAGATCAGCAGTGATCACAGGCGTGTCGTCATCTACCGTCAGCCGGAGTTGTCCTTCAGCAGTATCGCCGTCACCGTCGGTAATGACGTAGCCGACCGCGACATTGATATCACTCTCCCCAAGGTCATCTTTGTGGTCCAACGGACGATACAGCTCGACGCGGTAGTCGCCGCTGTCGATATCGGTCATCTCGATGCCAATCACAGTATTACCGTCGCTATCGGAGGCCAGGAGGCTGTGGCCGGAGCTACCGAGTGACCAGGCCAGAGGGCGTCCTTGCGACGTTAAAGACGGCATGCCTTCTGTCGTCCAGCGGAAGCTGCCACGCCCACCCTCACCGAAGTCATAGCCCAGCGAACCGGTCACCACTGTCTGCTCACCGGGAACGTCATACCTACCGCCGGGGTTGCCGCCGAGGCCATCCTCATCGACGACGGCCTCGGCCACCATGGTGGCGGGGTCGCCATCGGTTTCCGGGGTCGTCGGTCTGGTGGGGTCGCCACCCGTCACATCGATAGAGAGCGTCGCCTCGCTGCTGTCACCGTCGTTGTCGCTGCCGCTGTAGTCGATCTCCGCCACGCCGGAGAAGCTCGGGTTGGGTATGAAGGTCACGGTGTCATCGGCATTGACCGTGATGCTGCCGACCCCTGCCCCTCCCTGAAGGCCAAACCCGCCGATGCTCCCCGGCCCATCGGCGCCATATTTATCGTTGGTGGACACATCCACGGTAATCGGGGTGTCACTGTCGGTACTGGCGCTATCATCGCTGGCGCTGCCGGCGTCGTCGTCGACAAAGAGCAGGAAGACACCCTCGGCACGGTCCCCGTCGCGATCGGTGACGGTATAGCCAACCTCTAAGGCGCGGTTATCCTCTACAACATAAGACAACGAGGGGGACGGCTCGTGATCCAACGGCTGGAACAGCGCCACTCGATAGCTACCGCTGGCAACATCGGTCAATTGCACCGAGATCACCCGGTCGCCACTGCTATCTACGCCCAGCAGCGAACGCCCGTTACCGCTTAACTGCCAGGTCACCGGATCTCCGCCGGTCGTCAGCGTCGGCAGATCGTCGCTATGCCAGGTAAAACCACCCTGACCGTTATTTCCGAAGTTGTAGCCCACCAAGCCGGTGGCGACGGTGCGTTCGGTGGCAACATCCCCATCTCCTCCCGGGATACCGCCTGGCAGCCCGTCTTCGTCGACGAAGGTGCTGACAGGGACAGTGTTCGGATCGTCATCGGTTTCCGGGGTAGTCGGGATGTCATCGGTTTCGACGTCCACGACAAGCGTGCCGGTACTGATGTCACCGTCGCCGTCCATTGCGTCATAGTGAACACGCGCAACGCCAGAGAAAGACGAATCGGATTCAAAGGTCAAGGTACTGTTAGGGTGGATCTTGAGGGTGCCGACGCCGTCGGCGCCACCCTGAATGCGGGCGCCGACAAGACGTCCCGGCCCATCGGCGCCGAACTCATCATTGGCCAGCACATCCACCCTGACCCGGTCACCGCTCACGGTGCTGACACTGTCATCATTGGCGCGAACGCTGTCGTCATTCACGCTGACATTGAGCACGCCTTGCGCAGCCTCGCCGTCACGATCGGTGATCACGTAGCCCAGCGCCATGTCGATGCTGTCCTCGCTCATGGCATCATCGTGATCAAGCGGTCGGAGCAGTGACACGCGATACTCTGCGTTGAGAATATCGATGATTCTGACGCGCAGGACGTCATTGCCCTCGGTATCGGAGGCCGTCACGGTATGGCCGGTGGCATTGAGCGACCAGCTCAATGGGCGGCCTTGTGACGTCAAGGAGGGCAGACCGTCGGTGCTCCAGCGGAAGGTTCCACGCCCATCAGAACCAAAGTCATAGCCCAGCGAGCCGGTCACGACGGTCAGCTCGCCTGGCGCATCACCCGGACCACCGGCAACACCACCGGCCAGGCCGTCCTCGTCGACAACCGCCGTGGCGGGTCCGGTGGCTGGATCGTCATCGGTCTCCGGGGTGGTAGGACGATCCGTGCCCTGGTCGACACTGACGCTGAGCTGTCCAGCGGTAATGTCGCCGTCTGCGTCGCTGCCGGTGTAATCAATCAGCGCGGTGCCGCTAAAGCTTGCCTGTGGCACAAAGGTCAACACGCCAGCGCTGGTTAGCGTGACGCTGCCGACATCCGCGCCTCCCTGGACACTGGCAGCGATCACCCGTCCCGGGCCATCGGCGCCGTGGTCGTCGTTGGCCAGCACGTCCACTTCGACCGCTGTCGCGCGATCGGTGCGCGCACTGTCGTCGTTGGCACGACCACGGTCATCATCCACGGTCACGCACAGCACACCCTCAGCAGTGTCACCGTCAGCGTCGCTGACGCTGTAGCCCACGACGAAGTTGAGGTCGTCCTCGACCCTGGCGTTGGCGTGGTCCAGCGGCCTTGCCACTGCCACCTTGTAGCTGCCGGTCGCCTGATCGACAAGCTGAACCGAGATGGCCCTATCGCCATTGCTGTCAAACCCCACCAGCGAACGACCGTTACCGTTGAGCCGCCAGGTCACCGGATCACCGCCGCTGGTCAGCGACGGCAGGCCGTCGGTGCTCCAGCGAAAGTCTCCCTGGCCATCGCTGCCGAAGTCATAGCCCAGCACGCCCGTCGCGACCGTGAGTTCGGTGGGCGCATCCCTGACACCGCCGTGGATGCCGCCCGCCAGGCCATCCTCGTCGACCACGGCCTTGGCGGGGTTGGACAGGGGGTCGCCGTCGGTCTCCGGAGTGATGGGAATACCGGCATCATCGCTCTTGACCACAACGCGGAGCTGTGCACTGCGGGTATCACCGTCGGCATCGCTCGCGGTGTAGTCGATCAGCGCACTCCCTGAGAAGTCAGGGTGGGGGATAAAGGTCAAGGTGCTGTCGGGATTGATGGTGACGTTGCCAACCGCTGCCCCACCGCGCACGCTGGCGGAGACGAGACCACCCAGGCCATCAGCGCCGTACTGGTCGTTGGCCAGCACGTCCACGCTGATCGGGCTGGCCTTGTCAGTAGTGGTGCTGTCATCGACCAGCAGCATACTATCGTCATCCACGCTGATCCTTAGCTGGCCCTGGGCAGTGTCGCCGTTGCCGTCGGTGATCATGTAGCGAACGGTCAGATCGATATTGTCCTCGAGGCTGGCATCGTCGTGGTCAAGCGGCCGGTGCAGCTCGACACGATAGAGCCCCTGCTCGAGATCGGTGATGCGGACGCTGATCACCTCGTTGCCAAGCGCATCCACGCCCGTCACCTCATGCCCGGTACCGTTGACCAACCAGCTTAACGGGCTACCCTGTGAGCTCAGCGCCGGCAGGCCATCGGTGACCCAGTGGAAGGGAAACAGCCACGGGCCATCCTTGCCGAAGTCATTGCCCAGCGACCCGGTGACGACCCTGGCCTCTCCGGCCACGTCCCCCGGGCCGCCGGCGATGCCACCGGCGAGGCCTTCCTCGTCGAGCACGGCCCGGGCCGAGACGGTGGCAGGGTCGCCATCGCTCAGCGGCGTGATCGGTACATTGTTGCCAGAGGCGCCGACACTGACCTCGACACGTCCGCCGGTCTCATCGCCATCACCGTCAGTGTATCCGAGCTGCAACAAGGCCTTGCCGTGGAACTCGGGATGCGGCGTGAAGGTGGCATAAAAATCACCCTCTTCGTGGCTGACCTGGCCAACGCTATCGCCGCCGACGACCTCGGCGCGAAAGTTGGCGACCCGCTCGAAGTCGGCGCCGATAAGGATGTCATCCCGCAGATCAAACCTGACCGGGGTATCGGTGCCAGTGAAGTACCATCCCCTGTACCCACCACCACGGGGACTGTCGTCGTCCACCAGGATGTCCAGCGAGCCTTGCGCACTATCGCCGTTGCCATCGGTGATGACGTAGCCGACGCTGAAGGTGATGTCGTCTTCCAGGTAGGGGTCGCTGTGATCCAGTCCCTTTAGCAGTTCAACTTTGAAGATGCCCGGCTCCAGGCCCAGGAGCTTTATGCTGATCACGTCTACCTGGTCATAGTAGCCGAAAATATTGAGACCGCGGGCCTTGCCGATCAGGCTGTTACCAGCGGCGTTGAGCGACCAGGTCACAGGCTCACCATTCGCACTCAATTCGGGCAAGCCATCGGTGGACCAGCGGAAGCTGCCAGGCCCAGCCTCGCCAAAGTCGTAGCCCAGAAAACCGTCGTAATAGGCTTGGTAGTATCCGATATCGCCGGAACCACCTTCCAGGCCAGTCATTTCATAGGCATACAAGTAAAGCCGGTCCTCATCGACGATGGCGGTGGGCGCCACGTTCTCAGGATCACCGTCGCTGTCCGGGGTGGTGGGGCCGCCGGCGTCGCCACCTTCGACGACGACGCTGAGTGTGGCGGCGGCGGTGTCACCGTCGGCGTCACTGACGACGTAATCGATCAGCACCTCTCTGCCGAAAAGCTCCGGGTGAGGCACGAAGGTCAGGCTGTTGTCGGGGTTGATCGTGATGCTGCCGACCGCTGGCCCGCCGCGCACGCTGGCGTCGATGATGCCCCCAGGGCCATCGGCGCCCAGCCCGTCGTTGTCCAGCACCGCTACCCTGATCGCCGTGTCGACGGCGATTGTGGCGCTATCGTCTCGGGCCACCAGGCTGTCGTCGTCCACCACGATGTCAAGCCTGCCGGCGGCAACGTCTCCGCCACCGTCGGTGACGGTATAGCCCACCTCGATAGAGAGGTCGTCCTCGATGCCCGAAATGACATGATCCAGCGGCTTGTCCAGCGTCACCTTGTAGCGGCCGGTCACCACGTCGACAAGCTGCACCGCGATGACCCTGCCGCCACCGCTGTCGACGCCCAGCAGCGAACGGCCATTGCCGCTTAGCCGCCAGCTCACCGGATCGCCACCGGAGGTCAGTATCGGCAGGCCATCGGTGTGCCAGCGGAAGCCACCCGGACCATCATTGCCGAAGTCGTAGCCCAGCGATCCGATGGTCACGCGACTCTGGGTAGCCGTGTCGCCGGCCCCCCCGGCGATACCGCCTGCCAGGCCATCCTCGTCGACCACCGCCTTGGGCGACCGGGTGTCGGGGTCGCCATCGGTCAGTGGCGTGATCAGCCCGTCAGGATTGACGGCCGCAACAGACACGGTGAGGGTGCCGACGGGGAAGTCACCGTCGCCATCGGAGCGGGCGTAGTCGATAAGCGCATCGCCGGAGAATCCCACAGCGGGAACAAAGGTCAGGGTGCCATCGGGATTGATCGACACGGTGCCCACAGCGTCGCCGCCCTGAACGCTTGCCTGCATGACCTTGCGTACGCCCTCGGCGCCGATCTCGTCGTTGCTCAGCACGTCCACGATGACCGGGGTGGCACTGAGGGTGGCGGCGCTATCGCTGTTGGCGCGGCCGGCGTCGTCATTGACACGGATCTCGAGTACGCCTTCAGCCGTGTCGCCGTCACCATCGGTAACGACATAGTCGATCACAAAGTCGACATTGTCCTCGATGCTTGGATCCGAGTGATCCAGCGGCTGGAACAGCTCGAAGCGATATTCACCCGTCGTGATATCGACAAGTTCAAGCCTGAATACCGAGCCGAACTGCGCGTCCTTGGCAATCAAGGTCCGTCCATTATTCACCAGTGACAGGCGCGGCACTTCCCCTCTCACCTCCACATCTACAAAATAGGAGCTACGAATCCAGGAGAAACCAGCAACCCCATCGTCGCCAGCGTCATAACCCAGGAAACCGGTGGCGACCGTTGACTCGCCGGCGATATCGCCGATACCGCCAGCAATGCCCCCGGGCAGCCCCTCCTCATCGACGACGACCCTGGCCGGTTGGGTATCGGGGTCGTCGTCGGTTTCCGGAGTGGACCGCGTCGTCGAGGCAGCGTCGCGGACATTGACGGTCAGACCTCCTTGGGTGGTGTCACCATCGCCATCGCTGCTGGTGTAATCGATCAGGGCATCGCCCAGAAAGTCCGGGTGAGGCACGAAGGACAAGCGGCCATCGCCCCGGACCGTGACGCTACCGACATCGGCTCCCCCTTGAACGCTGGCCGCGACAACCCCACCCGAACCGTCGGCACCGAGAACGTCGTTAGCCAGCACGTCGACGATGACCTGGGTGTCCTTGGACGAGGAAGCCCTGTCGTCGTTGGCGCGAGGAGCGTCATCATTGACCGTGACCTCGAGCACGCCGAAAGCGCTGTTGCCAGAGACGTCGACGACGACATAGCCCAACTCGAAGTGAATACTGTCATCGTTGCCAGCGCCTGAGTGATCCAGTGCGGCAATCTGGTCGCGGTCAGCAAAGTGTCTAACGTCAGGCAACCGTACCTCATAGCTGCCGGAGGCTAAGTCGGTAAGCACCACCTCGATGACCGCATACTCCTCCTGGGCGTCACTATCGTAGGCAACCCCACGCACCCTGTGGCTACTAGCGTCAATCAACCATGACACCGGATAGCCGTCGGCGGTCAGACGCGGCAAACTGGCGATATCCCAATCGAAGCTGCTCACCCGTTGAATTTCGTAGCCAGTTTCTTCTGAGCAATCGCTGCCGAGGTCATAGCCCAGCGACCCGGCCGCCACGACCGTTTCGCCTGTGCCTGAGCCGCTGGCACTACCGTAGTAAGAGGCGGCTTCATCGACGATAGCGTGGGCCGGTTCGGTGGTGGGATCGCCATCGGTCTCCGGGGTGGTCGCCACCTCGCTGTTCTCACATTCTCGGATATCGAAGTGGGCCTCAATGTTCACCCGGTCGCCGTCACCATCGATGACAACGATCTGGAACTCGAACGATCCCTCGGCATCGGGGTCGGCCTTGAACACCCAATATTCCAAGTTGACGGCGAGCAGGCCTTTGTCGGTGTCGATCATCGCCCCCAGTGGATATTCGGTGTCGTCACCGGGCAGGCTGACAAAGACCCGGTCGAGCCCTTCTTTGCCAGCATCCATCCTCCAGCGATCGACGACAAAGTTCCCCGGAACGACCGAACTGGGAGTATCGATGCCGTTGTACCCCGAGTAGGTGGGTGGCGCTACATCAACCACATTGATGTCGACCCAGGCCTTCTCTTCCCTGCCCTCGTTGTCGGTGGCGATGAAAGGAAACGATAACGACAGAATGTCGTCGAAATCAGGCCCGGTATGGTCCAGTTTCCGATTCACCGAAACAGTGACCAACTCGTCGTCGTCAGTCACTTGCAGGATCAACAGGGCTCGACTCGGATCCTCGTTCAGCAAACTCTCCTCGAACAGCATCAATCGCTGCCCGTCGGGTGAAATCCGAAACCCCACTGGCTCACCGTCCGCCGTCAGTTCGGGGAGGTCAGGAGCCACCCAGCGATAGGGCTCATTGCTGGCAGGATCTCTGTTGTATCCAAAGTCGTGGTTCAGCCTGAAGCTATAACTCCCACCGCCATCGGTGACAGAGAGAAGGACAGCGGGCTCCACGCCGCGGGTATTCATCAGCGCAGTGGCGCTGGCATTGGCTCTTTCAGTGTCGGTATTCATGGGAGTGTCCTCGCCGCCGGTTGGTGGCGGCAAACAACGAAAACAAGGCAACAAGCACGGTGTGATTCCTGCGTCTGCCTTAAACCTAGGCACTGATTTTCGCTCTCGACACTGGACTGACGAACATCATTATCACTCGAAGCCTCCTTGTTTTCCGACATCAAAAATTTCTTTTTTATAAAACAGATAATTGCGCGTCAGAAAACGCCTCAGCCACCAATTCACACTTTGTGATAAAAAACTCACAAATTTTTAAATGATTGATAATTAAACACTTTACTTTATAAACAAATACCAAGGTCGCTGCCATCAAGCGACTACACAATCGATTAAGCACAATTTTGCATGCTTATTCCACGCCTCGGGCAACGATGACTGCGAACAATCACACAAAACACTCTAGATTTTACGTCACGATTTTCTTCCCTTGTCAGTTCGACAACTGAAAAAACAAAAACCACGCTTCCATCTTTCCATCAGTGAGTACACACCGGCCTTTACGCACGCCGTTATAACGCCATACCAAAGAATTATTACCTTTTGTTTTAAACCCCGATTGGCTGGATTCACGTGCTGATGTTGTGGGTCGAGATCACCCCCGAAGAACAGCCGATAGTTGCTGCGCTTGCAGGATGCAGTGCACGGCCCTGTCGCTGGGAGGGGGCTGGGAGAGGGGGCCGGGAGAGAGGGCTGGGAGAGAGGGCTGGGAGCGCTCGTAGCGATGCGAGATAGCCGAGGCGTCTCGTACTCGAGGGAGGCTCGTCGCTATGCAAAAAACATCACCCGGCCAAGGGCCGGGTGATCGAAGGGGACTTTCGCTGGAGTGATCCACCACTTGCTCCACGGCCTATTCGACCGCTTGCTCCACGGCCTATTCGACCGCTTGCTCCACTCTCTACTCCACTGCCTACTCCACCAGCAGCGCGGCCTCCTGGCCGATGCGCTCCAGGGTGGTGTCGCCGGCACCGGCGACGCTCAGGGCCAGCGCTTGTTCGCTGTCTGCGCCGCTGTCACTGCCGCCACAGCGCCATTGGGATGATCAGCCCAGCAGCCTTCGAAGCTCGAATGATCGCATAGACCGGTGTCCACTTTTGTTGGGCAAGATCAGGAAGCACCCGCCTGGCATGGGAGCCCAGGCCGTTATGCCTTTCGGGGGATGGCGCCCTCCCACCTCACTCGCCACACTGCGACCACGCCCGAGCAACACGCCAATGCTGCACATCCTGGCACCACCCGACGGATACCGGGAAGACATCAGGCGCCAGACAGCGTCCTGCTTCAGTGATCACATGTCTCCCCTGGCACCGCGGCTCTCTTCTTTCCCTGGGCCCGACACATGGAGTGGAAAATGAGGACTTCCATCGCTGCGACAATGCTGACCGTGGCCCTGTCGGCAGGCCTGTTGGCGGCCAAGGCCCCCATCGCCATGGCCAGCACGCTGTCCCGGGCGGTGGCGGAAAACGACCATCGCCAACCGGCCATTCCCCACCCCCAGCAGCAGGCCGCGGCCGCCCAGGCACTGGCGGACTTCGAGGCCCGCGCGGGCCAGAAGCCTAATATCCTGCTGTTTATCGTCGATGACCTGGGCTACGGTGACCCCGGCGCCTTCGGTGGCGGTGAGGCCATCGGCGCCCCCACCCCGCATATGGACCGGCTGGCCGATGAAGGCCTGATGCTGACGTCGACCTATTCGCAGTACACCTGCACGCCCACACGTGCGGCCATCTTTACCGGCCGTCTGCCGGTGCGCACCGGCCTGATCCGCCCGATCCTTGCCGGCGACAGCGTCAGCGTGAATCCATGGGAAGGCGAGACGTCCATTGCAAGGCTGCTGTCGAACCAGGGCTACTACAGTCTGCTGGTGGGCAAGTGGCATATCGGGGAAGAAGAAGGCATGCGCCCCCACGATGTGGGCTTCGACGAGTTCTACGGCTACTACCGGGCGCAGAAGGAATACACCCAGCGCTTCGATGAGCGTCGCTATCCCGACCTGGTACTGGATGACGACAAGCTTGAGCGCTACGACCGGATCAAGGCCGATGACAACCTGATCCACGGCCTCGCCGACGGCACCACCGAGGTGGTCAGCCAGGTCAGCTCCATCGAGGACATGGCCGAGGGTGACGCCCGACTCAGGGACTACACCGTCGACAGCATCCAGCGGCTGTCGCAGCAGGACGCGCCCTTTTTCATCACCCACGCCTTCATGAAGGTGCACGCCGACAACTGGCCATCGGAGGCGTTTCTCGGCGCCAGTCCATCGAAGTATCCCTACAAGGACGCCGTCGTCGAGGTCGACAGCTATATCGGTGACATCGTTCAGGCGCTGGATGACAGCGGCGAGCTGGAGAACACCTTCATCTTCGTCACCTCGGACAATGGGCCCCAGATGGATAGCTGGCCGGACAGCGGCTACACCCCCTTCCGTGGCGCCAAGGGCACCACCTGGGAAGGCGGCGTGCGGGTCCCGGGCATCGCCTACTGGAAGGGCATGATCCCGCCCGGCCAGCGCTCCGACGGCCTGTTCGATCTGATGGACCTGTTCAATACCTTCGCCACCCTGGGCGGCGCCGAAGACGGCATCCCTCAGGACCGCTACATCGACGGCATCGACCAGACGTCCTTCCTGCTTACCGAGAACGGTCAGTCCCACCGCGAGCAGGTCTACATGTGGCTGGGCAACCAGTTCACCGCCCTGCGCATGCGTGAGTACAAGATGCATACCGCCGTGGTGCGCGCCGACGATGGCCTGCGCTGGATCGACATGGCGACGGTGGAAAGGACCGCCCTGGCCCCTTGGCTGTTCAATCTCTACATCGACCCCAAGGAACAGATGACCGTCGGCCACCGACGCAACGCCTGGCAAGCGTCCATGGTGGCCGAAGCCGGCGCCCATCGCGCCACCTTCGAGAAATTCCCGGCCAAGAACATCGGACTGGAGTAGCCCGGGCGCCGGGCTCAAGGCCCGCAGCGCCCCTCGCAGGACTCGTCTCTGCCAGGTCGGCAGACGGTGACGACCGTGGCGCCGACGACGTCTGTGCTATCGAGGCGACTTGCCTACTCTGAGGCTGTCGCCGCACGGTGCTTGAGCAGGCTGATGCCGGTCACCGCACCGAGAATCAGCAGCATGCCCCCGACCTGAGGCAGGGTCAGGCTCTCGTCCAGCACGAACAGCCCGAACAAGGTCGCGGTGACCGGTTCGACCATGGCGACGATGGAGGCCATGGTCGGCAGCGTATAGCGCACGCCGACAACGTAGCAGAAGAACGACAGCGCGCCGCCCAGCACACCGACCAGCAGAAACAACGAAACGTCAGCGGACGCCGGCACCGAGGCCAGCGTCGACAAATCCGCCAGCGGCAGGATCAACAGGGCGGCCGTGGCCAGCGCCATCGGCAGCGCCGCCGTGGCCGAGCCATGCAATGCCGCAAAGCGAAAGCCGAAGATGAAGAAGGCGTAACCGACGCCTGCCAGCAAACCGGCGGCGATGCCGAACGGCGTCACCACCCCGGCGTCGGCGCGATAGATGCCGGTCAACAGCACGATACCGCCCATCACCACCGCCATGGCCAGCCACTGCACCAGTGACGGACGCTCGGCCCCGGTGAGGAAGGACACCACGAACACGAAGATCGGCGCGCTGTACATCAGGGTCGCCGCCACCGCCACGCTGCTCTCGCTGATGCTGATGAAATAAAAAGTGAAGTTGGCGGCGATACCGCACCCGGCGAGCATCGCCCACATCACCATCCGGCGGGTGACCGTCGGTCGCCCGCGCCGCCACCAGGACAGCGCCAGCCACACGAGCATCACACCCACCCCCACCAGCGCCCGCCAGAAGGACACCGCCTCAGGCGTCCAGTCGCGCTGCAACAGCAGGCTGCCGAAACCGCCGGCGAGCCCCCACTGCAGCGATGCCAGCATCACCAATAACGTCCCTGTCATTGCCATGACATGCCCTCGCTTCGAACAAATGAGCTCTCGGTCGGGCGTCGCTGCCCAACCGTACCCCAGCGTAGGAAATGATCACGGCGCGTCCTAGAGGCGCAGCAATGACTTCGTGTAAGCCTCATGTACCTTCGGTCGGGTGACGACACCTTCGGCTAAGGCGCCCCGCGTCACCTCACGCCAGCAGCGCCTCGATATCATCGAGCAGCGCCTGGGGCACCCAGGCGCCACGGGATTCACTCAGCGCCCGCTCACGGTAACGACGCTGGGCCGGCAAGCGTGCGCCCTGGCCCAGCAGCTCGTCGAACAACCGCTCGGCCCTGTCCATGTGCGCCTCGCTGCTGGCGCCTGCGGTGCGCGCCGGGTCGATGGCGATGATCAGTTCGCCGTGGTACGGAAGTCCTGCGCGACCGGCGTCGTGCTCGCTTGACTCGACGCTCAGCAGGTCACCGATCATCGGGCCGGCGATCAGCTCGACCATCAACGCCAGCGCCGAACCCTTGTGCTGACCAAACGGCAGCATGGCGCCATGATCCAGCACTTCTTCGGGGTCGGTGCAGGGCGCCCCGTCGCGATCGACCCCCCAACCCTCGGGGATCGGCTTGCCCTCGCGGCGATGCAGCTCGATATCGCCCCGGGCGATGGCGCTGGTGGCAAAATCAAACACCAGTGGCTCGCGCCCGGGCCTGGGCCAGCCAAAGGCCAGCGGGTTGGTGCCCAACAGCGGACGACTGCCGCCGTGGGGCGCCATGTAGGCCTGGGTGGGGTTACAGGCGATCGCCACCAGGCCCTGTTCCGTCAGCCGCTCGAGTTCGACCCACAAGGCGGTGGAATGCACGCAGTGATTGATCGCCATCAGCGCGACCCCGGCGTCGCGGGCCTTGTCCACCAGCAGCGGCAGCCCCAGCTCGAAGGCCAGCGGTGAAAAACCACCGCCGGCATCGACCCGCACCACCCCCGCGGCCACGTCTTCGACCTCCGGGACGGCGTCGGCGACCGCCGCGCCCTGGCGCAGCGTCTGGACGATCCCCAGCAGACGGTAGAGCCCGTGGGAGTGGCTAGCGTCCATCTGCGCCGCCACCAGGGTCTCGCCGAGGGCCCTGGCCTGCTCGGCACTGAAGCCCTGGTGCTCCAGCACGCGGCGACTGAGCGACATCAGCGCCTCGCGGGTCAGGTAGGCCCCGTTGTCGGCGGTGGTGTCGGTGTCCTTCATGGGGGCGTCTCCTTTGTCAGTGTCCGGGGTCATTTCCACGAGGGGCCGCTCAACTGCTCGGGTAGCCACAGCGCCAGCGACGGGAAACTCAGTACCAGCGCCAGCACCACCAGCTGTACCACGATAAAGGGCACCACCCCGATGTACATGTGCTTGAGCGTCACCTCCGGCGGTGTGATCGCCCTGAGGTAGAAGATCGACGGTGCCAGCGGCGGCGTCAGATAGCTAGTCTGCATCACCACCAGGAAGGCCACGCAGAACCAGATCTCGTCGAAGCCGAGTGCACGCACGATGGGCATGGCCACCGGGATGACGATCAGCACCACCGAGATCATGTCGAGCACGAAGCCGGCCAGGAAGGCGATCAGCAGGATCATGCCGAGGATCATCCAGGGGCTCATGCCGGTGTCCATCAACAGCGACTGCACCGTGGCCATGCCACCGGCGGCGAAGAACACCCCGGCGAACATGTTGCCCCCCAGCACGATCAGCAGAATCATCGCCGAGATATTCAAGGTCCGCTTGGCCGAGTTCCACAGCACGTCCAGCGTCAGGTTGCGATAGGCCAGCGCCAGCACCACCGATCCCAGGGCACCGCAGGCGGCCGCCTCGGTCGGCGTGGCGATGCCGAGCAAGATCGTCCCGAGCACCGTCATGATCAGCGCCATGGTCGGCAGCAGCGCACCGAAGGTCATCTTGAGCTTCTCGCCGAGGGTCGCCCGCTCGGCGTCATCCTGCGCCATGCGCGGTGCCATCTCCGGCTTCAAGTAGGCGATCAGCACGATGTAGAGCAAGAAGAACAGCGCCATCAGGAAGCCCGGGAACATCAGGCCGCTGAACAGCGACCCCACCGAGACGCTGGCCACCGGGCCCAGCACCACCACCGTGATAGACGGCGGGATCGCCGTCCCCAGCGAGCCGCTGGCACAGATGGTGCCGGACATCAGCGACTTGCTGTACTGATGCTTGAGCATGACCGGGATGGCCAAGAGCCCGATCACCGCCTCGGTGGCACCGACCACGCCACTGGCTGCGGCGAACAAGGTCCCCATGACCACCGCGCCGACGCCCAGTCCCCCCGGCAGCCGACGGGTCCAGAAGTGGATCGCCGTGAACAGCCGCTCGGCGATACCGGAGCGCTCGAGCATGGCGCCCATGAAGATGAACAGTGGCACCGCCGCCAAAATCGAATTGGAGGCGGTGTCCTCGATCTTGGTCAGCAGCTGATAGGCGGCAGCGTCGCCGAACTGCATGATGCCGAACAGCGTCGCCACCAGAATCATCGAAAACGCGATCGGAAAGCCGGCGATGATGAAACCGATCAAAGCCGGGAACATCACCAGCGCAAGATAGTCGCTCATGCCGCGCCCCCTTGTTCGGGCGTGCGCCCTTGCATGATATGAACCGCCTTGAGGATCTCGGCCACGACCTGCAGCGCCAGCAGCACGAAGCCGGCCCACCAGGTCAGAAATACGGGCCAAATCACCGGGTTCCAGGCCGAGCGGCCGGAGCGTTCATTCGAGGCGAAGGCCTCCAGCGCATACTGCCCCAGCTCCCACACCAGCCAGCCCAGCACCGGCAGAAACAGCAGGTAGCCGACCAGGCGCACCGCTGCGTTGGTGCGATCCGACCAGCGCAACGTCAACAGATCGACGCTGACGTGCTGGCCCAGGCGCAGGGCGTTGGCCATGCCCAGCATGAAGATGGCACCCATGACCATGTAGCTGACCTCGAAGGCCCACAGGGTCGGGCGGCCCAGCACGTAACGGCTGAACACCTCATAGACCAGGGCCGCGATCAGCGGAAAGGTCAGCATGGCGCCCAGCCCTCCCGCCAGGCGGGTCAGCCGCTCGATAGCGTGAATAAGCTTCATCTCGTTTGCCCACAGGTGGTGGTAAAGACAGCGGCCCGACCAGGCAGCAAGGGGGTTAGCTCCTGCTGTCTGGCCGGGCCGCAAGGCGTGTGGTCAGTCGCGACCCATGGCACCGATCGGCAGACGATACTGCTGCCAGTTGGTCATGCTGGCCTTGAACTCACGCTGGGACTCGAGCACCCGGGCAAACCACTCGTTGCTCTCGGCGTTCTCGTCTTCCCACTTGCGCGTTTCTTCATAGATGGCGTCGATGAACGACTGATCCAGCTGGACGATCTCGTTGGGGCCGTCGACCAGCTCCTGATAGGCCTCGAGGTCGGCGTAGGAGCTCGCGAGCCAGGAGTCGAACACGCTGAGCTTGCCGGCCAGACGCAGTAGCTCCTGCTGTTCGGCGCTCAGCGCATCCCAGGCGTCCTGGTTGACCTGGCACTCGAGGAAGCCACCCGACTGGTGCACGCCAGGCAGGATCACGTACTGCGCCACATCCTGGAAGCCGGTGGGCTTGTTCATCTCGGGGCTACCCCACTCGGCGGCGTCGATCACGCCACGGTCCAGGGCGTTGTAGATCTCGCTGCCCGCCATGACCACGGTGGACGCACCCAGCTGGGAGGCGATCTCGGCCCAGGCGCCGGACGTGCGCAGGCGCAGACCCTGGAAGTCCTCCAGCGTCTCGACCTTCTTGTTGGAGTGCAGGAAGATCTCGGTGCCCAGAATCGAACAGGGGAAGGCCACCACATCGAAGACGTCACGGCGGAACTCTTCATACAGCTCCACGCCGCCGCCCTCGTACATCCACATCATGAACTCTTCCGGCGTCAGGCCGCTGGAATGCCCGGCCAGCAGCGCCGCGGTGGGATCGGTGCCGTAGTCGTAGTTGACGTAGTTGTGGCTGACCTCGGCCACCCCGGCCTTGACCGTATTGGTGACCCGCAGCGCGCCCCCCAGGGTGCCACCGGGGAACACCTTGATGGCGATGTCTCCGGCCGTCAGCTGGTCGACGTAGTCGGCGAAGGTCTGGGCATCGCGCTCAAGCCAGGGACCGCCGCCCCAGGGAGTCGCCATCTTCCAGTTCATTTCCTCTGCGTTTGCACTCAGCGAGGCACCCGCCAGCGCGGCCGCCAGGGCGACACCGCCCGCCAGTCGATTCAGTTTGTACATTATTATCCCCATTGGATTTTCTTGTGGAAATTAGGCGCTGTCCGAAAAGTCGACGAGCGAAGGTTAGACAAGGCAAAAATCGGTGAGAAAGCGCAGTTTACGGGGTGTAAATGAGCATTTTGACCGGGCTGGCGCACCAGCCGATTTTTAACGCCGTATTACCGAGCGCAGGCACTTTTCAGACAAGCCCTAGGAGCGCAATGACCGTGCTGGCAAGCGCTTTGGCAACCCCGGGATCACGCCGGAGCGCCCGCTCACACGCACACACCTTGCTATTGTCGCGTTCGTGAATGAGGATTGCATATACGCAATATTCAGTCAAAACTATAAAAAAAGACCAACAATCAACGCTTTTTCTTGAAAAATTCGAGACGAAGGCGTCGGAGGCCAGCATGAGCGACACCGTCACCCCGCCCCCACGCGTCAGGGAGCGTCCGCGCAAGGCAGGTTCCATCGGCACCAACCTGAAGGCACTCAGAAGCGATAGGGGCCTGACCATCGCCCAGATGGCCGAGGCCTCGGGCAGTTCCGCCGCCAGCATCTCGCGTATCGAGAACGGCCGGCTATCCCCGACCTACGACGTGATCGTCAAGCTGGCCGCCGCCCTGGAGGTCGATGTCAGCGAACTCTTCTATCACAACGAACGCAGCGCCCTGAGCGGCTGGCGCACCCTGACCCGGGCGGGCCAGGGGCCGGTGGTCGAGACGCCCAACTATCGCTTCGAGCTTCTGTGCAACGACATGGTGGCCAAGGACTTTCTGGTGTTTTCCACGACGGTGCTCAACACCAGTATCGAGGAGTTCGGCGAGTTGCAGCGCCACACCGGACATGAGCAGATCGTGGTGCAGCAGGGTGAAGTGGAGGTATGGACGGAGCACTACGAGCCGACCCGGCTCAAGGTCGCCGACAGCATGTCCTTCGACAGCCAGATGGGCCACGCGGTGATATCGGTCGGTGACGAGCCGGCGCGGATACTGTGGATCTGTACGTCCTGAGGGGCCCGGCAGCCGTAGGCTCGTCCCGACGCCGAGCCCCATGCACACTGCGCCGACCCGGGCCGAGCGCCGGCGTGGTCGGCCACACAGGGGGCCGACCACGCTCGTCGCCCGTAGCGCTTGCGTACAGGCAGACGAGCGATGGCTCCAGTGCGAGCGATAGTGCCAACGGCTTGCCGGACAACGTCGCAACATCGCCGATACGCTGGCGATGCCTGACGATGGCGACATCGATATCGACTTTGAACCTCCTCGTGCGGAGATCGCCACCAGACCAGCCGATGACTCATGATGCTGCTAGACTGCGCAAGGGCCAGTAAGGCAAGGCTGATCCTGCAGTGGCGGCCTGCGCCCAAAGCAGCAACTCACGGGTTACCCGTTCAGGACGAGATATTGCTGGAAGACATTCTGACGAACCGGCGCCTGCCGAGATCCACCAGGCTACACAGGACAAACACCACAGCGGCGAGGCTGACGATGGTCGGACCGGTAGGCGTGTCGAGCCAGTAGGCCGCCTGAAGACCGCCGGTGGTCGACGCGGCTCCGATCACTGCCGCTACCAGCACCATGGCTTCCGGAGTGCGGCAGAAGGGTCTGGCGGCGGCGGCGGGAATGATCAGCAGTGCGGCGATCAACAGTACCCCCACCACCTTGAGCGCCACCGCCACGACCACCGCCAGGGACAGTGTCAGCACCAGCTGCTCGCGCCCGGGATGGATGCCATTGGCCCGTGCCAGATCCGCATCCAGGGTCGCCGTCAACAGTGACGACCAGCGCCACCCCACCAGCGCCATGACCAGCAAGGCGCCGGCAGCGATCAACACCAGATCCCCCTTGCCGACCGCCAGAATGTCACCGAACAGATATGCCATCAGGTCGATACGCACCCCGGACACGAAGGACACCGCCACCAGCCCGAAGGCCAGCGCCGAGTGAGCCATGACCCCGAGCAAGGTGTCCATGGCATAGCCACGACCGCTGAGTAACGAAACCAGGATCGCCATCAGCAGCGACACCACCAGCACTCCGGCGAAGATCGAGGTCGACAGCAACAGCGACAGTGCCACACCAAGGATGGCGGCATGCGCGGTGGCATCGCCAAAGTAGGCCATGCGGCGCCACACCACAAAACAGCCCAGGGGGGCGGCGGCCAATGCCACACCGATACCGGCGAGCGCCGCACGCAGCATGAAGTCATCGAGCATCAGGCCGAGATCCCCAACGAGTGGGCAGCGCCGACCTGCGCCAAGGCCGGGCCTGCGGCGTCTTTTTCGCGCAGATGTTCGTGGCGGTAGAAGGCGAGCGCGTCAGCGGTGTCGGGGCCAAACAGCGCCTGATAGGCCGGGGACGCCAGCACTCGCTCGGGCGTGCCCTGGCAGCAGACGTGGCGATCGAGGCAGATCACCCGGTCCGAGGTGCGCATCACCAC
Source organism: Halomonas sp. YLB-10 (assembly GCF_003856855.1). Classification (NCBI taxonomy): domain Bacteria; kingdom Pseudomonadati; phylum Pseudomonadota; class Gammaproteobacteria; order Oceanospirillales; family Halomonadaceae; genus Halomonas; species Halomonas sp. YLB-10. The sequence continues at coordinate 136,822 of NZ_RRCU01000002.1, forward strand.
ATGCAGCTCATGGCTGACCATCAGGATCGCGCAGCCCGTTTCGCGCCTCACCCGCTCGATCTGGCGATAGAAATCCGCCGTACCCCGGTGGTCGAGGCCCTGGGTTGCCTCATCGAGCAGCAACAGGTCGGGCTTCTCCAGCAGGGCTCGCGCCAGCAGAACGCGCTGTCGCTGGCCGCCTGACAACGACAGCAACTGTTGCGAGCCCAGCTCAGGCACGCCGGCCTGCGCCAGGGCCTGCTGCACGGCTTTGCGGGAACGTCGACGAGGCAGGTTGAGAAAGCGCGTGACCGTCATCGGCAGGGTCGGATCGATGGCCAGCCGCTGCGGTACGTAGCCGATGGTAAGCCCGGGCCTTCGCACCAAACGTCCGCCAGCGGGCGTCAGCGCACCGATGATGGTACGCAAAAGCGTCGATTTGCCCGACCCGTTGGGGCCGACCAAGGTGACGATTTCGCCGCATTCGAGCTTGAGGTCTATGCCCTCGAGGATGGTCTGCCCTCCCAGGACGACCCGCAGATCATCGATCGACAATAGCGGCATGAACATTCTCCAGAGCCTTTCTCGATTACGAAAACAATGTTATATCATAACAAAGCATGCCACAATCACCCGCCCCGAGAACGCTCCAAGAGATCGATGACGATGCACACCTCGCTACGCCCCCTTCTCCTCCCTTGCCTGCTGCTTCCTGCGGTGGCTGCCGCAGAGGTCCCCTCGGTGGCCGTGGATATTCCGCCGGTCCACAGCCTGGTGGAGCGCGTAATGGGAGACCTGGGGACGCCGCAACTGGTCATCCAGCCTGGGGCCTCTCCCCACGGCTACGCCATGCGTCCTTCCGAGGCCGAAGCCCTGGCGCAGGCCGACGTGGTGTTCTGGGTCAGCGATGGATTGACGCCCTGGCTTGCCAAGGCACGCCAGTCACTGGCGCCGGATGCGCAGCAGGTGGAGTTGATGGAAAGCGCCGGCACGCAGCGCCTGACCTATCGACAGGGCGCCACCCTCGAGGCCCACGATCATGATGAGCACCATGAGCACGAGGAGCATGAGGGCCACGGGCACCACGAAGGGCATGACGGCCACGAGCACGAGCAGCATGCCGGCCACGACCATCACGACCATTCAGGCTGGGACCCCCACGGCTGGCTGGACCCGGTCAACGCCCAGGCCTGGCTCGATGCCATAGCAACCTCACTGGCCGAACTCGATCCCGACAACGCCGACATCTATCGACACAACGCAAAGGAAGCCCGCGGCGAGCTCGATGACCTGATCGATGAACTGGAGACCCGCCTCCAGCAGGCCCAGGGTACGCGCTTCATCGTCTTCCACGATGCCTACCAGTACTTCGAGCGCCGCTTCGATGTGCCAGCGGCCGGGGCGATCTCCCTGGGGGATGCATCTGACCCGAGCCCTGCGCGTATCCGAGAGATCCAGCAGCGTGTCGCCGATCTCGGCGTGCAGTGCCTCTTCCGAGAGCCCCAGTTCAACCCGGCGCTGGTGGACAGCGTGTTCCAAGGCACCGGCGTCGAGACGTCGCTGGTCATCGATCCCCTGGGCGTCGACCTGCCGCTCGGTACCGAGCTCTATCCCGCATTGCTGCGCCAACTGGCCGACGGCGTCGCCCGCTGCGCCGCCGAGGCCGAGTGATGAAAGCCCTGTTCTTTCCAAGGCCTCCCCGGGGAGGCCACAACGCCCCACCGATCATCCCAAGGAGCAAGACGATGGACCCGATTCTGACCCGCCGCATGGCCGTCGCCGCACTCAGCGCCCTGACACTGGCGACCGCCCCCCTGGCCCTCGCACAAAGCGATTCCGCGGCCAGTGAAGCGCACGATCACGATCACGATCACGATCACGACCATCATGATCATGAGCATGATCACGCCAAGGACATCTACGCCGGCTATTTCGACGACGACCAGATCAAGGACCGGCCGCTGTCCGACTGGGAAGGCGACTGGCAGTCCGTCTACCCCTACCTGCTGGACGGCACCCTCGACGAGGTGTTCGCCCACAAGGCCCAGCAGAGCGATGACAAGAGCGCCGAGGAATACAAGGCGTACTACGAGATCGGTTACGAGACCGACGTCGACCGTATCGTCATCGATGGCTCTACCGTCTCCTTCCACGAAGATGGTCAGGTGCTCTCCGGCGAATACGCCTCCGACGGCTACGAGGTGCTGACCTACAAGGCCGGCAACCGCGGCGTTCGTTACATCTTCGAGTACCAGGGTGAAGACGACAGCCTGCCGAACTACATCCAGTTCAGCGACCATGCCATCTACCCGACCGAGGCCGATCACTACCACCTGTACTGGGGTGACGACCGTGCGGCCCTGCTTGAAGAAGTCACCAACTGGCCGACCTACTACCCCTCCGAACTGGATGGCCAGGGTATCGTCGGCGAAATGCTGGCCCACTAAGGCCCAGGCACAGAGAGACCAAAGCCCCTCGAACGAGGGGCTTTCTTCGGCAGCCCGCACTATTGCGCAATCGGAAGAGTCTTGAGGTGAGTCTCGATCGCCTCTCGAACTTGCGATGTCATCGGAAGGTCAAGCTTTTCAGCCTGCCAATGCTGCTGAAACAGCGCGACGGTCTCCAAAGCCGTATCCCGAACCAGTTTTCCGGGAAGGGCAGCCTTGGCTGCCATATGCTTCAGTTCGTCAAAGGTCAGCTCGGAAAACGCGCGAGTCCGACTCACCCTGAGCCCCAGGTCATCGCTCGGGATATAGGGAATCGTCGAGACCAGATCATAAGCAGGAGCGAGCGCGGCACGACGCCGGTCGGGGTAAATCAGCGACCAGTTTTTCAGATGCATATCGCCGTTTCCGATCAGCGCGCAGAACACCAGACGCCGCACGAACTCTACGATGTCCGCCTCACAGGTCTCGGCAGCCAGCACTTGGGCGATGTTGCGCATGGTCGCTTTCTGGTATTTTTGCTCGGCGTAGACACCGTAGACCTGCGCGAAATCTTCGATATGAACGGCGCTACCATCTGACAGCCTGTCAAAGCGTTCGATCACAAAGGCACGCTGTCCGACCCTGTCGATACCTTCAGGCAAATTGTCGATAGCGTCAGTGTCGACAAGATCGATCAGCGGGACATCTATCCCGACAAGACGCGCAAGCGTCATCATCGAATACTCGTTCTCAGGCACTGCGTCGAACTCTCGCGACGGGAGTTTCACGATCCAGGAACCGCCCACACCAGATGCGGGAATCGTCAGACCACCAGACGGTGCGAGAGCCGCAGATAACTTTAGCTGAACGCCCGCGAGCGAAAACCGCAAGGCGCCCATGGAGGGAACTGAGCCGGCGTCAGCGGCACCATTTGCTCCACCGCCCGACGCCGACCACGCCTCGTCGTCGGCGAACCTGATGGTGACCGCGCCGGGCAGGTCGTGGCCGAGTGCCGACAGTAGATGAAATTCTCGCTCGGCGTTCACGCCAGCCTTTTCTGCAAGATAGGTGCGCAAATGCCCTTCCGGCAGAAGGTTGGAAAAAAAAGGCATCAGGCGCTTTTGATAAACGCGGAAGTCCGAAAGCAGTCCACCGAACTCGTCCTTGAAAGCGAGCCCCAGGGTCGGCCTGTCAGGGTCATCGATATAGCCATCATTGAAAGCGAAGATCGTCCGGTCGCCACCCACGTTGGTGAGCGTACCAACCGGCTCTCCGTAAAGCAGTACATCGAGCACAGAGACATCAGTCATCGCCCTCCTCCTCCAGGTGATAGGCTGGCCTGGGCGCACGCGACGTCGCTTGAGATGCCGCGTGCCGGGCCAACTGAGTGCGCAGGGTGGCGATGGCTTTTGCAGCGCCCTCGATCGCCTCCTGGCTGGCGGCAGGCTCAATCGACTCGACGGCGCATCGCACCTGTTGCACTACATCGGGGTCAAGCTGACTGTGGATCTGGGTGATCTCGCGCATACGGCGCTTGAGAGCATCGTAATTCCCCGTGGGCATCTGGGTAGCGAGTACATCGACCTTGTCGCGCAGGCGCTGGAGTTCTCGCAGAGTCTCTCCGTTGGCGGGCGGCGTGTCGGCGACGCTACGAACAATCGATTGAACCGCCGGGATCGCCTTGCGAGGAACGAGCATCAAATCCAGTTCCAAAGCGTGGGCGATCGACGAAAGACTCGAGACACGCAAGTCAACGCCATGGTTCTCGATCTTCGAGATATGCGACTGCGGCACGCCTGCAAGCTTGCTCAGCTCCCGCTGGCTAAGCCCCTTGGCCTCCCGAGCGGCCTTGAGTCGTGCCGCCAGGTGCTCTACCCCGTAACTCATCGATTCGCCCTACCGTCCCGACAGACATCAAATATCTATAAAAATAGATCGGAAGGACCAATTGATCAATTTTTATAGATCACCAGTGACATTCGTCTACGCCATGGTCGCCGACAGCGCAGTATCGGCGCGAGGTCCCGGACTGGACGCCAGAAAGAACGCAGCACGGGCTTCACCCACCAGGGGACGCGCCTCGCAGCGCTCTGCCAATGGCGCCAAGGAACCCAGTATCGGTCATGTACCGACAAGACTAGAAAGGTAAGTCCGGCAAGCCGAGTAGCGCGACAAGGGAGCGAAACAAAGCCGCCATGAGGTTAGGCGCTGTCCGAAAAGTCGACGAGCGAAGGTTAGACAAGGCAAAAATCGGTGAGAAAGCGCAGTTTACGGGGTGTAAATGAGCATTTTGATCCGATTTTTAACGCCGTATTACCGAGCGCAGGCACTTTTCAGACAAGCCCTAGAACCGAAACGGGTCAAGGCGCTGAAGTGCGATACCAGTGAGATAAAGCAGACAAAAGAGATCCCGAGAAAGGCATCAAGGTAAGGAAGAAAGCCTCTCCTCTCCCACGGCGTTCGACCAGGAAAAGCGGGAAGGTAGCGGGGCTAGATGGCGGGGCTGGATAACCGGGCCAAGCGGCTTCGCAAGACAACCCGAGCAGGCGGAGACCGAAAAGAAGATCAACGCCGGCCACGCACGGCCAGACCTAAACTTTTCACACACAAAAACGACAAGACCCGCCGAAGCGGGTCTTGTCATTCATCTCAGTAACCTAACTAGAAGTTAGATAACCTTGATGTTAGAAGCCTGAAGGCCTTTCTTGCCCTGGGTCACGTCAAAAGAAACCTCTTGACCGTCCTGCAGGGACTTGAAACCTTCAGCCTTGATTTCGGAGAAGTGGGCGAACAGGTCGTCACCACCGTCGGCCGGAGAAATGAAGCCGAAACCTTTAGCGTCGTTGAACCACTTAACTGTGCCAGTTGCCATGATCGATTTCCTTAACGCAGAGCGTTGTCATTACAGTTTGCCGGGTGTCATCCCAGAAATATGGATATAACAAGGGGGATATTGCCAGGCTACCGAATGATTCGATCACTACTGAAATATACGACTTGCTAACCAACGAGAAGCATCGTCTCACGGCTCGCCGCGCCTTGTCAAACCTTTTTATAGCATGGCAACAGAACTTTCGCACGTTGCGCTGCTGGTCCTCGGGACGATCGAAAAAACATCATCAAGATCCGATAAAAAACTGAATTATCAATAACTTACACGAAATCAGCCTGCGTGATCGACATTGGCATCGTCCGGTACGGCCAGGCGATGGCGGCAATCACCCACGCTTTCGTCCTGCTCTCGGCCCAGCACTCCTGTCAATCGCGCGCCGCATGTGTACGACGGTTTCTCCTAATTCAGTCGTGCAAAACGCCAGAGTCTGGCGATTCGCCACGCTTTCCCTCTAGCAAAACGCTTCGGTTGGCCGAACACGGCTACCTCAAATCATCTCCTCGCTGCTATTCACTACCCCAACCTATTGAATAAAAAGACCAATTTGTCTTTCTGGCACGACTTGAGCAATAGCCATGTCAATCACAGGAGGACGCCAGGATGAAGGTCTCGCTGCCCCACAAACTCACCACCGCCTTAGCACTCACTGCAACCCTGGGTGGCTGCGCCTCCATCGGTACCGATCCCGTGGCACCGCGTGAAGGCTCGCGAGTGATGACCAACCACACGCCCTACACCCGCTGCCTGAGCGCACTCAGCCAACAACCCGGTGAAAACCTGCCAGTGGTCAGCGTAGGACAGATCCTCGACCGGACCGGCCAAGTCAGCTACTCGACCATCACCGAGAGCCGCACCTTGACCCAAGGCGTGTCTGAAATGCTGATCAGCGCGCTCTACAAGACCCGCAAGGTACGCCTGGCCGAGCGCCTCGACATTCGCATTCCGCTAGCCGAGCGCCAGCTCAAGGATGCCGGAGCCATGCAACGCGCGCCCGCAGCGCTCAACGTGCAGCCCGTCAACTACGTCATTCTCGGCGCACTCACCGAGCTCAACTACAACATCCTGACCCAGGGGGCACGCCTTTATGTAGGACTGATAGGCGCAAGCAACCGAGAAGCGGTCATCAACGTAGGCCTGGATCTCCGAGTGGTGGACGCCACTACCTTTCAGACCGTCTACGTCACCAGTTTGCAAAAGCAGATTGTCGGCAACCAGGTGGAAGCGGGCGTCTATCGCTTCTTCGACAATCAGCTCGTGGAATTCGATGCCGGGACGGTGAGGAACGAACCTCTCCAGCTCGGTGTTCGATCCGTCGTGGAAATGGCTGCATACCAGATCCTGACGGAAGGGCTCGGCCTGCCGATCAACGACACCCAAGCGTGTCAGGTGGCAGACGGGCATTACCCTGCGGCTTGAAAACATCCGAAAAAACAAGGAACGCCGTCATGAAAACTCAGCAAAAAACCGCACTGTCCGCTGCTATCGCCCTCACTGGTCTGATGTCAGCCTCCTCGGCCTTGGCCTTCGACTCGGTGACCTGGGTGTGGGATGCCACGGTCAACAGCACGGTCGACACTTCGGCGCTGTCTGAAGTCAATGTCGCCCCCGAAGGCCTGAACATGACCGAAAATGACCAGACCGCCCTGGGCACCATCAGCGCCACTAGCCTGGTCACCGCCGTCGACAACACCATCATACCGCTGCTCGATGGAAACGCCTTTGAAGACCTGGCGGCGGTAGAAAGCATCGCGACCGCAGTGGGTAACAACGCCGCGATCGAGTCCGATGTGTCGACCCAAACCGACAACTCTCAGGTGTACGCGGGGCTCGACGCCTCAGTCGGCACGCCGCTGACCGGAGAACTGGTGGATGCCACGCTGCCTGGTGCCGTCACCGCGACCGCCTCGGCACTCGCCATCCTCAACGCCACAGTAGACGTTGACGCAACGGCCGTAGGCAACAACATGACCGTCGACCTGACCACCCTGTCTGACAACGACGCCTTCGCCATCACCAACAACGAACAGCTCTCTGTGGCACTGGTCACCAGCACTGCCACTGCCGACGGTGTGCTGTTCAACGGCATCAACGGTATGGGAGGAGGCGATACCGCCGCCGTATCCTCCACCGCCACCGCCGTGGGCAACAACCTGTCGGTCAAGGTGGATGGCAACTTCTGATTCCTCATCTCAACCCTGGCTCGGGCATCCGTGGCCTCCACGGATGCCCTGGGAGTTCTCTCATGACACGCACAGTTAACCGACATGTTTCCGACATTGACTGCCTCCCCCTCGACTCTGGTGCCCTTCCCTCTCGGCGATGGGCCAGCTGGATGGCCGCAGCCCTTGGCGCAGCGCTTCTATCTGCCGGTGGCCCCGCTGAGGCGAGAGATCGAGATCCGCTCGTCGGCCCCTACCCCTACGACTTCCCCGCGCGAGCCAGCATCCAGGGTTCCCTCATCCTGCAGGAGGCACGGCGTCGCAATAACGGTAGTGGAGGTTCAGGATCTGGCGGCAGCGGCAGCATTAATGCCGGTGCCATCGTCAACAACAATTCCACGTCGATCGCCGTGGGCAACTGGCAACAGATCGAAATGACCCTGGGCGATGGGGCAGAGGGTCTGATCATGACCGAAAACCATCAGACTAATGAAGCCGAGGCCAACGCCCTGTCAAAGATCAATACCACGCTGAACCTGGATGCCGAGAGCTCAGAGGACGTGCTTTCCAACGAACAAACAGCGAAGTAGCAATAACTTGCCCTAGCAATAATGAGAAATTCAGTACTCAAAGTGGAATAACTACGAATGGAGTACCAGCCAAATCCCAGACAATGTCAAACACTGTTAAAGCAACCTTTAAAACAAGGAAAGCTGCTTCGAGTCTGGCTAGGGTGGCAATTGACTCTTGTACGAATCAGAAAGGCTGCGGCAACCGGTACACCCGTTCATACCGAAGCCATCGGTGTCATCAAACCCGATCGCCAAGCGCTGATCGGACGGCGCACTGAAAGATGGCGACGCACGCATCCAAAGAGCACCTCGAGTGACAACTCGTACAAGCTCTGAAACCGGCTTAGAGCCAGCCAAGGGTATTGCCATGACGTCTTACAATGCGCAGGAGCATCACCTTACTTCAACCACATGTCTCCCCAAGCCTGGAGTGCTGATCATCGTAGTCGAGGATGACACCGATACCGCTCACCTCTATCAGACCATCCTGGCCACGCGTTACCACCACGTGGCCGTCTGCCACAGCGGTAGTGAAGCCGTCGCCAGGCTGGTCAGCCACCAAGGCCCTGCCGTAGTGGTACTGGACTACCACCTTCCCGACATGACCGGTATCGAAGTCATGGCCACCTGTCGTGACCTTGAACACCCAGTCGCCTGCATGATGGTGTCCGCCGACCGCCTGAACGACCAGGAGGCCGGATGCGGCGAGGCGATACGTCTGACCAAGCCGCTCGGCTGTCAGACGCTGCTGCAGTGGACCGCAAAGCTCGTGCACAAGGTACAGACTGCAGTTCACGGCGAAGGCCCCGGCGACCATGCCCCCGAAAATCTGCTGATCGGTCAGAGCGCCGCCATGCAACACCTCCGCACGCTCATCCCACGCTTGGCGCAGTCGCGTTCTCCCTTGTGGCTACACGGAGAAAGCGGGACCGGAAAGGAACTCGCAGCGCGCAGTGTGCACTACTGCAGCCCAAGATCCTCCGGTCCGTTTGTGGCCGTTAACTGCGCAGCATTTCCCGAGGCACTGATCGAATCCATGCTCTTTGGTCACGTCAAAGGAGCCTTCAGTGGGGCCACGCGGGATCACAAGGGTTTCTTCGAAGCGGCCGACCAGGGCACCCTGTTTCTCGACGAAGTCGGCGATATGCCACTTCCCTTCCAGGCCAAGCTGTTGCGCGCACTTCAGACCGGCACCATCACTCCCGTGGGAAGCACGCGAGACGTTCGTGTCGATTGCCGGGTGATCACCGCCTGCCACCGAGACTTGGCGCAGTCCGTGCGAGAGGGGGCGTTTCGGGAGGATCTCTATTACCGTCTCAACGTTCTGAGTCTTGCCTTGCCACCCCTGCGCGAGCGACAAGGGGACGCCTTGATGCTGGCAGATCACCTGCTGGAGTCGCTGGCCAGAGAAGAACGTATCGCAGTCTGCCCCCTGGATGAGGAGGCCAGAAACTGGATCCAGCAGCACGACTGGCCCGGCAATGTCCGAGAACTGGAAAATCGTCTGAGGCGCGCCTTGCTGCTATGCGACGGAAAAGCGATAACGGTCAACAACCTGATGCTGAACGATGACGAGCGCCTTCCGTCCGCACTCCCGCCCTCGCAAGCGCCGTCTGGCGTCGGTATACACTTCAGCCCAGGTCGCATGACCTTGCGCCAGATAGAAGACGCGGCCATCGAAGCGACTCTGGAAGCCTGCGACGGCTGTATAGAACGCGCCGCCCGGCAACTCGGAGTGGCGGCGTCCACCTTGCACCGACGGCGCAGGCGCCAGGCCGCCTGAGGCATGTCGAGACCAGCGGCCCGGACACCAGCAAACTCACACACTGTCCTCAGACAAACCTGGGGCGGACGCCGGTCCCCGCCTCCTCGGTACCTGACATGGGACACTCGAACGCCAAGGTCCATCGCCGATGACACTGCGACAAGACCTTATGCATCGGTGCTGCTAGGCCGCTCAGGACAGATCGACACCCCTGCCACGCCATTGGCAAACCGCGTCACTACCCCCGCGCTCGATACGGGCAATTTGCTCGCGACAGTGCGACATTTTTGCCTTCGGCGCCAACTGCTCCAGGCGCGCCGCTTCCGCGGCAAGCTGCCGACACCCCAACGAGGCCGCCGCGCCCTTGAGCGAGTGCGCCTCGCGTTTGATCCGCTCACGGTCACTGCCATCGACAGCCTCGCGCAACGCTTCGACCCGACCATCGAGTCGAGAGAAAAACGCTGCGAGCAGCGACTTCAACGTCTCATGCTCCAGGCTCTGCTTGAGTTCGATCACGGTGTCAGCATCCAGGCCGCCCCTCCCGACGCAGCTGTGATCCTGCACGGGCCTGGCGGCGTCAACATCGGCAACCTGCTCGGGCGCGTAGTCAAAAGGCACGACATGCAAAGCAGCCTGACGGCGCCTGGGTGGGTAAGCGCGAAGGACATCGGCCAGCTCCAGCCGCGTGAAAGGCTTGCTCAGAATGTCGTCCATTCCCGCATCACGACATGCCTGCCGATGCTCCGGCATGACATTGGCCGTCATGGCCACAATAGGCAGGTGGCCCTCGCCCTCTTCGGCACGAAAGCGCCGAGTCGTCTCCACGCCATCCATGCAGGGCATCTGCATATCCATCAGCACCAGGTCATAGTCCTTGCACTTCATCGCAGCCAGCCCCTGCTCTCCGTCTTCGACAAGGTCGAAGGTCTGACCGAGGCGCTTGAGCAAAGCGGCCACCAGATCCCGGTTGACAGGGTTGTCTTCCACCACCAGCAGATGTCGTGAGGCCAGTGCTTCAGACGGATCGTCGAGCAGACGCTCGCTGACACCCTCGGCGGCGCTCAGTGGAAGACAAAAGCGAAAGACGCTGCCCAGGCCCGGCATGCTGTTCAATTCAAGGTTTCCCCCCATGGCTTCTATCAGCCGGTAGCAAATCGCCAGGCCAAGACCGGTCCCCTCGTGACGGCGCGACAGAGATGTATCCACTTGCGTGAATGGCTCGAAAAGCGCGGCCTGGGCCTGTTTGTCGATGCCGACTCCAGTATCACGCACCTCGAAGATGATCGACGCAGGCTTTCGCGATTGGACAGCGAGCGTAATGCTGCCCGCCTGGGTGAACTTGAAGGCGTTGTCCATCAGGTTCATCAGCACTTGTCGTAGGCGGGTCGCATCACCGATCACCACCGCAGGCAAGTCATCACCTAACTGCACGATAAACGACACGTCTCTGGTCTGACGTGATCGATATCCTTCGGCAAGCCTCGCGACCATCCGCGTCAAGGGAAATGGAGAATGGTCAAGATCAAGACGTCCGGCCTCGATCTTCGAGTAGTCCAGTACGTCATTGATGACCGCGCGCAGCGAGGCGGTGCTTTCCCTCAGGGTCGCAAAGTGCTGCTCACGCTTTTCCTGGCAGGGCTCATCCTCGAGCACATCGAGCATGCCCACCACACCATTGAGCGGGGTGCGGACCTCGTGACTCATGATCGCCATGAATTCCGACTTGGCCTGACTCGCCGCTTCTGCCTGCTGCACAGCACGCTGAAGTTCCTGAGACTGCTGCTGCAGACGCTCACCGTGGCGAGCACGAGAGCGCGCCTCGCGCCACAGCGCCATGACAAGATAAGTTCCTGCCAGCATGATCAATATCATCAGCACGAACAGCAGGACGTACACCCGCAGCATGCCCTGCCGGGTCTGTTCACGAACGCTCGCGAGCGCCTTGTTATGGTCGAGCAGCAACCGTTCCGCATCGTCACGCATGGCGCTGATCAGCTGTGACAATTGCCGGCGCTGAGCAGGCAGCGGTGCCAGCGCTTCCTGATAGAGTGGCTGCAGCAGTACATCAATATCTTCAAGGCGGGCATCGAGGTGCCACAATGCTTCGAGGAGCTCAGGTTGTGAAGCCAGATATTCTCGATATTGTCCTTGCTGCAGCAGCTTTATCCGGCCGTAGAGAATGTCGAAACGCTCCATCAGCCGGGTCCAGGAAGAAAGCTCGCCACGAGTACCTGATACGCCGTGCGTCAACTGGCTGTCCACCTGCTCCAGCGCCACTTCGACTTCACGTGATTGACGATCCAGTTGATAGATCGCCCAGGTGACGTTCTCCAGCCCTTCATGTCGCAGTCGATCGTGACGCTGGAAAGCGGTCACACCGATGACAAGACAGGCCGCGAACAGCAAAAGTGCCGCTGCCGCGGATAACTTGAGACCGCGCGCCTCCTTCATCGACTAGTTGTCGTATACATCAATGGCGGCTACCTGCCAGACGGAGCGGGTGAGATAGGTCTCGGTAAGTAGATCGGGATTGTCATCGAACGGGTAGACGATAAAGAGAGGCCCTTGTTCGCGAATGCTCATCGGCTCACCATCCTTGTGGGTCGCCAGCACGACCCCATGTTCAGCAAAGTCAGAGGCCGGCACATCGGCGGCGTAATCGTTCAGCGCGGTGACGCGCAGATCACTCCCTTGTGCTCCCACCTCCGCCAGCAAGGCGACGCCCAGCGGTCCACTGAAGGACACCTTCCCCTCATGCCAGGGAGTCTGTGTCACGATCTCGCCCTGCTCGAGGCTCGCCAACATGGCCATGTCGAAATGTGCCTCGTCACCGACATTGGTCTGGGTGATGTCACCGCTCACCACCAGTACCGTCTTGCCGGCAGGCGACTCCAGCGCCATTGCCTGATTCGCAACAAGCCCAACCGCCAGGACCAGCAGGACAGGAGTCTTGCTCCACAAGGTCTTCATCGACGCATCTCCAAACGTTTGAGCACTTACCTATTCGGTATATGCTAATTTTGGATGTAGGTTTGTGAAACTTTGTCAAACCTGCTCCTGCGAGGCACCAAGACAGGAAACTTCGGTATGCGCATCGCTATCCTCGAAGACGACCCCGACCAGCAGGCTTTGATCGCCGCGGCGCTAGGCGACGGCACAGCCACGCTGACCCCCTTCACCACGGCCCACGACCTGTTTCGGGCAATGCAGAACACAAGTTTCGAGCTACTGGTGCTCGACTGGCGTTTACCGGAGGTCGATGGGTTCGAAGTGCTTGAGACCTTGCGCAATGCGTATCAGTGGCCAGGCGCGGTGCTGTTCATTACTGCCGACGACGCCGAAGACAACGTCGTCCGAGCCCTCGGGGCAGGGGCCGATGACTTTCTGCACAAGCCGCTGCGGGTCCCCGAGCTCAGGGCTCGGATCGAAGCCCTGGGTCGCCGGCTAGGTCACGTAGACAGCGTTGGAACGACGCTGTTCGAATGCGGCCCCCTCCAGCTCGACCTGACGGCAGGGATCATCCGCCTGCATGGCGATATCGTCGAGCTCACCGATCGGGAATATCGGCTGGCTGCCCTGTTTCTCCAGAATCCCGGTCAGCTCTTCACGCGCGCCTATCTGCTTGAGCGAATCTGGAGCGTCAGTGGTGACCTCAATACCCGTACCGTCGACACCCACATCAGCGGCCTTCGGCGCAAGCTGAAGCTGGATGGGCAACAGAACCACCGACTCAAGAGCGTCTATCAACAAGGTTATCGTCTTGAACTGAGCCAGCACTAAACCTCTGCCACGCGACGCCCCCTCCTCCGAGCCCCGCCAAGGCAACAACACGACGCGACACCCTCCTGTGGGCCGCCTGTAGCGTTTGTAGCGCGGCATGCGTCAACCCGGTAGTTAAACCGACATCAAGGGGATGGTCAGCGCCACGCGAAACATCAGCGCAGCCGACCGGTAAAGCTGTGAACGTCAACATCACTCGCTGGTCTTGGCTTCCACACCAGGGATGGGCTGGGTTGACCTGGGAAACTCTCCTTTCAACACATCAACACCCGACTGGGGATTGGCCAGCGGCACCAGATCTTGCCTGGCCTGACGCCGCTCCTCTGTGTCGATCCCCATACGTTGGTCTCGATCTTCGACCAGGCCCGGCTGCGGCTCTCCGGTACGATTAAAGGACCAAGCCAGCTCGGGCTTACCCAGCGGCAACGCCTGGTCTTGTTCATCGCTGTGTGAACTGCTCCATGTGTGCCACGTCTTGCCATAGCTGTTCATCTTGGATTGCATCAGCTCATGATCAGCGGTTTCAGGCAGGTTGGGCGCGACCAATTGGCCAGACAGAATCTCCCCGTTATGGGGATGCCAATATTGCTTCTCTTCTTCAGGCAGGGTCTCAAAAACGCTTTCGGATATGATGTATTCCACCCCGGTGAGGTGGGCATCCGCAGTATTTCCATCGTAAAGCGCACACTGCATGAAGTCTTCATTGATCTGCTGGCAGAAATGATGCGCTTCGAATTGATGGCTTGGCTCATCCTTCATGGGATGGAAACCGACAAGATAGATATTGAGCTGATCCGTCGGTGCGTCGGTCTGCAATGCACTGGCTCCTGCTTCCAGCACATTGGTCTTGGTGCTTTCTGGCTGTCCGGGCACGTCGGCTGCAGGGCCCGTCTCGGCCATCCCTGTACAGCCGTTTAGAACGACGACACACAGAGCCGCTGACGCACCGCGATAAAACACTGGAGTTACAGACACACGCTTATCTTTCATGACCATTCCCTTGGCACGATGAATATCACGCTCACCCATCGCATAAACTGACAGATGCGCCTGGGAGACGTCGTTGCAATAGCATCACGACTATACAAGCCGGCCCTTATCCACATCAACACGCCGAATGCCAGCTTTATATGGCGTCAGCCTTGTCCTTGGCGGCTCTCCCAGCCGTTGTTTATCAGTTATTTAGCGGCTTCTGGGCATAGGGATGAGGACGGAGATGGAGACAACATGCGGAAGCCACGGACGCTTGTCAGCCGTTGATTATTGCCATTCGTGCAATAACAAATTGCAGACAGGCGCCTTTTTTGTGTCTGCACCAATGCACTAAGCTCGCCAACCAGCCTCTTGGACTCGCCACAGCACAGGCGGTCGGCCCAAGTGCATGTCAGTGCTCATCCTCTGACGACTCATCGTGAAGGAGGTCTCGATCATGTCAGCGCCCATCCTTACCCGCTTGGCGTTCGTCAATTATCAGCTCGATCGCCCGGAAGGTCTGCAGATCAAGGTGGACCCGGACGGCGAGACCGGTCGGCGCATTGAGCCGAAGCATGATCGCCAAAGCGTCAGCTTGCAGGATCTGCGCGCTACTCAGCCAAGCTTCGCGTCCCAGGGCCTGCTGTTTCTCGATACGCCCGAGCTTGCCGTGGATGTACGCGACGCCAAGGCGCGCGACCGCCTGCACACGCCAGCCATCGAGGTGTTGCTCAAGCAGCAGCTCGGTGTCAGTGAAGTGCATGTGTTCGACCACACCCTGCGCGGCTTCGAAGGTGAACGCGTGCCGGCGCAGCATGTGCATGTCGACTACTCGCCACGCTCTGGCCCGCAGCGCGTGCGCGATCTGCTGCCGCCCGAGCAGGCGGAGCATTGGCTGAGCGGCCACTACGGCATCGTCAATGTCTGGCAGCCCGTCGAGCAGGCCGTCGCGCGTGACCCGCTGGCATTCGCCGATACCCAAAGCGTGCACCACGAGGACTGGGTCAACATCGACATCCTCTATCCAGATCGCTGCGGCCAGATCCAGGGCCTCGTCCATAATCCGGATCACCGCTGGTACTTCGTCTCACATATGCGCCCCGACGAAGCCATCGTCTTCAATGCCTTCGACAGCGCCGGCAAGCCACCGGTCGCGCATACCGCGGCCGAGCTGCTCGACACGCCCGAAGATGCGCCCACACGCACCAGCCTGGAGACGCGGGTATTGGTCCGCTATCCCGACTGAGGTGCAGCGGCCGTTGGTAGCGGCTGAGCGCCAAGGGCAACATGGCGGATACCGGGCCCATCCAGGTAGCTGACTATTTCTCCTCGGTACCGGCACTCACCGCCAGTTGACGGTCATCCAGGCCTTCCTCCCAGCAGGCATCGCTGTCCCCACGTTTTCGTCTCACATTCTTTGTCATTCAGGAGCTTTGCCATGAGCTTGTCATTCCGGGTATCCGGAATTTCTGGTTGATAAAATGCCAAAGATGTAAAGAAGAAAATCTTTCTCAGCGGATTATCTGATTGATCCTCTTCAGCCTACTCTACTGCCAATTTTCTGTTTCCACCTTCGCCTGAGTCTTCATAGCGATGCTGACTAGGGAGGACAGCGAGAGCTGGGCAAGCGTCAAAGCGGTTCTGGTTCATGCGCAATCCGGACACCTGCACAACATTCCTCTTGTAAGAAACCGATCAAATTCTCTAGGTGCCCATACTCGGATATACAGACAATCGTGCGGCTATGTTTCTCCTGCCGGATCAGCCCTACCTTGGCCATGCGCGCAAGGTGATGTGATAGCGTCGAAGCAGGAATACCCAGCCCCTTCTGGATATCTCCGACCGAAGCCCCATCATGGCCAGCTTTGACCAGAAAGCGGAACACGGACAGTCGGTGACTATTCCCTAGCTCAGCTAAGCTGGCTGCAACCTTTTCGTGATCCATAGCACGCCCCAATAATTCGATGTTTCTAGAATTATAGTTGACAGGTCGGATAAACGCAAGTAGGCTGCGTACATCATTTCGACAATACTAGAAATATAGGAGTAATATTGAATGTCATCTCAACTCCAAGACGCTCTAGGCATGTTCGCCTTTCTCGCTATCGAGCTATCGGTTTTATTCATTGGCATTAGCTTGCTGGTCGGAGTTCTTCAACGTCACATCCCACCATCCAAGGTGGAAGCGTTACTGACTTCCAGTGGGAAGCGAGGCTATTTTCTTGCTGCTGGTTTAGGAGCTATAACGCCCTTCTGTAGTTGCTCGACTATCCCCATGTTGAAAGGGTTGATTCGGGCACGGGCCGGTTTTGGGCCGATGATGGTGTTTCTTTTCTCATCTCCGTTGCTGAATCCTATCGTCGTCGGCCTGCTGGTTGCCACGTTTGGATGGACACTTACTGCTATCTATGTGCTCGCCGCTTTGGTGGTCGCGGTAGGTGCCGGATGGCTGCTTCACACGCTTGGCTTCGAGCGTTATGTGCGCCGGACGGCGACACAAGAGAGCAGTGGATGTAGTTCATCAGCAAGCCCGTGCAGTGCTACATCGACCGCATCGAGTTGCGGCACCAACAGCTGCGACACCACTCCGAAGACGGCTTCTTGCGGGGCTGATAGGAAGACAACAGTCTCTACGTCTAGCGAATGCTGTGACAGTCAACCCACTGTCACGGTTAAGAAAGAAGGGAAGTACAGTGGTGTGTGGCGGGAAGCTTGGTCGGACTTTATCGATGTGTTGCCTTACCTGCTCATCGGTATTGCGATTGGCAGCGTGATCTATGGTTTCATGCCCACTGACTTATTGGAGCAGTATGCAGGCCCAGATAATCCCTTTGCCATTCCAGTTGCCGCTGTCATCGGCGTGCCGTTGTATATTCGCGCTGAAGCCGTCATACCTCTGGCAGCGGCTCTGATGGCCAAAGGCGTGGGTGCCGGGACGGTGCTAGCGTTGATCATCGGCAGTGCCGGAGCCAGCCTGACTGAGCTCATTCTGTTGCGCTCTTTGTTCACGCTGAAGCTTTTAGCGGCGTTTTTAGCAGTCATTTTTGCTATGGCGATGATTGCCGGTTACGCCACCTACCTGTTTTTCTGATCAAGGCGGGAGATGATTAATTCGTTAAGCCTTCCTGGGTACCAGTTGGTGGATTCTGATGAGCAGAATGAAGACATACATTTTCGGCTTGAAGCACCTACACCAGTAGCCTGCGAGGGGTGCGGCGTGCAGGGTGAGTTCGTGCGGTTCGGCAAGCGTGACGTTCCCTATCGTGATCTGCCCATCCACGGCAAGCGGGTCACTCTCTGGGTGGTCCGCCGCCGATACACCTGCCGGGCCTGCAAGACAACATTCAGGCCCCAGCTACCGGAGATGGTGGACGGATTCCGTATGACACTGCGGCTGCATGAGTACGTGGAGAAGGAATCCTTCAACCACCCCTACACCTTTGTGGCGGCACAGACCGGCCTGGACGAGAAGACGGTGCGCGACATCTTCAACGCCCGCGCCGAGTTCCTGGGGCGCTGGCACCGCTTCGAGACGCCCCGCATCCTGGGCATTGACGAGCTATACCTGAACAAGCGCTACCGCTGCATTCTGACCAACATTGAGGAGCGAACCCTGCTCGACCTGCTGGCCACCCGCCGCCAGGACGTGGTGACCAACTACCTGATGAAGCTGAAAGACCGGCAGAAGGTCGAGATCGTCAGCATGGACATGTGGAACCCCTACCGGGCAGCGGTCAAGGCTGTGCTGCCCCAGGCCCGTATCGTGGTCGATAAGTTCCATGTGGTGCGCATGGCCAACGATGCCCTAGAGAGAGTGCGCAAGGGCCTCAGAAAGGAGCTGAAACCGTCCCAGAGCCGGACTCTCAAGGGAGACCGGAAAATCCTGCTGAAACGCGCTCACGAAGTCTCAGACCGGGAGCGCCTCATCATGGAGACCTGGACAGGCGCGTTCCCGCAACTGCTGGCCGCCTACGAGCACAAGGAGCGCTTCTACGGCATCTGGGACGCCACCACACGGCTCCAGGCAGAAGCCGCCCTGGACGAGTGGATAGCCACCATCCCGAAGGGCCAAAAGGAAGTCTGGAGCGATCTGGTCAGGGCAGTGGGAAACTGGCGCGAAGAGACCATGACCTACTTCGAGACGGACATGCCCGTCACCAACGCTTACACGGAGTCCATCAACCGACTGGCCAAGGACAAGAACCGTGAAGGGCGCGGTTACTCCTTCGAGGTGATGCGGGCACGAATGCTCTACACCACGAAGCACAAGAAGAAGGCACCGACTGCGAAGGTCTCTCCTTTCTACAAGAAAACCATCGGTTACGGACTGCCGGACTTCGCAGAGGAACTCAACTACGGAGTCGATCTATCAACCATCTGAGGGTGGTATCAGATTGATGGGGTGAAGGTGCCCCATCAACCATTAAATCCGTATACCCGTCATTCCATGTCGTCAGCCACGAACGCGGCTTCTCCCCCACGCCCCTGCCCATCTGGACGGACAACGGCGACGTGTCTGACCTCTTCGAAACCGACGCGACGCCTGAGGTTGTCCGTCAGGAGGTCGAGGGTGTCCCCGGCGCCTTCCAGCTGCTCAATGTGCTGACACCTGCCGAGGCCGACAACTTCGTTGCCGTTCTGGAGGACATGGGCTTCGAGGAAGATGCGCCCGTCTCCCTGCCGCGCTCGGTACGCCACAATCACAACGTCAACTGGATCGTCAGTGAAGCGGTCGATCAGGTCATCTGGCAGCGCTCGGCGCCGCGGGTCACCGAGCAGATCCAGGGCGAGGGAGCCAAAGGCATCAATGCGCGCTTTCGTGTCTATCGCTACGAGGCCGGCGACTTCTTCAAACCGCACACCGATGGCGCCTGGCCGGGCAGTCGCGTCATCAATGGCGAGGTCGTCCAGGACGCCTATCCGGGCCTGATGAGCCAGTACACCTTTCTTATCTTCTTAAGCGATGGCTACACTGGCGGACGCACCGAGTTTCTGGTCAGCCGCCGTGATCCCGACAAGCCGGCTCAGTCGCGGGACGATATCCAGACGGTCTCGGTCTCCACGCCCAAGGGTGGCGTACTGTGCTTCCCGCACGGCTCGCACCCGCAGCACTGCGTGCACGCCAGCGAGCCGATCCGCGACGGAGCCAAGTACATCATCCGCAGCGATATCCTCTACTGAGGACTCTCAGATGAGCACCATCTGATAAACACCGCCTGATGAGTATCGTCCAAGCAGTCGCGACGTGCGCACAGGGCTCGATCTCCCTTTAGATCGGTCCCTTCGTGTATGTGGACGGCGAACAGCGCTCACGCCTGGCTAGTGACAGGACAGCCGCTCGCGGCGGGCCAGCAAGAAGTCGATCCAGGCGCGCACGCGCGGGTTATGCTGATTCTCGCGCGCGTAGACGACATGGATACCGGTATCGAAATCCGATGAGGTGACCTGATAGTCCTCCAGCACCGGCATCAAGCGGCCGCTTGCCAGCTCTTCCCGTATGGCCCAGAGCGGTTGTACCACGACGCCGGCGGCGCCCAGCGCCGCCTGGGGGAGAATGTCGGCATTGTTGGTGCGCAACGCGCGGGCCCGCACCGAGATACGATGCTCCCGATCCCCTTGCACCAGCCGCCAGTGATGATTGGCGGTGGTATAGCTGAAGGTCAGCAGACGGTGCTGCTCCAGGTCTTCCGGCCGATGGATCGGGGGCCGGGCCGCGAGGTAAGACGGCGCGGCGGCCAGCACGAAGCGCTGATCACTGATGTGCCGCGCGATCAGGCTCGAATCTTCCAGGTGACCGATGCGCAGGGCCACGTCGAAGTGGTCCTCGATCAGATCCACACGCTGGTCGCTGCTGACGATATCCAGCGCCACCTCGGGATAGCGCTGCATGAACTCGCTCACCAGCGGCGCCAGATAGAGGCGCGAATAGCGCCACGGCACCGAGATACGCAGCGGCCCCGCGACGCGCTCACTCAGCGTCTCGAGCTCACCCTCCAGTTGTTCCACCTCGGTCAGAATGGCGCGAAAGCGGATCAGGGCACGCTCTCCGGCGGGCGACAGCCGCACATGGCGAGTGGTGCGCACCAGCAGCGGCTCGCCCAGCTGGCGCTCCAGATGATTGACGTGACGCGTCGCCGTGGAACTGGCGATATCCAGCTCCCGCGCCGCCACATTGAAGCTCTGATGCTCCGCCACCTTGAGAAAGGTGCGCAGGCGTTGAGTCAGTTCGTTCATGGTGCTCCTGCGAATCCTCGGCGTCCTTGTCGCATGCCCCACAGGTCAGCCGGCCGGCCAATCACCTGACCAGTAGACTCGGCAATCGGTGGGCGAAGTCGCCTGGCGATGACGGTTGGCGATGGTCGGGCACGAGCATATCATCGTCGCAACGCTGGATGGCCGAAAGGGAGGACGAATGACATGGACATCATGAGCAGCATGAAAGGACTCGCCGGCGGCGTCCTGATCGGCCTCTCGGCAGTGATGCTGATGGCCTTTCTGGGACGTATCGCGGGTATCAGTGGCATCACGCGGGGAGCGCTTCTGGAATCAGGCCCGGACCACCGCTGGCGCATTGCCTTCGTGCTCGGGTTGATCAGCGGCCCGCTGCTCCTTGTGCTGTTCAATCTTGACTGGGGCAATGTGGCCGAGCGCTCAGATGCGCTGATCGGCGATCCCACCAGCGGGGGTGTGAGCATGATGTTCGCAGGCCTGCTGGTAGGCGTGGGAACCGGCATCGGGGGCGGCTGTACCAGTGGCCACGGCGTCTGCGGTATCGCTCGTCTTTCACCCCGCTCGCTGGTGGCCACTGTGGTGTTCGTGGCCGTCGCCATGCTGACGGTCTTCGTGAGCCAACACCTGCTGGGAGCGTCACCATGAAAGCGATCATCGGCTTCATCACCGGCCTGGTCTTCAGCCTCGGGCTGACACTCAGCGGCATGACCGATCCCGCGCGTGTCGTCGGCTTTCTCGACGTGGCCGGTGACTGGGACCCCACACTGATCTTTGTACTTGGCGGTGCCGTCATCACCACCTTCATCGGTTATCGCCTCGTCTGGCGGCGTGGCACTCCCCTGCTGGGCGAGCGCTTCCAACTGCCCACGCGTCGCGATATCGATGGCCGCCTGCTGCTCGGCGCGGCCCTGTTCGGTGTTGGCTGGGGCCTGAGCGGTTACTGCCCCGGGCCTGCCATCGTCTCCAGCAGCGCCATGAGTCTGCCATTGGCGGGTTTTCTGCTGACGATGCTACTGGGCTGGTGGCTGGCCACACGCCTGACGCGCGGTCACTGATCCGAGTGCCACGCTTCGCCCAGCAAACGCCGGCCATCCGGCCGGCGTCACAACGGCGTCACAACGGCGTCACACGGGATATTGTGCGGTAGCTGGTTTATTTATCACTCTGAAAACGCCATTCAAGGCCGCTTTTGGAGCAGAATTCAAACCAACAGTGACAGCCAACCGATGGCAGACCCTTTAGGGCGCGCAGCTTCGCTGGGCTTTCCACGTCAAGCGTACATGGTCCGCCCCAGGGGCTTTCGCTGAGAACAGCCAATCGCCCCTCCTTGCCTCCACCTGAGCATCACGCCATCTGCTGGCGGATGGCGGGGAGGCGCTCCTCGATAAGCGCGACGAAGGCCTCGATCACCGGCCGGCCCGGCGTCGTCGGATAGTGCAACTCCAGCGGCACCGCCCCGAGTGCCGGGCGCAATGGGATAAACCGGCAGCCATCACATTGCAGCCGGCGAATACAGCCGGGCGCAATAGCGACCCCGAGCCCAGCTGCAACCTCGCTGAGCAGGGTCTGCATCAATGCCGGTTGGCGCTGAATGCGCGGCGAGAAACCGGCATCGCCGCAGGCGCTGATGATCTGATCGAACAGCCCCGTGGCCTGCCCACGCTGAAACAGCACGAAGTCTTCCTGCTCCAGCTCGCTGAGGGCGAGCCGCTTGCGATGCGCCAGGCGATGCCCTTCCGGCACGACCGCCATCAATACATCCTTGTAAACCGACAGGGCGGTCAGAGTGTCGCGCTGCTCTATGGGGAGCGGGCGCGACAGCCCGATATCGATCTCGTCACGCTCGAAGGCATCCAACTGCTGCTGGGCGGTCATCTCATGCAATGACAGGCTCACCTCGGGATGGCTGGCGGCGAAGTCGCGCATCAATCCAGGCACGAAACTTGCGCAGGCCGAGCTCATGTAGCCGATGCGCAACGTGCCGGTCTGGCCGCTGGCAGCCATTGCCACGCGCTTGCGTGCATGCGCCTCCAGCGCCAGCATGCGCTGGGCTTCCTCAAGCAATGCCTCTCCTGGCGCCGTGACACGCACTTCCCGCGTACTACGCCACAGCAGACGCACGCCCAGCTCGTCCTCGAGGTCGGCAATCTGGCGGCTGATGGAAGGCTGCACGGTATGCAGCTCACGCGCGGCCGCCGAGAAATTTCTGTGCGTCGCCACCGAGACGAAGGTTTTCAAAGTGCGCAGTTCCATGGCAGCTCTCGTGAGTGATTAATACTAGCTGAGTATAAGTCATATCAAATATTGTCATTTCTATTATGAGTCTGCACTCGCTAGCCTGAGCTCCTTCCAAGCTTCCCTCCTTCCGCCTGTTGCGTACCGCCTCCTCCTTGCCTCGCCAAGGAGGAGGGCGGCAACGCACATCGGCTGATACGAGGGCCCTGATCTCGAGTGGAGACTATATGACGACATCAACGACTGAAGTGGCCGCGCAGGATACGCGCGAGCCCTCGCACTCGCTCAGTGCCGGGGGCCGTTTTACGCTGCTGGCCATCGCCTGCCTGACCATCATGGTGGGAACCGTGGTGGCGCCAGGGCTTCTGAGCATCGCCTCGGCCCAGCAGGTGGAGAGCCATGCCAGCTGGCTGATCACCTTGCCGTCCCTGGGTGCCGTACTGTTCGCACCGATCGCCGGGCGTATGATCGATCGCATCGGGGCCTATCCCTCGCTGGTCGGTGGTCTGCTGCTGTATGGCCTGCTGGGCGCGGGCGGAGCGTTGCTGGAGGGTGCCGTCGTCGTGTTCGCCGATCGCATCCTGCTGGGGGGCGTGACCGCGGTAGTGATGGCGGGCGGCACCACGCTGATTTCCGAGTGGTATCACGGTCATGCGCGTCTGGCGATGATCGCCCAGCAGGGCATGTCCATCGAGCTAGGCGGGGTGATCTTCCTGTTCGTCAGTGGCGTATTGGCGGGAATCGCCTGGCAGCTGCCTTTCCTGCTCTACCTGCTATCCTGGGGGCTGCTGGCCATGCTCTGGTTGATGGTGCCGAGACAGTCCCCGCCCGCGCCTGACGGCGAGCCAGGGCAGAGCAAGGGCGCTGCGCTGGCATCCTCACTCAACAGTATCTATCTGGCGGCGGCCATCTCGCTGACGCTGTTCTTTACTGCCATCGTCATGCTGCCGATGCGCTTGAATCTGCTCGGGCTGAATGAGGCGGCGACCGGCATCTTCCTGGCAGCCATCTCGCTGGTCGCGGTGGTGGCGGCGATGCTGATGCCGAAGGTCTCACGTGCGCTGGGCGAGATGCCGACCCTGGTACTGGCCTTCCTGCTCTATGCCGCCAGCCTGTTCATCTTCCAGCAGGCCGGGAGCATGCCCCTGATGAGTGTCGGGGCTGTACTGTCCGGCATGGGCTTCGGCTTTTCCATCCCGCTGCTCAACCACATGACGGTGGAGCGCAGCCATTCCTCAGTGCGCGGTCGCAACCTCTCCTACCTGACGATGGCGATCTTCCTGGGCCAGTTCCTGACCTCCTTCCTGGAATTCCTGCCCGGAGATGGCAGCAATGTCTTCGCAGCTGCCGCCGTGCTGGGGCTGATCTTCGCGGTACTCTACCTCGGCGCCTATCTCCTCAAGCGCGACAGTCGAGGCGCCTGAGACATCAAAGGCAACGTCAGCCTGCTCTTAGAGAAAGGCACGACGATAAAGCCCCACCTCCTGACGTCAGGAGCTGGGGCTTTCAGCTAAACGTCGTGCTCACCAGCCAGACACTATTCTCTGGCCACCAACCGTCACGTCACCTCTGAAAATGCGTGTACCTTTTTGCGCATTCCTTCGAGCTCAATGCCCCGAAGGCCAAGATGCCAGGTCATGCGATACACACCTCAAATGCGGCTTGTAGCTGATCAGGGCTGAAGCTGCCCTGCTCGCCGATGACCACAAGGCGGGTCATCGGCTTCTTCTCACCCCAGGGTGCGCCGGGAGCCAAATCGCTACGACTACCCACAAGGTGCAGTACAGCACGTCGGTCCGGGAGCTCAGCCAGCTGACAAATGCCCTTGGCTCGATAGACACTCGCGGGCAACGACTCGAGCACCTGGCGCAGCGCCTGCAATGAAAGAGGCCTCTCACTGGTCCAGCTCCAACTTTGAAACTGGTGTCCATGGTGCTCATGGGTGCAGTGCGAGTCGCAGTAGTGCTCGGGTTTGGGACGATCGGGATCAAAGTCCCCTACCCCCAGCACCAACTCCAGGGGGACCTGACCAAAGCTAGCTTCCAACAACCGAACTCCCGGATACAGCCAGCGGCGCTTCAAGGCATCCAGCTGATCAGGGCTCGCCAGATCGCACTTGTTAAGTATCACGATATCGGCAATATCGAGCTGCTCCATCGCAAGGGCGGCCAACTCACCGTCCAGATGTTCGAATTGCTCTGCATCCACCACCGTCAGCACACTGTCGATGACCAGCTGATCCTGGAACTGGGGGTAGCGCAGGGTCCCGGCAATCTTGCTCGGGTTCGAGACCCCGCTTGCCTCGATCAGAATATACTCCGGACGATTTTCCCTTAGCGCCAACAGTCGCGAGATCTGCTCGATCAGATCACTCTCCACAGTGCAGCAGATGCATCCATTGGCAAGGCTCACCATGGTCTGCGTTTCACTGACGATCAGCTCCTGATCAATATTGATCGCGCCAAAATCATTGACCATCACCGCCACCCTCAACCCAACCTCACTGTTCAGGATCTGGTTGAGCAAGGTGGTCTTTCCAGCGCCCAGAAAGCCCGAAACGATAGTGACTGGGACGGGAGGAAACCTACGGCTCATCATACGTGTTCACCCCTTCAAGGTCTGGAGGCTCAAAACGATGGAAGCTCTCGTTGCCACACCGCTTCTCGAGCAGTACCCGAGAACTCTCCCGCGGCATCCCAGACGAGCTCACCTTCAAGCATCGTCAACTCCACCTGTGTGTCGTGGATATTTCCCCGCGGTGCTACTTCAAAGAGATTACGGTCAAGGACAATCAGATCGGCCGACTTGCCGACCGATATTGAGCCGGCTTGATCCTCGATGCCCATCGCCCAGGCGCCATTGATTGTCATCACGCGTATGGCCTGCTCGAGGCTGATAGGTTCGCCGTAGAAGCTAGCGTCGGTTTCCTCCCACGGGTTTTCACGGGTGACCATCGCCTCGAAGCCGATCCACGGGTCGAGGCTCGATACTGGCCAGTCGGTTCCCATGACAGCGATGCCATCAGCGTCCAGCACACCCTTGAAATTATAGGCACGCTGCATGCGTTCCTCACCGAATACCGCCCTCGCGTAGGCAAAGGACGACGGAAACCAACCCACCGGAGAAAATTCAGCCACCACATCCAGTTCATTAAAACGCTGCAGATTGGCGTCAAGCAGTGTCGTGCTGTGTGCACACTGGTGGCGCATACCCTGCCCACCGTTGCGTCGGCGAGCCTCTGCCACCGCATCAAGAAACAGGTCGGAGGCCCCATCCCCCGTACAATGGGCAATGACACGAATGCCCTTGCGATCCATGTCTGCGACCATGTCCTTGATATGTTCGGGTGTCAGGTTCAAATGACCCCGCCAGGCACTGCCCTCGGACCACGGCGTGGACAGATATGACGATCTGGACTCATGGGTGCCATCGAAGTGGAACTTTACGGCGTTGGCATTAAGACGAGCGCTACGATAGAAGTGCCTTTCGCCCGCAATCAGTTCCCAGCGTCGCTTCACTGGAAAGATATCGTCCTGCCAACTGATGGCCGCCTCGACGCGCACGGTGAGCTGGCCGGCCTGATCGATGGTTCGCAGGGCATCCAGACGGTGTTCGCAAACGTGTACAAACTTTGTGCCGACAACCCCCCGACCACTTTGAAACTGCACCCCCTCACGATAGGCACGTTGCAGTGCATGTGCGGGCGTCGGAGGCATCGCTGCATGAATCAGCGCGTAGGCGCCATCGACAAGAACGCCTGTCGGCTTCCCGGTGATGCCGTCACGCTCGATATACCCATGGCGAGGGTCCTGAGTATCGGCATCGATACCGGCCAGCTCAAGCGCCATGGTATTGACCAACATGCACCCCCAGGAGCGATCCAGAATAGCCACCGGCCTATCCGCCACGATGCTGTCGAGCCAGGCTCGGTCCGGCACGATCCCCGCCTGCTTGAAGGTGTAGCGAACGAAGTAGGCGCCATAGATCCAGCCATCTCCCGGATGTTCATCGGCATAGGACAATATCGCCTGTTTGACCTGTTCCGGCGTCGGGTCTTCGAGCCCGACGTCCAGATACCCGGCGTAACTCGGGGCCAACGCCAGATCCGGGTGTGTATGCATGTCATACAGGCCTGGCATGACGAATCGCCCTTTCAGGTCTACAACCCTGGTATGCACGCCGATATGAGCGGCCACCTCATCGGCGCTGCCGACCTCAAGGAAGCGTCCCTGCGAAATCGCCACTGCCTCGGCCCAGGGGGTTGCTTCGTCGACGGTGTAGATCCGACCGTTGGTCAATACCAATTCGGCGCTGGCGACGGGCGGACGAGTATTGGAGGAAAGATGATGTCGTGAAGGTTCCATGATGTAGCCTTTTCAAACCGGTGTTATTCCCTCGGCCGGCTGGCTTGGTGCCGTAGCCGCAGCCAGCCGCCCGAGGTGCGCCGGATCACTGGAGGATCAGGTGACCCAAGAGCGACAGGATCGGCAGCGAAATCAGCACCCGAAGTGCATAGATCACCACAAGGTCTCGCAACTTCAGGCCAATCCCCGCTCGAATCAGGACGATGGCGGCCTCGGTGAAGAAGATGATCTGGTTGACTGCGACCCCTGCGAGCACAAAGCGGGTCACCTCGCTTTCGATGCCAGCACCCAGCAATGGCGGCATGATGCTGTCCACGATCCCAGCCAACAGCGCCGGGGCGGCCTTGTCGGCTTCCGGCAACTGTAGTAATTCAAGCAGGGGTACCAGCGGCAGCGACAACACATGGAAGAACTCGGTGAACTCGATCAGCGCAAGCCCGACACAGCCGATGATCATCATCGTCGGGTAAACGGAAATGGCGACATCGAGGCTAACGTGAACGCTTCTCTTGAGCAGCTCTAGCGGCGGTGCGGCCGCGGCGGCGCGATCCACGGCGCGACGCAGCCCCATGGCGAACAACCCTTCCCCTGCGTGCTGATCCACTACCAATTGCTGACCAACAACGGGGTTATAGGTATCGGATTTCCCTCTCAACGGAGGCAGCTTTGGAACGATGATTGCGCACACAACTCCGGTAAAGGCGACCGCCGCATACCAGGGAAGAAAGACGTGTTCCATCCCGATCAAGCTGAGTAACAGGTACAAATAGGCAATCGATACAATGGAAAAGTTTGTGGAAATAACGCATGCCTCTCGGCTGGTATAGAAACCCTGCCGATACTGCTGCGTTGTCAGGATAATGCCCACGGCTGAGGCGGAAAGCCAAGAAGCAAGGCTGTCAATTGCCGCGCGCCCTGGGAGACCGAAGAGCTTGACGAATACTCGGGACAACAGGCTACCAATAAACTCCATCAGTCCATAATCGGTAAGCAGAGGTAACAGCAATGCCGACAGAGAGTAGATCGCCAACACGACAGGACCTACATCGTAAAGAAGCACGCCGCCCGTATTCCGATGCCAGATCCATTCCGGACCCCACTGGAAATAGGTCATCAACATCAGCGTAGCGCCGACCATCCTCACGATGGTCCAGCCTACCCCCGGATTGAGCAGTTGTACGAAACGGTTCGAGTGATGCTTGAGAGAGGTAAAGGTCACCAACACTGTCAATACACTTGGAACGACGGCGACTGCAACCGTGACTGGCACCATCAGCGGTTTTATCACGTCGTTGACAAAGTCGATGACAAATGCAATCAACACGGTCAGGCGACCGTCGATACTGATGGGTGTCAGAAAAAGCAGAACCCCCAGCAGCGTAGGAAGAATGAACTTTGCGAGCTGAGCCGTGCTGTAGCGACTCGGCGCGCCGGAGGTATCGCTTGCGGTAACATGCGAGTCAGGTTTGTGTTGCATGGGCGCCACCTTGTTATAGTTGTCCCGATTCAGGATTCCATCATTTATTCAGGCTGGGTCTCCTGCCCTGCCTTTTTCTTGCTGGAGCAATAGCCGACCTATCCAGCCCATGAACAGCTACTCACGGTACCCAGGGGCGATTCGATCCAGTTTGCGCCTCAACGCCCGCCAGACCAGATCGACGCTTTCAGCGTGATAAGCGGGATTTTCGAATTGCTGGGCGGTAAACTCGCAGTCTTCATGCGACGGCATCACCAGCTTCCGACCAGACTTCATCGCTTCAAGCTGTATCTCGCAAGCCTGGTTCAGGTAGTACATATAGAAGAACGCTTCGGGAATGCTGCGCCCGACGGTCAGCAGGCCGTGGTTGCGCAGTATCATGCCCTTGTGATCACCCAGGGCCTCGACGATGCGTTGCCGCACCGAAAGATCCAGCGGGATACCTTCATAATCGTAGTAAGCCAAACGATTGTAGAAGGCCATGTTGGTCTGGTTCAGGGGCAAAAGCCCCTCTTCAAGTGCAGAGATAGCCATACCTGCCATGGTATGGGTATGCATGACACAGACAGCGTCGTGGCGATGCGTATGGATAGCGCTATGAATGGTGAACCCGGCCGGATTCACCTCAGGATCGCTGTTGTCGAGCTTGTTGCCGTCTACATCGATCTCGACCAAGTTGGAAGCCGTCACCTCCTCTGGAAGCAAGCCATAGGCGTTGATCAGAAAAGCGGGGGTCTCACTAGGGATTCTGACCGACAAGTGGGTGAATACCTGGTCGCTCCAGCCATAGTGATCCAGTAGCCGGTAGGCCGCCGCCAGGTCTGTACGCAGCGTTTGTCGTATGTCCTGATATTCCATGCCGAGTTCCCATTCCGACGATCGACGTGGCCCTGAAGCGGGCGTTCTCGTTCAGAGTAAGGAACTTGTCGGATACGCGATAACGATCTATTCTCCACGAGTCATTCCAATACGGAATAAACTTTCAGGACAACCGCGATGAGCCGTCAGCTTCCCACCATGATCTCGCTCAGCTGCTTCGAGGCAACGGCTCGGCATCTCAGCGTCACCAAGGCAGCTGAAGAGCTCAACCTGACTCAAAGCGCTGTCAGCAAGCAAATCAAGAAGTTAGAGGACATGTTGGGCTGCGCCTTGTTCCGTCGCGTCAAACAGCGGCTGAACCTGACAGACAGCGGTCGAAGCTATGTCCAGGTGGTCACCCAGACCCTTGACCAGCTCGACAGTGCGACGCGAGAGCTGCGCAGTGGCGTCGCCGAACAGGTGATCGTAGGCGCTGAACCTTCCTTCACCTCTCGCTGGCTACTACCCCGACTCAGCGATTTCACGCTCAGACATCCCGAAATCAACATCGAAATCATGAACGACCTCCGTCAACTCTACGATGGTAACGAAGACTTTGACGTAGGGATTCTCTACGGCGACGGCAGCTGGCCCGATTTCGAGACCCACTTTCTCATCCAGGGCGAACTGGTGGTGGTCTGCACTTCTGAACTACTAGAGCGATATGGCCCCATCTGCGAACCCGAAGAGCTGCTGCGCTATCCACTCCTGCATCACGGCACCTACACCCCGGCGCCTCACCTCTCCTCTACCTACCTCTGGCTCCAGGGCGCAGGGCTGGATGACGATGCCATCAAGGCTACACCGGGCCAGCATTTCGAGCACTTTCGCTTCCTGCTCGATGCCGCTCAACACGGACTCGGCGCCACGGTGCTACCTGCCTACTTTGTGGAAGGCGAACTGGCGACTGGGCAGCTGGTCCAGGCATCACGCTCGTCGATGATCTGCGGCGCCTACTACGTAGCGATCCGTCGCCACAGGGTCAACCACCAGAACACCAAGGTTTTTGCCCAGTGGTTACTGGGAAAGAAATTGTAGATTGCATCGCTTTTCCCATACGTTGTAGCGTGTTGCACTCAGAAACTTCACCCATCCATTGATGTACCATGCCCCTATTTCTGCGATGAAAGACTGGTAGAGCAATTTCCCTGAAATATTCACTAAGTGTGCAATCAATCATTCGGGAACCGACAACTAGGAAAGGTACTAAATCTGGCAATGAATAACTTTCAGAAAAAGGCACTTGAAGAAGTCGGCGTGCTAAGCAAAAACCGACTGCGTTTTTCCACTTTTTCCCAAAATCACATATTTTACGTAAAGAAAGGCTTGGACATAATAAAAGTACCAGATTTTATATGTGTGAGAGACAAAGGGTGCCTCGTATTGGCAGAGTCCTGGTTTCGTGAGAGAGGAATATATCTTTCGTGGGGCACGATAGGCGGCATTGTTCTTTTAGGATTTTTTCTATATATATCTCTAATATTGCCATGGACGCTTGAAAGAGACGTCGGATTTGCAGACGTGTTTATTTCCATCATTATGATCCCTCTTGGCTTGTTGTTTTCATCCCCCCTGCTATTTGCAGCGAAAAGTGAGCTAAGGACTCAAGGACTTCAATACACAATATTCAACCAACGCTCTAAAAACATTCATTTTGTGAGTGACGTCGACTTTAACACCAGAACGTGTCGCTGGAATGAGTGCACCTTCTGCCTTGCCTATTCGGCTGGGGGTGTTGAGGGATATTATTACGAGCTAAAGGGTTACCTTTTTAACCAGGACGGCAGTGTCAGGGACAGCTTCTCGTTCGATGACTACCACTATATGCCTAAAAATAGCGACACTGCTCGCCAAACGATGATTGATGACCTGACGGCCAGGTTCGAATATATACGCCGTTTCATGCAAGAGGGTGCCGAAGCGGAAGAGCCGGTCAAAGGGGCACTGGATTTGACACCCACTCTCTCCGAAGCCGCGCACCGGTTCCAGCCCCGGTCCAAACCCTCAGAGGGCAA
Organism: Halomonas sp. YLB-10; assembly: GCF_003856855.1. NCBI lineage: Bacteria > Pseudomonadati > Pseudomonadota > Gammaproteobacteria > Oceanospirillales > Halomonadaceae > Halomonas > Halomonas sp. YLB-10. The sequence continues at coordinate 168,548 of NZ_RRCU01000002.1, forward strand.
GACGGCGCATATCATCTATTCAATAGTGCGAATCCTGTTTCTGATTCCATTTAGCGTACAAGTCGTTGGCCACTCCTTCTTCTGTCGCTATTGTCGCTTGCCAACGTGGCCGCAGAGTGTGATTGATGAGTGCGGCGAAGACATTTTTCCCAAACGGTAGTGTTGCCCCTTGGACGTCCCCGGGCCCTCAAGACACTTCTGGCCTATGATTCGAGCATAGGAGGAAGAGCGGTCTCAAGTTCCATGAGCAATCATAAATATACCCCGGAATTCAAGGACCAAGCGGTTCGTCAGGTGCTGGATCGTAGCTACTCCGCGCCGATGTGGCCGAACGGCTCGTGTATCGGCTCACAGTCGGTACAAGTGGGTGAAGGCGGTGAAACCAGACAACGCCGAGCAACAGGCCAATGAACGGGGCGAGGCTAAGCGCGAGATTCTCAAGCTTCGTACCCATTGCGTTCGATGTGGTCGACCATGCCGTTGGCGAAGCGAGACCAGATGCCTGACCTGTTCGTGGCAGTGAGCTTCAATCGGCATGCAGGAACGCCTCCGGCACCGTCACCTGATGTGGCATTCCCTGTCCAACTTGCTGCCCTGGCAGAGCTGGCGCTTGCCTTTGCCGAGGTCCAGTCGGCGTGGCTCCAGGCGAGCGTACCAGGCATGCCCGGCGTGGCGAGCCAACACCAGCAACGCCCGCTTGGTTCTCACCGAACGGCACCCCTCCAGCAATGCCTCTTGTGTGGCCGCTGGTTTATTTATCACTCTGAAATCGGAATAAAAGACCGCTTCTAGCAGATAATTTAAACCGAAAGCTGAGTCTCTGGCCCTGCTTGAGGCCAAAATCAGTCGAAGGAAGCTTGAGAGACGAGGCCAGGCTGAGAAGGCCGCTGCAGAAGACGAAACGGCCACATCACGTCAATCCTGATAGTGCGTGTACTTTTTCGCACTACCCTTCGCTTTTTCGGCCGGATATTTCACCGCATTCTTCTCCATCTTCGTCCGGCACGCCGCTTCGATATCCACATCCAGCTTGCCTGCCAGCCGGATCAGGTAGAGCTGAACATCGGCGATTTCATCGCGTACGGCGGCCAGTTGCTGCTCATCCAGCTCCCTGGACTGCGCCTCGGTCAGCCACTGAAAGCACTCCTGCAGCTCAGCTGCCTCCACCGTCAGCGCCATGGCCAGGTTCTTGGGTGAGTGGAACTGATCCCAGTCGCGCTCGGTGGCGAACTGGTCCATGGCGTCGCGGAGCTGCTTGAACGGGTCTGACATGTGGTACTCACCTGGTTCTGCGGTATCGGGTAGCGCTGAGCATGCCTGCTCTGTCACTCGCTATCCAGCCAGCATTGGCATATGCGGCCACTCAGCCGTCCACTCACTCACAGCGTGGAGAGGAATTCGCCGATGACCGCCAGGTCCCCCGACCTTCTCGCTCTGACACAGCTTGATCGTGACACTGCCGCCGTGGTCCGGGTCCTCAGTGGTGTAATGACCCCCTGGTTTCTGCACACCTCATCCAGTTAATGCGAGGTGTGCTCGGGGTGCCACATAGCCCAGAGACTGATGTGGTCGCTCTTCGTTGTAGTACCGGATCCAGCGCTCGATCACGATTCTGGCTTGGCCCAGCGACTCGAAGCGATGCTGCCAGATGCACTCCTCCTTCAAGGATCGGAAGAAGCGCTCCACGAGTCCGTTCTGTTCCGGTGTATACGGCGTCGTGAACTCCTGGGTGAGACCATAGGCCTTCACCGTGCCCGTGTAGTGCCGGCTGCTGAAGACCAGGCCGTTGACGCCCTTCTAAGTGTCAAGGAACAAATTCAAGCAATTTGTGTTTGACTGATTTCCCGGCCTCGCCTGCGCAGAATATAGTAAACCTCACGCGCAATGTATCGCTTCAGGCAGCGAAGTATTTCCATCTTTGACAGGCCTTCCGTCAATCGCCGCTGCGTATATTCCTGGGTCTTTAGGTCTACCCTAAGCCTGCCAATTGCGATGATATGCAAGGCACTATTGGCCGCTCTATCGCCACCTCTGTTGAGACGATGGCGCTGCCGCATTCCCGACGATGCGGGAATCTGGCTCACACCACACAACGCGGAAAAGCTACTCTCAGAGTGGAGACGTTCCGGGTTGTCTCCGGCAGTAATCAGAAGCTGAGCTGCCGACTCATACCCAACACCTGTACGAGAAATAAGCTCCGGTGCCAGTTCGTCGATGATGGCCGCGATCATCACATCCAGGTCAGCAATCTCGTCACTCAGCTCCAGATAGCGCCTCGCCAGGGATTTTAATGCAATACGATAAGCCGTCGTCACATCGCGATACCCATCGAGTTCAGGGCGCCAATCAGCAAGGGTGCGAACGAGCTTCATTCGGGTCATTTTGCGTAGTGGGTCACGAAGAGCGTCGGGGGCTGATACGATCTGCGTCTGTATCATCTGCAATGCCACACGGCGCGCCGCAACCGCCGTCTTGCGGCACACCTTGAGAACTCGCAAGGCCTCAACCATGCCGTCGCGGGTCTTGGGTGTGACAGTACGGATACCGGCATAGGCCGCATGCGCCGCGTTCTCAGCATCGATCGTGTCATCCTTACCTCTCTTATGGCGTGACAACTTATCGGGCTTCGTGACCTCCAGAATGGTAACCCCTGCCTGCTGAAGGTATCGCATCAGTCCGGCGCCATATGTGCCGGTACATTCCACGCCCACTCGATCAATATTGCCGAAGGAGCGTATCCAATTCAGCAGCAACGCGTGGCCGTGCCTTGTCGAAGGAAAGCTGGCACTCCCAAGGACATGGTCTTGTTCATTGACAACAGCCGCCACATGAAAATTCTTGTGGGTATCAACACCTCCAATGACCACGGCTTCTTCGAAACATGTCTTCTTGTTCATTGTCACGCCCTCACACTATCGGCAATCGTAGCAATGACATTTCACCATGATCGATAGCATGGACAAGACAGTAACGAGACAGGGAGTCAGGCCCTTCTTGGGTCACAGGCATCGACGAGAGGTGAACCCTCGTCGTCGAAGAATCTGAGGTGCCGACGGGTCAACGGAAGGACATGGATGTCAGTCTATCGGAGCGTGAGTCAGGCAACCTCAGAGTCTCAACGACACCAGACTTTCAAAGGTTAGCTTGGTTTCTAAGAACCGGTCTAATCCAATTAGATCTGGCATCTCTCAGTATTACTGTCGGAGCGTAGTGCCAGCGGTTGCTGAACGCGCCCCAGCGCTCCCAGTCGATAGATCAGCGCCTCCTCCAGAGCGGCCTCAGCGGTCTTGCTGCTGCCATTGTCCGATAGTCGCCAGCCGAGGATCTCTCTTGTGCAGCAGTCGATGATCACCGCCAGGCTGGCTCGCCGATCCTTTCCACACCACACGTGCGTGAGATCCGTCGCCCAGCGTTCATCAGGCCGTGACGTGACTGACGGCAAGCTCCTGGCACGCGGTCGGAAGCCTTGTGGCCGCTTGCGTACCTGCCAGCCTTTCATTTGCAGGATGCGCTGGATCGGCTTGCGGTTCTCTCCTAAGACGCACGCCAGGCGGCGATAGCCATAGGTGGGGAACCTCTCCAGGGCCAGTTACACCCGCACCGCCAAGTCGGCATTGATGGCACGCTTCCGCGATTTGGGCCGGTAATACAGGCTGCGCCGGGGGAATCCCAGCCAGCGGCAGAGCTTGACGAGCGATACCACATGGCCTTCCTCGGCCAGTTGCGCCTGCAGCGACCTTACGAGTTCTCGTCCTCGTCGAGCAGGCGCTTGAATTTTTTTAGCGCATAGATCTGCAGATGGGCCTCACCCAATGCCTCCTTGCTCTCCCGGAGCTCGGACTCATACTGCTCACGGATGTCCTTGGGGCGGGCCTTGAACCCGTTTTCCATGCTGCGCTGGGCCTCATCGACCCAGCCCTCGATCTCAGAGACAGTGAGATCGTACTGGCGAGCCACTTCAGCCGTCGTGGTCTTGCCCTTGAAGATGTCCATGACCACGGCAGCCTTGCGCTTCGCGGTCCATCGTTTGATGGAGTTGTCGTCGCTCATCCTGTCCTCCTGATGACTGCACTATACCCTGTGCAGCTATGGAGGGGGTCACTTCAGTGGCGCGATGCTGCACCACAACGACCTTGCCTTGTCGTGTGCCACCAGGATTGGCATGGAACAGCCGCCAGGCGCCGTTGGGGATGCGCCGGTTCATCGACTCCCCCACCACCCGGCTGACGAACAGGTCGGGGCTCGCACTCATGAAGTCCGCCAGCTCGACCCAGTGCTCGGCCTCGGTGATCGCCATCTCGCTGAACTCGCTGACGGCTCACGGAGCCTCCTTTGTGCCTGAAGTATAAGGCTGGGGGTGTCCACGAAGCCCGCGCGATTCAGTCATCTTGATGATGCCAACTACAGACCTGGAAATCCTACCTTCAGATGGATAACCTGGTATCATAAGCCGGCAAGAAGCCGTAAGAACACAAGGCCCCAAGACATTCGGCTTGATAAGCTAGACAGGACGAAGTCTTGGCGGTCGGGATGGCCACTCTTGATACAGCTTTTCAGCTTGGATCATTTTCGGAATTTCGGACAACCGCTCATGAAAATGCTTAAAACCGCATTCCCAAACCACGAGCACACGCCATCCCAGCTGCTTCAGTTGGCTGCATGCACGTCGATCACGTCGAACATTTTCCTCGAACTTGGCCTCCCAGAATGATGTCCTTGTACCAGGTACCGAGGCATAGAAGCAATCGGCATGCCTGTGCCAGTAACAGCCATGCACGAAAATGGCCAAGTGGTATCGATGAAGGACAAGATCGGGAGAGCCCGGTAGATCCTTGCGGTGAAGCCTGAACCGATACCCCTGGGCATGCAGGTACTTGCGCAAGGTTACTTCTGGATGCGTATCACGACCCTTGATTGATCGCATCATCCGCGACCGAGTCGCACTATCGACAACATCGGGCATACTGTTAGCCCCAACTTTTCATGAACGAATTGCAGGTTTCCATTGATGACTAAGTCGATTCACCTAGTTGATCTCTTTGCCGGGCCAGGCGGCCTTGGCGAAGGCTTCAGCTCAATACGTAGGCCCGACGGCAGTCGTCAATTCAAGACGCTCGTTTCCGTAGAAAAAGACCCCGCCGCTCACCGCACCCTGACACTGCGTGCATTCTACAGACTACTACATGACAGCGGCATGAGTATGTCAGCGTACTATGACTATCTCCAAGGAGGCGAGCACCCGTCAAAGCGCACAGACGTGCAGCACCTCTGGAAGCTGGCTAGCGAAGAAGCGCTTTGTATTGAGCTGGGAAGCGAAGCAGGGAACAGATGCCTCGAGGAGCGTCTCAGGCGCGAGCTGGCGGGCTGTGAGGACTGGGTACTGATCGGCGGACCTCCCTGTCAAGCCTACTCGGTGGTTGGTCGCGTCCGAAACCGCGGTAACAAGCACTATCGTCCGGAAGAAGACAAGCGTCACTTCCTGTACCGAGAGTATCTTGACGTCATAGCCAAGTTCCGACCCGCTGCCTTTGTCATGGAGAACGTCAGGGGGATGCTGACATCACGGATCGGGCAAAAAAGGATATTCGGTCAGATACTGGAAGATTTGCATGATCCAACTAAGGCTACTGGGCACGAAGCGCCAAAGTGCCTCACTGGGAGCATGGAAGGCTATACGATTTTTTCTCTCGAAGACGATCGCGTTTACTTCCCGCGAACGACAGGGCTCTTCGACACACCATCTCCGCTTGAGGAAGGAGAGTACAATTCTTTTGTAATCAAAGCCGAAGAACACGGTATACCTCAGGCGCGTCATCGCGTCATCTTGGTTGGTGTTCGAAACGACATTGTCCGCTGTGCTGGTGCTCCGACCATCGCCACGAACCTACGGATGCCGACAACGGGTGACGATGAGAAGCTTGCTGTCGAACAAGTCCTCGCCGAACTGCCGCCGCTTCGTAGCGGGTTGAGCCGACAGGATTCAGATCAAACATGGTACGCAGCAATCAAGCGGGTAGCCACGAAAGTCGCGAATGAACTGCTTTGCCACCCAAGCGAGTACCTCACCACTACCGATAGAGAGAGAATAGCCGCAGAACTTCGTATCATCGCTCAAACTCCACGAGAAGGGCTAAAAAGACACCACGAACCCATAGCGGTATCTAGGCCAGTCGGCCCCACAACAGAACTCGAGAAGTGGTACCACGGTGCTATCAACCCGAACTCCAAAGGCCTGTGGTATAATCACGAAGCCAGAAGTCACATGGAAGAGGATCTGGCAAGATACCTATATTGTGCAACCTTTTCCAAGGTTATGGGCTATTCACCGACCGGTACAAAGGAGATCTATCTCGACTACCTAGCTCCCATGCACGCCAACTGGAAGTCCGGAAAATTTGCCGACAGGTTCAAGGTTGTGCTCAAGGATCACCCTTCCAAGACAATAACGAGCCACATTTCCAAGGATGGCCACTATTTCATCCACTACGACCCCGAACAGTGCAGAAGTCTTACCGTGCGAGAGGCAGCACGACTACAGACTTTTCCCGATGATTACTACTTCGAGGGGAACAGAACAGAACAGTATACCCAGGTCGGCAATGCAGTCCCCCCGCTTCTCGCGAGACGCATCGCTATCAAGGTCCAAGAGGTACTGGACAAAAAGAAGGAAACACGAATAAAAGAGCCCTCACCTACTTAAGCCTCCGTCGACAGCTATATTCAGGAGCTATCTTGGAGAACATCAAATATCCCAAGATAGCTCATACAGCAGCTAAAACCTTCTCATCCAATTTTTGCGCATTGAATACGTGTTAAAACGCCGCTTTCCTTAAAAAAAGCATCGCCCTTCCCCGTTAGAGCTTCTGCCCCCGGATCATCCATAATGACCCGGCTTTCAGTTGAACTCTTGACGCGTAGAGCAAGCTGCGACGGGAGGTTTGACCTTAGGTTAGTGCTGATTACCGACGCATCTGGCTTCTGAGTAGCGATTATGACATGTATTCCTGCCGCACGAGCCTTTTGAGCAAGGCGCTTCAGGTGCCCTTCTATTGTCTTTTTTGATTCTGGTTCTGATGTCAGGTCCGCATACTCATCCAGAACAATTACCCACCTTGGTGCTTTCTCACTCTCGGATGCTTGGTCGTTATAATCTTCGAGCGTGCGAACTTTAACACTTTTAAACTTAGAATAGCGGAGCTGCATTTCCTCTACAGCCCGAGAAAGTATATCGATTGCATCTTCCTCGTCCCAGCCAATTTCACCTTCAAGATGTTTAGACTGCGATAGATGATCTAACTCTGTCCCTTTGGGATCGATTAGATGCAGCCGTACCTCTGTAGGTAAGTAGTGCTCAGTAATACCGGCCAGAATCGTATTTAGAGCCTCCGACTTCCCGCTACCAGTGGTCCCTCCGATCAAAAGGTGTGGTGAGTTAGATGACGTGAAATCAATTTCGACAACGTTTCCGAAGCGGTCCTCACCCAAGGGTACCCTCAGACCGAAATCAGGGCGCTTCCAATGGAACCAAAGCTGTGAAGTTGACACAAAGTACCGGTCCTCATCCAGTTTTGGCACATCGATTGTTACGTATCCCTTGTCGATATCGAAGCGTATGTCCTGAACGGCTTCCAACTCCAAAGCTAGCTTTAACGCATCATGCTGAGCAGACAGTTTGCTGGGTGGGACCCCCTTGCCTGGACGAACCCTATAAAGGATTGATGCAGGTCCCTCAATAGCGTGCTCAACGCCCGGCGCAGTCTTGCTGACATTTATGCCGTACTGTCCGAACGTATCCAATATTATTTGATATCTGTGATCTAGCTCTGCCTTTCCGAGGAGGCCTCGACTGTCACCAATATATATTTCTTCCTTTCCGTTCTCGTTTTGTTCCGCCCCGAGTTCTGCTTGGAGTGAATATTCTTGATCAAGAGGCCTAGGCGACGTACGAACGTCAACTAGAAAACATTCTGCATTATCCACCTTAGGCGAATTCAGCAGACTATTTTCTTCATTTCCCCTAAAATTAGAATAACTTTGATCACTCCACAGTTTCAGGTCATGAGGGTCAGCTGCCTTCTTGAGCAACGCGCTTCCCCCTGTCTGAACTATTGTAACGCGAGAGTCTGCCTCGTACTTTTCTTCTACGATATCTCTGGGGTGTGAATATTCACATATTGAGTATAGCCCAGCAATCTTAACCGAAAAAAACTTGCCCTCGCGAAAACGACTTCTTATATCTTCGGAAACTCTGGATCGATATAATGATTGAGCATTTTTCCCCTCAGGCGGAATAAAAACTGCTTCTTCACTAATAGTATCTACTGCAGAGAGAATGGTCTCTCTCCAGAGCTCACCATCCATCGGATCAAGCTTACTATCTTGCGGAAGGATGGCATCGAACATTTCCAAGGTTCTACGAACCTGCTCCGCCCCGTGCGCATCATATCCCAAACGCCTCAGCTTGCTTTCAAGCACCAGCAGTTCAACGGAAAGACCATCATCACCAAGGCTTGCTGATAACCTTATCATATCAGCACGCATCGAATTTGCCGAAGCAAAAAACTCAGGATGCTCGTCAAGCGATATCCAAGCGACAAATCCCTCGTTAATGGAAACCGGAAATTTCAGATCGGCAATTTGCCTCGCTACGCTCAAACCTAAGATTTCCTCTGTAACGCGCGATATCCCCAGCGCATCGAGAGTCAGCCTAGGAGAAATTTGCCTAGTTTCTTCGTAGATTCTTTTAGCTAGTTGGCATGCCTGAAATTCGGCCATCTCATCCCGGCCGATCAACATCGCAATTCTCTTTAGTTTCCTAGTCAAACGGTCGATAACAAATTTTTTTCCAGTATTGGATGATACAATGAGAGTAAACAAGCCACCAGGACCAACCCCGTCACGTAAAGAAAGAACCTCTGGTCGCGTTTCTAGCTTTTCAATTTGCTCTCTTGTGATATGTCGTTCGACAATGACAACCCAATGGGAGCGTTTATGAAGTGCTCCGAAGAAGCGTGCAGTATTATGGAAGTTTATTCTAATATCGATAAAGTCTGTTGCTTCAGGGCGGTCCGCCGCAACCGGGTTTCTCCGTTCGTGTCTGACAACAAGTGTCGACCAGTCGGAAAGTGAACAATCCGGCATCTTTGGCCTCAGAGAAACCCACAAAGCTGAGGATCCAGCGCCCGAGGCGATATAAGTTGGGTCATCTAGAAGAGGATTAAACTTCCCCATAGACGTCGCCTCGCTTTCAGTCTTAGCATCCGAGCTGACATTTTCATCCAAGAGTTGAGGTACAATTGCAAGATCGCAGACCATCTCCCCCAATGCCGCGTCGGCATTCTTTTTGACCTCTTCAAGAGCATGCATATTCAACTGCACAGGGGGAAAAAGCGCTCCTTCGCCTGCAAGGCGATTGTCCGTGTCCACCAGTTCAAATTGGCGCGCAGCCTCATCCCAGCAATCCTTGGGAGCGACGAGCTCAATAGTCATTTTTAGATGCTTGAACTCACCTCTACGAACACCTTGAACTATATCTGCGGGGAGAGAGCTCGCACCGCTGGTAACAACAAGAATTGTTAGGCCGTCGGCTTTATATGGATGAGCATAGAGGTAGGATGTTATCTGACGAATTATTTCACCTACTAGGCTGAGGTGAATTCCGTCTGCAGATGCTGTGCCGCCGGCTAAGGCCGCCCTCTCAAACTTCTCGGTCCAGCCTCTTTCCCCGGCTGCAAAGAGGATATCGCCCTCTGAAACAGTGTGAATCGTTGGTTGTTGATATGGTGAAAGGCCTTGTATCCAGTCTAGGTACAAAAGCTCATTGTACGAGTTCAGCTTTAAATTCCCCTCCATCGCATCACAAGCAAGCTGAGCTGATTTGTTGAGATATGCCGAAATCCACCTAAGTTTTAACGGATGTGACTGCAGCATTAACAAGCTGTCACCGTCAAAATCTTTAATACAGTCAGCGTGAAGAAATTCGATCATTCCATGAGGAATATCCCCATCTGGCACATATGACTTACGTGCGTCAGAAAGAAGCGTGGCCCAACTATCAAACACATCATTTGCTAATCCCGACGAAATTCCGTCCTTTTCAGCTTGAGACCGGAACCTAGTACGCAGCTCCACCAGACGATCCATTACCGGGTTTTTTAAAATGTATTCTTCTATTGGTCTTGCCATCCCGTTGTCTAGAGGTCGAAGTCGATGCATCACTTCCTTTATCCACGCTTCGCCAGCCAAGCTTGAAGGAGCGTGAAGTTCCGACGCTATATCGCACCTGTCCTCTCCACATACCGATATCCAAAACATTACAAGATAAGGCAAATCTTCCGGAAGCCACTCATAGGCCGACTCGCTGTCAATTTCTTCGTCAGAATTGGCTTTTACGAGAACGAAATCAAGTGGAATGGGCGGCCAATAAGTCCCCTCATTTTCTTCTGATGATTCTGAGTTAGCTCTCTCCAGCTCGGGGCCTATCTCCTTCTTGAGGAGTGGTGGCGGCGATTGGGTTGTGAGACGTTCATCAACCTTTAGAGATAGCGCACCTAGACCATCTGCCAACGAGCTACAAACTTCAACGAGTGATCTTCCGTAAAGAAACGCAAAAAGACCTAAGGTCGGTGCATACTGATCATGTTCGCTAACGCCAACACGAAGCTTTATGCTGAAATCGTTTTCGTCTAAATCGATTCGCTCACGAAAACTCATAGCCACTTGAGCTAGTTTTATAAGTGGATTCTGAATCCTCTCGATGACGGGCGATGCTAGTTTCTCAACTCTTTTAAGGGTCGCCTTCGAAAGAAGATCCTTCAGTCGAATCTCACTAAAATTCGTAGGCTCGCTTTCAAGAAATCGTCGTGCCTCGTCTGATGAACGGTTGTTTAATCCAGCTTCAACGTTCAGCTCGTCGAATTCCAACTTTCTACCGGAAGCGTTCTCGCTAATTTCTTCAGCTACTATCTTACCAAGAGGGAGGCCCTTTACGTCCTTATTGAAAACTTGTTCGAAGATCCTATATGGAATTTTTTCCCGTTTTTTGCGGGTTGGGCTAAGGCAGTAATCAGAACAGCTTTTACGCCAGAATGCTTGTGTTTTGTTCTGGTATTGGACTCCGCTTTCGTCCACAAATTTTCTTTGAAGGCATTCTTGCGCGACTTTTTCCGTATCAAGATCAGAAGAAGGTGAGGCAGCCAGTTCTGACCTCCATAGATTTAATGAAAGACGGCGTGAAATATTTCCAGGGTTATGCCGCCATTCCTCGTCGGGAAACATATCTAGATGCACGAGACATCTACCAACCAACGCATTCATTTCTTCTGGTGAATAGACATCCGCGCCTGAAACCGATTCACTAGCTGCAGCTAGAACGAAGCCTGCAAACTTTCGCACAGGAACGGTTATGCCTGCCTTCTTAAGCTCACGAAGAATTTCTACGAGTCTCTCGCGTAATAGCTCGCTGCCTTTAGGGCTTGGAGATTCGGAATAATAGAGTGCCTGCTTGACCATTTCTTGGGGCACCGAGAACTCTCCATTCTCATCAAATGTGCCATCAAGAAAATTCACATCCCTTAGAGTAAAAAGATTTTTTAGCCCCTGTTCATCGCTCTCCACCTTTGTCTCAATATAGACAAGGCCGCATTCATTATTGTTACGGTAGTATGTGATTGAATGAGCAGGGTTTGCTCTAAAATCTGGCGGAAAGTCCTCGTGAGAGTCACTGGCAATCAATAGCCTGACCTGCCTTAAGCTACTCTCGGGACTACGACGCTGCCAGACGTCCAAAAACTCCAGCGCTTCATTTTTCGTAAGATTCTTCAACCTGAAGGACTTTCGACTAGAGGCTTCATCAGAAGAGAAGCTACGTGCAACGATCTCAAAAGCAGTGCCGGCGATAATTTTTTCAATTTCTATCATTTCAGGATCCGCTTACGAAGCTGTTCTTTGACTAACCATACGTGTAGCATCTGAATACTGGGTAACCAGTCCCGCCGCAATCATTTGGAGCGCTAGCTGTGCCTCATTTTCTTCAAAAACGCTGGCGTCGATTGAACTAACAAGACCAGAAGCTTCCGCTGCACCACGACCTACCGCAATGCCGAGCTGTCCATATAATACGTCTGTAACGAATCTTTCGTACGGCATCTCCGACCCTGCTGGAATTGTTGCAAGCACAATCATCTCTAAAGTATCGACAGAAAGAACGAAATGCTTTCGTCCTCTCCATGCATTAAGGAATCCATTCGCTGCAGCCGTGGCCCAAAAAAAACTTCGTATTTTATTTCTCTGTGCAGTTGGTATATTCGGCTCTGCCTTTACTACCGCTTTGACAATATTTCCTAGAATCTCTTGAAGGCAGCGCTGCGATACTCTCCGTAGCTGGGGGCTGCCCGCTCCGCAGTCGCAGATGATTGGACCTATCTCGAGGCCAAGGCTGTACCTTGAGCGCCTATTTTGCATAAGAACAAGCCAAAGCGCGGTCCACCCCATGATTGCTCGTATCTTAGCTACAGAAGTCGCCTCTCTCTGTTCCAAAATATTAAGCATCCCATCACGGTAAGTATCTTCAAAACCATCGATATTAGACCTTGTAGCTTTTTCAATATTATCTTCGACGGGTTTTTCGTCTTTTTCACTCTGTTCGTCAAGAAACTTTGCCAGCATTTCAAGCTGGCTAGATGCGCTCGCTGAATAGAGCTCGTCGAAACCTTCTCTTATGCGCTGGACACGTGCTAGATCGTGATCTGTCCTCAAAATCTTGAAAGCAAGAGCACCACCTCCGCGAAGGTAAAGTCGCTCGAGGTGAATATTCTCTTTTCGCTCCCGGGCGTCCCAGTGAATGAGCGAAGGGGTATAAGGGAAGAAGTGTGCTCTGGTCCATTTAGGCTCTTTTGTCCCGCTAGGGATTTCAAGCTGCAGGCAGCGAAGGAGTTCTCGTAAAGTCTCTTCTGCTGAAGGGTCATCGAGAAACACACTGTGTCGCCTCTCGTCATTTTGGAAGCTGCCATCCCATACAATTTTTCTTCCTAAATCATGTGATCGACGCCAAATTTTCAAATCATTGCCGACCGGAAGAGGATCCTCGCCGTCATTGCAGTAGACAAAATTCAAAAGTTCGAGCCCCGGATAATGTCCAGCGGCATCGAAGTCTAAGACGCCTCCGAATAGTTCGCGCGAAACTTCTGGTCCCTTACGTACAGCTTTTTCTGCCTCATTCAGCATATTTTTTATCGCTCGCTTAGGCGCCGGTACCGACTTGGATAGTGCTACCATCAATCGATATGGTCTGAGATCGGCCATTTCTTATCAGGTTTATCTGATCAGAGCAGGAATGTGCAGACTGAGCAATGCTTCCGAGAAAGCTTGCAACACGCCGTATATCGTGTTCGTAGAACTTCGTGGGTACGTGTCCTGCCGCAGCTCTAAGAATGCAATCAAATGTCATTAGGTCGAGAAGAAGGTCGTGAGGTACACCCTTCGGATCAACGACTCGTAATACCACATGGCGATCGATCCAGTCGACGCTACCTTTTACATGATGAGGTACCTCGTCGCTCGTTCCCCACTTTTCCGAAAGCCTAAGAAGATCGACGTTGGCGGGCCTGATTCGGGCCGCTAGTATCGCAGTCCCTGACAGCGACCGGCCAAAAGCAGGGTCAACGAGGTGGAGTGTTGGCGTCTGCTCCGAAAATTGTAAGCCTTGTATATGGTGTAGCCCAGCGATCACTCGCTTTTTCAAAAGCATTTTTTCAGGGACGTCAATTTTACTATTAGCAATATTTAGAAACTCAGCCCCATAGGGAAAGCCTAGGTGAATCATATCTATAGATTTTTTGCTTACACCATCAAAATAAGCACGGCGCCTGAGTGCTCTTACCACGCGAATGACATTTTCCGCTTCGTGTGTCCGCTGTTTCCTGTTGCGGGGATCACCTGTGATCTCGTCGATACCATCAGCCGCATCGATGACATTTTCATCCGGATATGGAGCACTAAACTGCAAGTCCATTTGACCCTGATCAAACATATCTTGCTGATTTACTATGCGCTCATCTATATCTCGTATCGCACGACGCCCTGGGTCGAGTTTTGGAAGTTGCTGCATCAACGGCAGACGCTTAAGCTGCTCCTTCGACAGCGTATCCGGGGCTATAAAGGCTAAATTGTAAAATGCGTATGCCTGCTGCCAACCTTTTCTCCGGTGATGCTTCATCCTATGAACGTCTTCACATTTAAGGCCGCCCGTCAACAGATAGGCGAAAGTCATCAGCATATCTCGAATAGTTATTACATAACCTATCCGCTCAAGCGTCGCAAAAAGTAGACGAAGTTTTTCCTTCCTTACTGAAGCCACTTCTAGTTCGGCACGTTCTGAGAGCATGTCTCGGTTTCGATGTATCGGACACGCTGCCCGTGAGTCACAATCATTGCAGCTTCTCCACCTGATGCCCGATGTCCAATCCCGAAGTGCTCGGTCTCCGAGAGACTGGCCATCGGCACCGGCCGCGGTGGATTGATGATTAAGATTCACAACGTGAATGCGTCCATCAATACTGGCCTTTCCGTGCTCGAAAGACGATTCGAAGCACCTCAGAATCTTAGTACAATACGAACCAGCATTGTCCGATGCCAGAACAGCGCGAAGGCGACCCTCGTTTGCACAGATTAAAGTAACTGCATCGCCACTATCTGACTCCTCAACTAACTTAGCAGCGATCTCGGGAGAAAACTCTGAAAAGTCTTTAAAAATACGCAGAGCGCTCACGGATGAACTTTCCTTCTTCGGCGTAATTATCTGCCTGCCATCACAAGCGCTGTTTATTAGATTTCTCGCTTCCGCCTCATTATAGCCAAGCAAGCTCTCGATTACTCTACGACATAAATGCGTTTTCCCGTGGCCTGCGTCGCCGGTCAGGACAATCACACGTGCTTGGGAACTTGCTGCAGCCAAAACATAGTCGAAAGCGACAGTATCTAGATTAAGAGAGTCTTTGACCTCTTGATATTCTTCATAAATTTGGTCATGTGAGGGATCAAACGGCAGAAACCGAGCCATTCGGTACACATGATGGTTCTTGTTCTCTGGCAATCTACTGCTCCATCACATTGTTGATTAATGCTTATCCCCGCTCTCTTGTCACAATAGCACATTTTCTTCATCACGAGAACACTACGACAAAAGTGTAGCCATAGAAATTTACTCCTTTATCTTCAACAGCTTATAGCGCAGCTCTGCGAAAATCGGGTTAATACTCATCTCGGTTAATGGCCCACTTCCTATGGTCACCACTATACTTCGTGCTCGCCGCTGGAAATGTGCCACTGAGGGGTTATTGTCTAGGGAGACGTGCCGTCTTCCTAGCTCGTAGCGGACGCTCCGTTGGACTTTTCTTCTCATGCAACAGGTCTCAAAGTTGGTGCAGTTTCCTTGAAGCCCGCTTAAGTTTTAGATAAATACTTCTTTGTCGTCTGTTGTCTTAGCTAAATAGAGCCCAGCGAGATCTACTACTTAAGCATCGAGAAGCAGATTATGTTGCGAGACGAAAAAGGGGAGCTATCGCAGGCCATCAAGGCAGCTGTGTACTTCGCAAAAAACCTGAAGTGAAGTACGCCGTCATCCAGCAACACCATAAGGCCTACCGCATCCGGCGGATGTGCGCGTTTCTTTGCCTCGCCCGCAGTGGCTACTACGCTTGGCGCAAACGTGTCGATGAGGCGTCTCTACGGCGACGTCAGCAGGCCGAGACGGCCCAGCGCGTGGCAGAGGCCTCCCACCATCGCAAAGGGCGTTCAGGCGCCCCCAAGTTGGTTCTCGACTTGAAGAAGGATGGGTTGGCGGTCTGTCGCAACACGGTCGCGGCCAGTCTCCGGCGGCAAGGCCTGCGCGCCAAGGCGGCGCGCAAATTCAAGGCAACCACCCACTCGAAACACTCCTTGCCGGTGGTGCCGAATCTTTTGGATCAGGACTTCGACGCCAAAGGGCCGTACCAAAAGAGGGTGAGCGACATCACATATCTGGGCACAGACCAAGGCTGGTTATACCGTCGTTATCGATTTGTTTTCTCGACGAAATATTGGCTGGACGACGAGCAGTCGGAGGAAAGCAGATCTCGTCTGTGAGGCGTTAGAGATGGCGCTCTCATGGCGCGGTTACCCGAAAAAGGTGATAACCCATTCAGATCGCGGAAGTCAGTATCGTTCGGTGGACTATCAAAGGCTTATCAAGCGACGCAAGCTCTTATGCAGCATGAGCGCCAACGGCAATTGCTACTGAAAGCTCCTTTCACAGTCTCAAAGTCGAGGCTATCCACGGTGAGCGCTTCGCGACCAAGGATGCGATACAAAGGCAGGTCTTCGAATACATTGAATTGAACTGGACTACAATCGGCAGCGTTGCCGCAGCGCCATTGGGATGATCAGCCCAGCAGCCTTCGAAGCTCGAATGATCGCATAGACAGGTGTCCACTTTTGTTGGGCAAGATCAAGTGGTGCTGGAACGATGTTCGTGGATAGCCAAGCATCGGGAATTCCCGTGGTCCAAGAGCAACGTCAATCCCAGACAGGACAACCAACAGGCAGGAAGGGGCGATGGTGGGCCCAGTAGGACTTGAACCTACGACCAAGGGATTATGAGTCCCCTGCTCTAACCAACTGAGCTATAGGCCCTTATCAGCGCGGGCGTATGATAGCGAAAGCTGCGGCCGTAGGCTAGCGGGTTTCGGGTGGACGCTTGCCACTGGTCAGTATGGCGGCTTTCGAGGCGCTTCGGCTGTGCTCTTCCTGGAGCTTTCTCGCCTTACAGCCCTTATAGCATCATCGCTCTGGCGCCTCGAGAACCGGTTTTGGCGGCTGGGTGTACCGCAGGCGTACCCGCAGCGCCCACACATTGCCCCCTCCTCCTCACGCGCCCTTTTCACTCCACACGCTCCCTCTTTCCGCGCCCCTTCTCACGCGCAATCAATCGCTATCGTTACTTGTCACTCTCTATCACTCTTTACTCCACTCCAGGGCTATCCAGTCTCCGACTCCGCGTTCTGTTCTGTCTCGGTTCGATGTGGCGTTGTGCCATGCCTGAACCGCTTCGTGCCTACTGCACCAGTCCGAGGATGGTGTAGGGGGCTTCGCAGCAGCGGCGTTCGTCGCGTTCGCTGACGCTGTGCAGGTCGTAGTTGCGGTCGTTGTCGTAGGCGACGAACAGGCGCTCGCGGTCGAGCACGGCGAGGCCTTCGGCCTTGTGTTCGAACTCGAGCACCTTGTCGTTGTCGTCGCGTACCAGGGTGGGTGCCCTGCCCTGGCGGAAGTCGTGCAGCGACATCACCCACAGATAGCCGCCGATGACCTCGTCGTCACCCTCTTCGGTCTCGAAGCTGGTGAGCAGGTAGAGCTGGCCGTGGTAGGGATCGTACTCGAGGCTCGACAGGCCACAGATGTGCTCCACGCCGTCGTACTCGCCGGGGTCGAAGCTGAAGACGTCGTGCAGGGCGTCGACGAACTCCAGGTTGTCGTCGTCGTTGATGATGTAGTGGGCACCAATGACCCTGCGCACGTAGTCGAAGTCATCGTGGGCCTTGCCCTGCTCGCGGATGCCGAACAGCAAAAGGCCATCGCCACGCTCGCCGGGGATCGCGGCCAGACCCTCGATCTTGTAGTAGGGCTCACCTACGGCTGCGTCCATCTTGCGCCGGAACTCGAGCGACCCTTCCACGCCGTCACGGGGGTCAGGGTCCACCACCTGGACCCGGTCAGGCTCATGAAGTGGCCAGATCAGCAGGTGGTTGTAGGCGTTGAGATCGTGGGTCTCGTCGTCGATGCGATCGAAGCCGGTGGTGGCGATCATGTGTCGCCCATCGGTGGTCAGGGCGAAGTCTTCATACTTCACCGCTTCCTTGATGGTCTGCTGGGTCAGGTAGTCGATACGGCTGTCGTCGGGACCATCGGCGGTCAACGGCAGGCTGAAGGCGGCGGAGCGCTCGTGACCGGGGATCGGCTTGTCGCTGGCCATCAACAGTCGCTCGCCGTCGTAGGCCACCGCGGAAATCTCGGCGTTGACCAGCTCGCCCTGGTCGTCACGCAGGCCGGGAGGAAAGCAGTGGATCGTGCCCTGCTTGAGGATCTTTACTCGTGCCATCAGGCCTCCTGATCGTCGCGTGGTAGATGCATCCAGCCTACGCCTTGTGCCTCTGATCGGCGAGGGGGGGAGCTTGACTTGCACAAATCATAAATTTTAATACGAACGCTTCGCATTATTTTCACAATTAGCTATATTGCTTGCCGCTGCCGAAGCTGCACATCTGCCCCACGGCCAACACGCAGCTCCCTCGGCAGGTGGCGCGAGACGGGCCGCCAGAAGCCCGATCCGCACTGTCCCATCGGCTCGTCTCGGCAAGCCGGTCAACATCAGCCAAGCGATCATTCCATGCCATCCCAGATTCCGACTCAGCTCCACACACGCCCGCGTCCCCTTACTACTGCGCCAGTCACCGCCGTAACGTCATATGGCGGCTCTCCCTTGTCAGCGTCACTTTCCCTCGGTGCAGGCCTTTTGCTGCTGGCCGCTGCTCCGTCGCTTAGCTGGGCGCAGGCGGTTGGTGCCGATCAGCAAAGCACCGACGCCAGGGCGGCCACCGACGAGGCAACCGTCCAATCCCAGGAGACCATGGTGGTGGTCGGCTCGCGTACGCCGAAGTCGATCAGCGAGATTCCGGGTGCGGTGTGGGTGGTGGACCAGCAGCAGCTGGAGACCCAGATCGCGACGGGAGCCGACCTCAAGACCGCGCTGGGTCGGTTGGTACCGGGGCTGGATCTGGCCCCACAGGGACGCACCAACTATGGCCAGAACATGCGTGGCCGCAGCGTGCAGGTGCTGATCGACGGCGTCTCGTTGAACAGCTCCCGGGGCCTGTCGCGCCAGTTCGACGCCATCGACCCGTTCAACATCGAGCGCGTCGAGGTGCTGTCCGGCGCCAGCAGTCTTTATGGCGGTGGCGCCACCGGTGGCATCATCAATATCGTGACGAAGAAAGGTGACGGTCCCGGTCGCCACTTTTCCACCGCGACGAGCGTCACCAGCGGCTTCAATGACAGTGACGACGCCGACTTCCACCTGGCCCAGTCGATCAGTGGCGGCAGCGAGCGTGTCCAGGGACGTCTGGCGGTGGCCTATCAGGACAATGGACGCTTCTATGACGGGCGTGGCGACGAAATCTTCCCGGACATCGCCCAGACCGACCTGCAGGACAATCGCTCCATCGACATCATGGGCAGCGTCGATCTGGCGCTGAGCGCCGAGCAGACGTTGACGCTTGGCGCCCAGCTATACCGCTCGGCCTATGAAGGGGACCGTGGGCTCTATTTCCCCAACCTGGCGCTAGGCAATCTGGAAGGCGCCGAGATCCGCGACGGCTATTCGTCGGATCGCGATCCCGAGACGGATCGTCGCATGGTCAACCTGCAGTACCACCACGCCGACCTGCTGGGTCAGGACTTCTACCTGCAGGCGTTCTATCGCGAGGAAGAGGCAAGCTTCAATGCCTTCCCCTACGCCACCACTCAGGGCGTCGAATTCCGCGCCTCCAAGCAGAACACCGATCTGGGCGGTATCAAGGCGCTGTTCGATGCCGAGCTGGGCGAGCGCGTCTCGCTGACCTATGGCCTCGACATGGACCGTGAGTCCTTCGACGCCGACCAGATGTACTTCGACATCGCCACCTCGAATGCCAGTGGCGGTCTCACCCAGGAAGAGCGCGAGATCGGCCCGCGCTATCCAAGCTACGAGGTCGACGGCTACGCCGGCTTCGCCCAGGGCGACTGGCGCGTCACCGACGGTCTGACCCTGTCCGCCGGGGTGCGCCAGCAGCATATGGACGTTGAGGTCGATGACTTCAACGGCGTACCGGGTGGCGAGAATGACTATGATGCCACCCTGGTCAACGCAAGCGCCCTCTACGATTACGGCAACGGCCACCAGAACTGGATCCAGTTCAGCCAGGGCTTTGAGCTGCCGGACCCGGCCAAGTACTACGGCAAGAGCGCCGATGTCAGCGTCGACGACAACCCGCTGGACGCCATCAAGACAGACCAGGTGGAACTCGGCTGGCGCTTCAATGACGCCGACTGGAGCACCCAGGCGGCGATCTACTACGCCTGGTCCGACAAGGCGGTGGAAAATGCCGAAGACCTGTCGGTCAGCGTGGTCGAGGAAAACAAGCGCGACTACGGCCTGGAGGCGGCGGTGACCCGCTTCCTGGACGGCGGCTTCGAGGTCGGCGGCACCCTGCACCTGGTGCGCTCGGAGCAGGAAGACGAGAACGGCAGCTGGGAAAAGCGTGACGCCCGCTATGCGTCGCTGTCCTCCGCCACCGCCTTCGTCGGTTGGCAGGACATGGCGGCAGGACGCAGCGCCCGGCTGCAGGCCAACCATGCCCATAACCTGGAAGATGACGATGACCGCCAGATCGACGGCTACACCACGGTGGACCTGGCACTGGCCCAGGATATCGATATCGGCCGTCTGACGCTGGGTGTCGACAACCTGCTCGACGAGGAATATTCCACCGTCTGGGGACAGCGAGCGGCAATGTTCTACTCGCCCTACTACGGTCCGGAGTACCTGTACGACTATCAGGGTCGGGGACGGACCTTTACCCTTGGCTGGACCATGGACTTCTAAATTTCGTCCTGGGAATTCCCATCCCCACCAGGCGCCGGGCCATTTCAGGTCCGGCGCTTATGGTTTCAGGCTGATGGCGTCGCTCACCTGGCGCGACGACTTCGGGTAGTATTCCTCCCTCCTCTCATTTGATAATGAATTGCATTTGCTTTTGCATCATGGCATGCTCTTGCCCCTCCGCATTTCCGCTTTCCAGGACTGTGAGACGGTTCATGTTCCAGGCCCGGCCCACCAACACACTCGCCAAGGCCCCTGCGTCGCGGGGTGCTGAGCTGTCTTCCGATACCTCGTCGAAGGCCCGCGCCGGCGGCGCCTGGGTGCTGGTCAGCGTGTTGTTGGGCACCTTTACCGTCAGCCTCAACAACAGTGCGCTGAACCTGGCGGTGGCGGAGCTGATGGCGACTTTCGATGCCAGCGCCAGCCAGGTGAACTGGGTCATCACCCTGTTCATGATCAGCATGGCCATGACCATGCCGCTGACCGGCTATCTGGCCGATCGCTTCGGCCGACGGGTGATCTATCTGCTGGGGCTGGTCGGTTTTATCGCCGGTTCTGGCCTCGGCGCCATGGCCGACAGTCTAAACAGCATCATCATCGCCCGGGGCGTCCAGGGCATGGCGGCGGGGCTGATGATGCCGCTGTCGCTGGCGCTGATCTTCGCCGCCTACCCGCCCGAGCAGCGTGGCCGCGTCAGCGGCATCTGGGGCTTTGCGGTGATGATCGCGCCGGCCATCGGCCCAAGCGTTGGCGGCCTGCTGCTGGAAGTCAGCCACTGGCGGGCGCTGTTCGTCATGAATCTGCCTTTTGCGTTGCTGGGGCTGGTGGTCGGCTGGCGCTGCCTCCATCGGGAGGCGCCCAACCGCGCCAGGCGCTTCGACCTGCCGGGCTTTTTGCTGATTACCCTCGGTATGGGCGCGGTGCTGTTTTCGCTAAGCCGAATCGACAGCCTGGCCGAACTGCTCACGCCCACGGCGCTCGTTCCCCTGGGGCTCGGACTAGCCGCCCTGGCAGGGTTCGTGGTGGTCGAACGGAGTATGGAGTTCAAGGCGGGGCGAATTCAGGAACGGAAAGCCGACCCCACAGCAGCCCAGGGCACCCCGGCGCCATTGTTGTCGCTGTCTCTGTTTGGACACCGCGCCTTTCGCCTGAGCGTCGTCCTGGCCTGCCTGCAGTCCATCACCCTGTTCGGCTGCGTGCTGCTGGTGCCGCTGTGGATGCACCAGGTGCTCGGGGCGAGTCCGCTGACCACCGGGCTGGTGTTTCTGGCCACGGCCCTGATGGCGTCGCTGTCCTCGCCCATCGCCGGGCGGATGATCGACCGCCACCCGCCCCAGTGGTGCCTGCTCGCCGGCCTTGTGCTGACCGCTGTCAGTCTTGCGGGGCTCGCGCTGATGTCGTCGGCGACGCCAGCCTGGGTAGTGGGGCTGTGGATGGGGACGCGTGGCATCGGCCTGGCTTGCGGATATCTGCCCTCCACCACCGTGGGCATGCGCGCCCTGCCCGACCGGGACATGGCCCAGGCCTCGGCCATGAACAATATGGCGAGGCGATTGATCGCCTCGCTGGGTCTGGTGGCGCTATCGCTTTACTACGACACCCGCGTCAGTGGCGTCACCACCGCTGGCGTGAGTGCCGCCGAGGCCAGCGCCCAGGCCCTGCAGGAGACATTTATCGCCCTGGCCGCCATTGCCCTGCTATGCCTGCCGCTGGCCTGGGCGCTGGGGCGAGAAATCGGCCACTCGTTGGGGCGCCAGACACGCCAATACAGGTGAAGGATCATCCCCATGACGTTCACGCCATCGCTGCGACCGCCGTCGCAACCCTCACCAGGCTCGCGCTCGCCATTTTCATCGCACATGCCACCCAAGCCGCCGCACCGCTCCCGGCCCCAGCCTCGGCAGGCACCCTCAGTGCTGCGCAGTCTGCTGCTGGTGCTCGGGCTGTTCGCCGGCGTGCTGGCCTTTGTGGCACTCGCCCTGCTCGCCGGGATGCTGTTGTTTGCAGGCACTGCCGAGGCCAACATCAGGGCTGATGAAAGGGCTGGTGTAAGCGCTGATGCAAGCTCTGATGTAAGGTCTGACTCGGCGGCCGCTGCGACGGTAGTCTCCTCGGCTTCGGCGCCGCGTCTGATCACCCTGTATCAGGGGGCCACGGACAGCGCGGTGGCGCTGGGGGTAACGCCCATCGGGGTAGTCGATGCCTGGATGGAGAAGCCCACCTATCGCTACCTGCGCGAGGCGCTCGATGGCGTCGAGCACGTGGGCCTGGAGACCCAGCCCAACCTGGAAAAAGTGGCCTGGCTCGATCCCGGGGTGATCGTCGCCACCCGCTTTCGACACGAACGGGTACGCCCGCTGCTCGAGCAGATCGCGCCAACGGTATTCTCGTCCACGGTGTCTGACTTCAAGGACTCGCTCGAGCTGGTGGCCAAGGCTACCGGTCGTGAGGACAGGGCCGAACAACTGCTGACCTGCTGGAACCTTCGGGTGGCAGATCTGCGCACGAAGATTTCCACGGTGCTGGGCGACGCCTGGCCACAGAAAGCCGCGGTGGTGCGCTTCAAGAGCGACCACGTGCGTCTGTATTCCTCCGGCTTCGCCGGCAGCATCCTGGAGGAGTTGGGCTTCCGCCAACCTGACGCCGCCGCAGACCAAGGCTGGGGCATGAAGTTGACCAGCGAGGAGAACATCCCCGCGCTGGACGCCGACGTCATCTTCGTGCTGCTGGAAGACGACCCGGCGATCGAAAACACCTACCGCCACTGGACCGCCCACCCGCTATGGCAGCGGCTGACCGCGACCCGCGCCGACCGAGTGTACGAGGTGGACACGGTCAACTGGATCATGGGCGGTGGCATCCTCGCCGCCAACGCCATGCTCGATGACCTCTATCGCCACTACGGCCTGGCGCCGCAGGCGCTCTCCCCTTCCTGCGCGCTGGGTGAGGAGCCTTCAGCTGTGAAAGAGCCTTCAGTTATCACAGAGCCGTCGTCCACAACAGACGAGGGTGCGGCCTGATGCTGGAACGTACCTCGACCCGGGCCGTCGGACTGATCCTCGGTACCCTGCTGCTGCTGGCGGCGTTCGGCGCCAGCGTGATCCTCGGCACCACCGAGATCGCGCCGCTGACCGCCCTTGAGGCCATCACCGACTACGACGGCGGCAGGGTCAGCCATATCATCATCCTCAGCGAACGCCTGCCCCGAGCAGTGATCGCCACCCTGACCGGTGCAAGCCTGGCGGTGGCCGGTGCGCTGATGCAGACCATGACGCGCAACCCGCTGGCCTCGCCAAGCATCCTCGGCATCAACGCCGGCGCCATGTTCTTTGTGGTGGTGGCGGTATCGCTGCTGCCGCTGCACACCCCCGGTCAGTACGTGTGGGCGGCCTTGCTCGGCGCGCTGGTCGCCGCACTCGCCGTGGTGGCGCTCAGCCGTGGCCGGCGCGGCGAGCTGTCACCGCTTCGGGTCGTGCTCGCCGGGGTGGCGGTGACGGCGATGTTCGTGTCCTTCAGTCAGGGCCTGTTGATCATCGACCAGCAGAGCTTCGAGAGCGTGCTGTACTGGCTGGCGGGCTCGGTCTCCGGGCGCGAGCTTGAACTGGTGGTGCCACTGCTGCCGCTGTTTGCCCTGGCCCTTGCGATCACCGCGGTCCTCGCCCGTCAGGCCAACGCCCTGCTGCTGGGCGATGACATGGTCACCGGCCTTGGCATGCGCGCCGGCACCCTGAAGCTTGCCTTGGGCCTGTGCGTAATCCTGCTGGCCGGCAGCTCGGTGGCGCTGGCCGGGATGATCGGCTTCGTCGGCTTGATCGTGCCGCACATGGCCCGCGGCCTGGTCGGCATCGACCATCGCTGGCTGCTGCCAGCCTGTGCGCTGCTCGGGGCCACGCTGCTGCTGGTAGCCGATATCGCCTCGCGCTTTCTGATGGCGCCCCAGGAGATCCCGGTCGGCGTCATGACCGCGCTGATCGGCACGCCCTTCTTCATCTATCTGGCCCGCAAGAAGCAGGTATCCGCATGAGCAGCTTGTCTGGCGCCAACGCCGAATCCGCCACACAAGGCCATACACCAGATCGGGCCAACCGGCGCTATCGCCGCCTGGTGGCGCTGCTGGCGCTTGCGCTGGTGGCAAGCGCAGGCCTGTCGCTGTCGCTGGGCAGCTTCCCCACTCCCCCCATCGAGGTGCTGAAAGCCCTGGCCGCGCCCCAGGCCAGCGACATCGGCTTCATCGTCTGGGAGTTGAGGCTGCCGCGCATTCTGCTGGCGGTGCTGGTGGGCGCGGCGCTGGCGGTGGCCGGCGCGGTGCTGCAGGGCATCGTCAGAAATCCCCTGGCCTCGCCGGATGTGATCGGTATCACCAGCGGCGCGGCGCTGGCGGCGGTGGTATTTCTGGCCGGCTTTGCCAGTCAGCTGAGCATCCACCTGCTGCCGCTGGCGGCGCTGGGCGGCGCCCTGGTGGCCACCGTGCTGGTGGTGGCGCTGGCCTGGCGTAAAGGGCTCAATCCCAGCCGGGTGGTACTGGTCGGTATCGGGCTGTCCGCCGCCATGGGGGCGGCGACGACCCTGCTGATCGTGATCAGCGACGACGCCTCGGCGCTGCACGCCTACGTATGGCTCACCGGCAGCCTGTATGCGGCCCAGTGGCGCCATGTGCTGTCGCTGCTGCCCTGGCTGCTGGTGGCGATTCCGCTGTGCCTGAGCCTGGCTCGGCATATGGACGCCCTGGCACTGGGCGACGCCGTGGCCCTCGGGCTCGGTGTCGATGTGCTGAGAAGCCGGCTGATCCTGCTGGCCCTCAGCGTGGCACTGGCCGGCGCGGCGGTGGCGTTTGCCGGGGGACTCAGCTTCGTCGGCCTGGTGGCGCCCCATCTGGCGGCCCGCCTGGTCGGCCGCAGTCTGGCGCGGCTGGTGCCGGTGGCGGCGCTGTGTGGTGCGCTGATCGTGCTCTACGCCGACTTGATCGGCCGAGTGGCCTTTCTGCCCAAGGACCTGCCCGCCGGGGTCTTCGTCTCCGCGGTGGGTGCGCCCTTCTTCGTCTATCTGCTCTATCGCACCCGGCAGTAAGGGCGCGGGGTGCCTCGCCGTAACCCGATCAGCACTCCCTCAGCAACACATCCGACAGGAGGTCCGATGTTCCACATTGCCCCCCGCAGTGACAGCTTCAGCCAGGCGCAGATCGATCGCTTCGCCGGGCTTGCCACCTCGACCCTGGGCCACTTCAGTGACTTTGGCACCATTGCCTCGCTGGAGCCGCTGCACCGTCCGGTGCGCCTGGTCGGCACCGCCCTGACGGTCAGAATTCCTCATGTCGACGGCAGCATCATCCGCGAGGCGCTGACGCTCGCACGCCCCGGTGACGTGCTGGTGATCGACGTGTCCGGTGATCATCGTCGCGCCTGCTGGGGCGAATTTCGCGCCTACGCGGCGCTGACCAAGGGACTGGCCGGCGTCGTCACCAATGGCGCCGTCACCGACCGGGAGACGCTGTCTCGGCTGACCCTGCCGATGTTTGCTGCGGGTACCAGTCCGCTGACCACCCGCTCGCTATCGCTGGAGGGTGAGATCAATACCCCGGTGGCTATCGACGGGGTCTCCATCGCGCCCGGAGATCTGGTGCTGGGTGACGACGACGGTCTGTTAGTGGTGCCCCCGCACCGGGCCGACGAGCTGGCCGAAAAAGCCCTGGCCAAGCAGCAGGACGAGACTCGTCGGCGCGAGGCGATGCTCACTGAGCATCCCGAATGGCTTCGCTGAATATCCCGTCTCTTGCGCACGAAAAAACGGCGGCATCGGTGTTCACCGATGCCGCCGCGTATTTTCCTGACGGTGAGATCAGGCTTGCTGCAGCGTCCCCAGACGGTCGGCTTCGCCAGCGGTACTGACACCGCATTCAACACCGGCAGTTGCCTCGGCGTTCTGAGGCGTCAGCGCCCCCTGGCAGGCCCTCAGCGGATTGACGGTCTCGCTGACGCCAAAAGGCATGCTGCCGGGGCCGCCGGCACGCTCGATGATCGGGGCGATCAGGCGCTTGTAGGGCCAGCGCTCGCGCTCGAACAGCGCGGACTTCAAGACATTGCGCTCGGCGGCATCGAAGGGCACGGCGTCGAGCTGGGCCTCGAGCTGAACCGCCAGATCCCGCCATAGCGCGCGCTGGCAAAGGCCATAGTGCCCCGCCAGGGTGTCGATGATGGCGCGCAGGTTGACCTGGATCGCCAGGGTCTGGAGCCAGAACAACAGCGCCTCCTGACTGTCGTGGTAGAGGGTGTTGGCGTGACCCGGCTTGATCCGGTAGCAGGGATCCTGCATGCCGTGGCGCTCGAGCTGGCCGACGTTGATACGCAGCGAGTCATGGTCACGCAGCAACAGTCCCTCGACCCTACCCTGGCGCACCACCAGCACGGCGTTCTGGCCGTGCACCTCCGCCAGCATGCCAAGCCTCAGCATGCGCAGGTTGATCTCGAAAAAGCGCGCACACAGCTCACCGAACAGCGACCGTGCGCTCGTGGCGCTGGCTTCCATGCCACGCTGCACCATCCAGTCATCGAAGACGTGATGGGCGCTGGTGCTCGCAGGACCGGACGCCCCGACCATCGGAAGTGGCGTGCCCAGGGTCGCCATGGGCACCAGTTGGGTGCCGACCTGCTCAAGCAGTGCCCGCGGGTAGCTGCGTACCATGGCACTCAGATGCCGCGGGGCCTCATCAAACAGGCTGGCGTCCTCGGGCAGGTAAGCCCACCACTTGCCTTCGTCACACAGGTGCAAGGCGCTTTCCAGCAGTGGATCGCGCTGCCGGGCTTCTTCCAGCAGCCGTGCGCTCAGATCGCCATTGATCATCTTCACCGCCGGCAGGTAGCGCGAGGCCCCCAGCGAGTGGATGGCCATGGGCAGCTTGAGGCTATACGCTGCGCCGTCTGACGAGGGCGCAGCCGGCAGCAGCGAGCGCAGCGACGAGGTCGGCCACCAGCGCCCGGCGCGAGCCTCCAGGGTGATGCAGTGACCAGCGGCAAAGTCCTCGGCGAGCCACTTCGGCAGGGCATGATCGTGCTGCC
Organism: Halomonas sp. YLB-10; assembly: GCF_003856855.1. Taxonomy (NCBI): domain Bacteria; kingdom Pseudomonadati; phylum Pseudomonadota; class Gammaproteobacteria; order Oceanospirillales; family Halomonadaceae; genus Halomonas; species Halomonas sp. YLB-10. Next base: position 196,268 of record NZ_RRCU01000002.1, read on the forward strand.
AGGGGTGCACCGGCAGTGCCAGGTGGCTATCGGCGATGCCCTTGGCGCGCATCTCATCGTCCAGTGCCTGACGCTCCTCGGCCGCGAGCAGCCAGTCGGCTGGGGGCTTAATGTCGCCCGAAGCCGCTCTAATGTCGCCCGAAGCCGCTCTAATGGCGCCCGACACCGCGCCGGATGTCGCTCTATCGGCGCCCGAAGTCGCTCTATCGGCGCCCGAAGCCGCGCCGGCTTCAAGAGCCCCCACCCCTGCGCCATGGGTCAGCCGGTGACGCGCTACCGCCACCCAGTAAAGCTCGACGGGGTTGGCAAACTCGGCCATATAGGCGCGGTACTCGGCAGCGCTTAAACCCTGTTTGGCCTTGGCGGTGGGATGGTAGGGCCGGTCGAGCAGCGACGCCCACTGTTCCAGAATGGTGAAGTGCTCAAGGGTGCCCAGGGAGGCAAGATGGCGGGTGTCCACGCCGTGGGCCATGGAGGCCGTGGCTTGCCACAGGCTTTCCTCCAAGGCGTCGAGAAAGACGCGCTGGCCAGTCGTCAGAGCCTGGTCATCGCCGCCGAACACCCGGCGCATCAATGCCACGGGGTCCAGGGGCGACGGAGTCCCCCCATCGAGCGCCAGCACTGGCGTGCCGGGCACCTTCTGCCAGTCCTGGGCAATGCCGGGCTCCAGCAGCATCACCAGGCTGGTCTTTTGGCTAGCGCCCTGGGCCCGCTCTTGGCGCCACAATCGCGCCCCGGGGTGGGCCACCAGAGAGTCATCACCAAACAGCTCAGCGGCAAACGAGCGGGCATCGCTGTCATCACCGGCCAGCGAGTCGATCTCGAGGATCCCCTCGACCAGCAGGCCATCGACCAGCGACTGAAGGATCTGCTCGCTGGCCAGGCGCCTCGCCTGGGGTGAAGCCTGAGGTGAAGGAACGGCTGAAGAAACAGGCGAAGAAACGGAATCAAACGAGGCCATATTGGGCTCTCCTTGCAACTGCAACGATCGGGGGCACCGACGAAGGCGCGGCAGCAGGGTTCGGGGTTCGGGCAACAGGGGCACCGGAAGCAAGCGACAGGCACTTCATGCGCGTGCCTCCTTCAAGGCGCTCGTCAGGGCGCGAAAGGCGATGCCGCGCTCGTCGCCGAGCAGGAAGGTACGCACACCGCGCTCGCGCCACTCGGCCTTGGCGCCCACATGGCGCAGGAAGGCGGCGTAGGGAAGGCCGTGGTCCGCCGCCCGCTGCTGCACCCGGCAAAGCGCTTTTAGCACCTCGGGGTGGGCGGTCTGCCAGCTCACGCCCAGGGACTGGGACAGATCAGCGGCACCTTCCAGCACCAGGTCGAGACCATCGACCGCGCACAGCTCGTCGATGCGCTCGACGCCGGCCCGGCTCTCGATCATGGCAACGACCAGAATCTCGTCGTTGGCCTTTTGAACGTATTCGGCCAGGGAGTGCTTGCCGAAGGCGCCGGGGCGCCCGGCGTTGAGGCTGCGCGTGCCCTGGGGGGCGTACTTGCAGGCACGTATCGCAGCGGCCAGCCGCTCGGGGTCTTCAACGCTCGGCAACACGATGCCCTGAGCGCCGCCGTCGAGCAGGCGCAGCAGGGTCTTGGGGTTGTCGTCGGCGACCCGCACCAGCGGCGTCAGCTCATAGCTCTCGGCGGTGCGGATCATGTGCTCGACGGTTTCCGGGTTGATCAGCACGTGCTCGGTGTCGATCACCACGAAGTCGAAGCCGGCCTCGGCGATCAGCTCGATCGACGCCGCCGTGGGCAACGAGGCCAGCACGCCGTAGACCTCGCGCTGCTCGCTCAGCGCACGTTTCAGGCGATTGGTTCTCAGCATGGGGTGCGCTCCTGTGTCGCTGCAGCCTTCCCCGTGGTCACAGACGCAGGGCGCGACGCCGGCGCATGCAAAGCCAGGGGATTGGGCACCCGCTTGATCTGAGGCACCTCGTCGCCGAACAGCCGCCGGCGGGTCAGTGCTTCCACTTCCCACTCGGGGACGAAGACGTCGAACTGGCGATAGCGCTCGGCGTGCTCTGGATGGGCGTCCTGGTAGGCGGTGATGACGTCGGCGACCATGGCCCAGAAGGAGCCCTCGGTGAGTCCGAAGTGACGCTCGAGGAAGATCGCCATCTCGGCCAGGGCAATAAAGAAGAAGGCGTCGCAGGAGTAGTCGCGCACCGCCGCCAGGTCGTCGGTGACGATAAAGGAGTTGCGGTTGCGCGCGGCGTGGGCCGCCGGCAACGGCTCCAGGCTGGGGGCCAGCTCGGGACGGGCCAGCGCCGACGGGCAGTAGCGCACCCCGTCGTGGAAGTCCTTGAGCGCGACTCGCACTGGCCAGCCATTACGATGGATCACCACGATATTCTGGCCGTGGGACTCAAGCCCCACCCCTTCGGCGAACAGCAGGTGGATGATCGGCAGTGTCGCCACGCTCACCAGTTGGCGGGTCCAGGCGTCGCGCCCGTGACGGGCGATCCAGTCGGCAATAAAGGGCTCTGTGGGCGCCCCGTCTGGGTCGCGCAGACACTGGCTCAAGCCGTTGAAGGGAACCGCCTGCTCGCCAGGGGCGAGAAAGCCGTCGATATGCTCACGCCACAGGGCACCGGCCTGGCCGTACACCTCGTCATGGCGCAGGCCGCCAAAGGCGCGTTCGTCCAGGGCAACCCCGGCCAACTCGCCGAGGATCACAACGTTGGCCGCCCCGGCGCCGGCGTCGTTCTCCAGAAGCTGCTTGAGCCAGGCGGTGATGATGGGGCCGTTGGTGATGGTATGGCGCGCCAGGATGCGGGTACTGGAGGTGTTGGTGATCCCCAGCGCCAGCTTGAGATAGGGCGTCGGGGACGCGTGCCGATCGTGATCCAGCGGCGCCAGGGTACGAATCGACTGCTGCGGCCGATAGCGGGTCTCGCCCTCGCCGAGCAGGGCGATCTCGCCACTGGCAAGCTCCGGGTAGAGCGCGCTGACCAGCACATTTTCCCACTGCCAGGGGTGCACCGGCAGCAGCACCGCCTGCTCGCGCGAAAGGCCTCGCTCGCCTAGCCACTCGGCCAGACGCTGCCTGGCCGGCGATCCCTCTTCACCCAGCTCGGCATCGGCCATGGCCGCGAATGTCGCCAGGGCGCCGAGACCAGGAACAGCCCCCTGATGTGCCAGCCGCGCCGGCAGCGCCAGCCATAGCACCCGCAGCGGCTGGCCGAACTCGGGACCGAAGCGACGGTTGTCGCCAAGCGTGAAGCCGAGACGAGACTTGTAGCAGGGATGGTAGCTGTGGGCGTCGGTGAAGTACTGCTCCAGGGCGTCGGCGTCGAGCGTGTGGGGCGCGCTCTGGCCGTCGACGGGCGCTGCCGTCGAAGACTGCAGGTCCTTGATCAGGGTCTGCTTGAGCTCGTTGATGAACCCCGGCTGCAGCCGCCCTTGAAGGTCTCCCTCGGCCCTGGCGCTCAGTGTGGACGCCAGGTCGTCCAGAAACTCCGAGAGCGACGGCGCCTCCCTGTGGCGGTTGGCCTGGGCCGAGGCCAGAGCCGGCGCCTTTGTCGACGCCCGAGCCGACGCCTGTGTCGGCGCCAGGACCAGACTCTGATGATCGAGGCGAATCAGCGAGAAGCTGTGGCACAGCCAGCCTCGCACGCGATAGTCGCGCTCTCCCAGGGAGACGACGAAGGTGGTTTCACGCCCCTGCCCTTCACCCTCAATCGGGGCCAGGTGCTCGCAGCGATACTCGAGCACGTCTTCGTACAGCAGGGTCTGCAGCAATTGGGCGATGACCCGCCGCTCGATGCGCGACCGATGACGCCAGTCGTCGGAACTGGCAAAGGGAACGGCAGCGGGAACAGCACTGGGAGCAACACAGGGGGCAACTCGAGGTGCGGCGACGTCTGCGACGGCGTCAGCGGACCCCGTCGCGGGCTCGGCAACGTAAGAAGGTGATGACATGAATAACCTCAGCGTGCGGTGTCAGGTGACGCCCTGTCGGCGCCAATAAAGATCTGCGGCGGCCTTGGGTGGCACAGAAAGTCGGCGTGGGAGATGTTGTAGCCGTAGGCCCCGGCCAGCGGCAGCACCAGAAGATCCCCCGGGGCGACGTCGCCAAGCAGTCGATCGCGCCCCAGCACGTCCTTGGGCGTACATAGCTGCCCCACCACCGTCCAGGGTCGCTTCTCGCCGGACGACGCTTCGCCGCGCTCCCCGCTCGGCAGGTGGATGACCGGGTGGTCGTGGCCCTGGGCCGCGGGCAGCCGGAACTGGTGGGTACCGCCACGACAGACGACGAAGCCCTGACCATGGCTGTGCTTGGTGTCCAGCACCTCGATGGCGTAGTAGCCACAGAAGGCACTGAGGAAGCGGCCGATCTCGAAGCGCACCCGCGGGGCCTGAGCCATCGCCTTGAGCCGCGCGTCAAGATGGGCGCACAGCGCCTGCCAGTCGAATTGCCGCTCGGCTTCGAACGGCGCCATATAGTCGACGCCGATGCCACCCCCGACATTGAGCTGGGTGACCCTGGCGGGCGAGGCGGCGAGTGCGCGCCATTCGGGCCAGCGCGCCAGGTAACCGTCAAGCAGCGCCTGGTGGCGCGCCACGCTCGTCTGGTGGGACATGGCGTGGATATGAAAGCCGACCAGGCTGAGATGGGCAGCGGCGTCCACCGCCGCCACCGCCTCGCCAAGCCTGGCTTCGTCGATGCCGAAGGGGGTGGCGGTACCGGCCATGCGCAGACGACTCGACAGCGCCTCGGGCAGGGTCGGATTGATGCGGATCAGCACCGCCTGGTGACGCCCCCTGGCCTTGGCGAGTCGCTCAAGGCGCGCGATCTCGCCAAGGCTCTCCACGTGAAAGGCCTCGATGCCCTCGTCCATGGCCAACGCCATCTCCGAGTCGAGCTTGCCCGGCCCCGACAGCACCCAGGGCAGCGTGCTCGTCGCCTCGCGCATGCGCCCGATCTCGCCACCGGAGGATAGCTCGAAGCCGTCCACGATGGGGGCCAAGGTCCCGAGGACCGGCGCCTCGCTATTGGCCTTGATGGCGTAGTAAAGCTCGACACCGTCGGGCAGTGCGGACTTGATCGAACGCGCCCGGGCGGCCAGCGCCTCCAGGTCATAGAAGAAGGCGGCGATAGGATCTTGCGCTTCGGCCTGGTGGCAACGTATCGCCTCCCGCACCGCTGGCGGCAGCCGCTGGGCCTCGCTGCGCCCCGAGACAGCAACACTGTCAGCCATGGGCCACCTCCAGACGCTCACCTGCGAGCTGATGCCAGGGGTTGGGCAGCCACACATAGTCGGCGTGACGATCGGCCCGGGCCATCAGCCTGAGCTTGAGGTTGGTCTTGCACGGCAAGTCGCCGCCTGCGAGCAGGCCATCGAGCTCGGGCGTGGCGACTCCGAGCCGTTGCCTGACCCGCGAAAGCTCCTCCCCGGTGGCCTCCCACAGACGCTCGGCCAGGGCCGGGCGGCGCCAGCTCAACGCCAGGATCGCCTCGGCCAGGTGATTGACCAGCAGGCAGTAGGCGATGCGCTTCCAGCCCTTGTCGCGACTGTAGGTCATCGACGCGCGCACGCGCTCATCCAGCGTCTCGCCGGCGAGCCAGTCAAGGCCCTGATCCTCGGTCAGCTTGACGCCTTCGAAGTCGCGCAGCAGTACGCGACGGGGCCAGCCCTGGTCATGGATCAGCACACAGTTCTGCAGATGCGGCTCGACCACGATGCCATGACGGAAATACAGCGCCAGCACCGGCTCGACCAGGGCGCCAAGATAGGCCTTGTACCAGTCGACGATCCTGTGTTCGGGCACATCGTCGGCGGGGGCGCCGCTCACAGCAGCGGACGCAGGCGAACTCGCGCGCGCCACCAACGATGGCGCCATCGGCTCCAGTTCGGTGTCACGGGCGAATACCGTCGCCGCCAGCAGGCAGCGCTCGGCGCCGAAGCGCTGACAGAAGTTCTCGCGCAGGATGACCCCGGTCTGCTCACGGAACCAGCGGCGCTGGTCGTCGTCAGCGTCCTGCGGGGCCCAGTGCAGGGTGGCGGGCTCCCGAGCCAGCTCGAGGGTCTCGAGCGCCGGGTCTTCACTGTCGATCAAGCGACTCATGATGCGATCGATCACCAGGGTGCTCTCGAGCTCGTACCAGGCGTTCTTGCGCACGCAGTTGGTGATGCGCACGTTGAGCGAGCCCTTGATGAACCAGGGATGCTCAGGCGCATGCCAGGTACGCATCGAGGCGGTGGGCAGCGCCAGCGGGCCGCTTCTGCCCAGGTCGCGGATGCTGCCGTCTTTGATCCGCGCGGCGACATCCGGCGCCTGGCGAAACAGCTCGGCCTGGACCGGGTGCATGGCCAGCACCACCCGCCCGGCCTCGGGCTCCGCGCTCTGGTCGGCGGCCTGGCTGAGCACCTCACCGGGCTCCAGGCCATTGCAGGCGATCCGTAGCCCTTGCGCCGGAAACGAGAACTGATGCAACCGGGTATTCAGGCCCGATTCGGGGGAGCAGTCCCGGCCCTGCCCCTTCATGCCTTGCGGCCACTGTCTGGCCTTGGGCGTGGGGTGATTGGGATGGCCGAACCACAGCCCCTGTTCGCTGGCGGCGTAGTCCTTGAGCGGGTCATGCGGGCGTCGCCGAGCGTCCTCGATGATGGAGGCCATCACCGCCTGGCTCTGCAGCACCTGGTCGCCGAACTCGGGGTTGGGGCTGGCCTCGCGCCAGGGGCCATCTTCCAGCAGGGCCGTTACCAGCTCGCCGGTATCGGCCTCCCGCCAGGGCTGATCGAGGCCGCGTCGCAGATACAGCGGCGACACAACCTGGTGGCAGCCCATCGCCGAGTGGCGATCGACCAACACGAACAGGGTTAAAGAAGGCGACCAGTCGACCTGCAGCGGCAGGCCCTGGAGGCTCGTTGGCAGGCCAAGCCGGTTGGCGGGCCAGTGGTGGCTCAACAGGTCGTGGGGGATCGCCACTTCCTTGATGATGCCGTTGAGCAGGGCATGCTGTGAGGCATGCCGAGCGATCTCGCCAGGGGTGCGAGTACATGGGGGGAATTGCATGTGCAACCTCCGCAAGGATTCCTTCCTTGTTTTGCTTCCCCGGACGTCGAATCATCGACGCCTTTCGTCAGGGGAAACCGCGCTTTCCTGGCTAGTCACTTGGCGAAGGGTTGTTGTTATGGCGTAGTTGTTATTGCGTACGTTGTTATGAAGTCGTTGATCTGGAAACTGATTCTGGAGATGGTCTGACAACAGCGTCAGGCGTTGCCTGGTGTCATCAAAGCGGCACCACGGCCCATCCGCGTGGACCGCCGCCGTCCTGGCGGCGGTCCGGGTCAGCCGACTAGCGGCGCTTACGAAAAGTAGCGCTTTCCAGCCGCAGTGCTTACAAACGCGGCCTTTAGAAGTCGACGCTATACCCTACCGTCAGGGTACGACCACGACCGGCGAAGTAACGGTCGTCGTTGACCAGCGCGCTCTGGGAGTAGTAGGTGATGTAGTCCTCGTCGAGCAGGTTGGACACGCCCACATTCAGCTTGCCGGTAGGCAGTTGGTAGCCCACCGCAGCGTCCACCAACAGATAGCCGTCGAACTCGCGATCGTCCTCGTCATAGGTCTCATCGAACGAGTAGTTGGCTTGGAGGAAGGTGGACACCTTGTCGGTCCAGTTGGCGGACCAGCTACCGATCAGACGATCCGGCGAGACATCCAGGCCGGACAGTTCAGCATCGAGGTCGCCATCGTCGTCGCTGTCATACAGACCCGTCATGTGGGAATAGGCCAGGCGACCGGAGTGGCGCTCGGTAAAGGCGTAGTCCACCGAGGCCTCGATACCGGTGATCTGGGTCTCCTGGCGGTTCATGATGAAGACGCCGTCTTCTTCGGTCAGGCGGCTGCCGAAGTCGGAGGTGGACTCGTAGTAGCTCAGCTCTGCCGACAGGCGATCCCCTTCGAAGCGCACGCCGGTCTCGACGTTCTCGGTCACGATGGGACGCAGGTTGTCGATGCTGTCGACGGACTGTCCCGGGGTATCGATGCCGCGCAGCGCACGACCAACATCAGGGATCGAGAAGCCTTCGGAGTAGTTGGCGAACAGGCTGACGCGATCGACCGGCTTCCACACCGCGCCGACGTTGTAGAGCGTCTCGTCGAAGTCGGGATTGCCGCCCTCGACGTCGACGCCATTGTTGGCCCACACCGTCTGATAGTCATCGATATCCAGCTCGGCGTACTCATAACGCACCCCGGCGGACAGCAGCAACGAGTCGATCGGCTGCAGTTCGGCCTGGAAGAATGGCGACAGGTCGGTGTAATCGGTGGGCGGCACGTAGGTGCGGTTGCTCTGATACAGGTACTGCTCGGTCTCGTCGAACAGCGTATCGAAGCCACCGGTCAGCTTGAGCCGGTCATTCCACAGGTCGTCCTTGGTCAGCGAGATCTTGGTGCCGAACTTCTCGGTCTTGGCCGAGCTCTGGTCGTAGTAGGTGCCTACCGGCGCCAGTGACGGATCCTGGAAGCTGCTGGAGTCGGTGGCGCCGAACAACGCCTCGTAGTCCTGATAGTAGGCCTGGGCGCTAAGGTGCATGCCGGCCAGGTCGTAGTTCTCGTAGCTAAGCCCAGTGGTCCAGACCTCATTGAAGGGGGCGTCGCCCTCGGGGGTGCCACGCACGGAGGTGGTCGGAATCCCGGCGTCGCGATCGCCGGTCACGCTGACGTAGTCGTTGTGACCTTCGATGTCATAGTGATTGAGGGTGAACTGGATGCGCTGGTCATCGTCGATCCAGTAGGCAATCTTGCCGAGCAGGTCATAGCTGCGCGAGTCCATCAGGTCGCCCTGGGTGTTGTCGACACCGACCGGGTCGTCCTTGGCGTCCAGGTACAGCCCCTGGTCCTCGTAGCTCAGACCAAACAGGTAGTCGACGTTGCCCTTGTTGCCGCTGAAGCCGTAGTCGGTCTTGTAGCTCAGGGTGTCCTCGTCCAGCTCGCTGGTCGGGGTGGTCATCTGCACGCCGAAATGCTGATTGAAGGAACCCGGCTCCGGACGCTTGGTGATGATGTTGATCACCCCGCCGGCGGCGCCGACGCCGTTGGTGGCGTTGGCGCCCTGGATCACCTCGATCTGCTCCACCTGGGAGAAATCGATGGTGTGGGCCTCACGACCGGTCGGACGCAGCGGATTCGACTGGGGAATGCCGTCGATCAGAAACAGCGGTGTGCGGCCCCTCAGGGTCTCGCCGCTGCCGGTCATCTTCTGGCGGTTGGGCGAATAGGACGGCAGCAGGTTGCTCAGGATCTGGGAGGAGTCGGTGGTCACGTCCAGCTGCTGGGCGATCTCCTCCTCGCTGATGATGCGCACGGTCTGCGGCGAATCTTCCGCGGTGGTATTGGTCCGCGAGGCGGTTACCACCATGGTCGGGGCCTCGTCGGCACGGGCGCCGTTCGAGGAAGAGGTATCGACGGAGGTCTGCGCCGCGACCTGCTGTGCGGCCACCAGGCCAAGCAGTGAAACGGTGGGCCAGAGAGCATGACGTTTCATGTCGTGCATCGTTCCTTTTGCTAAATCGAATGATCGCGCAAACGCTGACTCGAGGTCTGGCGAGTCCCTCACGCCAGGACGTTGCTCTCGGACGTCGTCCCTGCCCCGTGCTGCCGCTCCCGGCGAGCGGTGGCGATGCGATTCGCCACCTTCCCGAAGGGCCGCACCTTACCGAAGCCTCGATGCCGCATTGCGTCGTTTATTGCCATCTCACATACAAATGAGAACGATTATCCTAATTAATCGCTTTCCTGATGTCCACGAAATGCGAACCATTCGTTCGGCATAAGCTAACAACACACTGTGCTAAAACGCCACGCGCCATGCCGACAAGCCGCGCCGATACGGGCTTGGCCGGATTGAAAATGAGAATTTTTTGTCATACCGTGCTGCTGCCACACACCCCCAGGCGGGCCTTGCATGACCTCATCTCAGCCTTCTTTTCCGGCCACACCCTCATCCAGCGCGGCACCCCAACACCGGTCCGATGCATCGTCAGGCCTGTCGTCAGACGGATCGACCGCGGCGTCCGCGCTCGGCCACCCGTTGGCGGGACATTCTCTCAAGGTCGGCTACGAGGAACGGCTGGTACTGGACGGGGTGGATATCGCGGTGGCGCCAGGCAAGCTGACGGTGCTGCTCGGTCCCAACGGCAGTGGCAAGTCGACCCTGCTGAAGACCCTGGCACGCACCTTGAAGCCCCAGGGCGGCCAGGTGCTGCTCGACGGTCAGGATATCCACCGTCGCTCCACCCGCGAGGTCGCCCAGCATCTGGGGCTGCTGCCCCAGGGGCCGACGGCACCGGAGGGGCTGAGCGTGCGCCAGCTGGTGGCGATGGGACGCTTTCCCCACCAGCGCCTGTGGCAACGCGATGCCCGTCGCGACGCCGAGGTGGTCAAGCAGGCGATGGCCTACACCCGGGTCACCGAGTTCGCCGAGCGGCACGTCGACACCCTGTCCGGTGGACAGCGCCAGCGCTGCTGGATCGCCATGGTGCTGGCCCAGCAGACCGACCTGATCCTGCTCGATGAGCCCACCACCTTTCTTGACCTCAAGGTCCAGGTGGACCTGCTGGAGTTGCTCTCGGGACTGGCCCACGACCAGGGGCGCACCCTGCTTTTGGTGCTGCACGACCTCAACCTGGCCGCCGCCTACGCCGACGAGCTGGTGATGATGCGCGACGGCCGCATCCTCACCAGCGGCGCGCCGCGAGAGGTGTTCACCGCCGACAATCTGAAGCGCGTCTTCGACCTCGACGCCCACGTCATGGTCGACCCTGAAAGCGGCAAGCCGCTGTGCGTACCTCTGCTGGGACGCCGTGAATCGCAGGCGCCGCGGCAGAGACCAACCGACGAGTCGCCGGCGCCGCACACTCAGGCAAGGCATCCTTCGACAACGTCAGGGCCGAGGCCATGAGCCACGTCTTCTGCACCGACCTGTCTCGCGAAGCGGGGGATCCGCTGCCCGGCAGCGGCGCCCACGCCGAGCGCAACCTCTTGATCAGCTGGCCCCGGGCCAGGTGGCAGCGCAACCTGCGCCACGCCAGCGACATGGCCCCCGAGCTGGCAGCACAACTCGATGCCCTGGCCGCCAACGGTCGCCGGGTCAATCTGATCCATCGTCGTGATCAGCCTGCCGAGGTCCACGAGGTGATCCTGATGCCGGAGCGTCGGCGTCTCCAGCTCGAGCGCAGCGCACTGCTGGCCTTTGTCGAGGCGCAGGCGGCGGGCGAGGATCTCGAGCGCTGGCCGTCCACACCACAGCACCACGACCTGGTGCTGTGCTGCACCCACGGCAAGAAGGACAAGTGCTGCGCGCGCTACGGCTATCGCAGCTACAAGGCGCTGGCCCGCGCCGTGGAGGAACATCGCCTGCCCTTCGACGTCTGGGAGAGCAGCCACCTGGGCGGTTGCCGCTTCGCCGCGAGCATCATCCTGCTGTCACCGGTGCGCAAATACGGGCGTATCGAGCCCGACCAGGCCTTGCCCATGCTGCAAGCCGAGGCGCAGGGGCAGCGCTTCCTGCCCGGCTATCGCGGAGCCTCCCACCTGACCCCGGCGCAGCAGTGCGCCGAGGTCGCCGCACTCCAGTGGCTGGCCAGGGACTCGGCCCTGCCCTGCGTCGAACTGGCGCTGGTGGAGGACAGCGCCCTGGCACCGGAGGAGATGCCCGGCCACCTTGGCGGCAGCAGCAGCAGCGGCAGCGACAGCGACAACGACGCTGACAACGGCCAGCAATACCGCCGTCAGGTCTGGCGTTGGCGCCAGCCCGGCGAGGGCGATGGCAAAGGCAAGGTCGGGGAAGCGAGCGGTGAGCTGGTCGTCCATTGCCATACCCTCACGCTTGAACGGATCGACATGTGCTCGGATATCGACCAGGGGCCCAGCCCCAGCCAGGTCTGGCGGGCCGCCAGCATTCAATCGATCGACGCCGGCTATCGGCAATATTCTTGATAACAATTCGCATTTAATTTATGGTGTGCACCGTTGGTCTTATGACCTCAAGCCTCCGGCCTGCAGGACACCCCATGACATCAGCGCTGCCTCGTCTGTATTGCGGTCCCCTGGAACACCTTGCCGTACCCACCGTCGCGGCCGAGCTACCCGACGACGCCATGCCTGCCGAGCGACTGCTCGAACCTGGCGTGCTGGACGAATTGCTCGAGCGCTTCGCCGCCCAGTACCAGGGCGATGACCTCAAGGCGGTGGTCTCGCTCTGGTCCAAGTGGCATTTCAGCGCCATGGCCGCCCATACCCTGGCCTCCAACCTGCTGCTGGAGCGCGACCTGCCGGTAGCGCTGGATCAGATGGGCCTGTATCTCAGCGACAGCGGCCAGACGATTGGCATCGCCCTGCCCCACGAAGGCACCCCGCTGGGGTCGCTCGACGCCTTCGAGCGCTTCGAACGCCTGCTGCAGGGGCATGTGGCACCGCTGGTCGACATGCTGGGCTGCGTCTCCGGGGCCTCTCCCAAGGTGTTCTGGAGCAACTTCGGCAACTACTTCGAGTACTTTGCCAAGGCTGCCGTGCACCACCCCATGGCCTCACCTGGGCTCGGCGACGAGGCGCTGCGCCTGATCGACCACCGGGTCTACCCGGATGGCCGGCGCAATCCCCTGTTCATGCCGGTGCGCTACCTGCCGGACGAACACGGCGAGACCCAGCGCACACGGCGGCTATGTTGCCTGCGCTATCGGTTAGAGGACTTCGGCTGCTGCGGCAACTGCCCGCTGGACGATGCCGCCGTTGCCAGGGCGAGCAACACGACCAGCAACACGACCAGCAACAAGACCAGCAGCACGACCGGCAACAAGACCAGCAATAAGACCAGGCAGCCCAGGACCACAGCGATGCCCCAGAGCACGGGGGCAGTGGTGCAGACCTTCCCCTCCCGCGGCGAAGCCCGCCGCCTGGTCGCAAGCTGAAGATGAGCGCTGCAAGCCACGCGCAGGTCTGCGAGCCGAGTGGTGATCCGCCTCGCTCGCGCCCGCTGGCCGGAGCCGCCGCGGGACTTGGTGATACCCGGGTCATCCGCGCGCGGGACTTTCTACGCTTTGGCCAGCGCCATGGCATCGACTACCGCTTCGACGGCGCCCGCTTCCCGGCGGTGGCCCACCACCTGGAAATTCTCAGAGGCCGCGTCATCGAGGAAGAGGTACGCAGCGGCTGGCATCTGACCTTTTCCGATGTCGAGGTGCTCAAGCCCTACGACTCCTGCTCCACCATGGCCTCGCCGCTGTTCGTGTGCGTGGTGATGGAAGGCGCCATCGTGGTCGACACCGGAGGACGGCGGCAGCGGCTCACCGCCGGCAGCGCACTGAGCGCCCGGCTCGCCGATCAGGTTTCCCTGCGCGTGCATCAGGATGAGGGGCAGCGGTTGCGCACCCTGAACCTGTCGCTGGACCAGGCCGCGATCGCCTCATTGAGCCAGCGCCCGGACATCACCGAACTGCTCGACGCCCCGCGTCCTCATCTGCACGTCTGGCCGCTGCCGGGCTACCTGGCGCCGATGCTCGAACAGGCGGTCATGCCGCAGCCTTCCCCCGGCCAGCGCCAGCTCTTGATGGAGGCCATCGGCCTGCAACTACTGGCCCATGGGCTGCGACATCCCGGCCCGCGCCAGCGCGGTGACCTGCCCCTGCCGGAGCGCCAGCGGCTGGAGCGGATCCGCCAGCGGCTGCACGACTTTCCCGCCGAGTCCTACTGCCTCGAGCAGCTGGCGGCGATGGCGTCCATGAGCGCCTCGGGCCTGCGCGCCAAGTTCCAGCGGCTGTTCGGCATTTCGGTCTTCGACTACCTGCGAGAACGCAGACTGACCCTGGCCCACGAGCTGCTGGCCCAGGGCGCCAGCGTGCAGCAGGCCGCTTTCGAGAGCGGCTACAGCCACGCCTCCAACTTCTCTACCGCCTTTCGGCGGCGCTTCGGGGTCTCACCCCGCGACGTTGGCTAGACGTTTCCAGGACCTTCGCCCTTCGCCCAGCCCCCCTGGGCACCTCTCCCCCCGAGACCTCAACTGGACACAGTACACCGCAACGGCACCCAGCCGTCGGGCGGTGCTTCGTCGATGACTGTATCCACTACATCAGCTAGCACTCGCTACGCCGATAGCACTCGCTACGCCGATCGCACTTGTCTACTGAGGTTTCATTATCGGCGCAGGTCCTGTCACCACGCATAAGGTTCTTGGCGCCGCGCATAAACAGGTCCACCCGCAAAATGTAATAATTCGCATTACCGAAACATGACCGCTTTGTTCAGGTGCCTACCCCGTGGCGCCATTCCCTGCTCCCAATGGTAAGCGACAACATGCGTATCACCTCGACCCTGCCCTTCGCGCTGACGCCTTTCGCCCTGAAACCTTTCGCCTTGAAGGCTGGCCCGGCGCTGCTGGCGGCCAGCGTGTCCTCCGCCGCACTGGCCCAGACCACCCTCAGTGATGATGCCGTCAATGCTGGCACCTCCACCAATACCGAACTGGGCACCATGACGGTCACCGGCCAGGCCGCCACCAAGACCGATACGCCCTTCCTCGAGACACCCCAGGCCACCTCGACGGTCAGCGCCGAGCAGATCGAGCGACGTGGCGCCCAGACCGTGCAGCGGGCGCTGGACTACACCCCCGGGGTCTATACCAACCAGCTCGGGTCGTCCAACCGCTACGACTATCTGGTACTGCGAGGCTTCTCCGACGGCAGCCTGAGCAATACCTTCCTCGACGGCCTCAAGCTGATGGGCGACACCAACAGCTTCAGCTCGCTGAAGGTCGACCCCTGGATGCTCGAAAGCATCGAGGTGGTAAAGGGGCCGGCCTCGGTGCTCTATGGTCGCGCCTCCCCCGGCGGCCTGGTGGCGCTGACCAGCAAGCGCCCTGAGTTCAGCGACACCCCCACCGGCGAGGTGCAGGTCGGCTTCGGTAACAATGACCAGCAGCGCGCCGCCTTCGACGTCACCGGCAGCGTCGACGAAGGCCAGCGTGCCGCCTTCCGCCTGACCGGCATCGCCCGTTCCTCGGATACCCAGTTCGATCAAGCCGAAGAAGAAAGCTACGCCATCGCGCCGTCGCTGACCTGGGACATCACCGACGCTACCACCCTCAACCTCAACGCCTACGTGTCGCGTGAACCCGAGGGCGGCTATCACGCCGGTCTACCCTACGACGGCACGGTGACCAGCCATGCCGGCGGGCATATCGACAACACCTTCTTCGAGGGCGAGGACGACTACGACAACTTCGAGCGCGACCAGACCCTGCTGGGCTATGAGCTGGAGCACCGTTTCGGCAACGGCATCACCGCTCGCCAGAAGCTAAAGTATCTGGAATCCAACGTCGAGATGGACCAGGTCTACGCCTACGGCTGGGCCAACGACACCGAGCTCAACCGCTACTACTCCGGCGCCGACGAGGATCTCGAGGCCTGGACCGTGGACAACCAGCTCGAAGCCAACTTTTCCACCGGCGGCTTCGAGCACCGGGTGCTGACCGGGTTCGATTACCAGACCCGCGAGAACGACGTGGTCTGGTCCGGGGGCACCTTCCCCAACATCGACGCCTTCAACCCGAGCTACGGTGCTGGCCCCATCGGCGATATCGTCGTGACCACCCGCGAGAAGCACGAACTCGACCAGACCGGCGTCTATCTGCAGGACCAGATCAGCTGGGATCGCTGGCACCTGACCCTGGGTGGCCGCTACGACTGGGTCGACATCGAGAACACCAACCTCGATAGCGGCGACAGCTCGGATCTCGACGAAACCCAGTTCAGCGGCCGCGCTGGCCTGCTCTACGCCTTCGACAACGGCGTCTCGCCCTACGCCAGCTACTCGACCGCCTTCACCCCGACCAGCTTCGTCGATGCCTCCGGCGATCTGCTCGAGCCGATGGAGGGCGAGCAGGTGGAAACCGGGCTCAAGTACCAGCCGTTGGGTACCCAGGACCAGTACTCCATCGCCCTGTTCCATATCACCCAGGAAAACGTGGCCACCAAGGAGCAGCCCACCGATCCGTATCGTGCCGTGGGCGAGATCGAATCCCAGGGAATCGAGCTCGAAGCGCACACTCAGCTCACCGAGGCACTGAGCCTCCAGGCAGGCTACGCCTACACCGACATCACCTACGCCGAAAGCGATGACCCCAGCGAGGAAGGCAACGACGCCATCTACTCGCCCAAGCACATCGCCTCGGTGTGGGGCTACTACGACTTCCTCAAGGGACCGCTGGCCGGACTCAACACCGGCCTCGGGGTCCGCTACCACGCCGATATCCAGGCCGACCGCGACAACACCAGGTCGGTCCCGGACTACACCCTGGTCGACGCCACCCTGGGCTATGACTTCAGCCAGGTCGGACTGACCAACGTCAGCGGCCGCCTCAACGTCAGCAACCTGCTGGACGAGGACTACGTGGCCTCCTGCAACTCGCTCGAATTCTGCTACTTCGGCGCCGAACGCAGCGTCAGCGCCACCCTGAGCTATCGTTTCTAGCCACTGACCCAAATGAAGGAAAAGCGCCCCGTCCATGAACGGGGCGCTTTGCGTTTCGGCCCGACCGCTATCCTCGCCTGCTGCTGCATCGGAATCCGCTGCAAGGCCTTGTTGGAGGGCAGCCCACCGCCCCTACTCCCAACGGGCAAGCTGCCTCAGATGGTCATCGCGGGAACGCTCCGGCGACTCCGGCACCAGGCGCACCTCGGTGCCAGGCAGGCACTGGGCCAGACGGGCGCAGGCCAGCGGGGTCAGCGCCCCCAGGCGCGGGTAGCCGCCGATGGTCTGGCGATCGTTCATCAGAATGATCGGCTGGCCGTCCGGCGGTACCTGCACCGCCCCCAGCGGAATGCCCTCCGACACCATACCGCTCATGCTGCCCTCAAGCTGCGGCCCGGTCAGGCGAATCCCCATGCGATCGGCGCGCTGATCCAGCGTCCAGACGTCATTGAAGGCGCGATACAGGCTGGTGCCCGAGAAGCTCGCGATCTGGGCCCCGGGCACCAGCGACAGCGCCAGTGGCCCGTCGCTTGCCGTGACCTGAGCCCCCTGCTCTCGATCAGCGTCCCGCTGCCCCTTGTCGGCGTCCCGCCGTGGCAGGCGACGATCGCCGCCCGAGGGCCGATCCTGCTTTGGCGTCAGCACGTCGCCCTGGGCCAGCGGCTTGCCGAAACCGTCGAGGCCACCGAGCCCTTCACGCACGGTGCTCGTGACGCTGCCCATGATGGCGCTCGCCTCGATCCCGCCCGGCAGCGCCAGATAGGCGCGCAGGCCACTTTTCGGCCGCTCGAACACCAGCCGCTGACCACGCTTGAGCGTTACCGGCTCCGCCAGGGCCAGGGGTTCGCCGTCCAGAGTCGCGCCCAGGTCGGCACCGGCCAGTGCTACGCTCACCTCGGCCTCGGCCACCAGCGCAAGGCCGCCCACCATGATCTCGATGCCGGGAGCGTCCGGGGCGTTGCCCAGCAGCCAGTTGGCCCAGCCCAGCGCCACCCAGTCCATGGCACCGCCCTGGGTCGCGCCCAGATGGCGCACACCCTGACGGCCACCATCGACCACCAGCGCCAGGGGACCTGCGCGTTCCACCTTGAGACTCATGCGCCGCTCTCCTCGGCCGGGGGTTGGGGAGTGGTGTCGCCACCCTGCGCCTCGAAGGTGGCGCGGTCGATGGCCACAAAGCGCACGCGATCGCCGGGCTTGAACAGGGTGTAACCCTCGCGCTCGCGATCGAACAGCCGGGTGGCGGTGCGTCCGATCAGGTTCCAGCCGCCAGGCGACGGCGCGGGATAGACGGCGGTCTGGCGATCGGCGATGCCGACGCTGCCCGCGGCCACCTTCTGGCGCGGTGTCTTGAGTCGAGGCGTGGCCAGGGCGTCCTCGACCAGCCCCATGAAGCCGTAGCCGGGGGCAAATCCCAGCGCGAACACGCTGTAGTCGTGGGCACAGTGGCGCTCGATGACCTGGTCGGCGGTGATGCCTGCGCGCTGAGCGATCAGCTCAAGCTCAGGGCCGACGCTTGCGTCATACCACACCGGGATCTCGTGCAGGCTGCCGTCCTCCGTCGCCCGGGGCGACAGGCTCGCCAGGGCCTCGCCGAGGCGCGCTCGGGCCTCGCCAAGCGACAGTCTGCGGATATCGAGCTGCACCAGTACCGTGGTGTAGGACGGCACCACCTCCAGGGCATCCTCGCCCAGCCGCTCGCGGATGGCGTCCACCGCCGCCAGCACCCAAGGCATATGCGACTCGTCGATGGCGTCGAACAGCCGCACGATCAGACTGTCGAAGGCGACTGTCTCAAGGCGTGGGCTCGGCGTCATGCCCCCTCCAGCTGGTCGAAGGCCTCGCGGATGGCGCGCACCGCCGCCACTGAACTCTCGTTGTCGCCGTGCACGCACAGGGTATCGGCGGGAAGGACCAGTTTGGTGCCGTCGCGGGCGGTCAGCGCCTCACCCCGGGCCAGGGTCACCGCCTGGCCGACGATGGTGTCCTCATCGTGATGCACCGCGTCTGGCTCACGCCGGGACACCAGCCGACCTTCGCCGTCATAGGCACGGTCGGCGAATACCTCGAACCACAGGCTGACACCCTCCTCCTCGGCAAGCGCCCTCACTGCGGCGGTGTCGGCGGTGGACATCACCAACAGCGGCAGGCTCTCGTCATAGGCCTTGACCGCGCGCATGGTGGCGCGCAGCAATTCCATATTGGTGGCCATGTCGTTATAGAGCGCGCCGTGGGGCTTGACGTAGCCGACCCTGGTGCCCTCGGCACGACAGACGCCGTCGAGGGCACCGATCTGGTAGAGCAGCAGGTTCTCGGCTTCGCTCGGGGACACCGCCAGGCTGCGCCGACCAAAGCCCACCAGGTCGGGATAGCCGGGGTGGGCGCCGACCAGCACCTCATTGGCCACGGCGTAGCCTACGGTGCGTCGCATCACGTCAGGATCGCCGGCGTGGAAACCACAGGCGATGTTGGCGCAGTCGATATAGGGCATCACGTCGGCGTCACGGCCCATCTTCCAGGCACCAAAGCTCTCGCCAACGTCGCAGTTGAGTCGGGGTATCGGCATGGGGGCAGCCTCTGTTGTCGACGTCCTCTGGTGAACCTTCGCCAACGGACGTCAGGTGGTTAACGAACCTGTTATTGTCGTCTTCCGCTGTCTTCTGTCGCCATCGTGGCGTCCAGCGCGCGCTCCGAGCGCTTTCCTTCGAGCCCTTTCGCGGATGCTTCGATCGCGTTGCCGGGGCGCCACACAATATTCTCTTGTCAGTTGAATCTAACGCCCGAGTCGATTCCCGACAAATTCGGCAAGAAGATTGACGCCACGATCCTCCCCGGCCAAGAATCAGTGATATACCCCTTCACCTACTCCGGAGTTTCCCCATGGCCGTCAGCGATCCCTTCCATCTTGCCATTCAGGTCCGTGATATCGACGAGGCCCGCGAGTTCTATGGCAACTTTCTCGGCTGCCCCGAAGGCCGCAGCTCCGAGTCCTGGGTCGACTTCGACCTCTACGGCCATCAGTTCGTCTGCCACCTGAACCCCGGTCTCAAGGACGCCGCCGACGCTGCCCACAAGAACCCGGTGGACGGCCACGGTGTGCCGGTGCCGCACTTCGGCGTGGTACTGGAAATGGACGCCTGGGAGGCCCTGGCCGAGAAGCTCAAGTCCCATGGCGTCAAGTTCGAGATCGAACCCTACATCCGCTTCAAGGGCGAGCCCGGCGAGCAGGCCACCATGTTCTTCAAGGACCCGTCCGGCAACGCACTGGAGTTCAAGGCGTTCAAGGATCGCGAAAGCCAGCTGTTCAAGAAGGCCTGAGAGCCCAGCGGCATCGGCAAGGCGGCTTGATCTTCAACGCCATCCTGCCCGATGCTGCATAGTCAGACTGATACCTCCATCACGACACGTCGTTTTCACAGCCACGTTTCTACAACAACAAGGTAGGCATCATGACTCGATACTCCTCCCTGGGGCTGGCCGTTGCCGTGGCCACACTCTCCACCGCCACTGCGGTCAGCAGCGCCCAGGCCGCCGAATGGAATCTGGCGACGCCCTATGGGGATGCCAGCTTCCACACCGAGAACACCAAGCAGTTTGCCGAGGACGTGCGCGAAGCCACCGATGGCGAGCTCGACATCACCGTGCACTCCGGCGGTTCGCTGATCAGCCACGGCGAGATCAAGCCATCGGTGCGCCGCGGTACCGTCCAGGCCGGCGAGATCTTCATGTCGATCCTGTCCAACGAGTCGCCGGTGTTCGAGCTGGACACCCTGCCGGGGCTCGCCGGCAGCTACGACGAGGCCTGGGAGCTGTGGCAGGCGAGCAAGCCGGTGATCGAGGAGCTGTTCGCCGAGCAGGGCATGAAGCCGCTGTACGCGGTGCCCTGGCCGTCACAGGGTATCTACACCGACTTCGAGTTGAATGACCCCGCCCAGTTCGAGGGGCTCAGGGTAAGAGCGCCCAACATCAATACCCAGCGCCTGACCGAGAACCTCGGCGGCCTGCCCACCGAGACCGAGGAGTCGGACATCCCCACCGCCTTCTCCACCGGCCGGGTCGACGCCATGATCACCTCGGTGTCCACCGGCGAGTCGATGGCTGCCTGGGACTATGTCTCCCACTTCTCCGACGCCAACCTGTGGATTCCGAAGAACATCATCTTCGTCAATCAGAAGGCCTTCGATCGCCTGGATGAGGCGACCCAGCAAGCACTGATGGAAGCGGCGGCCGAGGCCGAAGAGCGCGGCTGGGAGGCCAGCAAGGCCGATATGGAAGGCAGCGCCCAGGCCCTGGAGGAAAACGGCATCACCATTGGCGAGCCCAACGAGGCGGTGGCCGGAGCCCTTTCCGAGGCCGGTGACAAGCTCTTCCAGGACTGGGAGAGCCGCGCCGATGACCGGGCCAAGGCGCTGATCGAGGACTACCGCGCCAATACCGAATAGCGCTCGGGACGAGCGGTGAGGGGTGTCCTCGCCGCTCGTTCGTTGTCCCGTTCACGGCCTGTCTTTCGCAACACGCCACGTCGCGGCGCCGTGCAAGAAAGGTGCGGTCAACGACTCACGGACAACGTATCGCTCCACTGACGCCAAGGATCGCCCATGAAGTTTCGCCTGATGCCGCTTTACCGCCTTGGTGGGCTAGGTGCGGCCGCCTCCATGGTCGCCATCTGCGGCCTGATCACCATCCAGGTGCTGTTTCGCCTGCTGGATGCCCTGCTGGTGCTGTTCGGCGGCGCGCGTCTTGGCCTCGAGATCACCGGGGTGTCGGAACTGGCGTCCTTCCTGCTGGTGGGCGCGACCTTTCTCGGCATGGCCTACACCTTCAGCCACCACGCCCACATCCGCATGTCGCTGGTGATCCAGCGTCTGCCGGCGGCGGTGCGCGCCTTCACCGAACTGTTCTGCCTGGCGGTGGCTTCGGCGCTCAACGCGCTGTTGTGCGTATCGCTGTGGCAACTGATGCACGAGAGCCTCGAGTTCGACGACGTCTCCTCGGGACTGCTCGCCGTTCCGCTTTGGATTCCCCAGCTGGCGTTGCTGGTCGGCATGGCGCTGATGAGCCTGGCCCTGGCCGAAGCGCTGATCTACACCGCCAGACAGGCGCTGACGGCGCCGCGCCGTTTCGAGGCCCCGGACGAGGAGCCCAGCCATGACTGACCCGAGAAACCTCGTTCGCCTGCTGCGCCTGTCTCGCCAGGAGGGCTTGCCGAGATGCTGACGATCAGTCTGGTCACCCTGCTGGCGCTGGCGGTACTGCTCGGCAGCGGCGTGTGGATCGCCTACGCCCTGCTCGGCACCGGCTTTATCGTGCTTACGCTGTTCTTTCCGCTGGAGCCCGGCCCGATCCTGGCCTCGGACTTCTGGGGCGCCAGTTACGGCTGGGACCTGACCGCGCTGCCGATGTTTGTGTGGATGGGCGAGATCCTGTTTCGCTCGGGGCTCGCCAACAACATGTTCCAGGCGCTGTCGCCCTGGCTCGGGCGTATTCCCGGACGCCTGTTGCATTCCAACATCATCGGCAGCGGGCTGTTTGCCGCGGTCTGCGGCTCCTCGGCGGCGACCTGCGCCACCGTCGGCAAGATGACCCTGCCGGAGCTTGAAAAGCGCGGCTACGACAACGACCTGGCCATCGGCACCCTGGCCAGCGCCTCGACCCTGGGGCTGTTGATTCCCCCATCGATCATGATGATCGTCTACGGCGTGGTCACCGAGCAGTCGATCTCGCGGCTGTTCATCGCCGGCGTCGGGCCGGGACTGATGCTGCTGGGTCTGTTCATGACCTACGTGATCGGCTGGTCGCTGCTGGTGGGCAATCGTCGTGGCGCGGTGGGCAAGCGCGACAGCGACATGCCGCTGCGCCAGAAGCTGTCGGGAAGCCTGCAACTGCTGCCGCTGCTGGCGCTGATCGGCGGCATCCTCGGCAGCATCTACGGCGGGCTTGCCTCGCCTACCGAGGCCGCCGCCTCGGGGGTCGTGCTGTCGATGCTGATCGCTCGAGCCAACGGCCACTTCAACGCCACGATCTTCAAAGACGCCCTGTTCGCCGCGGTGCGCACCTCCTGCATGATCGCCTTCATCATCGCCGGGGCCTCGTTTCTGTCCTCGGCCATGAGCTTCACCCAGCTGCCCATGGACCTGGCCGAGAAGATCGGCGCCATGGGTCTGTCACCGGCCTGGCTGCTGGTGGTGCTGACCCTGTTCTTGCTGGTGCTGGGCTGCTTTCTCGACGGTATCTCGCTGATCCTTCTGGTGACCTCGATCATCATGCCGGTGATCGAGACCGCCGGCTTCGATCTGATCTGGTTCGGCATCTACCTGGTCATCGTGGTCGAGATGTCGCAGATCACCCCGCCGGTGGGCTTCAACCTGTTCGTGATCCAGGGCCTGACTGGGCGCGACATCATGTCGATCACCCGCGCCACGCTACCCTTCTTCCTGCTGATGATCGTGGCCATCGTGCTGATGAGCCTGTTCCCGGGCATCGCCACCTATCTGCCACAGGCGATGAGCGGCTGAGGAATGGGGCCATCCAAGGCTTTCTGTCTACGCAAAGCGCTCCACCAGAAAGTCGATCAGCACGCGAACGCGTCTGGGCAGCAGGGTCGTGGCCGGCCGCACGATGGACACTGTCGTCGCCGGCTCGCTGGCGACGACGTCATCGAGCAGGCGTTCGAGCCGGCCCGCCTGGAGATCCTCGTCGACCATGTACGCGGGCAGGCAGGCGATGCCTCGCCCTTGCAGACAGGCGGCGTGCAGTGTCTCCAGCGAATTGGAAAGAAACCCGGGTTGCGGGAGCCTGCTGTCCTTGATTCCCCACATGACGGCGCCCCGGCCCTGATGCAGGAACAGCCCCACATGCCGGGGCAACTCATCTTCCGCCAGCGGCCTGCCGTGGCGAGCCAGGTAGGCAGTTGCGGCGCAGATCAGCCGGGGATGCGCCACCAAGGGCCGAGCGATCAGGCTCGAATCGTCAAGCGTGGCGCTGCGAATCGCCAGGTCCATACGCTCGTGCACCAGATCGACCATCGCGTCGGTCAACGTCAGGTCGATCTCCACCGCCGGATAGCGCTCCATGAACGCCAGCAGCAGCGGCATCAACCGCTGCTTGCCCAGCGCCGTGGGCGACGTGAGGCGAATACGCCCGCGCAGCTCACTGCGGCCTTCGGCGATACCCTGTTCCACCTGGGAAAGCCGCTCCAGCAGCCCCCGGGTCTCGCTGGCGAAGGTCTCTCCCGCTTCGGTCAGGCTCATTTGTCGCGTGGAGCGCAGGATCAGGGGGACACCCAGCCGCTGTTCCAGCCGGCTGATGCGCTTGCTTACGGCCGAGTGGGTGACGCCCAACTGGCGGGCGGCCCCTGAAAAAGTGCCGGCGTCGATGACGGCATGGAAGACGGAAAGTTCGCTGACAGTATCCATCTGTTCCTTATAGTCACAAGTCCTGTGCCTCGACAAGGGATTATCGCTGCCCCGGCGGCGTGCCAGGATGGCGGCTCCTGCTCAGGTGCCGTTCTACCGTTCCCTTTTCCCTTCCCATCGACGCTCGGAGTTTGCCCATGATCCCTTCCTGCGACACCGCGCACGACGACAACGACATCGGTCCGCTGTTCTCGCCGCTGACGCTGCCCTGCGGCCTGGTGCTGAAAAACCGCATCGCCAAGGCGGCCATGTCGGACTCACTCGGCGATGGCACCGGTCACCCTACCGAAGCCCAGGGCCGGCTCTACGAGCGCTGGGCCCAGGGCGGAGTCGCCCTGTCGCTGATCGGCGAGGTACAGGGCAGGCCCGATGTGGCCGAGAAGCCCGGTAATCTAGTCTTGAACGAGCACTCGGATCTGACGGCCTTCGAGCGACTGGCACAACGTGGCAATCAGCATGGCAGCGGCCTGTGGCTGCAGCTCGGTCACGCCGGAGCGCTGGCCTATCCGCCGACCAGTGTCGCTAGGGGCCCCAGCGCCCTCGACCTGCCGGGTCTACGCTGCGCGGCCTTGAGCCCAGACGAGATCCACGCCCTGCCCGATCAGTTTGCACGCACTGGCCAGGGCGGCAGGCTTCGCCGGCGTGCAGGTCCACGCCGCCCACGGTTTCCTGCTCAGCCAGTTTCTTTCCCCGCTGTTCAACCGACGCGACGATGCCTACGGTGGCTCGATCACGGGACGCCGACGCCTGCTGCTCGAGGTGATCCAGGCGGTACGCGATGCCGTGGGGCCGGCGTTTCCGGTGGCGGTCAAGCTCAACGCCAGCGACCAGCTCGAAGGCGGGCTCGACCAGGAGGATGCGCTCGAGGTGGTGAAGTCGCTGGACAGCCAGCCCATCGACCTGATTGATATCAGCGGTGGCACCTACTTTCCCGGCGCCCGTTCTGCCTCAGACACGGGCACGGCGGCTGGCAGCCCCTACTTTCTGGCGTTTGCACGTCGGGCTCGCCGACACACGACGCTGCCGCTGATGCTGACCGGAGGCTTCAAGACACTGTCCCAGGCACGCAGCGCGGTGGATGAAGGGAGCGTGGATATCGTCGGACTGGCCCGGGCCCTGGCCATCGAGCCCGAGCTGCCCCGCCACTGGCAGCAAGGTCAGAGCGCGGGCCCGACCTTCCCACGCTTCGACACCCCGCCCGAGGGCGGCATCACCGCCTGGTACACCATGCGCCTGACGCAATTGGCCGAGGATCGCGACGACGAGTCGCCGGGATCCCTCGAGCAGGCGCTGACTGACTACGAGGCCCGCGACCAGACCCGCACGCTAGCCTGGTGTCGCCACTTCTATTCGACCCCGGGTTGATGCTGCGTCGTGCCCCAAAGCCCCTGAACGCTTCCTCGGCCCTCGCGCTCAGGCCTGGTGGCGCTGCCTGAGCGTCTCGATCACCTCTCCCAGACGACGCCTGGCCTCGCCGTCTGGCTGCTCGGCGACCAGATCATCCAGCACCTGAACCACGTCGGCGTCACGGCGAGCCCGCGCCGCCTTGCCAGTCTTGTCGCCCGCGTCGTTTGCCAGCAAGGCGCAGATCACCCGGTCCAGAGTGCCGAACAGAAAATCGATGCTGTAGCCGGCGAGAAAGCCCAGGGCGGCGCCGCTCAGCGCCACCTGTGCGCCCTGATCGGTGGGAATCTGGGAGACGAACAACACGATGGCGCCACCGGAGAGCGTGCCCAGCACGATGCGATTGACATGCTCGCCGATCCGCGCGGGATCGAAGGTACGACTGTACAGCCGGGTCGCGGTCACCCGCAGCACAAAGGCAAAGGCCCCGAGGGCACCATAAAGAAAGGGCTCGGTGTGGCGAAGTCCCTCGTAGATAAAGTCGAGCGCGGTATTCCAGTGGGTCCAGTCGAGCCCAGAGGACGGCCGGCCCGTATCGATGGCGTACATCAGCACGTTGGAGCCGATCACCGCCATCACCACCGCCCCGGTCCACCACCAAAGGCGAATCAAGTACTTGCCGGTGCGGCTGTCGCGCATTCGACCATCGCTGTCCGGGCGCGTGGCCGCCAGGGTACGTGGCGAGATACCTGGGTAGAGCCGAGACAGCCGCCGGTAGCAATCCACCACGCCGGCCAGTTCTTCGGTGGTCAACAGCTCCTTGCGATCGGTCTTTTCCTTGGCCACGAAGTAGGCGGTCAGGTCGATCTCCGGCGGGTAACCTTCGAACTCCTGGGCGTAGTCCAGCAGCGCCGTGGTGTCGTCGAGCAACTTGCGGATACGCTCTCCGCAGCCATCTTCACTGCCGTTGCCGTTGCCGTTGCCGTTGCCGTTGCCGTTGCCGTTGCCGTTGCCGTTGCCGTTAACATTGTCACTATCGCTGCCGCCGTCGGCATCATCGCCCCTGCGATCGCGACGAGGCCCCTCCTGCTCTGAACTGCTCATCGACAGTGTCCTCCCTCGCTTGCCTGGGTGCGCTCGTCCACCACACAGATCAGGCCGTTGATGGTGTAGCTCTCGCCATCGGTATGAACGACGATGTGGCGATTCTCGACGTAAGCCCCCAGGTAGCTTCCACCTTCGCCCTGGCGCGTCTGGAACAGCAGCGGTGCCGGGCTGAGCTTGGCCAGGCGATCCAGCGGAGCCTGACGTGGCAGGCGATAGCGCAGGTTCACTCCGCCATCGCCGACGCTGAGCACCGCCACCTCGGGTCTCAGCGTCTGCACAAAGGTGTCGCTGGTGCTGGTGTCGGAACCGTGGTGATTCAGCTTGAGCACGTCGACGTTGCCCACCTGTGCGGCGACGAAGGCCTCCATGGGTACGCTGCGAGCGCCGCCACCGGTGAGGTCGCCGCCGGTGAAGTAGCGAAAGCGCCCGTGCTCGATGATCAGTGCCACGCTGCGGGCGTTTTCACGCCGTGGATGAAGTGACTGCTCACCGACCTCGCAGAAACCGATATCCCCGGCAAGGTGCCGGCCGCCGGCGGCGGCCACCTGGATACGGGTGTCGGCGCCCAGTCGCAGCTGGGGATGATCGGGACGACAGTCGGGGATAAGCTCGACCAGCCGCGCCCCCACCGCCCGGGCCGCCGCCAGGTACTCGCCGTACTGGGTGTCGCGGCCGGTGGGAGACAGCACCTCGGGCTTGATACCGGGTCGCTCCAGCACCGTCTCGACGGTGACGCCCGCCTCGATGAGTTCATCGAAGCCACCGATATGGTCGGCGTCATAGTGGCTGGCGAGAAAATAGTCGAGTCGATCGATCCCCAGCGCGATCAGGGCCGGCGCCACCACCCTGCGGCCATGACCGCGATTTCCCGCATCGATCAACAGACTCTGACCGCTGCCGGTATCCACTACCAGGGTGGCGTCGCCCATGCCCACGTCGAGGTGCAGGATGCGCAAGTCGGCAAGGGCCGGCGTCGTTGCCAGGCAACCCAGCAGCAGAGCGGCCCGGACCAGGGCTCTCGGTCGCCAAGCCACCAGTAAACAAGCCGCCAGTAAACAAGACGCCGACACTCGCAGGGCGCGCATCGCCAAGGCGGGTGCAGCTATGCCCTGTACAACAAAGCCCGGTACAACAAAGCCCGGTACGACAAAGCCCGACAGCAGACGATGGAACGCCCGGCGACGGACCCCACCCCCGAGCAGTACGCGGCTCATCCTTCACGCCTCATGCAGCATAGGAAGTTACTACTTACTTACCCTAGACTGCACGGGCGGCGCTGGCGAGCCGTATCCTGCACACCGGGGTCGGTTCCGGGACCGAATCCGGGGCCAGTTCCGGGGTGATCCGAGCCAGCAGCCGAGCCCCACGCATCGCGCCAGGTCAGGGCGACGTGGCTGCCACCGTCGCCGCCTCGCCGGTCTGCACCTGCCACTGGGCGGCGTAGCGCCCGCCCCGGGCGATCAACTCGGCGTGGTCTCCACGCTCGACCACCTGCCCCCGCTCCATCACCACGATCTGGTCGGCGTGGACGATGGTCGAGAGCCGGTGGGCGATCATGATCACGGTACGCTCACCGCCGATACGCGACAGCGAGCGCTGAATCGCCGCCTCGGTCTCGTTGTCCACCGCACTGGTGGCCTCATCCAGCACCAGCACCGGGGGATCCTTGAGCAGCGCCCGGGCCAGCGACAGACGCTGGCGCTGCCCGCCGGACAGACGCACGCCGCGCTCGCCGACACGGGTATCGAGGCCGTCCGGCAGACGCTCGATAAACTCCCAGGCTTCGGCGGTGCGTGCCGCTGCGATGACCTCCTCATCACTGGCCTCGGGACGAGCGTAGGCGATGTTGTCACGCACGCTGCCCTCGAACAGGTAGACGTCCTGGCTGACCAGGCCGATGGCGTCGCGCAGCGCCCCTTGGCGAAGCTCCGCCACCGGGACGGCGTCGAGCTCGACCCGCCCCTGGTCGGGGTCGTGAAAGCGCAACAGCAGCTTGATCAGGGTCGACTTGCCGGAGCCGGTGGGCCCGACCAGCGCCAGGGTGCTGCCGGCGGGTACCGCCAGGTCCACGGCGTCGATGCCGGCGCCGCTGCCCGGGTAGTGAAAGCTCACTTCTGAAAAGCGCACCTCGCCACGCACCGGCGTCTCGAGCTCACGGCGTCCATCGTCGCGCACCCGGATCGGGGTAGCGATCAGATCGAGGATGCGCCGGGTGCTGGCCATGGCCCGCTCGAACAGGTCGATGACCTGGGCCAGTCCGGTCAGCGGCCACAGCAGCCGCTGGGTCAGGAACACAAGCACGCCGTAGGCGCCGACGTTGAGCTCACCGGACAGCGCCTGCATGCCGCCGACGATGAAGGTGGCCAGAAACCCGGTGAGGATCGCCATGCGGATCACCGGAATAAAGGCCGAGCTGATACGAATGGCACGGCTGTTGGCGTCCACGTAGGCCTCGCTGTCGGCCTTCAGCCGAGCCGCCTCGCGGGCCTCTGCGGTAAAGCTCTTGATGGTGGCCATGCCCTGAATATTGTTGGACAGCCGGCTGGACAGCACCCCGACCTTCTCACGCACGTCGGCATAGAGGGGACCGGCCTTGCGCTGAAACACGAAGGCACCCCACAGGATCAACGGCACCGGGGTAAAGGCCAGCAGCGCGATCAGCGGCGACAGCACGAAGAACACCGCCCCCACCGCCACCACGGTGACGGCGACCTGGATCAGCGAGTTGGCACCGCCGTCGAGGAAGCGCTCGAGCTGGTTGACGTCGTCATTCATGGTGGCGACCAGCTCACCGGACGAGCGCGACTCGAAGAACCCCATGTCCAGGCGCTGCACGTGCTCGTAGGCGTCCTGACGCAGGTCGGCCTGCAGGCGCTGGGCAAGGTTGCGCCACAGGATCTGATAGAGGTACTCGAACAGCGACTCGCCGGCCCAGATAAAGAAGGTCAGCACCCCCAGCACAATGATCTGGGAGCTGGCCGAGACGAAGCCGAGCCCCGCCACGAAGCTCTGCTCCTGGTTGACCACCACGTCGATGGCCACTCCGATCAGGATCTCGGGGGCGATATCAAACAGCTTGTTGATCATCGAACACAGGGTGGCGGCGACGATCCGTCGACGATAACCGCGGGCGTAGCGCAACAGGCGCCCTAGTGCCTGCAGGCTGGATGAGCGGGACACGGCGTGAACTCCTTGCTGTCGCACCACAAGGGCGACGACCAATCCAGACGGCGCCCCAGCCGGGGCACCAACGAAAAGCGCCGCGGCCCTGGGGGCCGCGGCGCGGGTCTTGCGCTAGCACGGATGACGTCGAGACATCGACGTCAGGCCGGCTTCGCTCAGGCAGTGGCGGCCTGGTAGCGACGCTCGACTTCGTCCCAGTCCACCACGTTGAAGAAGGCGGCGATGTAGTCGGGACGCTTGTTCTGGTACTTCAGGTAGTAGGCGTGCTCCCACACGTCCAGACCCAGCACCGGCGTGTTGCCGTGCATCAGCGGGCTGTCCTGGTTCAGGGTGTTTTCCACCACCAGGGCACCGTCCGGAGTGACGGAGAGCCAGGCCCAGCCAGAGCCGAAGCGGCCCAGCGCGGCCTTGGTGAAGGCATCCTTGAAGGCGTCAAAGCCGCCCAGTTCCTTCTCGATGGCCTCACCGACCTTGCCCTTGGGGTCGCCACCACCGTTCGGGGACATCACGGTCCAGAACAGCGAGTGGTTGGAGTGGCCGCCGCCGTTGTTGATGACCGGCTGGCGCTTGTCTTCCGGCAGACGCTCCAGGTTGGAGATCAGCTCGTCGACCGGCAGGTCCTCGAGACCGGTGCCTTCCAGGGCGCCGTTGAGGTTGGTGACGTAGGTGTTGTGGTGACGAGAATGGTGGATCTCCATGGTCAGCGCATCAATGGAGGGTTCCAGTGCGTCGTAGGCGTAGGGCAGTTCCGGCAGAGTATGTGCCATGGTGATACCTCCTTCCTTGTCGAAATAGGGCTGGGTTCAGGGGGGATAATCGTATCCCACTCACCAGCTTACGTCATCGTGGGCCTCATACTATAGGCAAGACGCGTTCTTCTCGCTAGCGTGCTCCACGCCAAACGCATTGCCCGCCTGGCGGTGTCGGCGTCCCTGCCGCCGTTGAAGAGGCCCGATGTCGTGGACCACAGGGTGTCATCCTTTACGCCCCTTCTACAAGGGTTGATCAATAGTCTTTCAGCGCAACGCCTCCCTGACGTGCATCATTGACAATAACAAACAAATTGATAACCATTCCTATCCATTATCTTTCCTGCCCGGACCAGCCAGCCCAAGCCACCCTGCCCAAGTCACCCAGCGGAGCCGTCTTCATGTTCGATCTTCAGTCCGCTTCCTTCGCGATCCCGGGCAAGACCCTGCTGTCGCCGACCAGCCTGAGCTTCGATGCCGGCCGGGTCCACGGACTGATCGGCCACAACGGCTCCGGCAAGTCGACCCTGCTCAAGCTGATGGCTCAGCAACAGCCGGCCAGCGAGGGGCGCATCCTGTTCAACGGCCAGCCGCTCGAAGCCTGGGGTCGCCGCGCCTTCGCCCGCGAAGTGGCCTATCTGCCGCAACACCTGCCCAGTGCCGAAAGCCTGACCTGTCGCGAGCTGATCGCCTTTGGTCGTTACCCCTGGAAGGGGCTCCTGGGTCGCTCGCGGCGCGACGATCACGAACACGTGGCCCGAGCCATGGCGCTGACCCACACCGAGGGCTTTGCCGATCGCCTGGTGGACACCCTGTCCGGCGGCGAACGTACCCGGGTGTGGCTGGCCATGCTGCTGGCCCAGGGCAGCCGCCTGCTGCTGCTCGACGAGCCACTGGCGGCGCTGGATATCGCCCATCAGGTGGAAGTGATGACCCTGGTACGCAAGCTGTCGCGGGAGCTCGACCTGGGCGTGGTCATCGTGTTGCACGACATCAACATGGCCTCACGCTTCTGTGATCGCCTGGTCGCCCTGCACAGCGGCCGCGTCATCGCCGAAGGCGACCCGCAGACGCTGATGACCGGCGACCTGCTCGAGGACATCTACGGCGTGCCGATGCAGGTGATGCCCCATCCCTCCGGCGAACACGCGGTGGCGCTGGTGCAATGAGGTTGTCCTTGAATGTCCGCCGTGCTCTGACTGTCCGCCCTTCTCTGGTGTCCCTGGCTTCCCTGCGCTTGCGTTCCGGCCTTTTTCGCTCGGGTGGCTACCATAGCTTGGCGTGGCTGGCGCTGTCGGCCTGGCTGCTGACGTCTCCGGCCAGTGCCACGCCGCGTATCGCCAGCCTGGACTGGACCCTGGCCGAGACGCTGATCGCACTTGACGCACCACCGGTGGCGCTGGCCCAGGTCGACGACTACGAAAGCTGGGTGGGGCTCGAGGCGCCGCCAGGTGCCACCGACATCGGCCTGCGTACCCAGCCGAACCTGGAACTGCTGTCCGAACTCGACCCCGACGCCATCGTGATCTCGCCGATGTTCGCCAACCTGGCGCCGCGGCTTTCATCGATCGCCGAGGTCAAGCAGCTCGCCATGTACAGCGGCGAGGGCACCTTCTGGTCGCAGTCGCTGGCACTGACCCGACATCTCGGCGAACTGGTGGATCGCCAGAACGCCGCCGAGGCGCTGATCGAGGAGACCGAGGCCTACATCGCGGACATCGCCGCTCGGCTGCCCGAGGACACCCGCCCGCTGTTGCTGCTCCAGTTCATGGATGAACGCCACGTGCGCCTGTTCGGTGAGCACAGCCTCTACCAGGCGGTGCTGACGCGCATGGGCCTGACCAACGCCTGGCAGGGCACCACCAACGCCTGGGGCTTCAGCCTGATCGGCATCGAACAGCTGGCCAACTATCCCGAGGCCCGCATCGTGGTGGTCGAACCCTATATCGCCGGGGTCCGCGAGGCGCTGGCCGACAGTGGCCTGTGGCGCCATCTGGGCAGCGTCCAGCGCGACGACGTCGTCACCCTGCCACCGGTGTGGAGCTTCGGTGCCCTGCCCTCGGCCAGGCGCTTTGCCACCCTGCTGGGCGACGCCCTCTCCAGCAACATGCCAGATACCCGCGCTCCCGATACCCACACTCCCGACACCAGCGCTTCCGATACCAGCGCTCTCGACACCAGCGCCCTCGACATCAACGAACAGGCCACCACACCGGATCAGGCACAAGGAAATACCGATGCTCGCCGCTGAATCCCGCGCCCGCCGTACCACTGCGCTGGGCATCACCGGCCTGGTGCTGGCGGTGGCCTGCATGCTGGCCGCCTTCTACTCCCTGGCCGAGCTGGGCGGCCCCCTGGCGGCGCTTGCTGCCCTGACCGATTCGGGGGCGCTCGGCGCCAATGAACCGCCAGACCCGGAGTCGCTGGTGCTGCACTATAGCTGGTGGCCGCGCCTGGTGATGTCGCTGAGCGCCGGCGGCGCCCTGGGGCTGGCCGGGGTGCTGATGCAGCAGGTGTTGCGCAATCCACTGGCCGCCCCCACCACCCTGGGGGTGGCCAGCGGTGCCAACCTGGCACTGATGGTCGCCACCCTGATGGCGCCTGGCCTGCTGGTGCTGGGCCGCGAGTGGGTGGCGCTGGCCGGCGGAGGCCTGGCCATGGGGCTGGTGTTCGCCCTCGGCTGGCGCCGTGGCCTGTCACCCGGCGTCGTGGTACTCGGCGGCCTGGTGGTCAACCTCTACTTCGGCGCCCTGGCGGTGGTGCTGTTGCTGTTCAACCAGGAGGCGCTCAAGGGCGTGCTGGTGTGGGGCGCCGGCTCACTGGCCCAGAACGGCTGGGACGGCGTGCTTTACCTGTTGCCACGTCTGGTGATCGCCGGCGCTCTTGCCATCTGGCTGCTGCGCCCGCTGGCGCTGCTGGAGCTGGACGATGCCAGCGCACGCAGCCTCGGCGTCTCGCTCAAATGGCTGCGCCTGGGCGGGCTGGGTCTCGCGGTCTTCATCACCGGCTGTGTGGTGGCGGTGGTCGGCATCATCGGCTTTATCGGCCTGGCGGCGCCCAATATCGCGCGCATGGCCGGTGCCCGGCGTCTGCCGGCGCGGCTGGGCTGGTCGATCGCGTTCGGCGCGCTGCTGCTGGCGATCACCGACCTGGTCCTCCAGGGCGGCGTCGACGCCCTGCCTACCCTGCTGCCCACCGGGGCGACCACCGCCGCCCTGGGGGCACCGCTGCTGCTATGGCTGATCCCGCGCCTGCGCCTGACCGCCCGGCGTCCGCCGCCCAGTTCGAACCCGCAGGCCCTGCGTGCCGAGGCACCCGGGCGCCTGCTGCTGGTGCTCGCCGTGCTGCTGGCGCTGGCGACCCTGGTCGGCATTCTGATCGGCCAGTCCAGCAGCGGCTGGGCATTGAGCCTTCACAGCGACGTTCTCGACTGGCGCTGGCCGCGCATCTTCGCCGCCGCCGGCAGCGGCGCCCTGCTGGCCATCGCCGGCACCCTGATCCAGCGGGTCACCGCCAATCCCATGGCGAGCCCGGAACTGCTGGGCATCAGCGGTGGTGCGGCGATTGCGCTGATTCTCACCATCTTCCTGGTGCCAGCGCCGAGCAACCTGACGCTGGTGGGCGCCGGCACCGTCGGTGCGCTGGTCGTGCTCGGCGTGCTGGTGGCGCTCAATCGCGCCAGCGGCTTCCAGCCAGAACGCCTGCTGCTCAGCGGCGTGGCCATCACTGCGCTGTTCGACGCGGTGCGCTCGATCGTGCTGGCCGGCGGCGACCCACGTGGCCAGCAGGTCATCGCCTGGCTGTCAGGGTCGACCTACTACGTCGACCCGGTCTCGGCGCTGGTGGTACTGGGTATCGGGGCGCTGGCCGCCGTCGCCGCTCAGGCGCTGACTCGCTGGCTGGATATCCTGCCGCTGGGCGCTGCCACCGCCAAGGCGCTCGGGATCCACGTCGAGCGCGCCCGCCTGGGCCTGCTGGCGACGGTGGCGATACTGACCGCGGTGGCCACCCTGATCGTCGGTCCGTTGTCCTTTGTCGGCCTGCTGGCGCCTCATATGGCACGTCTGTTGGGGCTGTCCCGGGCACGCGCGCACCTGGCCGGGGCGGCGCTGATCGGGGCGCTGCTGATGGTGCTGGCCGACTGGGTCGGCCGCCAGTTGCTGTTTCCCCAAGAGATCCCGGCAGGCCTGGTCGCCTCGCTGATCGGCGGCAGCTACTTCATGTGGGGGCTGCGAAAGTTGTAAGCTAAAGGCGTCTTCGGTGACAAAGCCGCTCCGCCAACGAGGGAATCCCGATGCACGACAGCCTGCCCCTGCTCCGTCCTTCCCTCGCCCGTCTGGCCCTCGGCGGTAGCTGCTACTGGTGCCTGGAGGCGGTCTATCAGTCGCTGCGCGGGGTCGAATCCGTCCACCAGGGCTGGGTCGCCGCCGACGGCGAGCACTCGGACTTTCATGAAGCCGTAGTGGTGGACTATGACCCCTCTCGCCTGCCCCTCGACGTGCTGATCGAGATCCACCTTTACACCCACCGGGCCACCGCAGACCACCAGCGCCGCGACCGCTATCGCTCTGCGGTCTATGTGCTGACCGAGTCTCAGGCAGCTTCTGCTCGAGACACCCTGGCCCAGTTGCAGGATGACTTCGACGCGCCCCTGCTCACCCGAGTACTGCCGCTGGTGGACTTTCGCGCCTCGAAGGAGGACTACCAGGACTACTTCTACAGCGACCCGTCGCGGCCCTTCTGCGAACGCTGGATCACCCCCAAGCTAAAACTGTTGCTCGAGCGCTTCGGCGACGTCGCCGACGGCGAGCGCCTGGCCCGGGCCGGGGTAACGGCGGAGGGCGGCCAGGGCCAGAGCTAGAGAGCTAGAGAGATAGAAAGATAGAGAGATATGGCTATAGAAAGACAGGAATAGCGATAACACTCGGACCGCCTAGGCCCGCTGTTCTTCCACCGGCAGCCTTCACACCAAGACGCCCGACCGGGAAAACCCGGTCGGGCGTCTTTGCATCGACCTTGTCGATCGAACTCTTTCGGCCTTTTCTAGAAGCGATAGCTCAGGCTACTGATCACGCTTCGCGATTCGCCGTAGTAGCACCAGTAGTCACAGGAGGCGACGTACTTTTCATCGGTCAGGTTGGAGACGTTGACCTGGGCGCGCCAGTGCTCGTCAAAGTCATAGCGCCCCATGGCATCGAAGACGGTGTAGTCGGTGACATTGATGTCACCATCCACCGACTCGCCGACGTGACGGATACCACCGCCAAGCGCCAGGCCATCGAGCCGTCCGCCCACAAAACTGTAATCCAGCCAGGCAGACGCCTGATGGCGAGGAATCAGCGAGGCACGATCGTCGTTCTCGTCTCGGGCATCGGTATAGGTGTAGGCAGCGGTGAGCTGCAGGTTGTCGGTCAAGTAGCCAACCCCTTCGAGCTCGATCCCCTTGGACTCTCGCTCCCCCTTCTGGATCGGCGTCCCGGTAGGCCCTGATACCAGGCTATTGCTTTCCTCAAGATCGAAATAGGCGGCCGACACATAGCCATCCCAGCCTGGAGGCGCATACTTCATTCCGAGTTCCCACTGCTCTCCTTCCAGTGGCTCATAAAGCGAGCCGCCATCGTCGGTCCTGGCCAGCGGTTGGAAAGACTCGGTGTAGCTGAGGTAGGGGTTGAGACCGATATCGCTCAGGTACATCACCCCGCCCGACCAGGTCACTTCGCTGTCATCGGCACGCTGCACCGCTTCGCCGCGAACCTCGTTGTCGGTCTCGGCATCGTCGTAGCGCACCGCCCCCAGCAGCACCCAGCGATCGTCGATACGCAGCTGGTCCTGCACGTAGATGCCCAACTGGTCCTTGTCGATATCACGATCTTTGGCCTGGTCACTGGTGGGTGCCGTGAAATTGCCATACTCGGGCGAAAACAGGTCGATGGAGTCGCCGAAGGGAAAGACATCGGTCTCTTCTCCCTCGAGGCTCAGATCCTGGTAATCCAGCCCCATCAGCAGGGTGTTTTCGGTACGCTCGGTGAACCAGGTCCCCACCATGCGGTTATCCACGGTAAAGCTGTCGATGTCACCGTCACGTTGCAGGTGACCACGTGCGCCAGTGGTCGGAGAGTCCGCAAAGACCATGTAGGTACTGCGCAGGTCGAGGTCGAGCTCGCTGTAGCGCAGGTCCTGCTCGAAACGCCAGGTATCACTGAAGCGGTGGCGGAACTCGTAACCCAGCGACATCTGGGTATGTTCATCCTTGTCGTAGCCCGGCTCACCATAGTTGGTGTCCCGGTCGATGGTACCGAACGGCGTATCCTGCACGGTGCCGTAGGGCGTCTTGAAGGGGTTGGTCGGAACACCGTCATCCTTCTGGAAGCTGGTCAGCAGCGTCAACTGGGTGTCGTCCGACAGGTCCCATTCCAGGCTCGGAGCAATGTAGTAGCGATCGTTGTAAGTATCGTCCAGATCACCATCACGCTCCTTGTAGAGCCCGACAAAGCGATAGCGCACATCGCCGCTTTCGGTCACCGGACCAGAGCTGTCGAAGGCAATCTGACGGTGATCACGATTGCCCACCTGTACCTGGATCTCGCCCTGGGGTTCCGCCGTGGGGCGCTTGCTGACGGCGTTGATCAGGCCGCCAGGGGGCGCCTCACCGTAGAGGATGGATGCAGGTCCCTTGAACACCTCGATGCGCTCGAGCCCAAAAGGCTCCGGTAGCCATTGGTAAAACCCTTCGCGGTAGATGCGCAGACCATCCTGATAGGTCGCCTGATCGAAACCACGCACCTTGAACCAGTCGGTGTTGTTGTCGGAGCCATAGTGACCCGACAGAACACCGGCGCGGTAGCGAAAGGCCTCATCGATCTGCTGGACGTTGCGCTCGTCGAGCTCCTCTCTGTCGACGCTGGATACCGAGCGGGGCGTCTCGAGCAGCGGTGTATCCACCTTCAGGGCCGTCGCGGTGACGACCATGTCGTCCTGCGCGACATAGGACGCAGACTCCTCCTGGGCAAACGCCATCCCCGCCCCGGCAAGCGGGGCCAGCCCCAGCGCGAGGCGCACGGCGATGGCAAGCGGGCGACGGGAGACAGGCCTGCCGGGCAGGAAGTCGGTGAACCGTGGACTGGCGGATGGACGGGGACTGGCGGGTTGCATGCGGTGGGCCTCGGAGCGCATCGAAGACGACAACGAACGACGTTGAACGTTCGTGAAACATGTTCGATATGCTAATTGTTTTCATTTTTACACGCAATCAAGACCAGCTTTCATTTACAGAAATCCCGCCAAAGGCCGATGTCGATCAAGGGCTGCGAAACCACCTCGCGCCATCAGCGACACCAGAGCGACCCATTAACCACAGGCACACGAAAGCCCGAACCAGCCGTGCTCGGGTGCGAGGGAGCCAGGCAGGGGGGATGGATGAACCGCTGGATGGTGGCGAGAGCGCTCTACCGGCTGAGCGAATCGCCCTACAGCGGATCGAGCCGGGCCACGGCATCACGACTGGCGGCCTCGCGGCTGGACCCGGTGAGTTCGACAAGCTGCCCCGAGCGCATCTCGAACAACCGGTCGGCGTGCTGAAAGTAGTGATCGTCGTGGCTGATGGCGAACACCGTCTTGCCCATGTCCTTGAGTCGCGGCAGCAGCTCACGATAGAACACCCGTCGGAACTGCGGGTCCTGGTCGGCGGCCCATTCGTCGAGCAGCAGGATATCTCGCTCCTCGGCCACCGCCATCAACAGCGCCAGCCGCTTGCGCTGCCCCTGGGACAGCTCCGGGTTGGTGACCCGCTGGCCGTCGAAGTGAAGCTTCTCGCGCATCGCCAGGTACTCGAGCCAGTCCTCGACCAGCGCGGGGTCGGCCTTGTCACCGCCAGGGCCTATCAGGGTGTCGAACTGGTGGAAGTCGGTATACACCGCGGAAAAGCGCTGGCGATAGGCGCCCAGCTCATCGGCCCCCACCTCCTCGTCGTCGATCAATAGACGCCCCTGGTGGGGCCGGTAGAGACCGGTCAGCAGCTTCGCCAGGGTCGACTTGCCGCTGCCGTTGCCGCCGATCAGAAATACCAGTTCACCACGCCGCAGGGTCAGGTCCAGCGGCCCCACAGCGAAGCCCGGGCCTTTCGACGCTCGCCCTGCCCCGTCTTCTTCGTCGGACGCTTTAGCGGGCTCGGGGTAGCGAAAGGCCACGCCTTCAAGTTGCAGTCGCTGCCAAGGCTCGCCATCTGCCTCCTGCACCCCGAAGTCGCCCTTGGCCTCGGCCAGATCGAGTCCACGCAGTTTGTCGAAGGCCACCTGCGCGCTTAGCAGCGTCGGCAGTGCGCCCACCGCCGAGATCAGCGGGGTACGCAGGAACAACAAGGTCAACGAGAAGGTCGCCGCCACCTCGGTGGTGGCCCAGCCAAGCCCATTGGCCAGATAGAACACCACCCCGATGGCGCCGAGCATCATGATATTGGAGACATTGACCGCGCTCAGGTGATAGGTGTCGGCGCGGATGACGTGGTGACGATAGCGGCGGGCATCACGATCGTAGGTGTCCTCGAACAGGGTCCGCGCCCGGGCGCGATTGAGCGCCAGTTCCTTGCGTCCATCGATGACCGCCTGATAGTCGCGATAGAGCGAATCTTCGGTCGCACGAACCTGGGCCAGATGGCGGTAGACCCGCCCTACCAGGCAGGCCCCTCCTGCCATGGTCAGCGTGACCCACAGCGCGGTGACCAACAGCAGCCCGGGGGACAGCCAGCCGAGATACAACGCCGAGCCCAGCGTCAGCACGATGCCCTGAACCAGCTCGGGCAGACGTACGAAAGCGATGGTGATATTGCGGATATCGCTGGACAGACTGGCCAGTAATTCGGCGCTGCCCAGGCGTTCGAGGCGCTCGATATCGGTGTCGAGGATCTGCTTGACCAGACGGCCTCTCAGGCCATAAACAAAATGATGGCCCAGGGTGGTCAAGGCCAGCTGAGAGGCCAGAGTCACGGCCAGCAATGCCACGATCACCCCGAGAAACTGCGGCAGCACGCCAAGCGCATCTCCGGACACCTCGATCAAGCGGCGGTTGATAAAGGCGATGGCGCCGATACCCAGTCCGGCACTGGCAAGGCTCAGCAGCATGACGCCGATAAAGGGCCAGCGATAATGACGAAAGACGACGCTCAACAATTCCACGAAACAGGACCTCGAGGGGCGGGCCGGACGGCGCTTTCGCACCGCTTAAACGGTGTCGATCGTCGCCCTGGCCATGATAATGCGGGCAAGAGGCCGGTATTGTCCCAGAGGCAACACACCATGGAAAGCCGCATGCGCACCTGACTTTTCAAACAGGGATCATCCCTGAAATAGCGCCAGGTCGGCTCTTTCGTGCACGTTTGAAACAAGCTCTATGGCGGCGTCATCGATAGGCAACAGAGCCTTGCATGTTTCTTTCACAAGACTGGCTTGAAATCTTGTACATAACCTCCACAATGATTCGTGCAACATCGCAAGTCGCAGCACAGGAACCCGCTGCGACCGATGACATCGCTGGAACCATCCGCGAGAAGGAGAAATGGAATGATCCGCAAGAATCTGCTGACTACCGCTAT
Source organism: Halomonas sp. YLB-10 (assembly GCF_003856855.1). NCBI lineage: Bacteria > Pseudomonadati > Pseudomonadota > Gammaproteobacteria > Oceanospirillales > Halomonadaceae > Halomonas > Halomonas sp. YLB-10. Next base: position 236,134 of record NZ_RRCU01000002.1, read on the forward strand.
CGCAAGCACCGTCTTCGCCGGCACCATGGCCGTGGGCACCAACGCCTTCGCCGAGCAGAACACCGCTCAGAATAATGGCGCCGGTAACCAGCAGCAGGCTCAGGGCCTCTACTCCGCCGATGAGCTGATGGACGCCGACGTTTTCGCCAAGGGTTCGAGCGAGGATGAAGTGGGCGAAGTCGAGGACATCCTTCTCGACAATGATATGAAGGTCCGCGCCATCGTCGTCGAAGCGGGCGACCTGCTTGACCTCGGCGGCAGCGAGTATGTGGTCGAAACCGGCAACTTCACCGTGCAGACTGCCAACGGCGACAGCCTCGACAACATCGAGTACAGCGTTCATCTGGACATGACTCAGGACGAGGTGTCCCAGCTGCCCGAATACACCGATACCTGGTGGAACCAGACCAAGTCCAGCGTTCAGCAGGCCTGGATGGACACCAAGGAAGGCGCCCAGAGCGCCTGGCAGACCACCAAGTCTGCTACCGCCAACGCCCTGACCAGCGCCGGCAACGCCATCGAAGGTGCGGGCGACAATGCCCAGGACGCCGCTCAGGACGCTACCAACTAAGAGCGATCCGAAGCTGACGGGCAGCACCCGTCAGTCAGCGAACACACCCGGCCTTCGCGCCGGGTGTGTTGCGTCTGGCTCCCCGAATTCGCTTCCCTAAAGGCCTGCATACCCGTTCGGCCCCGCCGACCAGGACCCGCCGCCGACTATTCCTCGCGCCGACTATGCCTCGCGCCAACCAGGCCCTGCCGACCAAGACCTGGCGACTAGGCCTCGCGCCAACTAGGCCCTTCTGACCAAGACCTGCCGACCAAGACCTGCCGACGATTAAGCTCTCCGACTAAGCCCGGCCAGCAATGGCTTGCCGGTCAGCGGGTCTTCCACCAGCGAGCAGTCCACGTCATAGAGTTGCCTGACCAGTGCCGGCGTCACCACCTTTTCCGGCTCGCCCTCTGCCACCAGGCGCCCATCGCGCATGGCGACCAGGTGGTCGGCGTAGCGGCAGGCGCTGGAAAGATCGTGGACCACCATGATCACCGTACGCCCTCGCTCCACCAGCCGATGCAGCAGTTCGAAGACCTCCAGCTGATGACCCAGATCCAGCGCCGAGGTGGGCTCGTCGAGCAGAATGATCGGTGTCTGCTGGGCGATGGTCATGGCGATCCAGGCGCGCTGGCGCTGACCGCCGGACAGGGTATCGAGGGCGCGTTCGGCCAGGTCCTCAAGCCCCGCCGCGGCGATGGCGCGCGCCACCACCGCCTGGTCCTCCTCGCTCCACTGGCGATACCAGGCCTGGTGGGGCTGGCGCCCGAAGCGAATCAGGTCGCTGACGCTCAGCCCCTCCGGGGCCGACGCTTCCTGGGGCAACAGGGCGATGCAGCGGGCCAGCTTGCGCGCCGCAAACCGCTTGAGGTCCTGGCCTTCGAGCCAGACGCGCCCGCCACTTGGTGCATGCAGGCGGGACAGCCCGGCCAGCAGCGTCGACTTGCCGCAGCCGTTGGGGCCGACGATGGCGGTGAGCTTGCCCCGCGGGATCGTCAGGTCGAGACCATCGATGACCTTGTGACGGCCGTGGCAGAGCACCAGGTCCTCGACCACATAGGGATGCGGCACTGCGGTGTCCCGCTGCTGGCCCGAATCCGGGTGCGAAGCCACCTCGGCCCGGGGAATCCCATCGGATCGTGAAGACAGCGTCAGTGACATCAAGGTCCCCTTGCACAAGCGCCCCCGGCCGCCATTGGCCCGGGAGCGGGTCAATATGAATTCAGCGGCGAATCAGTATCCACAGAAGCCAGGGGCCACCGACCACGGCGGTGACGATGCCCACCGGCAGCTCCAGCGGCGCCAGCATCAATCGTCCCGCCAGGTCGGCCAGCACCATCACCGCCGCCCCGGCCAGGGCCGCAGCGGTCAGCGGGACCTGACGGTTGCCGCACAGATGGCGCGCGATTTCCGGACCCAAAAGCCCCACCATGCCGACCGGCCCCGCCACCGATACCGCCAGCGCCGTCAACGCCACCGATACCACCAGCACCTGCAGCCTGCGACGCCTGAGCGGCGTCCCCAGGCCGAGTGCCACGGCATCGCTGAAACGCATCAGGCTAAGCGAGCGCGACAGCCACAGCGCCACCGGGGTGAGCAGCGCAAGACCGATGGCGAGAACGACGACGGCTCCGGCCGGCCGTGAGTTCAGGGTGCCCACGGTCCAGGGGTAGGCGGCGTTGGCCGCATCGATGGCGGCACGCGACATTATCAGCTGGGTCACCGCGGCGAAGATCGCCCCGACGCCGATGCCGGCGACGATAAAGCGATAGCCCTTGGCACCGCCTTTTGCACCGCCCCCGGCGGCCAGACCGAAGGTCAGGGCCGCTGCGGTGGCCGCCCCGGTCAACGCCATGGCAGAAGGCGCCAGGCTCAAGCCCATCCCCACCACCGAGGCCACCGCAAAGGCGGTGGCGCCGTTGTCGATGCCGATGATGCCGGGCGTGGCCAGACGGTTGCGCGCCAGCGTCTGCATCAGGCACCCCGACAGCCCAAAGGCGGCACCGCTGGCAAGCGCCGCCAACAGCCGTGGCAGGCGTAGCTGTTCCACCACGAAGGTATCGAGTATCGCGCCCTGTCCATGGATGACCGCCCAGATTTTACCCGGCGACAGCGGTTTCTCGCCGAGGCACAGATAGGCCAGGCTCGCCCCGACCAGCAAGACAGCGAGCAACAGGGCGCCGAAAAGCTGGCGTCGATCGACCAGCAGGCTGAACCGCCCACCGCGCAGCAGCCACATGCCGTCGGGGATGGCGCTGGCATCGCGACGGTCGTGACAGTCGCGATATTCATCCGACGAGCGGGTGGCGGCGGCAGACAAGGAACGATCATCCAGCATGGTCACAGGCTCGGCAGACGGCGGGCGCGGACGACGCTGATCAGCACCGGCGCCCCGCATAGCGCGGTCAGCACCCCCAGCGGCATCTCCGAGGGCGCCACCAGGCGGCGCGAGATCACGTCGGCGGTCAGCACCAGTAGAGGCCCCAGCGGCAGGCACAGCCACAGGGTGCGACGCAGCTCCGGGCCGGCGATGGCACGGGCGATAAAGGGCACCACCAGGCCGACGAAGGCGATCGGCCCGGCGATGGCGGTGGCCCCGCCCACCAGCAGGGCGACGATCAGGATGGCCAATAGCCGCAGTCGCCCCGGATGGTGACCGAGACCGGCGCTGGCGCGCTCGCCCAGCGCAAGGCTGGCCAGCGGCCGCACCACCATCACCAGCACCAGCGCCGCCAGCGCCATGCTGGGCAGTACCGCCAGCAAGTCGTCGAGCCGCCGTCCCGACAGGCTACCCACCACCCAGAAACGAATCTCGTCGGCGGCGCGCCGGTCGGTGATCAGGATCAACGAGGTCATCGCGCCAAGCAGCCCCGAAAAGGCCGCCCCCGCCAGCACCAGGCGCACCGGATCGGCGCCGAGCCCACGGATGCGGCTAACCCCGAGCACGCACAGACAGCCGAACAAGGCCCCCAGCTGGGCGACGCCGATGCGCAGCTCCAGCAGGCTGCCACCCAGCAGCAACATCAGCGCGACGGCAAAGGCGGCGCCGGCGCTGACGCCGAGCAGGCCCGGCTCGGCCAGGGGATTGCGGGTGATCGACTGCAGCAGGGTACCGGAGACGCCCAGCGCCACCCCGACCACCAGGCCGACCAGGGTCCGCGGCAGCCTCAGGTCCCACACCACGAAGCGTGCCTCCTCGTTGCCCAGGCCCAGCAGCGCCTGGAACGACAGCACCGGGCCGATCTCCCCGGCACCCACGACAAGGCTCGCCATGATGGCGAGCCCAAGCAGAACGACAAGGCCGAACAGTATTCCTGCGGGTAAGCTGTGCTCTGCACTCACGGTGTCACGACGCCCTCCAGGGCCTGCTCGATGTCATCGAGCACCGCCTGGGCAGCGATGGGACCGCTGGCACTGGTCCACAACTGGCCGTCCACCGCCACCACACGGTCGTTGCCGACCACCGCCAGACGCTTGAAGGCGTCGCTCTGCATCGCCTGATCCAGCGCCTCGGCCCCGTTGGCGTCCAGGGTCGCGACGAACAGCCAGTCACCGTCGACCCGGGACAGCGCCTCCAGGCTCAGCGGGTCGCTGTGGGGCCGTCCCTGCGGCACCAGCTGATCGTCCTGGACGTCGAGGCCGGCGGCGGCGAGCAGGCCGGTGGTGAAAAGCTCGGTGGACATCACCAGCGGCCCCTGGGGCATCCAGCGAATCAGGAAGGCGTTGTCCTGGGACGTCTCTGCCTCGAAGGTAGCGGCGAGCTCGGCGGCGCGCGCTTCGACCGTCTCGATGGCGCGATCGATCTCGCCTTCGTGGCCCAGCGCCCTGCCGAACAGCCGCGCCTCGTCCTTCCAGGCCTCGGGGTCGAAGCCCTCGGTCGCCGGTACCACGGTGGGAGCAAGCTGCGACAGCAGCGCGTAGGTATCCTCGGACAGTCGCGAGGAAGCCAGGATCAGGTCCGGCTCGAGCCCGACCACCGCTTCCACATTGACCTCGCCGGCGGTGCCCACGATCTGGATATCGGGCACCTCATCCTTCAGGTAGTCGGCCACGTCCTCGGCGGCACGGGTCGCCACCGCGCCAAGCGGCGTCACCCCGGCGGTCAGGGAGGTGTCCAGTGCCCCTTCGTAGAGCGTGACAACCCGCTCGGGCTGGCCCTGGATCTCGACCTCACCGAAGGCGGTGTCGAGGACGCGAGGTTCCTCCTGGGCGCTGGCCACCCCCAGGGTGACCAGGCTGAGTCCGAGTGCCAGGCCGATCCCCGGACCTACTTTCTGGCCCAGCGCGACGGCGCCTCGGGCCAGGGGTGACATTCCACGCATGCTCATCTTCCTTGTCGGTTCCCCCGCAATGGGGCGGGGCATCACTATTGACGCTTATAGTAATCAATCTCGTTTGAGAATATCTGCCCTTCTCGTCCAGGCTCGCGCAACGATGCGTTCGATCATGGCGGACAGGCATTCCCATTTCTTCCCTTGGTCCCCCAGGGATCAGAAATCGACGTTCAGGCCCAGCCACAGCCGGCGGCCATCCTCGACGTAGCCATACTCGTCGTAGTCGATGTCTTCATCGAACAGGTTGTAGATGCCGACGTTGACGCGGGCGGCGTCGGTCAACTGATAGCCGAGGCCGGTGTCGACGAAGGTGTAGTCCGGCGCGACGATTTCACTCTGGGACGGGCCGGTGGTGGGCTGACTCTCGTCGCCACGGTAGGTGACCCGGGTCCACTGGGACAGGCGATCGTTGATCTCCCAGTCGAGACTGGCCGAGAACTCGTGCTCCGGCAGCTGGGTCAGGGGCTCGCCCTCGTACTCGCCACTCTTCTGCTCGGAGTCGGTGTAGGTGTAGCTCGCCGACAGCTCGAGCGAGTCGCCAAGCGGCGTCGACAGCGACAGCTCCACCCCCTGGGTGACCGCTTCGTCGACGTTGACCCGATAGGTGGGGTTGCTGCCGAACTGGTTGGGGCCGTCGGTACAGACGTCGGCCGGACACTCGATCCGCGTGATCTTGTCGTCGAAGTCGTTGTGGAACAGCGTGGCGCTGGCCGACAACCCGCCAGCCCCGTTATAGAGAAGGCCCAGCTCCTTGTTGAGCGAGGTCTCCGGCTCGAGATCCGGGTTGCCGTAAACGTCACCGCCGCGGCTGACCTGGCCCCAGTCCGGGGTGATTTCCCTGAGGTCCGGCGAGCGATAGCCGGTGGACACGCCACCCTTGAGGGTCCAGTCCTGGGTCATGTGCCACACACTGTAAAGCCGTGGGCTGATCTCGGAGCCGTAGTTCTCGTCATGATCCATGCGCACGCCACCGGTCAGCGACCAGTCGTCGAGCAGCATCCATTCGTCCTCGGCGAACAGCGCCCATTGGCTGTTGCGGACATTGGTGAGATCCGAGATCTGGTTCGAGGTACGATCGTCCAGCTCCTCTTCCTCGAAGCTTGCGCCGACGGTGACGATATGGGCACCGAGCGGCACCACCAGGCTCGACTTGGCGTTGGTGTTGGTGATCTCCATCTCGCGGCTCTCGTTCTCGGACACCTCGCGCTGGACATAGGTCTCGCTGGTGCCGAAGGAGAAACGCCCGGTATGGGTCAGGGCGACGTACTCCTGGGTGTAGTCGTCGAAGCTGTCCTCACAGCCGCCACGACAACCGTCCGGATCGACGCTGTTGCCCACCAGCGCCTCGCGCTGCTGCTCGGTGCGACTGGCCTCCAGCGCCAGGTCGTGGTTGACGCTGGGTGTCAGCGACAACCTCGCGGTCAGGCTCTGGACCTGCTTGTCCTCGTAGCCATAGAGGATATTGTCTTCATCGCGCTGGGTCGCACGGCCGTAGAGGGTCAGCCCGGCCAGCCCCTCGACCAGCGGACCGGAGGTATAGAAGTTGGCCTGGCGACTGTCGCCGGACGAGCTGTCTTCCTGCAGCATGGTGTCGAGCTGCAGGTTGCCGTGCCACTCATCGGCCACCTTGCGGGTGATGACGTTGATCACCCCACCGATGGCATCGGAGCCGTACAGGGTGGCCATGGGACCACGCACCACCTCGATGCGCTCGATGGCCTGCAGCGGCGGCAGCCAGTCCTGCTCGAAGCCGGCGCTGCCGTTGGGGCGGGTCTCACGAGTACTGACACGGCGCCCGTCGATCAGCAGCAGGGTGTACTCCGCGGGCATGCCGCGCATGCTGATGTCGTAGCCGTTGTCGCCACCACCGCCGCCGGTGACGATCACCCCGGGCACGTCACGCAGGGCGTCGGTGACGTCCTGGTAGTAGCGCTTCTCCAGATCCTCCCGGGTCACCACGCTGATCGAGGCCGGCGCATCGGCCACGCTCTGATCGAAGCCTGAGGCGGTGACCACCACGTCATCAAGCGCCATGTCTTCGGCGCCGAGCGCCGGCACTGCGCCACACAGGGCGATCCCCGACAGCCCCGCCGCCAGGCGGCGAATGTGAAGCGACAGAGGGTGAAGCGACAGGGAACGAGGTGACAGGCTGTGAGATGACAGGGGTTGAGCTGACAAGCGCTGAGGCAACATCTTCTTCATGACTCCGAAAAGGGGTGGCAAGCCACCCGGTGGCACGCGCAATGGCTGGCGTTTCAGGACCGCCGCCCTGGGTCGAGACGACCTGCGCATAACAACGAATGTGAATATTTATCATTTAGATTCTTCCATTAAAGTTGCACAATTGCTCGTGAACGTGACGTTGCAACTCTCGCAACCCCCTCCCGAAGCTGGCTTGCCTGTCTTGCCTGTCTTGCCTGTCTTGCCTGTCTTGCCTGTCTTGCCTGTCTTGCCTGTCTTGCCTGTCTTGCCTGCCTTGCCTGCCTTGCCTGCCTTGCCTGCCTTGCCTGCCTTGCCTGCCTTGCCTGCCTTACCTGCTTTCCTGCCTGATTCGCCCGCCCCTACTCGCCTTGCCCGCCTGCCCTCCCGGCTTGCGTCGCTCCACGCGCAGGAAGTGCACGGCTGGCATGCGGTAGAGGCTGTCAGCACAAGGGAGAATGATTTTCATCCGCACGATCCCGTGGCATACTGGCGGTTCGTGTTGCCCCTCTTCCCGCTTGCGTGATGCCATGCCAGATCTCGACGAACTGCTTGCCTTCAACCGCGTCATGGAGACCGGAAGCCTGACCCAGAGCGCCATCCAGCTGGGTCTGGCGAAGTCGACCTTGAGCCGGCGAATCAGCCAGCTCGAGTCGCGGCTGGGCCAGCCGCTGCTCAAGCGTCAGGCCAACCAGCTCCTGCCCACCGAGGCCGGACAGCGCTACTACGTGATCAGTCGGGAAATCCTGGAACTCGCCGAACAGGGTCAGCGCACCCTGGACAGCCTGCGCGAGGACGTCAGCGGCGAGCTTCATGTCGAAGCCCATCGCACCCTGACGCGAAGCTGGCTGGGCGGCGTGATGGAGACCTTTCTGGAACGTCATCCGGCGATACGCCTGACGCTGAGCACCGGCGAAACGGCGCCACGGGATCCCGACTTCCAGGGCATCTGCGTATGGCTTGGCGAAACCGACGAGGGCAACCTGCGCCAGGAGCGCCTCGGCGCGCTGGAGCGCGGCATCTACGCTCATCCGGACTATCTGGCGAAGCACGGTACCCCGGAGGCTCCCGACGCCCTTGGCCATCACGCATGGATCGACCTGATGGGCGACAGTCAGGGCGGCATCACCCTGTCCCACCGTCACGGCGGCACGGTGCACTTCCAGCCACCGGCGTCACGCTTTCGCGTCGACCAGTCGATGCTGCATATCGACGCCATCGCCCGGGGACGCGGGCTCGGCATCCTGCCGGTGTGGACCACCGAAGCCCGCGAACGCCATCACCCCGGCGAACTGGTGCGCTGCCTGGAAGACTGGTCGCTGGCACCGCTGCCGGTGACCCTGCTTTACGGTTTCGGCCATCAGCCGCGCAAGGTCAGCGCCCTGCTCGACCATCTGCGCGACGCCGTGCCGGACGCCTGGCGAGCCCTGGAGACCACAGCCCTGCCCCGCCGTCAGGCGGGGTGAGCCCCTCCCGCCTTGCTTGCATGTTTGCTACGCTTGGTCTCGGTTACACGATTCACAACCGCACGGTTGAATCCCGGGGAGGCCCAGCATGGCGCTCAAGGAAGTCGCGCTTGGCGGTATCTATTTCAGCCCACTGCTGGTCTACGCCCTGATCGGACTGCTGCTCGCCGCAGTACTACGCTTCGCCCTGCACCGCCTGTGCGGCACCTCTCGGCTGTGGTACGAGGCGTGGCTGGACACCTCTCTTTTCGTTCTGTGCACCGCCGGGGTCGCCTGGTGGGGTGCGCTTGCCAGCGGAGGCGCCTGAATGCGCAAGACCCTGCGCGTGCTGATCACCCTGGCGGTGGTCGCCGCCGCCGTGGCGGCCGGACTGTGGCTGTGGCGCTACTATCTGTACAGCCCCTGGACCCGTGACGCCCGAGTCGGCGCCGACATCATCACCGTGGCCCCCGACGTGTCGGGCCGGGTGATCGCCCTTGCGGTCGACGACAACGACCACGTGGAAAAAGGCCAGGTGCTGTTTCGTATCGACGATGCTCGCTACCAGGCCGCCCTGGCCAAGGCCTCTGCCATCGTCGCCCAGCGTGAGGCCGAGCTTGCACTGAAGGAACACGAGGCGTCGCGGCGAGAGCAACTCAGCCGCCAGGCGATCAGCGCCGAGAATCGCGAAAGCGCCAATCGTGACCGCGATGTCGCCGCCGCCGCCCTCGACCAGGCCCGCAGTGACCTGACCAGCGCCCGCCTGGACCTGGAGCGCACCGAGGTCACCGCCCCGGCCTCGGGGCACCTGATCAACCTCCAGCTCACTCAGGGCAACTACGTCAATCGGGGCACCTCGGTCATGGCGCTGGTGGTGGAAGATTCCTACTACGTCACCGCCTACTTCGAGGAGACCAAGCGCCCTGCCCTGGCGGTGGGCGATCCGGCCAAGGTCATTCTGATGAGCGGCAACCTCGAGCTGGATGGCCACGTCGACAGCATTGGACGAGCCATCGCCAATGACAACGCCACCCCCAACGACCAGCTGCTGCCCCAGGTCGAGCCCACCTTCAGCTGGGTGCGCTTGGCCCAGCGCATCCCGGTACGCATCGCCCTCGACGAGGTGCCGACGAACCTCGACCTGAGCGCCGGCATGACCGCCACGGTGCGGGTCCGGCCCGAGCCTCGCTGATGCCTTTTTCGGTATGGTGGCAGGCCTACCTGACGCCGCCGGCCAGTGCGGTCAAGTTCGCCATCAAGGCCACCCTGGCCATGGCCCTGGCGCTGTACATTGCTCTCTGGTGCGACCTCGATCGTCCCTACTGGGCGCTGATTTCCGCCGCCTTTCTGCAGATCCGCCCGATGAGCGGCATGGTGCTGGAGAAAGGCATCAGCCAGATCACCGGCACCGTCGTCGGCTGCCTCGCCGGCATCGCCATCATGTCGCTGTTCGTGCAGTCGCCGACACCGGCACTGATCTGTCTGACCGCCTGGATCATCCTGTGCGCCTACGCCGCCTCGGTGACCCGCAACAACGCCTCCTTCGGCTGCATCATGGCGGCCGTCACCGCCATGCTGATCGTGGTCATCACCGCCAGCGCCCCCACGGGTCTGTTCGCGGTGGCCGTGGCGCGCCTGTCGGAGCTGGCGCTGGGGGCCATCTGCGCCACCTTGGTCAGCGCCTTGCTGTGGCCGATTCAGGTCCGTGATCATCTCGCCGGCCTGGCCGATCAGGTGGTCAATCAGGCCTTCCTGCACGGCGCCCTGCGCCTGGACAACAGCGCCGATATCGCTGCCCTGCAAGCCACCCTGACCGCCAGTCTGCAACCCCTGACCCAGCTGGAAACCGACAGTCAGGCGGCACGCTACGAAGGCCCGGAAGGCATCGGCCGGCTACGCGCCAGCCATGTGCTGACGGTGCGCACCGCCCGCCTGCTGGCGATCCTCCACGCGCTGCAGCAACTGCTGCGCTCCCACGGCGGCGAGCTGCCATCGTCCACCCGACGCCTGATCGAGGACATGGCCAGTGACCTGCGCCGCAGCGCCGAGGGCAGCGGTGTGGCCCAGGCCCGCCAGCGGCTGCAGGCGCTCAGGCATCGGGCCCTTCAGTGCATGGCCGCAGACTTGGACGAGGGCATAGCCCCGGACTTAGACCAGGCCCCAGACCTGGCCCCAGACCTGGCCTCGGACCAGACCCCAGGCCAAACCACAGCCCGGTGCGGGCGCAGCGCCAGTGGGCCCATCACCAGCGATCCCGCACCGACACGCACTACCGAGTCACCAGAGGCGCTGCTGCAACGGCGCATCCATCTCGGCCTGCGCGAGGCCCTCGGCCACGCTCTGGTCATCCTCGATGCGCGGGAGGCGATCCACACCCCCGGCAAACGCCGCCTCAAGGCGCCGGCGCTGGCCTTTCACCGGGATCATCTGGAAGCCGCCCTCAACGGACTGCGAGCCGGGCTGGTGTTCGCCCTGCTGGCCATCGTCTGGCGCTACACCGCCTGGGACAATGGTCAGATCGCGATGCTGGTCGGCACCCTGTTCTCGGCCTTCTTCGCGACCCGCGACAACCCGGCAGCGGTCGCCGCCACCTTCCTCAAGGGCATGCTGGCGGCGGTGCCCAGCGCCTTGCTGTTCGGCCATGTACTGCTGGCCCAGGCCAACGACTTTGTCACCCTCGCGCTGGTGTTCATGCCGCCTTTGTTCCTTGGTCTGCTGGGCGCCGCCAACCCCCGCTTGATGGGCTATTGCCTGGCCTTCACCATCGGCAACATCCTGCTGACCATGCCCGGCAATGGCATGGACTTTTCCATCGATGGCTTTCTCGGCCGCGCTATCGCCCTGCTGCTCGGGCTCTCCACCGTGGTGATGGCCTTTCGCCTGGCGCCAGGACTCCCCACCACCATTCGCAAGCGCCGGCTGGTCAGCGCCACGGTAGGCGACCTCCACGGGCTTCACCGGCGTAGCCTGCATGAAGCCGAGTCACGCTTCGGTGGTACCATGGCGGACCGCCTACTCAGGCTCGCCCATCACGACGACAGTCTCCCGGAAGAACGCCGCTATCTATTTTCGCTGGGCCTGGTGGGGCTGGACCTTGGCTACGCCAGCCTCAATCTGCGGCGGCGCCTGGGCGGGCGCAGTGACGCGCTCGACCTCGCCCTTGACGACCTTGCCGCCGCCCTCGCCGACGACTACGGCGCCAGCGCCAGAGGCCACGCACCAGATAGAGCTCGTGAATACGGCAACCGGCTGCTGCGGACGCTTGAACGACAGACAAATGACAGCGCCGAATACCGGCTGATGGCGGGCCTGATCGAGCGCTTGACGATGTCGCTGGAGCGCCAGGCCGATCGCTCTCGACAGGCCAGGCAAGCCGCGCCTGCCGTCGGCGTCGCTGGCCGGCAGCGTACTCCAGACCGACAGGGTGCCAAGGCCCCGGGTGTCGACCGATAAGGAGATAGATCCTCGCATGTTTGCCCAACTCTTCGCCGTGATGGCGCCGGTGATCACCGGCGCCGGTCTCGGATTCTTCTGGATCCGCCGCGGTTTCGACTATCCGGTGGCCTTCGTCACCAAACTGGTGTTCAACATCGGTACGCCTGCGTTGGTGATCGCCTCGCTGGCGGGTGCCGAGATCGACGCCTCGAGCTTCGGTCGCACCATGCTGGCGGCCGCCCTGGTGCTGTGCGCCATGGCCGCCCTGGCTTTCGTGCTGGCGCTGGTGCTGCGCAAGGACTGGCGGGTGCTGCTGGCTCCCACCATGTACCCCAACACCGGCAACATGGGGCTACCGGTGATCCTCTACGCCTTCGGCGAGGCTGGCTTCGCCTTCGGCATCACGGTGATGGTGACGGTGTCGCTGTTCCAGTTCACCCTGGGCACCATGCTGGCCAGTCGTGGCAATCCGCTGAAGTCGCTGGTCAAGACGCCCACGGTCTACGCCATCCTGATCTCCATCGCGCTGTTGTTCACCGACACCGAACTGCCGCTGTGGCTGCAGAACAGCGTCGATCTGATTTCAGGCTTCACCGTGCCGCTGATGCTGATCACCCTGGGGGTGTCGCTGGCCAGCATCCAGGTCAGAAGCCTGCGCTCGGGTGTCTGGTTCAGCCTTTTGCGCATCCCCCTGGCGGCGGGCGTGGCCTGGGGCATAGGCATCTGGCTTGACCTGCCCCCCATGGCACTGGCAATCCTGGTGCTGCAGATGAGCATGCCGGTGGCGGTGTTCAACTATCTGTTTGCCCAGAAGTCCCAACGCGAGCCCGCCTATGTGGCGAGCCTGGTGTTCTGTTCCACACTGCTATCCTTGATCTATCTACCGGTGCTGCTGGCGCTGCTGCTGTAACGCGTGTTGACCTTGGCAGGAAAAGCGTCTCCCCCGACCTGTCACGCCATCGCCGCTCGGCATGCCCGGGACTGGGAAGCGGTCCGCCACCGGAAACCCATACTTGCCGTGCGGAGTCTCCATGTTGCGAAGCCTTTTCCTCGCCCTGCTGACATTGTCATTGCCTACAGGCGCCCAGGCGGCGTCGTTGCCCGAGCAGGTACCGGGGCTTCATCACCCGGTCGCGCTCGAGCTGATCACCGATGAGCTGGACACCCCCTGGTCGCTGGCCTTTCTGCCCGATGGGCGCATGCTGGTCGCCGAGCAGCCCGGGACCCTGGCGCTGGTGGATAACGGTGATGTCCAGAGGCTCGACGGCCTGCCGGAGGTCTCACACCGCGGCCAGGGTGGGCTCTTTGACCTGGCGCTGCATCCGCAATTCGGCGATGGCACCCACGACTGGCTCTACTTCAGCTGGGCGCAGCCCGGCAAGGACGGCGACTCGGACGACGCCACGGCGGTATCACGGGTCAGATTCGAGGACGACGCCCTGGGCGCGATAACGCCAATTTTTGTGCAGAATCGCTTTTCCACGCCAGGCCGCCACTATGGTGGCCGCCTGCTGTTCGACGACCAGGGCCTGCTGTGGCTGACCATCGGCGATCGCGGCGTCAGCAAAGGCCGCGCCCAGGACACGGCAGACCACGCCGGCAGCCTGCTCAGGCTGACCGCAGACGGCGATCCCGCGCCGGACAATCCGGGCTTCGACGATGACGCGGCCCCCGAGGTCTACTCGATCGGCCACCGCAACCCTCAAGGCCTTGCCCAGGCTGCCGACGGCACCCTGTGGTCGACCGAGCACGGCCCGCGCACCGGCGACGAACTCAATCGTATTCTGCCCGGCGAGAACTACGGCTGGCCCGAGGTGACCCGCGGACGCGACTACGCCACCAACCTGCCGCTGGGCGTCGACAGTGCCCCGGGCATGCGCGATCCGGTGCATGTGTTCGAAGGACGCTTTGCGCCGTCCGGGCTCGCCGTGGTCAGCGGTGAAGAATTTCCCGCCTGGCAGGGCGATCTGCTGGCGGGCGGGCTTCGCGGCGAGCGACTGCTGCGCCTGCGCCTCGAGGGCGACAGCATCATCGAGCGCGAGGTGGTGCTGGATGGCGAGGTCGGCCGCATCCGCGACGTGCGGCTCGGCCCCGACGGCGCCATCTACCTGCTGACCGACAGCGATCCCGGTCGTCTGATCCGGCTGACGCGGGTGCGCTGAGCGGCGCCGATACGGAGCGCGACAGGAAAATAACTCCCCTTGCCCATGCCGTTCCGGCATGGGCTTCTCCCCCACTTCTACCCAATACCGCACCCACCGGGGCTTTCTCGATTCAGTGAACGTGCGCCCATGCTGAATTTGAATGATCTTTCAAAGACCTTTAGGGTATTGCACCTTTCTGCGCCTCAACGGTGAAAGCTGGCATGCTGTTCAGCCGTGGGGATGCGGCAAGGAGTGCCGCCCCTGACGCAGCCGCGCCAGCGCTGGACGATGAACGCCGACGCCAGGATGCACGTGACGTCGACCTTCATCGTTCGACCGGCTGGACGTGTTTACGCAACCCAACAAGGCACCCCTACCCATGAGCGAGAACCGATCCGTCAAGATCAAGGTTCGCGGGCTGAGCAAGGTCTTCGGCGACCAGCCGAAGAAGGCACTCAAGCTACGCGATGAAGGGCTCAAGCGTCCTGAAATCCTGGACAAGACCGGCCAGACCCTGGGCCTGTCGAACATCGACTTCGACGTCCATGAAGGCGAACTGCTGGTGATCATGGGCCTCTCAGGCTCGGGCAAGTCGACCCTGATCCGCTGCCTCAACCGGCTGATCGAGCCCACCGAAGGCGAGATCATCATCGACGGCGAGGACATTCCGCAGCTCTCCGACAAGGCACTGCTGGAGTGCCGCCGCCGTCACTTCTCGATGGTCTTCCAGAACTTTGCCCTGTTCCCCCACCGTACCGTGCAGCAGAACGCGGAATTCGGGCTGGAGATTCGCGGCATCGACGCCGACACCCGCGCCAAGACCGCCCGTGACGCCCTGACCCAGGTCGGGCTTAACGGATGGGAAGACGCCTACCCCAATCAGCTGTCCGGCGGCATGCAGCAGCGTGTCGGCCTGGCCCGGGCGCTGGCCAATGACTCCACCGTGCTGCTGATGGACGAGGCCTTCTCGGCGCTCGACCCGCTGATCCGCAAGGATATGCAGCAGGAGTTGCTGGAACTCCAGCACCGCATGAAGAAGACCACGGTGTTCATCACCCACGACCTGGACGAAGCGCTGAACATCGGTGACCGCATCGTCCTGCTCAAGGACGGTGAGGTGGTGCAGATCGGCACGCCGGAGGAGATCCTGACCAAGCCGGCCGACGACTACGTCGAGCGCTTCATCGAGGGCGTCGACATGTCCCGGGTGCTGACCGCCGAGAGCGCCATGCGCCCGGTGCGCGCGACCGCCCGCGAGGACGACGGCCCGCGTACCGCACTGCGCAAGATGAAAGAAAACGCCATGGACTCGATCTACGTCACCAGCCGCGATCGCAAGCTCAAGGGACTGGTCGAGGCCGACGCCGCCAACAGCGCCATCCAGAGCGGACAGGACCGACTGGATAGCGTGATGACCCAGGACTTCCGCACCGTGGGTCCCGACGAGCCGCTGCACAATCTGTTCGCGCTGTTCAACGAAAAGAGCTTCCCCATCGCCGTCATCGACGACGAGCGACGCCTGCTGGGCGTGGTGGTCAAGGGCGCGGTACTGGATGAACTGGCACAGGCAGGAGACCACTAATGGCGATCGAGATTCCTCGCATTCCCCTCGGTGACTGGATCGAAACCGGCCTGAGCTGGCTGACCACCGAATACTCTGCCGTCACCCGCGGCATCTCGCGGATTACCCAGACCGGTATCGACGGTCTCAATGACGCCCTGATGTGGCTGCCCGACTGGGCCCTGCTGCTGATCATCGCCGGCCTGTGCTGGAAGATGGCAAGCCCCAGGCTCGCCATCGGCGCGGTCTTGGGCCTTGGCCTGATCTGGAACCTCGATCTGTGGGACCCGATGATCGAGACCCTGACCCTGGTGGTCATCGCCACCCTGGTGGCGGTGGTCATCGCCTTGCCGGTGGGTATCGCCGCGGCGCTGTCCGATCGACTCTATCGTCTGATCATGCCGGTGCTGGACTTCATGCAGACCATGCCGGCCTTCGTCTACCTGATCCCGGCGATTCCGTTCTTCGGTATCGGCTCGGTGTCGGCGATCTTTGCCACCGTGATCTTCTCCATGCCGCCGGCCATTCGCTTCACCACCCTGGGCATCCGCCAGGTACCGGTGGAGCTGATCGAGGCCGCCGATGCCTACGGCGCCACCCGCGGCCAGAAGCTGGTCAAGGTGCAGCTGCCGCTGTCGCTGCCGACGGTGATGGCCGGCATCAACCAGACCATCATGCTGGCCCTGTCGATGGTGGTGATCGCCGCCATGATCGGCGCCGATGGCCTGGGCAGCGAGGTCTGGCGAGCCATCCAGCGACTGCGTCCGGGCGATGGCTTCGAGGCCGGCATCGCGGTGGTCATCCTGGCGATGCTGCTGGATCGCCTGACCCAGTCCCTGCGCAAGGAGCGCAAGCAGTAAACGCTCGACGCGGGCTCCCTCGGCCGGGGGAGCCCGCGGGGCGGCATTTGCAAGACACTGTCGCCTGCTTCACGCTAATACCTCTTATCGCAAGGAGAGTCGCACCATGTCACCCAAGGCAACTCGTTCTCTCGGTCTGGCCCTGGCCATCAGCACCGCCGCCACCAGTGTTCACGCCCAGGACAAGGGCTCCGTGCACCTGGCCTACGTCGAGTGGTCGTCCACCGTGGCGTCGACCAACGTGGTTCGTGCTGTGCTCGAACAGGCCGGCTACGAGGTCGAGACCTCCGCACTGTCTGCCGCGGCCATGTGGCAGTCCGTCGCCAGCGGCGACGCCGACGCTCTGCTCGCGGGCTGGCTGCCGACCACCCACGAGGACTATTACGCGCGCCTCCAGGACCAGCTGGTCGATGCCGGCGTCAACCTCGACGGCACCAAGCTGGGCCTTGCGGTCCCGGCAGATTCCGAGGTCGACTCGATTGATGAGCTCAATGAACACGCCGACCAGTTCAACGGCGAGATCATCGGCATCGATCCCGGTGCCGGCCTGATGCGTCTGACCGAGGAAGTGGTCGACGCCTACGAGCTCGACCTGGACCTGCGCACCGGCAGCGGCGCCACCATGACCGCCGCACTGGGAAGCGCCATCGACCGTGGCGAGCCGATCGTGGTCACCACCTGGACCCCGCACTGGATGTTCGCCCGCTGGGACCTCAAGTACCTCGAGGACCCCCAGGGCGTCTACGGTGGTGCCGAACAGATCCACACCATCGTCCGTCAGGGCCTCGAAGAGGACATGCCGGAGGCCTACGCCATCCTCGAGAACTTCGAGTGGACCACGGAAATGATGGGTGAAGTCATGCTGATGAATCAGGAAGACGACACCGATCCCTACGAAAACGCCCAGAAGTGGGTCGAGGACAACCAGGACGTGGTCAAGGAGTGGCTCGGCGAAGCCTGAGTCCGATAGATGCCACGCCACTGTCATGATGCTGTGGCAATGGTCAGGGGTGCCCCGGGGCGCCCCTGCTGTCGTTGCGGCCAGCACCTGCGTCGCCCACGCGGTGCAAGCGGTCGCCGGCAGAACCTTGGGTCTCGGACGATCGTGGCAAGCTGACCCAGACGTGCCCGGGCGGCCTTCGAACAGATGCCGTTGACGGCACAACTGGCAAGCTGGCTCAGGCAGGCCACACTTCAGGCAGGCTGGACCGTACGGTGTCGATGACAGGCGAGCCAGCCGCGACCCCGCTCCGAGTCGATGGCGTGACGCCACAGTTACCATTTTTAAACGCAAGGGAGATCGCACGTGGAAAAAGACCCCAACCACAAGCCTTCATCTGCCGATACCGGTAGTGAAGGAGTACCGGCCCCGGAGGGGCCAGCCAACCTGATCGATACCGACTACGTTATCGGTCAGGACAATATCGTCACCAAGTCCTTCGGCGTGGATGTGGACCTGCACGGCAAGGTGTTCACCGTCTCGTCGCTGCTGATCCTGGTCTTCGTGATCCTGACCCTGGCCTTTCAGGGCGGCGCCGAGCCGTTCTTCAATGGCATCCGTGGCTGGCTGACCAGCAACCTGTCCTGGGTCTTTCTGCTCGGCGGCAACGTATTCGTGCTGCTGGCACTGGTACTGATCTTCACCCCGCTGGGCAAGGTCCGCATCGGTGGTGCCGAGGCCACGCCCGACTACAGCTACATGGGCTGGTTTGCCATGCTGTTCGCCGCCGGCATGGGCATCGGTCTGATGTTCTATGGCGTGTCCGAGCCGATGACCCATTTCTCCACCGCGCTCGGGGGCACTTCGGTTGGCGAAAACGGCATACGTACCGACTGGGCTCCGCTGGGCGCCGCCGCCGGTGACGAACAGGCCGCGGTCGATCTCGGCATGGCGGCGACCATCTTCCACTGGGGTCTGCACCCCTGGGCGGCCTACGCCATCGTCGGCCTGTCACTGGCTATCTTCGCCTTCAACAAGGGTCTGCCGCTGACCATGCGCTCGGTGTTCTACCCGATCCTGGGCGAGCGCGTATGGGGCTGGCCGGGCCACCTGATCGACATCCTGGCGGTCTTTGCCACCCTGTTCGGTCTGGCCACCTCGCTGGGGCTTGGTGCCTCTCAGGCTGCCGCCGGCCTGAACGAGCTGTTCGGTACGCCGAATACCGACACCACCATGGTGCTGCTGATCGCCGGCATTACCGGCGTTGCGCTGTGTTCCATCATGCTTGGCGTCGAGAAGGGTGTGCAGCGCCTGTCCCAGGTGAACATGGTGCTGGCCTTCCTGCTGCTGGCGTTCGTGATCCTGGTGGGCCCGACTCTGGCCATCGCCACCGGCTTCTTCACCAACCTGGGTCACTACCTGGCCGAGCTGCCGGCGCTGTCCAACCCCTTCGGTCGCGAGGACGCCAACTTCGTTCAGGGCTGGACCGCCTTCTACTGGGCCTGGTGGATCTCCTGGTCTCCGTTCGTCGGCATGTTCATCGCTCGGGTCAGCCGTGGCCGCACCGTGCGTGAGTTCCTCACCGCCGTGCTGCTGGTCCCGACCCTGGTATCGGTGCTGTGGATGACCTCCTTCGGCGGTACCGCCATCGAGCAGTACATCACCGATGGTTTCCAGGGCGTCCAGGACGCCGCCCTCGAGCTCAAGCTGTTCGCCATGCTCGGCGAGCTGCCGCTGGCCTCGATCACTTCCTTCATCGGCATCGTGCTGGTCATCGTGTTCTTCGTGACCTCTTCGGACTCCGGTTCGCTGGTCATCGACTCGATCACCGCCGGCGGCAAGGTCGACGCACCCAAGCCGCAGCGCGTGTTCTGGGCCATCATCGAGGGCGCCATCGCCATCGCCCTGCTGCTGGGCGGCGGTCTTACCGCCCTGCAGGCGGCGGCGGTCTCGACCGGGCTGCCGTTCACCCTGGTGCTGCTGGTGGCCTGCTACGCCATCATCAAGGGCCTGATGAGCGAGCCCAAGGCGGTCTAGGCCAGCCTTGTGCAGACAGCAAGTGCATGAAAAAAGCGGCAGCCCTCGGGCTGCCGCTTTTCTTTTGGCGAGATGGCTGACGTATCGACGGGCAGCTCAACTCCCTTATTCAGCTCCACAGCATGCCGATGGGCGTCTCCGGGCCGTAGTTGCCGGCTACTTGCGCCTGCAGCAATTCCGCCGTGGCGATGGCGTCGGTCAGGGCGTGGTGGCCATGATAATGCGGTAGCCCGTAGCGCAGCCGACTGTCGTGCAGGCGGATCGACCTGGGTGGTCGGCCCATCCAGCGACGAAAGCGCGCCATGGTCGACTGACGGTGGATGCGCGCCTCCAGCGACATGGTGTCGATCACCGGGAAGCTCAGTGACTCCTTCCAGGCCGCTCGTACCGCGGCGTCCAGAAAGGACCTCTCGATATGGCGAAAGTGCACCACCAGCAGGTGGCCGGCCATGGCGCGGAAGACATCGGCGAGCACCTCCTCGATCCGCGGAGCCCCCTGGATATCGGCGTGGGTGATGTGATGAAAGGTCACCGACTCGGCGTTCAGGGTGCGATGGGGACGCACCACCCAGTAGCGCCGCTCGGCGAGCCGAATACGCGACAGCGAAAAGGGCACCAGGCCAATCGAGACGATCTCGTCACGCCTGGGATCGAGCCCGGTGGTCTCCAGGTCCAGTGCCATCAGCGGCGCCTCCTGAATCGGCAGGATCGGCGACAGGTCGGCCCCGGCGAAGAAGTCCACCAGCGCCTGCTGGCGGCTCTTCTGACGTCGGGCGACCAGGTAGTCGTGCCAATCCGGCGCCGAGCGAGTCTTGGGGCGAAGCAACGGCATGGCGGCTACCTGCTGGTAAGGGGATAACGGAACTTGAGGAACTTCTGGGCGTTGCTGAGCGCCTGGAAGGCATCCTTGAGATTGTGTCGCTCCTCGCTGGAGACGTTTTCCGGCTCGATATTGTTGTCGGGCTCGTGCTCGTGCTCCAGATCGATGACCTGGTGACGAATCCGCGACATGGACAGAAACTCGAGCGCGTAGCGCAGCTTGTCACTGACCCCGGGCGCCAGCAACTGGGTGCGATCGATATCGTCCAGGCGGTCAAAGCTGTTCTGGGCGCGGGAACCGCAGGCCAGGGCATGGATACGGATCAGGTCCACCATCGGCGCCGTGCCGCGACGCTTCAGATTGATCGAGTTGTTGTGCTTGCCGTCCTTCTCCATCACGAAGGTGCGGAAGATGCCCAGCGGCGGCGTCCGATTCAGCGCATTACGCGCCATGGCGGAAAGAAAGCGCTTGTGCTTCGACGCCTTGGTGGCGACCAGGTCCTGCAACTCCTCCACCAGCGGATTGTCACCGTGGACCGTGTCCAGATCGAAGAAGATCGAGCTGTGCAGCAGCCCTTCCGGTGACGGCCGCTCGATCCATTCGGTGAAGTAGCCCTTCCACACCGACAGCGGCTGGCGCCACTTCGGATTGGTGGCCATCACGTCCCCCTTGCAGTAGGTATAACCACAGGCGGCCAGGCCATCGCTGACCCGCTTGGCCATGGTCGCGAAGTACTCGTCGTGCAACGCTGGATCGAAGTCATCGGACAGTACCAGAGCATTGTCCTGGTCGGTGACGATGCTCTGCTCGTTGCGCGCCATCGAGCCCAGCGCCATGAAGCAGTACGGCACCGGTGGCGGCCCGAGCTCCTCTTCCGCCATCTCCAGAAGCCGTCGGGTGAAGCTGCGCCCGATGGTCGACAGCGCCTTGCCCACCATCTGCGAGTCGGCACCGTCGTGAACCATGCGCACAAAGGCGGCCTGGACGTCCGGCGCCAGCTTGGCCAGACACTCCACCGACGGCTGATGGAAGATATTGCTGACCAGATAGAGGCTGCTCTGGGTCTCGTAGCGAATGATGTCGGAGAGGTGCACGATGCCCACCGGCGAACGACGGTGCATCACCGGCAGGTGGTGGATATTGTTGCGCAACATGCACAGCATCGCCTCCTGCACCGACTCGTCGGACTGCACCGCGATCAGGCGGCGGCCGGCGACCTCACCCACCGGAGTATCCGGCGACAGCCCCTCGGCCACGACCTTGGTGCGAAAGTCGCTGTCGGTCAGGATCCCGGTGACCTGCCAGTAGCCACCTTCACTATCCTTGAAGGTGTAGCGCGGGTTGTTCTCGGGCTTGTCCAGCACCAGCACCGCCGAGGCTTGGGACTCGCTGATCTGGCGCGCCGCCTCCTGCACCGTGGCTCGCGCCTCGACCATGACGGGATAGCGGGTCAGCAGCTTGCGGATCCGCGTCACCATCATGTCGTTGTTCTTGCGCTGACTTTCCACCGCCGTCTCGAGCCGTGGGCGATCCACCTCGACGAACTCGGCGAACTGCTCGTCGGCTTCGCACAGCTGGTGAAACATCGCCTCGGGGATGAAGTAGATCAGGCTGTCTTCCAGCGCCCTGGCCGGGAAGCGCACGCGACTGTGGCGCAGCAGGCTGAAGTGGCCAAAGATGTCGCCCTCCCCCAGCAGGTTGTAGAGCTCTCCGTTGCGCCGGGTGACCTCCACCGCGCCGCTGCGGATGTAGCAGAACTCCTGATGCACGGCGTCAAGCTCGAGAATGGACGAGCCGGCCTTGAAGTAGCTGACCTGCACCTGCCCGGCGACCTCGTCCAGCAACTCCTCCGACAGCCCGTCAAAGGGCGCAAAGCGCCCCATATGCTGGCTGATTTCCAACAGTTCCGCTTCCATGGTGTCCTCCGCGCGGTCGCCGTGGCTGGCAGCAGGACGCTCCCTGGTCCCCCACCCTCTGACTCTCGGAAGCATGGAGCCGAGGCCAGCGGCTGTAAAGCATTAGCAGTATCTTGATCGGCCTCTCGCCAAACGCCGCAGATGCCATCGAGCGTGGCACGGAGAGCCAGGCATTGCTGACACTGCGACCTGATGACCGACCCATCCTTCGTTGATCACGACTTCACACCCGACCGGCCGCTCGAATCCTCGCCCTGTGCAAACATCTTCAGCACTGCAAACAACAACGCCCGCCGACCTCGAGGGCGGCGGGCGTCGATCTAGGCGGCCAGTCTCTTTGACTGGCGAGAGCGGCGGTCAGCTCACGACTGCGCCATCTCCTGTACGCGCTTCATCATGTCCGGGTTCTGCTGGATAGCCTGACCGATGGCGTTGAAGGTCTCGACCTCGAGCCCGCTCTGCTGGACGGCTTCGACCATCTTCTGGTTGGCCTCGGTGCGCACATCCTGCTGGGCCTGCTGGCCTTCGGCTTCCTGCAGCTGCTGGGTGTAGTCCTGGGAAATCGCGGCGATCTCCTTGGAAGCGTCGGCGAATTTCTCGAGCTGGGCATCAGAGAAATTCTGCGCCTGAGCGGCAGCCTCGACGTCAGCGTTGCCTGACGCCTGCGCGTTTGCTTCCTGGGCATGGGCGGTGGCGCTCATCAGACCAGCAGAAAGCAGGGCGGCGGTGATCAGGGCGGTGAATCGTTGCATGAAGTCCTCCAGGAGGTGGTTGAGAATTCGTCAATCGCTCGCACAGTGTGACGACGCAGTTGCATGAGGGTTCCCCACAATCGTGTTACGAAATGCAAGCCATTTTCGCCTCCGCGTCGCCGGTCGGCGACAACCGCCAGAGGCCACGGCAGGCCATGGGGATAAGCGTCATGATACGCCACGCAATTCTTCGGCGAAGCACCGAAAAAGGCGTGTTGCCTGCCACTGCTGAACATCTTGCAAAAACGCCTCCGGCCAAGTCGGCCGGAGGCGTTGTCATGACACCGCCCGACTAGCCGTAGGCCAGGTTGGGCAGCCAGGTGACCAGCGCCGGGAACATGATCACCAGCAGCAGGCCCACCGCTTGCAGCGCAAGGAAGGGAAAGGACGAACGGAAGATCTGGCCCATGGTGATATGCGGCGGACACACCCCCTTGATGTAGAACAGCGCATAGCCGAACGGCGGGCTGAGGAAGGACATCTGCATATTGACCAGGTAGATCACCCCGAACCACAGCGAGACGTCGGCGGGGTCCACACCGGGCAGGCCAAATACCCCGGTGAAGTCCAGCCCCTTGATCAGCGGTACGAAGATCGGCACCGCCAGCAGCAGGATACCGACCCAGTCCAGGAACATCCCCAGCGCCACCAGCAGCACCATCATCAGCGCCAGCACCGCGTAGGGGCCAAGCCCTGCCCCGGCGATCAGCTCCTGCACGAAGGTCTGGCCGCCCTGCAGGATGTAGAAGCCGACGAAGATGCTGGCACCGAAGATGATCCACATGACCATGGCGGTCGCCACCAGGGTGGTCATGCAGGCGGCGTGCAGGTTGGGCCAGGTCAGCCGCTTGTGCATCGCCGCCACCACCAGCGCACCGAAGGTGCCGATACCCGCCGCTTCCACCGGGGTCGCCACCCCGGTGAAGATGATGCCGAGCACCAGCAACACCAGGGCGATAGGCGCCAGCATATTGCGCAGCAGGCGCAGCTTCTCGGCGGTGGAGACCCGGTCTTCCTCCGGCATCGGCGGCGCCACCTTGACGTTCAGGGTGCCCCTTAGCCAGCAGTAGAAGGCGTACATGCCGGCCAGCAACAGGCCAGGAATCAGCGAGCCCAGGTAGAGCTCGCCCACCGACTGCTGGGCGATGACGCCGTAGATGATGGCCAGGATGGACGGCGGGATGAGGATACCCAGGGTGCCCCCGGCCATGATCGATCCCAGCGCGATCTCAGGCTGGTAGTTGCGCTTGAGCATGGCCGGCAGCGCGATCAGGCCCATGGTCACCACCGCCGCGCCGATCACCCCGACCATGGCGGCCAGCAGCGTCGAGGCGATGATGGTAGCGATCGCCAGGCCCGCCTTGAGACCGCCCATCCACTTGTAGACCACATCGAACAGCTCTTCGATGATGCCGGCCTTCTCCAGTACCGAGGCCATGAAGATGAACAGCGGAATGGCCGAGAGCTGGTAGTTGGTCATCATCGGGAAGATGCGCGAAGGCATCAGGTTCAGCATGTGCTGATCGCCCACCAGGTAGAGGAACACCACCCCCAGACCGCCGGTAACGAAGGCCAGCGGTAGCCCCGCTACCAGCACCACCATCAGGGTGCCGAACATCAACAGGGTCAGCGCGCCGATACCCACCGTGGACAGCGAGTTCTCAAGGCTAAGCGCCAGGCTCTCGTAGTCGGTCAGGGCGATATTGACGATTTCGTGGATGGTGTAGGCGCCGAGGATCACCGCCAGCACCACCAGAATGCTGGCAAACACCGTCGAGCCTTCGTGGTGCTCGCGGTGGTGACGATAGGCCTGGAGGTCCTTGATCAACTGCGCGATCCCCTGCAACAGCAGCAGCAAGGCACCGAAGAACAGCATGAACTTGACCGGGAAGTACTGCACCGCCCATTCGGTGAAGGACACCTCGTTGGCGTAGCTGTCACCGAACCACCAGACGTCGCTGACCGACTGCGAGAAGAAACGCCAGCCGGTGGTCAACAGCGCCAGGGTGAAGATGAAGAAGAAGATCGAGGTGACCAGGTCCAGCGCGGCCTTGTTGAGCGGCGCCGCCCGCTGGTAGAGGATATCGACGCGCACATGCCCGCCCTCGCGCAGCGCGAAGGCACCCGCCAGCAGGTACTGCATGCCGAACATCAGGGTCATCGACTCGTGAGCCCAGTTGGTCGGCGAGTTGAAGGCGTAGCGCAGCACCACCTCGTAGGTGAACACGAAGGGCGCGATCAGCGACCAGTAGGCCACGTAGCGCCCGGCAAAGCCGGAAATGCGGTCGATGCCGCGGGTCACCACATTGCCAGGCGCTGCGTAGGCCTGCTCGCTCGTCGCGACGGGGGTCTCGGCGGTATCGCCACCGCTCACCTCGCCACCCCGGCGGAAGCTTCGATCCACCAGCAGCATCACGATCAGCGGCAGTCCTGCCAGCACCGCCCAATAGAGCCAGTGCGGCAGAACGAAATCAATCTGTAGATTCATTGACGCTCCTCCGCTGGTCGCCAGGCGTTTCGCCAGGCGACCACGGAATATTCATCGACGTCGACCGGGTCGCCCCGGTCGACACGTGCAGGCCTAGGCGTTGAGCTCGAAGTCCTTGATGTCCTCTTCGGTGATCAGTGCCACCGACGGATCGAGCATGGTGTTGAGGTGGGCACGGAACAGCTTGGCCGCGTCCGGATCCTTGTTGGCCCATTCGAACCACAGCGGGATCGCGGCGTCGCGGAAGCGGTCGGCGTCGTCCTCTGACAGGTGGATGATCTCGACGCCCTTCTCGCGGTACTTGGGCCAGGCCTCGGCGTTGGCCTTCTGGATGGCGGCGTAGTGCTCGCGGGAGTAGGCCGCGACCAGGTCATGCATCAGGTCCTTGGTCTGGTCGGACATGCGCTCGTAGACCCGGCGATTGACCGCGATATCCATCAGGTCGACCGCCTGGTGCAGACAGGGAGTCGAGGGCGGGCCCATGATGATGTAGTCGGTCACCTGCCAGAAGCCCAGCTCGAAGTTGACCGCCGCACCGGTGTAGTCGGCGGCGTCGATGGTGCCCTTCTCCAGCGCCGGGTAGACCTCGGAGCCCGGCAGCAGCGTGGTACGCGCACCGATCTTGGCGAAGGTCTCGGCGACGATGCCGCCGGGCATGCGGATCTTCACCCCTTCGAAGTCATCGAAGCTTCTCAGCGGCACCTTGGAATGGATCAGGTTGAGGTCGTGGTGGACGTAGCCCAGCAGCTCCTGACCCTGCTTGCGGTAGAGGTCCTTGGCGATGCCGAAACCGCCGTAGGCACCGAACATCATGTCCCACTGGTGGGGTACCGACAGGCCCATGGGATAGGCGGTGAGAAAGACCCCAGCGGGCATCTTGCCCGGCCAGTAGACGGTGAACCAGTTCTGGCCGTCGAGCACGCCGTTGCGCACCGCGTCGGCTACCTCGAAGGCACCGGCCACGGCTCCGGCCGGGAACGGCTCGATGGTGACCTCGCCGCTGGTGGCCTCGGCGACGCCGGCGGCCCACTCCTCGAAGATGCGGTAGCCGGTGGTGCCGGGCTGCCAGGATGACTGCATGCGGATGCGGATGCCCTGCTGAGCCTGGACGTTGCCGACCCAGGGTGCCGCCACCGCGGCGGCGGAACCAACCGCAGCAGCCTTCAGAAAGCGGCGGCGGTCCGGGGTCGCGATGCGTTCGGACAGGGAGGCCGTTGGCGAGGCCGTATCAAGGTCTTGCTGGGGCTTGTCTAGCCGGGACATGGCATAACTCCTGGTGGATCGGTGCGGTCTCGATCTGCCGCACCCGGTGTGTTGTTGTTGTCGATCCATGGCATCGTCATGAGCGCTCGAGGCACTTTCGCCGCAAGCTAGGCCCACCTGTTGCAAGCGATTTGCGCCGCTGCGCTCTTGAGCCGGGCGTTGCCCGTGCGCGTCCTTGCGAGGACCTCCTCGGGGCATGAACGGGACATCGCTTCGATGCAAGCGAGGCGTCCCCCTCCCGGGGCGTCATCGAAAAGAAAGCTAGCGAAAAGGCCCCCGGCGGCCAACGGCCCCATTCAACGCAACCTGTCTGCATTATTGGTCTGACCAGCGGCCATTTCGCCTATAAACTGCGCAAAAACAAGCATCGGCGTGGTCAGACCAATCTCACTCTCCCTCCACGACCTACGACCAAAGCACGAGAGCAACGCTTGGCAATCCCCTCCTTGAGGGAGGCGGGATAGGGCATCATGATTGGGCGCTCGCCCTGCCGATGACATGAACCACAAGGAAGTCCCCGCGATGCCACCCTCAGTGATCACCGCCCAGCCCCCGCTTGCCGCATCGTGTGTCGGGTGGCCGCTTGCCGCAGCTTGTTCGGGGTGCCCGCCTACCGCGCAGTGTGTCGGGTGCCCGCTTACCGCACCTTGTGCGAGGTGCCCGTGAGCCGCCCCGCCCTGCCGTCCTGGCTATTGCCGGCCATGCCGCTGGTGTTCGTGGTGCTGTGGAGCACCGGCTTCATCGGTGCCAAGTTCGGCCTGCCCTACGCCGAGCCCTTCACCTTCCTGAGCATTCGCTTCGCCGCCACCCTGGCGCTGCTGGTCCCCATCGTCTGGCTGACCCGCTCGGCCTGGCCGTCGAGTCCCCGTCTGTGGGGGCATGTGGCGGTGTCCGGCTGTCTGGTTCACGGCGGCTATCTGGGCGGCGTGTTCTACGCCATCAGCCTGGGCATGCCGGCGGGACTGGCGTCCCTGCTGGTGGGGTTGCAACCCTTGCTGACCGCTGCGCTGGCGGGCCCCCTGCTGGGCGAGCGGCTGTCTGCGCTGCAGTGGATGGGACTGGCCCTGGGGCTGGCCGGGGTCAGCCTGGTGCTGGGAGGCAAGATGGACCTGTCGGCGCTGTCCTTCGAAGGGTTTGGCTGGCCGGCGCTGGCCTGCACCCTGGTGGCGCTGGTGGGGATTTCGCTGGGGACGCTGTACCAGAAGCGCTATTGCAGCGGCATGCCGCTGCTCGGCGGCACCGTGGTGCAGTACCTCGGGGCGCTGGCCTTGCTGGGCGCCGGCTGCCTGCTGCTGGAAACCCGCGAGGTGGAGTGGTCGCTGACCTTTGTGCTGACGCTGGGCTGGCTGGTGCTGGTGCTGTCCATCGCCGCCATCATGCTGCTGATGATGCTGATCAAGCGTGGCGAGGCGTCCCGCGTCGCCAGCCTGTTCTACCTGGTGCCGCCGGTCACCGCGGTGGAGGCCTGGTGGCTGTTCGATGAAGGGCTGCCGCCGGTATCCCTGATCGGCATGGCGCTGGCCATTGCCGGCGTCGCCCTGACCGTGCGGGCCAAGAAGCCCCGGGCGTCCTGAACGGCCGCTTAAGGCGCTACACTTTCACCTTGCGAAAGCGGGCATTGATGACGCAGTAGGTACCGTAGTTCATCAGTCCACCGGCCACGGCGGCGAGCAGCCACGGGCCGAAGGGCTGGGCGGCCAGGGTATCCAGGGTGCCGCCGAGCCCTTCCGCCTTGGCGGGATCGACCTGCCAGGCGGCCACCAGCAGGAAACTGCCGATCAGCGCGAACACCAGCCCCCTGGCGGCCAGCCCCCAGCGGCTGAGGCCCGAGGCCAGATCACGCTGGCGTTGGCTCATGTCCTGCTGACGCCAGCGATTGAGATAGCTGCGCGCCAGCGCGCGCCACGACTGACGCAGCCCCACGCCGATAAAGATCGCCCCCAGAATCGCCACCAGCCAGACGCCGCCGGGGTGCGACATCAGCATGGCGGTGCGCTCCTCTGCGCCGCCGGTGGTCTCCTGGGGATCGTCCAGCAGCTCGACACCATACCAGCCGAGACTGGCGTAGATGCCACCGCTGATGACCAGCGCCAGGCGGGTGCCCAGGGCCTTCCAGCTACGCCCGCGGTGCTCGACATCGAACAGCCCCTGCAAGCCCCGCCAGGCGGCGTAGGCGTAGAGCCCCAGCACCAGGGCTCCCAGCATCAGGGTGCCGAAGGGCTGGCGAGCCAGGTGTGCCAGCGCCTCCTTGGTACCGACGTTGTCGCCGCCAAGGCCCACAGCGCCGAGAGCCGCCAGCACGCCGATCAGCAGGTACACCAGCCCCTTGGCGGTATAGCCCAGGCGGGCGATGATGACGATCAGTCGGCGCCGGTGGCGCAGCAGGCACTGCAACGAGGGCATGGGGGCTCCTGTCGGGATTAGGGTCCCCCATCCTCCCCAAAAATGCCTGATACGGCAAAGCCTATCGTGCCGAATCCTCAGCCGACAGACGCGTCAGGGCGAACCCGGCGATGGCCGTGTCCTGGACACCGGTACCGGTCAGGTCGCATACCGTGATGGTGGCGTCCGACAGCCGCAGACGCTCGCCGCGGGCAATGACCGCGCCCAGTTCGTGGACCTTGAAGGGTACCTCTCGACCGGCAAGGGCCTTGAGTTCGCCGTTGGACTCGCTCTGGGGCCGGGTATCGCAGACGAAGGCGTCCGCCCGGGTCAGCACGCTCTCGGCCAGTTCACGCTTGTCGGGACTGTCGGAGCCCATGGCGGTGACGTGGACGCCCTCCGGCAGGTCCGCCGCCTCGAGGATCGGCGTCTGCGACGGCGTCGTGGTGACGATGATGTCGGCCGCTCGGCAGGCCTCGCGCACGCTGTCGTGAACGGCGACCTCGAGACCCGCAGCGCGCATGCGGGTAGCGTATTCCTCGGCGGCCTGGGGCCTTCGCGCCCAGACGTCGATGGCGGTGATGTCGCGCACCAGCCGCAGCGCCTCGACCTGCTTGACCGCCTGCTCGCCGGCCCCCAGCACCGCGACCCGGCGGCTGTTCTCCCGCGACAGGTGCTTGGCGGCGATGGCGCCGGCCAGGGCGGTGCGCACCATGGTCAGGTAGCCCTCGTCGAACAGCACCGCATCGACCAGCCCGGTGCGCGCGGAGAACACCATCATCAGCCCGTTGAGGCTTGGCAGCCCCAGCTTGGGGTTGTCGAAGAAGCCGGGGCTGACCTTGATGGCGAAGCGCTCGTTGCCACGAATATGGGCGGTCTTGACGTCGACCTCGCCGTTGGCCTCCTCGATGGCCATGGACAGGATCGGCGGTTGCACCACCTCGCCACGGCCCAGGGCGGCGAAACCGGCTTCCACCGCCGCCAGCGCGTCCTGGTCGATGGCGACCGCCTGGCTGATCTGCTCACGCTTGTAGAGTTGCATCCTTGGCTCCTGATCGGGTTGTTGCTGGGCTTGTCTGTCGGTGGTTGGCCTTGAATCTATCGCGGGCCGTCACTGGCACAATCCGCCGCCAGGCGGCGCGCCTGATCGAGGGTATCCAGTGACACCCCGTTGCCGGAAAGCACCAGCACGACCCGCTCCCCCTTGACCTCGAGGTGGCCCTCGGCCAGTGCCGCCAGTCCCACGGCGGCGGCACCTTCGACCAGCAGTTTCTCGCTTTCGAGCATGTCCACCATGGCCTGGGCGATGGCGCCTTCCGACACCTGACAGTGGTCGTCCATCACCGCTTCGACCAGCGCCAGGGTGCAGCGGTTGTCGAGGCCGATGCCGCCGCCCAGCGAGTCGCCCAGGCTCTCGACCTCTTCCACCGCCACCGGCTTGCCGGCCTTGAGGCTCTCGCACATGGCCGCCCCCGCCGACAGACTGACCCCGCTGATTCTGGCCTGGGGTCGAACGCCCTTCAGCGCGGCGCCGATGCCGCCGAGCAGACCACCGCCGGACAGCCCGACGATGACCCGATCGACCCGCGGCAGGTCCTCGAGGATCTCGATGCCGATGGTGCCCTGCCCCGCCGCGATCAGCGGATCATCGAAGGGCGGAATCAGCGTCATGCCCTCTTCCTGCACCAGCCTCGCCACCTCCTCGAAGGCATCGTCCTGGCTGGCGCCGACGCGACGCACCTCGGCACCGAGCGCCTCGATGGCAGCGACCTTGTTGGCCGGCACCAGCCGCGACAGGCAGATCACCGCCGGCACCCCCAGGCTGGAGGCGGCGTAGGCCACGGCACGGCCATGATTGCCGGTGGAGGCGGTGGTGACGCCCTGGGCCAGGGCCTCGCGTCCATGGCGCTCGATCAGTGCGGCGATCATGTTGGTGGCACCGCGCAGCTTGAAGGCGCCGGTGGGCTGCAGCGTCTCGAGCTTGAGATAGACCTCGGCGTCGAAGCGTTCGGACAGGGCCCGCGACAACACCAGTGGCGTACGCGTTACCTGACCGGCGATGCGTCCCCGGGCCTTGAATATCTCGTTCAGGGTCACGCCGTGACTCGGGCAAGGGGGTGAATCCACCTTCATGACCTTCTCCTTGAACTCATATCGTGAAGACCGGTTGCCAATGCCGGGAGGGCAGGCGTTGTCGGCGGTTCGGCGCTCGCCTATCTGTTCCGCGCTCGCCTACCTGAATGAAAACCGACAGGGGCCGCCTCCTTCAAGGAAGCGGCCCCTCTTGCACCTGCCAAGGTGCGGGCGTCAGGCCAGACACCGGCCTGGGCTCAACCAGGCATCGGACCAGGCATCGGTCCAGGCATCAGGCCGTCTGCAGTACGCCTTCCTTGACCAGCTCGTCGGTGACCTTGTTCACCGCACGCTCGGCGCGGGCAACGATCTCGTCGACCTCGTCACGGGTGGTGACCAGCGGCGGCGCGAAGCCGAGGATGTCCCCCTGGGGCATCGCCCGGGCGATCAGGTTCTGCTCCAGCGCAGCGGCGGCGATGCGTGCACCGACCTTGTGGCTGGGATCGAAGGGACGACGAGTCTCCGGGTCCACGGCGAATTCCAGCGCCGCCAGCATGCCGACACCGCGGGTCTCGCCGACGATCGGGTGATCGCCGAAGGCGGCCTGCATGCGGCTCTGCAGATAGGCGCCGGTATCACGGGCGTTGCCGGTCAGGTCCTCGCGCTCGATGATCGCCAGGTTGGCAAGGGCAGCGGCACAGCCCAGGGCGTGACCGGAGTAGGTCCAGCCGTGGCCGATCGGGCCCAGCTCGCTGGTGCCCTGCTCCAGCACCTGCCACACGCGATCGCCGACGATCACCCCGGACAGCGGCTGGTAGGCGCTTGTCAGGCCCTTGGCGATGGTGATCAGGTCGGGCTTGATGCCGTAGGCATGGCTACCGAAGTCGGCACCGATACGGCCGAAACCACACACCACCTCGTCGGCGATCAGCAGGATGTCGTACTTGTTCAGTACCGCCTGGATCGCCTCCCAGTAGCCTTCCGGCGGCGGCACGATACCACCGGTGCCGAGCACCGGCTCACCGATGAAGGCCGCCACGGTGTCCGGGCCCTCGGCCAGGATCATCTCTTCGAGCTTGGCCGCACAGTGGGCGGAGAACTCGCGCTCGCTCATGTTTTCCTGCTCGGCGCTGCGCTGGTAGTAGTGCGGCGCTTCGGTGTGCAGGATGCCGGCCATGGGCAGGTCGAACTGGTCATGGAAGGCCTTGAGCCCGGTCAGCGAGCCGGTGGCGAGACCGGAACCGTGATAGCCGCGCTGACGCGAGATGACCTTCTTCTTCTGCGGACGACCGAGCACGTTGTTGTAGTAGCGCACCAGCTTGAGCTGGGTCTCGTTGGCATCGCTGCCGCCGAGGCCGTAGTAGACCTTGGACATGCCGGGGCCGGCGAGCTTGAGGATCTGCTCGGACAGGGCGATCTGCGGCTCGTTGGAGTGACCCACGTAGGTGTGGTAGTAGGACATCTCCAGCGCCTGCTGGTAGATGGCCTCGGCCACCTCGGTACGGCCGTAGCCGATGTTGACGCAGTACAGCCCGGCAAAACCGTCGATGAACTCGCGACCGTCCTTGTCGACGATGTTGATGCCCTTGCCGCCGGTGATCACGCGGCCCGGTGCGTCGCCATGGGCGAAGTCACGCAGGTGGGTGGAGGCGTGGAAGGTTACCTTGCGGTCGCGGTCGATCAGGTCCTGATGGGTGCTCATCTCGTTTCCTTTTTTTCCTTGGACCGCCCTCGCCGGGAGGGCGGCGTCATCTGTTCATCGAAAGGTGGCCGGCCCGCTGTCGGGCCGGCGATCACTGCCGCTCAGGGCATCAGCTGCCGGAGACGGAGCCCAGGGCGCCGAGGCAGTAGTACTTGGTTTCCAGATACTCGTCGATGCCGGTCGCGCCGCCTTCGCGGCCAAGGCCGGACTGCTTGACGCCGCCGAAGGGCACCGGCGGGCCGGTCATCTTCACCGAGTTGACCGATACCATGCCGAACTCCAGCACCCGCAACAGCTTCCAGATGCGGCGGATATCGTGGGTGTAGACGTAGGCGGCAAGACCATACTCGGTATCGTTGGCCAGGGCGATCACCTCGTCGTCATCGCGATAGGCGGTGACACCGGCCACCGGCGCGAAACACTCCTGACGCCACACCTGCATGTCCTGGGTCACCCCGGTCAGCAGCACCGGCATGAAGAAGTTCTCGCCCGGCGCCTGGGACTGGTCCCCGGCCACCAGGGTGGCACCCTTCGACAGGGCGTCATCCACCGTGGCGCGGGCATTTTCCACCGCCCGGCGGTGAATCAGCGGGCCGAGATCGACTTCACTTTCCATGCCGTTGCCCACGGTCAGCGCGGCCATGCGCTCGGTGAAATGCTCGATAAAGGCGTCGTGGATCGACTCGTGGACCAGGATGCGGTTGGCCGCCAGGCAGTCCTGACCGGCGGTCTGGAACTTGGCCGCCACCGCGGCCAGGGCCGCTTCCTTGGGGTCCATGTCGGGGCCGATGATAAAGGGCGCATTGCCGCCCAACTCCATGGATACACGCTTGACCGTGGGCGCCGACTGTTCGAGCAGCAGGCGGCCGACCCGTGTCGAGCCGGTGAAGGATACCGCCTTGACGCGTTCCTCGGCACACAAAAGCGAGGACACCTGGGCGGCGTCACCCAGCACCACATTGAAGATGCCCGCCGGAATACCGGCACGCTCGGCCAGCTCCGCCAGCGCCAGCGCCGAGAACGGGGTCTCGTTGGCCGGCTTGACGATCACCGGACAGCCGGCCGCCATGGCGGCGGCGGCTTTGCGGGTGATCATCGCCAGCGGGAAGTTCCACGGCGTGATCAGAAGCGCAATACCCACCGGCTCCTTGATGGTGCCCAGCGCCGCATTGGGGATGTGGCTGGGGATGGTCTCGCCATAGGTACGCTTGCCTTCCTCGGCGAACCAGCGCACGAAGCTGGCGCCGTACTCGACCTCGCCACGGGCGTCGGGCATCGGCTTGCCCTGCTCCAGCGTCATGATGGTGGCCAGATCCTCGCGATGGGCCTGCAGCAGGTCGTACCAGGCCAGCAGCCGCTCGCAACGCTCGTCGGCGCGCAGCGCCCGCCACTGGGCAAAAGCCTCGTCGGCGACGTCGACACTGGCGCGGATCTGCTCGGGCTCGAGCAGCGGGATATGGCCGATCACCTCGCCATTGGCGGGGTTGACCACCGCTTCCTCGCGGCCTTCGTCACCGTGGGTCCACTTGCCGCCGATGTAGGCGTACTGACGGAACAGGCGCGGATCGCTGAGTTTCATGACACTACCTCCCCAAGTGTGTCCCGCCGCAAGGTCAGGGGGTGCGGAACACGAAAACGACGTCATGGCCAGCGCCATGTACTGCCGTCATGGTAAGGGAGAAGCCAGGGTCGGACTTTTTGAAGCGCCCGTCTGTCGATGGCGTTTTTTTTGTCCAGGCCCGCGAAAACGCGGTTTTTTCTGCAACGCCTGTTTTAGCAAAAACCTGCAAGCCGACAGGAACTTCCGGGCCTG
Organism: Halomonas sp. YLB-10; assembly: GCF_003856855.1. Taxonomy (NCBI): domain Bacteria; kingdom Pseudomonadati; phylum Pseudomonadota; class Gammaproteobacteria; order Oceanospirillales; family Halomonadaceae; genus Halomonas; species Halomonas sp. YLB-10. Next base: position 270,851 of record NZ_RRCU01000002.1, read on the forward strand.
TGCCGGTGGCGCTCAGAGCGCGCCGTTGGCCAGCTCGTCGATATCGACTCCCTCGCGAGGAGCCTTGACCGTCTTGGTGACGATATAGGTGAAGTAACGCTCGATGCCGACATCCGAGGTCAGCCAGTCGTCGATCAAGCGCTGGTAGGCGTCGATGGTCTCGGACTCGACCTTGATCAGATAGTCGACTCCGCCGCCCACCGCCACACACTCGGTGACCGCGTCGGTGGCATGCACCAGCGACTCGAAACGCTGGAAGCTCTCGGCATTGTGGGCCTTGAGTTCGATCTGAACCCACACCGGGGTACGCCGGACCAGGGCGCTTGCGTTGATCCGGGCGCAGTAGCCTTCGATGATGCCGGCCTTCTCGAGGCGGCGGACGCGCTCCCAGCAGGGGCTCACCGACAGGTTGATGGCCTCGGCCAGGCGGGACTTGGTGATGCGGCCGTCGCGGGACAGGATGGAGAGGATCTTGAGGTCGTAGCGGTCGAGTTTCATGGCCGGGCTTGTGTGGTTGAACGGGACCGCCCCGCGAGAGGCTCTCGGCGGGGCGCTGATGACGAGAAACGGCGGGCGGGCTCGGGCAAGACGGTATCCCGAGCCCTGGCCCGTTCAGTCGCCCAGGGTCTCGACCACCTCGGCGATGACGGCGATGGTGTCGCCCATGTTCACCTGGGCGGGGAAGCGTCGAGCCGCCAGGATACCATCACGCTCGGCACGGTACTCGATCGGCTCGGCGCCGCTGCGGGTCATGTCGTAGACCCGGGCGATCACGTCGCCCTTGGCAATGCTGTCGCCGAGGGCGTAGGTCAACTCCAGAAGCCCGGTGTGCTCGCTTTGCACATAGCAGCTGGCATCCGGCATATCGAGATAGACCTGGGTCTCGGGCATGGCCACCTCGCCGTCCTTGAGCCCGAAATGGATCAGCACATTGTCGATGCCGCGCTCGGTGATGGCCAGGCTCTCCGGCGTGGAGGTGCCGCCGCCCCCGAGTTCGGTGGCAATGAAGATCTTGCCCTGGTTCTCGACCACGGTGTCGAATAGCGCCGAGGCGTCCAGCTCGAACATCATCATCGCATAGGGCGCGCCGAAGGCCTTGGCCCCTTCCAGCGCCTGGCGCTGCTGTTCGGGGTTGTCGAGCACGTGGGAGGCGCCGAAGGGAATGATGTCCAGGGTGCGGCCGCCGGAGTGCAGGTCCAGCACCACGTCGGCCATGGGCACCATCTCCCGGGTGAAGTAGTCGGCGATCTTCTCGGTCACGCTGCCGTCCGGGTCACCGGGGAAGCTGCGGTTCAGGTTGCCACCGTCCATCGGCGAGGTGCGACGGCCGACCTGGGCCGCCGGGGTGTTCATCATCGGTACGATGATCACCCGCCCCTTGACGTCTTCGGCCTTGAGCGAGGTCGAGAGCTTCTGCAGCGCGGTGATCCCCTCGTACTCGTCGCCGTGATTGCCACCGGTCAGCAGGGCGGTGGGGCCTTCACCGTTGGCGATCACGGTCACCGGGATCATCACCGCGCCCCAGGCGGACTCGTCATTGGAAATGGGCAGTTTCAGAAAGCCGTGCTGCACACCCTGGGCGTCGAAGTCGACGGTGGCGGAGATGGGGCTCTTGCGCTTGCTCATGGTGACTCCAGAAACAGGGACAACGGTCAGATTGGATTGTAGTGGTGTTGGGCAACGTCGGTCACCGAGGGCCGATCACAGAAGGCTAATCAACAGGGCCGATTGCATAGGGCTAATCAACAGGGCTAGTCAACAGAGCCTGATCGACAAGCCCTGCTCAGCCGACCCCGCCCTACTTGACGAACAGCTGTCGTGGAAACTCCGCCAGCGGCTCGGCGCCATTTTCGGTGATCAGGATGCTCTCGGTGATCTCGAGCCCCCAGTCGTCCATCCACATCCCGGGCATGAAGTGGAAGGTCATGCCCGGTTGCAGGATGGTCTCGTCAGACGGACGCAGACTCATGGTGCGCTCACCCCAGTCCGGCGGGTAGCTGATGCCGATGGGATAACCACAGCGCGCGCCGCCTCGGTCGAAGCCGTACTTGTCCATGGCCGCGCCGAGCGCCAGGGCGATGTCCGCGGTCCGGTTGCCCGGCTTGGCCACGGCCAGGCCTTTCTCGATGCCTTCGAGCAGCGCCGACTCGCCACGCACGAAGTCCCGAGGCGGCTTGCCGAGAAACACCGTGCGCGACAACGGGCAGTGGTAGCGCTTGTAGCAGCCGGCGATCTCGAAGAAGGTGCCCTCGCCTTCGCGAAACGGCGTGTCGTCCCAGGTCAGGTGGGGGGCAGCCGCGTCGCTGCCGGTAGGCAGCAGCGGCACGATGGCGGGATAGTCGCCACCGTAGACGCGCCCTTCGCTGTCGGTCCAGCCCTCGATGCCGACCCGATAGATCTCGGAGACCAGCTTGGACTTGGCAAGGCCCGGTTCGATCATCTCGAGGATGCGCGAGTGCATGCCCTCGACGATACGCGCGGCGATGCGCATGTACTCGATTTCACGCGGTGACTTGATCGCCCGGCACCAGTTGACCAGCGCGTTGGCATCCTGGAAGCGCGCGTGGGGCATCTCCTTGATCAGGCTCTGGTAGGCCTTGGCGGAGAAGTAGTAGTTGTCCATCTCCATGCCCACGACCCCTTCGCACCAGCCGCGATCCGGCATGATCGACTGTGCCAGATACTCCATCGGATGCATCTCGGGATTCTGGACATAGTAGTCGGGGTAGTAGGTGATATTGTCAGGGTCCATCCAGCAGGTACGCAGGGCACCATTGCTGTCCTGACGTCGTCCGTACCACACGGGCTCGCCTTCGAGCCCCACCAGTACGCACTGATGGACATAGAATGACCAGCCGTCGTAGCCGGTCAGCCAGGCCATATTGGAGGGATCGCTGACAATCAGCACATCGATGCCTCGCATGGCCATCTCGGCACGCACCTTTTGCAGGCGCTGAGCGTATTCCTCACGAGTGAACGGCAGGGATACCTGAATCATGAAACCACTCGCCACACAGTGTCATCACCGAAAAACCGGACTCATTGGAGTCCGGCGCGCCCTTGAAGCGACATTGCATCCCCTGTAGCGTGCTGACAGGTCACAATTGTCATGAGAAGCTCTTAACAGCGTCATGACAATGACTGATCAATGCCGTCTTGCTGATACTAGCACTACGAATAAGCTACCGGTCAAAGGCTTTATTGGATCATGACAATTGACCTGCTGCCGTACCTGGATGATAGCCAACCCAAGTATCTTGCTATTGCGCGGGCACTTTCTCGCGCGATCCGTTCCGGTGAGCTTACGCCAGGCACCCGACTGCCGCCCCATCGACAGTTGGCGGAGCACATAGGCGTCAGCGTCCAGACGGTGTCACGAGCCTATTCACAGGCAGAAAAGATGGGCCTGGTGCAGGCCAGGGTCGGCAGCGGCACCTGGATCAACGCTCTCGATGACAACCGCGAATCCGCCTACCTGAGGGCCGGCGAGCCGCGAACCGAACAGGCGGTGATCGACCTGTCGATCGCCCATCCGGTCTGTCCCCCAAGCCATGACCAGCACTTTCGCGATGCCCTGAGAACGCTGGCCGACAGCGCACATCCCGACGTCTTCACGGCCTGCCGGCCGATCGCCGGCCTGCCCCATCAGCGCGAACGCGCCAGCTGGTGGCTGAACGAGCGCCTGGGCATGCCCGGTGAAGCGGACGACCGCATCCTGACCAACGGTGGCGCCCACGGCATCATGCTGGCGATTTCCAGCGTGGTACAGCACGGCGACCTGGTCCTTACCGAGGCACTGACCGACCATGGCCTGATCGCTTTGTCGCGTACCCTGGGCTTCCAGCTGCGTGGCGTCACCATCGATAGCCAGGGCATCGTACCCGACGCCCTCGACGCCGCCTGTCATCGCTTCAAACCGCGCGCCGTGTGCCTGACCTCGTGCCAGCTCAATCCCACCGGGGCCACCCTGGACGAGACGCGCCGCGACGAGATCGCCGCCATTCTGGAGCGCCACGGGGTGTGGCTGATCGAGGATGACGTCCACACCCTGCTCGAGCCCGAGCCGCTGATGCCGATCAGCGCGCGCATCCCTTCCCATGCGTTCCACGTCACCAGTCTGACCAAGGCCACCCTGCCCGGGCTTCGCGCCGGCTATCTGACGGTGCCACGCAGTCAGCTGCACCACACCCTGCCCCGCCTGCGGGCGACCTCCTGGATGGCCACACCGCTGTGCTTCGAGGTCGCCAATCTATGGCTGGAGGACGGCACCATCGAGCGCATGGCCCAGCAGCAACGCGAACTGCTGGCAGAGCGCCAGCAGCTCGCCGCACGCATCCTGCACAGCCATGGCAGGGCCTCCCGCCCCACCAGCCTGCACGTCTGGCTGTCACTGCCGGGTAGCTGGCGGGCCGAGGAACTCCAGCAGCTGGCCGAACAGGAAGGGGTGGCCATCACCACCGCGACCCCCTTCATGGTCGAACAGAGTCCGGCGCCACGCCGAGTGCGCCTGAGCCTCGGCGCGGAGCCCGAGATCGAACGTCTCGAGGACGGCCTCAAGCGCCTTGCCAGCCTGCTGGATGACGCTCCGCCGCCCATGATGCAGATTGTCTACTGAACCCCATTCATTCGACCGGAGCGGAATTGTCATGAAGGTGATCGTACACACCGACCAGGCCGACCAGTGGCAGCAGGCGCTAAGCGAGCGGCTGCCCCAGGCCACCATCTGGAAGAGTCAGGAGGCCGACCGCGAGCAGCGCGCCCAGGCGGACTTCCTGGCTGCCTGGAAGCCAGACGAGACGCTGCTGCGGGAGTGCACCGGACTCAAGGGCATCGTCAACCTGGGGGCCGGCGTCGACGCCCTGCTCGGCAACCCGGCCCTGCCTCGCGACGTTCCCATCGTCAAGTTGCGTGACGCCGGCATGGCCGAGCTGATCGCCGATTACGTGCGTTACGGTCTTTTCCACTTCCAGCGCGACTTCGACCGCTACGCTCGCCAGCAGCAGCAGTGCGAGTGGCGTGAGCACGAGGTGATCGACAAGCCGGACTGGCCGGTGGGCGTGCTCGGCCTCGGCGCCATCGGCGCCAAGGTGGCCCGGGCCATCGCCGCCGATGGCTTCCCGGTGCTCGGCTGGAGTCGCTCGCACAAGGACATCGACGGCATCGAATGTCTGAGCGGTGACGAAGGGCTCGACCGGCTCCTGTCGCGGGTGAAGACCCTGGTGCTGCTGCTGCCCGATACCTCCTCGACCCGCCACATCATCAACGCCGAGACACTCGGCAAGATGCGCGAGGGGGCCAGCCTGATCAACCCCGGGCGCGGCACCCTGATCGACGAGGACGCCCTGCTCGCAGCGCTGGGCGACAAGAACCAGCGCCAGGAAGGTCGCCTCCGGGGCGCGCTGCTCGATGCCTTCCCGACAGAGCCGCTGCCGGAATCCAGCCCGCTGTGGCGCCACCCGCGGGTCATCGTCACCCCTCACATGGCAGGACCGACACCCTTGAGCGAAGCGCTCGATCAGGTCGCCGCAAGCCTCGATGCCCTGGACAAGGGCGAGGACATCGAGACCGTCGACCCCGACGCGGGCTACTGACCCAGGAGCCGGAAAGTGCCAGCGAGGGCCGGTAAGGAACGAGGCGGCGATCGCCTCGCGCTCCTGGCCCGCCCCCGGATCAAGCCCCAGATTGATTCACAAAAAAAGGCGCCTCCTCGGAGGCGCCCTTGTCGGTGCTGAAAGCGACGTTTGAATTTCAGTGGATCAAGCGTCGTCGCCGATCTTGTCTTGGGTACGCAGTTCGAAATCGCTGGCGTCGTGACGCTCGTGGAGCTGCTCTTCGGGCTCACCGAAGGTGCGGTTGACCATGCGTCCACGCTGTACCGCCGGGCGCGCATCGATGGCCTTGGCCCAGCGCTGGACGTGCTCGTACTCGTGCACGGACAGGAACTCCGCCGCGTCGTATAGACGCCCCAGGGCGAGCTGGCCGTACCAGGCGAAGGTCGCCATGTCGGCGATGCTGTACTCGTCACCGGCCAGGTACTCGTGCTCGGCCAAATGACGGTCGAGCACGTCGAGCTGGCGCTTGGTCTCCATGGTGAAGCGGTTGATCGGATACTCGTACTTTTCCGGCGCGTAGGCGTAGAAGTGGCCAAAACCACCGCCCAGGTAGGGAGCCGAGCCCATTTGCCAGAACAGCCAGCTCATCGCTTCGGTACGCGCCTTGTGCTCGGTCGGCAGGAAGGCGCCGAACTTCTCGGCCAGGTAGAGCAGGATCGAACCCGACTCGAAGACCCGGGTCGGCGGCGTGGTGGTGTGGTCCACCAGGGCCGGAATCTTGGAGTTGGGGTTGATCTTGACGAAGCCGCTGGAGAACTGGTCGCCCTCGCCGATACGGATCAGCCAGGCGTCATACTCGGCCTGATCGTGGCCCTGCGCCAGCAGTTCCTCGAGCAGGATATTGACCTTGACCCCGTTGGGCGTGGCCAGGGAGTAGAGCTGTAGCGGATGCTTGCCCACCGGCAGCGCCTTGTCGTGGGTCGCACCGGCGATGGGACGGTTGATGCTGGCGAAATGGCCGCCACTCTCACCTTCCCACTTCCAGACCTTCGGCGGCTGATACTCGGCATCGTTGCTCATGATGTTCCTTCTCGTTGAGTGGGGCACCACCCGGCACCGCCGGGTTCATTGATGCAGTAAAGATACACAAGCCTAGCGAAAAATAGCGTCAGACGAAGCACCTTGGAGCGACCTGGCGTATTGCGCCGCGGCCGGACTGGCGTCTCCCTGGACGGCGACGCCAGTCGATCGCCAGTCCTTACAGCTCCTGGCGAGTGGGGCGCAGGATCAGTTCGTTGACGTCGACGTCCCCCGGCTGCTCTACCGCAAAAGCGATCGCCCGCGCCACTGCATCGGCATCGATGGCCAGTGTGTAGAGCTCGTTGACCCCCTCGGCGGTCTCATCATCGCTGATCGTCCGAGTCAATTCGGTGTCGATCGCGCCAGGAGAGATATTGGTCGCGCGAATCTCGCCATTGGATTCCTGACGCAGGCCCTCGGTCAGCGCCTTGACCGCGAACTTGGTCGCGCAATAGACCGACGCGGCGGGGAACACCACATGCCCGGCGACCGAAGACAGATTGATCACGTGGCCTTCGTGCTGTTCGCGCATGGTCGGCAGCACCGCGGCGATACCGTAGAGCACGCCCTTGATGTTGACGTCGACCATCTGCTCCCACTCGTCGACCTTGAGCTTGTCCAACGGCGAAAGCGGCATCAGCCCGGCATTGTTGACCAGCACGTCGATGCGCCCGAATTCGTCGCGGGCGAGCTTGGCCAGGGCCTCGACCTGCTCACGGCTGGTCACGTCGGTGACACGGTAGACTGCCTGTCCACCGTCAGCCTTGATGTCGTCGCACAGTGCCTTGAGGCGGTCCTCGCGACGCGCGCCAAGCACCAGGCGTGCGCCGCCCTTGGCCAGGCGCTTGGCGGTGGCCTCACCCAGCCCACTGCTGGCACCGGTGATGATCACGACCTTGTCCTTGATACCGTCGGTATTCAGGTTGTTCACGTCCATGCAGTCCTCCTGTCGGGCCGCCAAGGCCCCTTGAAATGTTCCAGATCGATGACGTTGGCAAGACGGCGAACCGCTTGGCGGTCATCGAGAAAAAGATGTCATCGCGCCAGCGATCTTCAAGCGCTAGCGATCTTCGAGAAACGGGTAGTCGGTATAGCCTTTTTCATCGCCGCCGTAGAAGGTGTCGTAGTCCGGCTCATTGAGCTCTGCTCCGCGACGAAAGCGCTCCGGCAGGTCCGGATTGGCGATGAAGGGACGACCGAAGGTCACAAGATCGGTCTTGCCGGCGGCGATGCGCTCACGTGCTTCCTCCGCGGTGTAGGCGCCATTGGCGATATAGACACCGCTGAAGCGCTCGCGGATGGCGCTGATGATCGACTCGGGGCGACCGTTCTCGTGGTTGCCCTGGAAGGAATCTTCCACGACCTCGAGGTAGGCGATGCCGATCTCGTCGAGCGCGGCGGCGAAGGCCGGGAAGGTCTCCTCGGGCTTCTGGTCGTGGACATCGTTGAAGCTGCCGGTGGGACTGATGCGCACCCCGACACGGCCCTTGCCCCAGACGTCGACCACCGCACGCACCACTTCGAGAGGCAGTCGCAGGCGGTTTTCCAGGCTGCCACCGTAGGCATCGGTGCGCGCGTTGCTGTCGGACTTGATGAACTGATCGAGCAGGTAGCCGTTGGCGGCGTGCACCTCGACGCCATCGAAACCGGCTTCGCGGGCGTTGATCGCCGCCTGGCGGTACTGCTCGACGATGCCTGGAAGCTCGTCGGTGTCGAGCGCACGCGGGGTCGGCACTTCGACCATGCCGGACTCGGCGCTGATGAAGGTCTTGGCGCCTTCAGGCTTGATCGCCGAGGGCGCCACCGGGTCGGCTCCACCGGGCTGCAGCTCCGGATGCGAGATTCTTCCCACGTGCCATAGCTGGGCGTGCATACGACCGCCGGCGTCATGCACGGCGTCGGTGACACGGCGCCAGCCAGCGATCTGCTCCTGGCTATGGATGCCCGGGGTAAAGGCGTAACCCTTGCCCTGGGGCGAGATCTGGGTGGCCTCGCTCAGGATCAGGCCCGCGCCGGCCCTCTGACGGTAGTACTCGACATTCATCGCCTGGGGCACGTCCCCCGGTTGGGCCGCGCGAGAACGGGTCAGCGGCGACATCAGCACTCGGTTTGGCAGGGTGATGTCACCGAGGACCTGCGGGGTAAAGAGGGGATCTTGCTCGCTCATGGAAATCTCCTGTCGTGAAGCTGATACCACGAGGCGCTGCGGCCTCAGCGAGGATGCACGGCTGAACGGTGGCTGGCGCTTCATTGGCTCTCGCCAACCGCTGCCCAAGGTGTTCGACTAACGTTGTAGCGAATGTTCTGCCCTTACCGTACAACTCATGCATCACATATCAAGCAGTTTTGTACAAAAATAGAGGGTTTTATAGACCAGTCTATTATTACTTAGGGCCAAGAAAACGGCAGGGGAATCGAGGACCCACCCTGCCACGCCTTCACCTCGATGCGTTAGCGTTTGATGCAGGCCAGTAACGTATTCTCGAATTCGGTTAGAGGCTCACAGGTTCTGGCCATCTTGGAGCGCAGCAGCGCCCCCTGCCAGCCGGCCAGAATAAAGGCCGCCATGGCCTGGGGCGTGATGTCGTCACGCACGCTACCGTCGGCCTGGCCTTCCTTGAGGCAGCTGGTGAAGTAGCCTTCCCAGCGCTTGAAGATGGCGTCCAGGGCATCGCGCAGGCAATCGCTCTGGGAAGACATTTCCTGGCCCAGGGTACCGATCAGGCAACCCCGGGTGTGGCCGCACTCGGCCATCGCCTGGCGCACGTCTTCAAAATAGTGGCGCAGGCGCGCAACGGGGGCGTTGTGGGAATTCACCAAGAGCGCCTGGAAGCGCTCGTCGTAGTCTTCGGCGAACACCTCGACCACGGCAAGGCCGAAGGCCTCCTTGCTGGAGAAATAGTGGTAGAAGGAACCCTTGGGCACGCCAGCAGCCTTGAGCACCGTATTGATGCCCGTCGCCGTATAGCCGTGCTCGGCAAAGGTGTTCATGCCGACCTGTATCAACAGGTCACGTGTGGGAGCCTTGGTTGTCATGCCCCAGACACTAGACCAGTCGTCTAGTCGTCGTCAAGTGGCTTTCTACCAAGAGCCCAGCGGCCAGGTTTCCAGGGGGACTGGACTCGCTCCTGGCCTGGGCCTGTACCCAGGCCAGAAGGGCCCGCCTGTCGGACCTACAGCAATTCGTTGAGCTGGCGCAGCCACTCCGGGTGCGCGGGCCAGGCCGGCGCGGTCACGAACTTGCCGCAGGTGATGGCGTCGGTGACTTCGATGTCGACAAATTCGCCACCCGCCAGGCGTACCTCGGGGGCACAGGCGGGATAGGCCGAGATACGATGTCCAGACAGTGACACCGCCGCCGCCAGAAGCTGGGCGCCGTGGCAGACAGCGGCCACCGGCTTCTCGCTGTCGACGAAGTGGCGCACCACTTCCAGCACGCGCTCGTCCAGGCGCAGGTACTCCGGCGCCCGGCCACCGGGGACGACTAGGGCGTCGTAGTCGGCCAGGGTGATGTCGGCGAAGGTCTCGTTGAGCGCGAACAGATGCCCGGCCTTTTCGGTGTAGGTCTGGTCGCCCTCGAAGTCATGGATGGCGGTCTTGACCTTGTCGCCTTCCTTCTTGTCGGGGCACACCGCATCGACACGATGCCCCATGGCCTGCAGCGCCTGGAAGGGCACCATGATTTCGTAGTCCTCGACAAAATCTCCCGCGAGCAGCAGCAAACGTGCCATGTGGCAAACTCCTTGGTCATTGAGGGGCGGCGCAGGGTCATGATGGCGACCATGCTGTAATGCAGCGTAACCACTGGACCGTGCTTCTGCCAGCCCGCCGGGGAACCTTCAGGGCGCACCGGCCTCCCAAGGTGACAGCTCGTTTCCATACGCCACTCAAGCAGCGGACGCTACTATGCCCAGCAACTCCATCGTCTACCGCTCGCCGTCTCTTCGCCCGCGCCTCGCGGCGGGGCTGCTATGGCTACTGTTCTTGCTGCCGTTTGCGGCACAAGCCGCATCGATGGCCAGCTTCGATGCCCGCTACCACCTGTCGGTGGATGGCTGGCCCGATGCCACCGTGCATCATCGGGTGTACCGCGAAGGCGATCACTGGCGCAGCGACATGCGCGCCCAGGTGGCCATCGCCGAAGGTCAGGAAACCGCACGCTTCGCCGAGAACGGCGACGGCTTGCGTGCGCTGGGCTATTCCAGTGGCTATCGGCTGCTGGGCATCGGCAAGAGCTACCGACTGGACAACCGTCAGCTTCGGCGTCACCCCGACCGTCAGACCGCACTGGTGGATCTGTCACGTAGCGTCCAGCGAGAGCGCTGCGCCAGCGGCTGCGAGATTCACTATCTCGATCACAAGGGCGACATCGAGACCCTGGTCGCAAGCCCGCTGCCCACCGCCGCCATCGACGTGAACGGGCGCATGGTGGACGCCCTGCGGGTCCGCCTGGTCGAGCCCGGCAAGGACGACCGCCACATGGTCGTGGCCTTCCACCCGGACCTGCCCGGCCTGCTGCTGGGGGTGGACTACATCAAACGCGGCGAGCGGGTCAGTCGGCTGAGCCTGACCTCCTTGACCACTTCCAACAACTGAAGCTGCTTCGCTTTTCCCTTCCTCGGGCGCCTTTTTGGGCGCTTGGTCAGGCGCTCGTTCAGCCGCCCTGCCTCACCACCATCCGGCCTTCCGCCCCGCCGAGTCCGGCGGCTCGTTGCCAGGATGCCTTGTCGACGTCTGAGGTATGGCACCGATCTTGCCGACCACTGACGCTTTGGTCGTCTTTTCTCCCTTGTGAAACTTGCATAGAGTATTGCGCTTTTGGTCGCGCCGTTGACCACCGATTTGTCCTGCTCATCCTCGACGGACGGGCTCACGAGCGCAGCAATTCATCGATGCGGTGCCTGACCGACACGCACCGCCTCCATCGAGCAAGGAAGTTCGTTCATGTTCACCGGTCTGTTGATCGTGCTGCTGCCGCTGGTGCTGGGCTATCTGGTACCGGTACGCCGCGCAAGCATCATGGCCTGGATCAATCGCGGCGTCAGCGCATCGATCTACCTGATCCTGCTGTTGATGGGGGTGAGCCTGGCGGGCCTGCCCGACCTGGGCACTCAGCTGTCGCGCATGGGCGGCCAGGCGCTGTTGCTGTTCGTGGTCATCTCGGCCTTCAACCTGGCCGCCCTGTGGTGGCTGTCGCGTCGACTGCGCCTGGACCTTGGCGAAAAACGCGTGATCGACGGCGCCCCGACCAGCAAGCTGGCGGCCATGGCGGGTTCGTTGTCACTGGTCGGGGTGGTGATCGCCGGACTGGTCATCGGGCTGATGCTGGTGGGACGCTGGGGGACGACGCCCTTCGAGCTGGCGGAACACCTGGCAGAATGGGTGCTCTACGTACTGCTGGCGCTGATCGGCTGCCAGCTGCGCAACTCCGGCATGCCGCTCAAACAGATCCTGCTCAATCGTCATGGCCTGTTCATCGCCATGACCCTGGCGGCAAGCTCGCTGATCGGTGGACTCGCCGCGGCACCGATGCTCGGGCTCGCCTGGAACGAGGGCCTGGCCATGGCCTCGGGCTTCGGCTGGTACTCGCTGTCCGGCATTCTGATCGGCGAACACCTGGGGCCGGCTCTGGGCGGCGTCGCCTTCTTCAACGACCTGACCCGGGAACTGCTGGCCTTCGTGCTGATTCCGCTGGTCATGCGACGCTACGCACCCCTGGCGATCGGTTATGGCGGTGCCACCTCGATGGACTTCACCCTGCCGGTGATCCAGCAGCACGGTGGCGTGCGCTGCGTGCCCATCGCCGTGGTCAGCGGCTTTATCCTGTCGCTGCTGTCACCACCACTCATTCTGTTTCTGGTCGCACTATGATGCCGGATCACGACAACCACTCATTTGGTCGCACTATGATGCCGGGTCACGACAACCACTCATTCAGCGCTTTATGGTCGCCCTATGATGCCGGATCACGATAACCACTCATTCAGCGCTTTTCGGTAGCGCTGTGATGCTGGAATAAGATGCCCGGTTGTGCTGCCAAGCCGTGACGCCCGGTGGCCCAGCGCTTTATGCTGTCGAGTGCACGCAGCAAGGAAGACAAGCCCGTGGTGAATCCTGAGGACCGCCCCATCACCCTGAAGAATCTGGCCCAGCGACTTGGGGTCTCTACGGCCACCGTCTCCAACGCCTTCAATCGCCCCGACCAGTTGTCTCGCGCCCTGCGCGAGCACATCCTCGAGGAGGCCCGACGCCTGGGCTACCGCGGCCCCGACGCCAGGGCCCGCAGCCTGCGTACCGGGCAGTCCCGCATCGTCGCGGTGGTGCTGGCAGAGACCCTGACCTACAGCCTCAACGACGCGGTTTCAAGCGAGCTTCTGACCGGCATCACCGAGGTGCTCGACGCCCACGGGCACACCCTGCTGCTGCTGTCGGGACGTCAGCCCGAATCTCCCCGTCACGCCGACGCACTCTGTCACCCGGGCTCCGCCAGCATGGCCGACGGCTTTGTCGTCTATGGTCTGATGCCCGGGGATCGGCTGATCAACGAGCTACCGGCCCAGCGTCCACTGGTCGGGGTGGACTTTCATATCGATGCCCGCCCCACCGTCCATATCGACAACGAACCGGCCTGCTACGCCATCGCCTGCCACGCACTGAAAAAACGTCCACGGCGGGTCGGTATCCTCAGCCTGCGCTTGATCGATGAATCCTATAATGGCCCGGTGAGTGCCGAGCATCGCTGCCTCGATGCCCATCGCACCATCACCCGCTCGCGCCTGGACGGTTTCCACCGCGCCCTGGACGAACACGACATCGACCCCACCAGCGTCCCGGTGTGGAACATCGACGAGAACACCCACGCGGTCTGCGCCCCGGTGATCGAGGAGATCCTCGACCTGCCGGCAGAACAGCGCCCGGATCTGCTTTTGTGCATGTCCGACCGCATCGCCCTGACCGTCCTGACCCTGGCCGAACAGCGTGGTATCCGCGTCCCCGAGGACCTGCGCCTGACCGGCTTCGACGGTATCGAAGAAGGCCAGTACCGAGCCCCACGACTGACCACCGTACGCCAGGACAGCATCGAGAAGGGGCGCGTCGCCGCGCGCATGGTGCTGGGTCTGGAACCCGCCGAGAACCGCCTATTGGGAACGCGACTGCTGATCGGGGAAAGCTGTCCCTGACGGTATGACCGCTACGGACTGAGGTGAACGCTCGACTCATCCGTCGGCGAAGGCTGCACAAAGGTTTCACCGTTATTGGCGCCTTTTTGGCGCCGACGATGGCATGCTGTGTTCATCTTTTTCGCCATTTCGGTCAAGGAATCGTCGCATGTCCGCGAAACGCCTGTTTCGCCCGGCCTTCTCACGTCTGGGTCTGAAGCTCTTCGTCATCATCCTGGTGGTCAATGTGGCCATCGCCGGGCTGGTGTTCGTGGCGATTTCGCGCAGCCTCGACCAGGGCTTCATCGAGTACCTCGACCGCTCCCAGACCCAGCGCGCCGAGACCCTGGCGGAAGGCCTCGGCGAGGCCTGGGCGCGACGCCAGAACTGGCAGTGGCTGCGCCAGTCGCCGCGCGCCTGGCACCACCTGGTACGCCGCCAGCTTTGGCCCGGCGACAACCTGCCGCCGATGAGCATCGAAGGCGACCTGGGCGACCCCAGGGACTTCGTGCTCCATGACGAAAGCGGCCTGCCGGTGATCGGCCTGCCCCCGGACAAGGACGACATGGCCGCCGAGCTGCGCTGGCTGCCAGTGATGAGCGCGGGCCGCCAGGTCGGCACCCTGGGCTATCGCCCGCCGGAGCAGTTGATGGCACGCATGGACCGACTGTTTCTGGCCCAGCAGCAACGCAACCTGACCATCATCGTCATCGCCCTGGCGCTGACCTCGCTGCTGCTGGCCGCCGCCCTGTCCTGGTGGATGGGCCGACGCGCCCGCGGCATGGCGCTGGCCACCCGCCGGCTGACCGAGGGCGACTACAGCATCCGCCTGCCGGAGCGCGGTCGCGACGAGCTATCCAGCCTGTCCCACGACTTCAATGTGCTGGCGGAAACCCTGGAGGCCAGCCGCGAGGCACGTACCCGCTGGGTCTCCGACATCGCCCACGAGCTGCGCACCCCACTGGCGGTGCTGCGCGGCGAGATAGAAGCGATGCAGGACGGCATTCGCGCCCTCGACCAGGACAACCTGCGCTCGCTGTCCCAAGAGGTCGGCCAGCTAGAGCGCCTGGTCGCCGACCTGCGCCTGCTGTCCCAGAGCGACGCCGGCGCGCTGGAAGTCCAGCTCGCACCGCTGGACCTGGGCGAGCAACTGGCCACCCGGCTGGACGAAGCGGAGGGCTGGCTTGCCGATCATGGCCTGACCCTCGAGCACGATATTCAGGGCCCGGCGTGGATTCGCGGCGACCTGCAGCGCCTGCGCCAGCTATGGAACAACCTGATCGACAATACCTGCGCCTACACCCAGGCGCCGGGGCGCCTCAAGGTATCGCTGCGGCGTGAGGCCGACGACTGGGTGCTGCGCTGGGAAGACAGCGCCCCCGGGGTGCCGGTCAACGAACTGCCGCGGCTGACCGAACGCCTCTACCGGGTGGAAGGCTCGCGCAACCGCTCAAGCGGCGGCAGCGGCCTGGGGCTGTCCATCGCCACCGCCCTGGCCCGCGCCCACGACACCGACATGCGCCCCTCCCCTTCCGAGCTTGGCGGGTTATGCTGGACCCTGCGTTTTCCGGCCCTGCCGGACCATCAGCAGCACGAGGACGATGAATGAACGACACCGACGCCAGTCTCGACGACATCCTGATCGTCGAGGACGAACCCAAGATCGCCCGTCTGGTGGCGGACTACCTGGAGGGCAGCGGCTACGCCACCCACCATATCGACCACGGCGACCAGGTGGTCGGCTACCTCAGCGAGGCCGAGTCGCGCCCCAGCCTGGTACTGCTGGACCTGATGCTGCCTGGCACCGACGGCCTGACCCTGTGCCGCGAGATCCGTCAGCGCTGGCCCGATATCGCGGTGGTAATGCTGACCGCCCGAGTCGAGGAGGTAGACCGCCTGCTGGGCCTCGAACTGGGTGCCGACGACTACATCTGCAAGCCGTTCAGCCCGCGCGAGGTGGTCGCCCGGGTCAAGGCTGTGCTGCGCCGCAGCCAGGCACACCAGCAGGACAGCGAAGCCAACCACGACCTGGTGCTGGACGAAAGCGGCTGGCGCGCCCTGGCCGACGGTCAGGACCTTGGCCTCACCGCGGTGGAATTCCAGTTGCTCAAGGTGATGATGCACTCGCCGGGGCGAATCTTCGCCCGCGAGCAGTTGATGGACCACATGTACCGCGACCACCGCATCGTCTCCGAGCGCACCGTGGACAGCCATATCAAGAAGCTGCGCAAGAAGATCGCCGATATCTGGCCCGAGCGGGAGATCATCCGCTCCGTCTACGGCGTGGGTTACAAGTACCAGCCGGAAGAGTGATCCTCGGGGCTGCCTGTCATGGCAGTCGTCCCTCGGCAGCAGTCCCTCGGCAACCGTCCCTCGGCAACCGTCCCTCGGCAGCAGTCCCTCGGCGGCTGGACATCGCCCGGCCGCTCTGCCTTTCTCTTTATCTGCTTGATGCCCCGCGTCTTATGCATCGAAAAGGAGACACTGCCCTGCAACGCCCTGCTGCAGGCAGGACAGTTGCTGCGGGCCGCATGATGTCACACTATGTAGTACACTACGAATGGCAAGGACACGGCCGGTGAGGATCTTCAAGAACGCCTGGTTTGAACGCTTCGCCAGAAAACAGAAACTTGACGCCGCCGCGCTGCGCGACGCTATCCAGCGAGCGGAACGGGGCTTGATCGATGCTGACCTGGGCGGAGGCGTGATCAAGCAGCGGGTGGCTCGTCCCGGGCAAGGCAAGTCAGGCGGCTACCGCACGATCATCCTCTACCGCCAGGCACACCGAGCCTTCTTCGTTTACGGCTTCGCCAAGAGCCAACAGAGCAATATCAGCGACGAGGAAAAGGTTGCGTTCAAACGGGCCGCCCAACACATCCTCGAGCTGTCAGAAGAGCACCTGGTCGAGTTGATTCATAAGGGGTATTTTTTGGAGGTGGAAGACGATGGCGAAGAAATACCGTAGCGAAGCGATGGCGGCGATCCATGAAACCATGGAAGCTCTGCACGAGGTAGGCGCCGTCGACAAGCAAACTATGCGCGACTTCGATGAGAGCTGCCTCACCACGGTAGAAATGATTTCCCCCGACGCCATCAGAGCGCTGCGCGAGCGCGAAAATCTTTCTCAGTCTGTCTTCGCTCGCTACCTCAACGTCAGCAAGAACCTGGTCTCAGACTGGGAGCGCGGCGTGAAGCGTCCAGGAGGGCCCGCGCTGAGGCTACTGGCAGTCATCCAGAAAAAAGGCATTCAGGCCATCGCTTGCTGAGCGCGCCTCTCCATTCCTGCCGGTGGAAGGGCCACTTGCGTGGAGAGGCGAATCGAGCACCGTACTCAGGGGGCCGCCATATATCACGTTGTGCCCTCTGTCACGCTGCCATGGCCGTAATCGAGAGCCCCTTCTAACTGTTTCGCCTCGACTGACGGCAGGCCCGAAGATTCAGTTGCCAGCACCAAGCAAGCCGGTCGGCGAAGTGTCTCGACCGACTCACCGATAACGCAAGAGGCCGCCCAAGGGCGGCCTCTTGCGTATGGCACTTGCGGCCTATCTAGAACAGCGCGGGAATCCCGTACTGTCCCTCGAACATGCCCACCGCCAGCATGGCGAACAGACACACCCCCAGCACCGAGGCGGGGATGATCAGACGGTCGGCCAGCGACAGCCGGGTGGCGCGTTCGCGATCACCGATCCAGCCGTTGTTGTCGAGCAGCATGGTCACCGCCCAGGCCAGCACCGGGTTGGTGACCGCCGCGGCGAACAGACAAACGCCGGCGGCCTGGGCGTCGCGACTTTCCTTGATCATTTGCACGCCGGCCTCGAGCATCGGCAGGAAGACTCCGACCAAAAGCGCCACGCACATCACCGGAGGCCACACCGCCACGTCCATGGGGAAGCCGAGGATGGCGATGGCGATGGTCAACAGCCCCAGCAAAATGGCGCCGGCGGGAATCGGCCGCTTGGCGATGGCCGCCGGGATCATATAGGTGCCCCAGGACGAGGTGATATTGCCACCGCCGAGGGCGGTACCGACCACCTGACGCAGCGAGCACATCGTCATGGTGTCGTCGACGTCCATCAGTACCCGATCGGTCCCCTTGGGATAGTTCATCTCCTGGAAGATGCGATGACCGAGAAAGTCCGGTGACCACATGGCAACCGCCAGGATCGCGAACGGCAGCGAGGCGATGAAGTGCTGCATGTTCGGCAGCCCCAGCATCCAGCCGTGGTCGGTGCTGCCCCACCAGTAGCTCGGGCTGAGCGGCGGCAGGCCGGTCTCGGTGGTGAACTCGAGATCAAAGCCCGCACCCAGCGCCAGCGCCACCACCAGGCCGGTGACCGCGCAGGCGGGAATCGCCAGCCAGCGCTTGCCCAACCGCGCCAGCACGGCGTACAGCAGGATATTGACCGCTAGCACCACCAGGGCGACGTAACCCATCTGGCCCTCGAGCCCCATGCCCCACGCCTTGAGGCTACCGATCTGGCTCATGGCGCCGGAAAAGCCGAGGAAGATCAGTAGACCACCGGCGGTGCCCTGGGAGGTCAGGTTGACCAGGCGCGAGCCGCCCTTGACCCAGGAAAGGCCGAGGCCAAAGGCGCCGATCCACAGCGCCAGGGCCAGCGGGTGGGCACCAGCCAGGGCCATGCTGGCGATCAGCGGAATCATCGGGCCGTGATTGCCGGCCAGGTTGGCACGCGGATTGAAGATACCTGAGCCCAGCACGCAGAACAGCAGGACCGGCAGCAGCATCTCCAGGCGCGAGACGGCGATGGCGAACTCGCGCCCCAGGGTGACATCGGGCCAGGCGGCGGACAGGCCATTGGCCCAGGACATCATCACCGCCGAGTACATGGCGATGATGCCGATGGTGCCGGCAATCGCCGGTACCAGGTCCTCGAGTTCGAAGTGGAAGTCCCGGCCGATCAGATTAAGACCATAGCGCCGGGGACGCATGATCTTGAGTTCATGCTCGAGGTAGTCGGAACGGCTGGCAAATTCGCTGGCATCGCGGTGCATCTCGCGATAGCTGGGAGCCTCGCCGGCCTCCCGGGTGGACGTCACGGTGTCTGTCATGTGGATCTCGATGTCTGAGGTGACGCTGCTGTCCGATGCCGAGCCAAGTCCCCCTGACCGTTCGTCGAATTGACAGCGCGCCTTGAAAAAAGATGACAGACCTTAACAATGCCCCCCGCGGGCCTCGTTGACGGCTATCAGGCTTTGGCCTCGCCAAGGGTTGCGACGCCAAAAATGCCTGACAAACTCCCCTCTCCCTTGATCCAGCGCAGGCGTCTCTTGCCTGGCATCCCAGGATCGACGAGAGTGAAGACCTCGACGCAGCCACGGCGTCTTGCCAGGAAGACCGTCATGCCCCCCAGGATCGCTGCCACCTTTTCCCGCTACCTGCGCGACCCGCGGATGCCCCAGGTCGAGGCGCGCCGGGTCAGGGGCGGGCACCGGCTCAGCCACGCACCCCACAGCCACGACACCCACTCGCTGGGCGCGATCGTCCAGGGCCACTCGAGCTTCCTCAACCGCCACCGTACCCTCGAGGTGCGCCAGGGAGACGTGGTGCTGATCAACCCCGGCGACGTCCACGCCTGCAACGCCTTGAGCGAGCGAGACTGGGGCTACGACATGCTCTACCTGGACAGCGCCTGGCTGACCGAGCGCTGCGGCCTCGACGGCGACGACGGCGCGGTGTTCTCGGCACTGACGACGCAAGACCCCCACCTTCACCATGCCATTCGCGTCGCCACCGACGCCCTTGCCGATGGGGATGCCAGCCTGCTTGAGCGCGAGACCGTGCTTGAGCGGCTCGCCGAGCGCCTGACAGGCCTGCTCGACCTGCCGGCGCAAGGCGAGGCAGAACATGGCGCGCCTCCCGAGCGACTGGTGCGCGCCTGGGAGCGGCTTCACGACGACTGGCAGCAAGAGCTGCGCCTGGACGATCTTTGCGCCGCCGCCGAGTGCCGCGCCACCAGCCTGATTTCGGGCTTTCGACGTCACTATGCCACCCCCCCCCATGCTGCGCTGATCGACCTGCGCGTGCGTCATGCCAGGCAACGACTGCGACGGGGCGATCCCATCGCTGCGGTCGCCAACGACTGCGGTTTCGCCGACCAGGCGCACCTGCAGCGCACCTTCAAGAAGCTGCTGGCCACCACCCCGGGGCACTATATCCAGGGTCATATGCAGGATCAGATGCAAGGTTATATGCAAGATCAGATGCCAGGCCCGTTGAAGGGTCAGATTCAGCACCTTAAGCAGCGCGCCTGACCGTCGTACCGGTGGCCGCAAGCTGCCTCACAGCAGCATCAGCGCGCCGCTGCAAATCAGCAAGGCCGCCAGCAGGCGCTGGAGAACCCGCCGTCTTGCCTCGCACGACAGCCAGCCCCGGGCGTGTCCACCGAGCCACGCCCAGCCGATGGCGCTCGCCAGACAGACGCTGCCCCAGACCAGGGTGAACAGCGCGATATCGACGCTTCCCCGTCCCGCCGTAAACAGTCCCAACCCTGCCAGCGAGGCGATCCAGGCCTTGGGGTTGAGCCACTGCATCAGCGCGCCGGTGGCGGGACCCGGCGGTTCACGCCGCTGGTCCGTGCCCCAGTCGCCTGCGTCCGTCCACAGGCGCCAGGCCAGCCAGGCCACAAAGCTCAGGCCCGCCAGCCGCACCAGCCACTGAAGCCCGGGCAGCGCCAGCCAGACACTCCCGAGCCCCGCCGCAAGCAGGCCCAGCAGCAGGGTGAAACCGCCGCTGGCACCCACCACCAGGGGCATCGCTCGGCGCCAGCCGTGACCCACTCCGGTGGACAGGATCAGCAGGTTGACCGGGCCCGGCGATATCGAGGCCACCAGCGAGAAGGCGAAGATCGCCAGCAGTTCTTCCAGAGAAAACGTCATCACACATGCCTCACAGGATGGCGTTTCAGGCTGACGCGATGACGGCCTTCGGTATTGAAGAAAATTTCACCGGCGCCGACTCCTCGGCCGCTGCTCTACTCCCCCATCGAAAATTCGAACCCTGCGTTGCACGAACTCGTCTGCGCTTGCCGCTTCTCTGCACATTGGCTGCATCAGCCTTGCACGAGCCAGGGTCAAGATGGATCACGTCAACAAGGGCATCGCCCGCCATAACGCCACGTCCTGTGACGAGGCATCAACGCTGAAGGAAGTCGACCCATGAAAATGACATTTGCCCGCAAGGCCCTGCTGTCCGCCGCTGTCTCTGCCGCCCTGCTGCCGGTCGCCATGACCGCAACAGCCTCGCCCGACCGCCCAGAAGGCCCGCGCCACGACGGGGGCGAGATGCGCGCCGAGCTGTTTGACCGCGCCGGCATCGACGCCGAGACCCGCGAAGCCCTGAAGCAGGCCGCCATGGAGCACCGTCAGGAGGTCAAGGAACTCAACGATGATTTCCGCGAGCAGCGCATGGAGATCCTCGGTGAAGACGGTGTCGCCGCCCTCGAACGTGCCCGCCACGAGCTGCGCGAGGAGCGCATCAACGCCCTGGTCGACAAGTGGGAGCTGTCCGACGACGAGCGCGAAGCCTTCAACGCCGCTCGCGAATCTTTCAAGGAAGGCGCCGAAGCGCTGAAGGCCCAGGAGTTCGAGAACCCCGAAGCCCGTCATGACGCCTGGCGCGAACTGATGTCCTCCACCCGTGACCAGCTGGCCGAGATCCTCGACGAGCGCCAGCTGCGTGAACTGAAGCACACCATGATGCCGGGCCACGGCGACCACCCGCGCGGTGGTCCGGGTGAGCACCGCGCTCATGGTTCCGACAAGCATCACGCCCCCGAGGCCTGATATTGACGCCACCGGTTCGGCCATAGGCGCCGCTCCGGGGGACCAGAAAGCCCCATACCAACGCGCCATGTCCGAGCCTCGGGCATGGCGTTTTCGTGCGCCCCCTGCCCGCCGTTTCTCCCCCTCGGGTTGAAAGATGCTCCCCATCTCTGTATTTTATTGAACGTTCAATCAATAAAATAACCGCGCGCCCCTGGCCGCGGTGGGTCACCCAGACCCTTCGCAAGAGCCGCCCACAGGTGCCGAGCCACGACTCGGCCACTCCGCCATCATCATTTTGTTAATTGGTCGGTCAATTAACAAAATGGCGTAACGCTCACGGAAGCAGCATCAGGATGCCAGGACGGCATCGTGGAGAACGGCGATAGCCTCGCCGGGCAGGCTCTGTCTCACTTCATCCTCGAGGGAGCACGTGCATGTCACATCACGAGAGCGCCTCCCGCGATCGCCTCAACCCCGTCGTCTTTCACGGCGCGGTAGCCGGCATCGTGGTCTTTCTGTTCTTCACCATGACCTTCACCGAGCGGGCCGGTGCCCTGTTCGACAGCGGTCTTGCCTGGGTCAACGACACCTTCGGCTGGTACTACATGCTGGCCGCCGTGGCCTATCTGGTGTTCGTGCTGGTCATCAGCCTGTCCCGGGTCGGCAACATTCGCCTCGGCCCGGACCACTCTCGCCCGGAATTCTCGCTGCTGTCCTGGGCCTCGATGCTGTTCGCCGCAGGCATCGGTATCGACCTTCTGTTCTTCTGCGTGGCCGAGCCGCTGTCGCACTACCTGACGCCCCCGGACATGGCCCCGGAAAGCGCCGCCGCCCTTAGGCAGGCGGTGCCTCAGACCTTCCTCCACTGGGGCCTGACCGGCTGGGGCATGTACGTGCTGATGGGCATGGCGCTGGCCTACTTCAGCTATCGCCATCGCCTGCCGCTGGCCATCCGCAGCGCCCTCTATCCGCTGTTGGGCAAGCGCATCTACGGCCCCATCGGCAATGCCGTCGATATCACCGCGGTGATCTCCACCGTGTTCGGCATCGCCACCAGCCTCGGTATCGGCGTCATCCAGCTCAACTACGGCCTGAGCTTCATGTTCGGCGTACCCGAAAGCCTGTCGACCCAGGTGGTGTTGATCGTGCTGGTGGTGATCCTGGCGACCATCTCGGTGGTCACCGGCGTCGAGAAGGGCATTCGCCGGCTTTCCGAGTTCAATATGCTGCTGGCCGCCGCCCTGCTGCTGTTCGTGCTGTTCCAGGGTGACACCCTGGCGCTGCTCAACGCCTTGGTGCTCAACGTCGGCGACTACTTCAGTGGCTTCGTCGGCAAGAGCTTCGACACCTACGCCTTCGCCGGCAGCGACGCCCAGCAGTGGAAAGGCTGGTGGACCATCTTCTTCTGGGGCTGGTGGATCGCCTGGACGCCCTTCGTCGGGCTGTTTCTGGCGCGCATCTCGCGCGGGCGCACCATTCGTCAGTTCGCCCTTGGCGCCCTCCTGATTCCGCTGGGCTTCATGATGGCGTGGATGTCGATCTTCGGTAACGCCGGCATCGACATGGTCGCCAATGACGGCCTGGCGGTGCTCGGCGAGCAGGCGCTGGCCACTCCCCAGACCACCATCTACACCTTCCTCGAGCAGTACCCCTACATCGGCGTCACCGCCTCGGTGGTCACCCTGCTCGGAGTAGTGTTCTTCGTTACCTCGGCGGACTCCGGCGCCCTGGTGCTGGCCAACTTCACCTCGATTCTGCGCGACGTCAACCACGACGCGCCGATCCGCCTGCGCATCTTCTGGGCGGCGGTGATCGGCCTGATTACCATCGCCCTGCTGATGGCCGGCGGCCTCGACGCCCTGCAAAGCGCGGTGGTGATCACCGCCCTGCCGTTCTCGCTGGTGATGTTCGCCATCATGGTGGGACTCGCGCGGGCCCTGCGCACCGAGAAGGAAAAGGCCGACGCGCGCAAGCTGGTCGCGGCCAGCGGCGAAG
The DNA here is from genome assembly GCF_003856855.1 of Halomonas sp. YLB-10. NCBI lineage: Bacteria > Pseudomonadati > Pseudomonadota > Gammaproteobacteria > Oceanospirillales > Halomonadaceae > Halomonas > Halomonas sp. YLB-10. The sequence goes on from NZ_RRCU01000002.1 coordinate 294,423, forward strand.
GCGGCAACTGGAAGGAACGCCTGGATCGGGCGCTGGACACCTCCAACCGCGCCGGTGCCGAGTCGACCATGGAGCACGCCCTGCGCCCGGGCCTGAAACAGTTCGTCGAGGAGCTCGAGCGTCGCGGCCAGTCGGCCACCCTGAGCGAAGAGCAGATCGAGGGCGAACCGCTGCCGCGGCTGACCCTGCAGGTGGACTTCGAGGCGATGCAGAGCTTTGTCTACCAGGTCCGCCCCCATCGCATGCGCACGCCGAGCTTCCTGCCGGCGGACGATGACTACTACCTGCGCCTGGACGTGCATCTGGCCGAAGGCGGCGTGGGTCAGAACCTCAATGGCTACACCCGGGGTCAGGTCATCGATGACGTGCTCGGCGAGTACGAGCGCCACCTGCAGTTCCTGGCCATCGCCCGCCAGGGCACGCCGACGCCGGCCATGCCGGGCTTTATCGGCGAGCCACCCCAGGGCACGACCCAGGAACCCTGAGCGTGACCCGGCAAGGTCGTCACCGACGACGCCGGAGCAAGTGACAGCGGCGGCCCCAGGGCCGCCGCTTTGGTATGTAACGCTGGTGGGCAGGCGGGCGTGACACCGCGATTGCCATGCATCGCCAGGGACGCGATCCTTGTCGACGTCATCAGCAGAGCGCCCAGGAGAGTCCCATGCCCGACGTCGAGCAGATTCGCTACTACCACGCCCACCTCTACTACGACGATGCCGAAGGGCTTGCCCAGGCCAGGACCCTGGCCGAGCAATGCCAGTCGCGCTTTGTAGTTCAGGTGGGGCGTTTTCATCAACAACCGGTGGGGCCGCATCCGCGCTGGAGCTGCCAGCTATCCTTCGCGGCCGAGGCCTTCGGCGAGATCGTGCCTTGGCTCGCCATCCACCGAGGCGAGCTGGACATCTTCGTGCATCTGGGCACCGACGACGACCTCTTCGACCATACCCAGGGCGTCATCTGGCTGGGACGCAGCCACGAACTCGACCTGTCCGTTTTTTCCCCGAGCTGACCTTCACGAGGCCTGGGGCCGCTCGCCCCGGGCGAGCCGAGCCGCGATCTTATCCAGCACACCGTCAAGCTCGGCGACGCTTGCGATCAGGTAGTGGGGGCGACAGGCGCTCAGTCGCTCGGCTACGTGGCGCCGGCGCCGCTCGAGCGCATCCGGCGGGGTCGCTTGGTAACCCTCGAGATCCAGCCCCATGGCGTTACCGGTATCGGTCACCGCCACCGTCCACATGCCGGCGGCGCGCCCCTCCTCGATGCCGGGAGCGGTATCATCGACCTTGACGCAAGCCGCCACATCGCCGATACCGAGCGCCACCACATTGGCCAGCGCCTGGGCCGGCCCGGGTCGCCCGCGCACCACCTCGTCACCGGCGACGGCGTGGTCCACCTCGAGCCCCGCCTGGCGAGCCGCACGGCGCACCGGCGCCAGCACCTCGGCGGGATAGCCGGAGCAGGAACCGATCTTGAGTCCTCTGCCCCGCAGCCCCGCGAGACATTCCCGCGCGCCGGGAATCGGCGCGGAATGCTCGGCCACCTTGGCCACCTGCAACGGCATGAACCGCCGATAGAGCACGTCGACGTCCTCGTCGCTCGGCGAGTGGCCACAGGCCTGGCGAAAACGCTCGGCGATGTCGGGCAGATCGCACAGGGCGCGGATATGGTCCCACTTGCTCATGCCCATGGGGCCGCGGGCTTCGTCGAGGCTTACGGCCACACCGATCTCGGCGAACACCTCGACAAACACCTGGGTCGGGGCGAAGGAGCCAAAGTCGACCAGGGTCCCGGCCCAGTCGAAGATGACGGCCTCCAGGGCCAGAGGGGCGTGATGGTCGGTACTCATGCGGTCGGCTCCTTGCGGGTTCGAGATGCCATGGATGGTGCCGCGACACCAGCGTAGGCAAGGATGACAAGGACATCACATCAAGATGACAGGGCAGCGACACCCGGTGTCGCTGCCCTGCTGTATCGACCGCTGCTGCTCAGTCAACCTAGCCCTGCATATCGAGCACGACTCGACCCTCGATCTTGCCATCGATCATGCGGCCGAAGATGTCGTTGATATTGGCCAGACGGTCGGTGGAGACGGTGGCCTTGACCTTGCCTTCACCGGCAAAGTCCAGCGCCTCCTGAAGGTCCTGACGGGTACCGACGATGGAGCCTCGCACGGTGATGCCGTTGAGCACGGTATCGAAGATCGGCAACGGAAAGTCTCCCGGCGGCAGGCCGTTCAAGGCGATGGTGCCACCACGCCGGACCATGCCCTGGGCCTGCTCGAAGGCCTTCGGCGAGACCGCCGTGACCAGGGCCCCGTGGGCGCCGCCGATGTCCCGCTTGATCGCCGCCACCGGGTCCTCCTTCAAGGCGTTGACGGTGACCGTGGCGCCGAGCCGTCGTGCCAGCTCCAGCTTGTCGTCGGCCACGTCCACCGCCGCCACGTTCAGGCCCATGGCCACTGCGTACTGCACCGCCATATGGCCAAGACCACCGATGCCAGAGATCACCACCCACTGCCCCGGGCGGGTATCGGTCATCTTCAGGCCCTTGTAGACGGTGACACCGGCGCACAGTACCGGGGCGATCTCGACGAAGCCGACGTTGCTCGGCAGATGGCCGACGAAGCCGGCGTCGGCGATGGCGTACTCGGCGAAGCCACCGTTGACCGAGTAGCCGGTGTTCTGCTGGGACTCGCACAGGGTCTCCCAGCCACCCAGGCAGTGCTCGCAGTGGCCACAGGCGCTGTAAAGCCAGGGAATCCCCACCCGATCGCCTTCCTTGACATGGTTGACGCCCTCACCCACCGCAGCGATCTCGCCGACGCCTTCATGGCCGGGAATAAATGGCGGGTTGGGCTTGACCGGCCAGTCGCCGTGGGCGGCGTGCAGGTCGGTATGGCAGACCCCGGAGGCGGCGATCTTGACCAGTACCTCGCCCCTGGCAGGACGCGGTACCTCGACCTCCTCGATGGTCAAGGGCTGACCGAACTGACGAACGACGGCGGCTTCCATGGTGCTTTGCATTGTTATACTCCTTGCCCTGATCCGGGCAAAAAGGGTCTCTATCCGCCCGCTATCAAGGAAGGACGGTACAGAGGAGAAAGGTGTCCGGGGACACCCGGTGAAGGGGCGTGGCGCTGAGAGCCAAACGGCGTCAGGCCACTGGGGTGAAGCTTCCCGGGCCCGGCGGTACCGGGCCCGGATCGACTCCCTTTAGAAAAAACCGAGGGGGTTGGTGTCGTAGCTCACCAGCAGGTTCTTGGTCTGCTGGTAGTGCTCGAGTGCCATCTTGTGGGTCTCGCGTCCGACACCGGACTTCTTGTAGCCGCCGAAGGCGGCGTGGGCGGGATACTGGTGGTAGCAGTTGGTCCATACGCGACCGGCCTGGATGCCACGCCCCATGCGGAAGGCCACGTTGATGTCACGACTCCAGACGCCGGCGCCAAGGCCGAATTCGGTGTCGTTGGCAATCGCCAGGGCTTCTTCCTCATCCTTGAAGGTCGTCACCGCCACCACCGGGCCGAAGATCTCTTCCTGGAAGACGCGCATCTTGTTGTTGCCCTTGAGCAGCGTCGGCTCGATGTAGTAGCCGGTGTCCAGATCGGCATTGAGCTTGGCCTGGTTGCCACCGGTCAGGAACTCGGCGCCTTCCTCCCGGGCCACGTCCATGTAGGACATGATCTTGTCGAACTGCTCCTTGGAGGCCTGGGCGCCGACTTGCACCTCGGTGTCCAGCGGGTTGCCACGCTTGATGGTGGTGACCCGCTCCATCACCTTGGCCATGAACGGCTCGTAGATGCTCTCCTGGATCAGCGCCCGCGACGGGCAGGTGCACACCTCACCCTGGTTGAAGAAGGCCAGCACCAGCCCCTCGGCGGCCTTGTCGATGAACTCCGGCTCGGCGTTCATGATGTCGGCGAAGTAGATGTTGGGCGACTTGCCGCCAAGCTCCACGGTAGAAGGAATGATGTTGTCGGCAGCGCACTTGAGGATGTGCGAGCCCACCGGGGTGGAACCGGTAAAGGCGATCTTGGCGATGCGCTTGCTGGTGGCCAGGGCCTCCCCCGCCTCGGCGCCGAAGCCGTTGACCACGTTGACCACGCCGGGAGGCAGCAGGTCACCGATCACCTCCATCAGCTTGAGGATCGAAGCCGGGGTCTGCTCGGCGGGCTTGAGCACCACGCAGTTGCCGGCGGCCAGCGCAGGCGCGAGTTTCCAGGTGGCCATCAGCAGCGGAAAGTTCCAGGGGATGATCTGGCCGACGACGCCGAGTGGCTCGTGGAAGTGATAGGCCACGGTGTTGGCGTCGATATCGGCGGCGGTGCCTTCCTGGGCACGAATGCAGCCGGCGAAGTAGCGGAAGTGGTCCACCGCCAGCGGAATATCGGCGTTCAGGGTCTCGCGCACCGCCTTGCCGTTGTCCCAGCACTCGGCCACCGCCAGCGCCTCCAGGTTGGCCTCGATGCGCTCGGCGATCTTCAACAGGATATTGCTGCGCTCGCCAGCGGAGGTGCGCCCCCAGGCCGGCGCTGCCCCATGGGCGGCGTCCAGTGCCTTGTCGATATCCTCGGCGCTGGAGCGGGGGATCTGGCAGAACACCTGGCCGTTGACCGGGCTTACGTTGTCGAAGTACTGGCCCTTGACCGGGGCGACGAACTCGCCGCCGATATAGTTGCCGTAGCGCTCGTCGAAGCTGACCACGGCGTCGGGTTGTCCGGGGTTGGCGTAGATCATGGCGTGTCTCCTTGGAAAGGATGTTGTAGTTGTCTGCCACTCCAGTCTTGGTCAGGAACCTGGCTTGCGACATACTGCCCTGGCAGGAGAGCGCCTCCTCCTTCGGTAGGAGACCGACCAAGGACACAGACAACCGGGACGCCAGACATGCACAGCCTGATGGTGGCTGACGATCACCCGCTCTTTCGCGACGCCATTGCCGCGGTCATTCAATCGGGCCTGCCCGGCACCGAGCTGCGCGAGGCGGACTGTTTCGCCGCGTTGACCAGCGCCCTCGACGCCGACGACGACGTCGACCTGGTACTGCTGGACTTGAATCTGCCCGACGCCTCGGCCCTGGACGGACTGCGCGAACTGCGCCGGGCCTTTCCGGCGGTGCCGGTGGCGGTGCTGTCGGCCGAAAGCGAGCGCGCCACGGTGCTCGGCGCCCTGGATCTGGGCGCCATCGGCTACCTGCCGAAGTCCACGCCACGCCCGGACCTGCTGGCGGCGATCAAGCAGATCCTCGACGGCCAGATCTATCTGCCCGCCGAGATCATGCGCCGCCCGGCCGAGGCCTCGAGTGCCCCGCCTGTGACGCAGGGGGCGACACAGGGGATGACGGGTCCAGCCGATGCCGGCGCACTCGAGCAACTGACGGTCAAGCAGCTCGAGGTGCTGTCCCTGCTGATTCGCGGCGCCTCCAACAAGGTCATCGCCCGCGAGCTCGATATCGCAGAGACCACGGTCAAGACCCACGTCTCGGCGATCCTCAAGAAGCTTGGCGTCGGCAGCCGCGTCCAGGCGATCCTGGCAGCCGACGAGCCCACCCTGCTGGCCTGCCTGGCCAGGCGGCGGGCGCGCTAGAAGGCAGAACGTCTCGCTGACCAAGGCAAGACGGCTCAACCGGCGTCGAGCAGGTGTATCAGTGCCTGACGCAGGCGCAGGGGCTTCAGCGGCTTCAGTAGACAGGGGAAGCCAAGCTCACGACAACGCCGCTTGATCTCGGCGTCGTGGTTGGCAGTGATCAGTATCGGGGCCAGGTCTACATGAGAGCCGGCCAGGCGCTGCGCCAGCGCCAGGCCATCTTCTTCGTCGCTGGACAGGTGGTAGTCGATCATCACCACCGTTGGCGACGGCCTATCCATGCCCTGTGTCTCGTGGCGCTCGGCCAGGCTCTGTTCCAGTTCAACCACTCGCGACGCCAGGCGCGCCCGACATCCCCAGCCACCCAGCAGCGCGCTCATGCCCTCGAGGATTGCGGGATCGTTGTCCAGCACCCATACCTCGGTACTCTGCAGTTGACGCGTGCCGGCCTGCTGCAGGGTCGAGGCCGACGGGGCCACCGCACGCGCCGGGCGAGCGCAGGGCACGCTTACCGAGAACTGGGCGCCCTGGCCGGGTCGGCTATTGAGGGTGATGGGGTGATCGAGCAGGCGGGCGATGCGATCGACGATGGCAAGCCCCAGCCCCAGCCCGCGCTCCTGCCCCGGGGCTGCGGCGTTGCCGCGGCGAAACTCCAGAAATATCTCGTCACGGCGAGCCTCGTCGATGCCCGGACCGGTATCCCCCACCAGGATCTCGAGCCAGTACTGCTGGCCGACCCGACGTCTGCGACAGCCGAGCAGCACCCGCCCCGACTCGGTGTAGCGCACGGCGTTGGACATCAGGTTGCGAATCACCCGGGCCAGCAGCGCCAGGTCGGACTCGACCCAGGCAGAACTCGGCACATAGCGAAACGCCAGCCCGCGGGCGCCGGCCATCTGACGAAATTCCTCGGCGAGCGCATCCAGCAGCTGCGAGACGGCGAAGGGGGCCACATCCGGGGTCAACACCCCGGCATCCAGCCGCGAGATGTCGACCAGGGTCCCCAGCAGCAATTCCACGTCGCTGAGCGAGCGATCGATACGCTGCACCAGGCGACCGGATTCTTCCGGCAGCTTTCGCTCTTCCAGGGCGCTGGCAAACAGCCGCGCGGCGTTGAGCGGCTGCAGCAGGTCGTGGCTGACCGCCGCCAGGAAGCGGGTCTTGGAGGCATTGGCGGCCTCGGCGTCGCGCCGGGCCTCCTCCAGACGGGCATTGGTTTCGGCCAGTTCATCCAGGGTACGGTGCAGGGTCTCGGTGCGCTCGCGCACCTGCTCGGCGAGCAGCACCGCGTGCTCGAAGGCACCATAGGGTGCCCCGCCCGCCCCGGCGGACTCGACCCGCTCGATCAGCGCCTGGCAGATCCGGCGTAACCGATGGTTTTCCTCCAGCAGTTCCTGTTCCAGTGCACTGCTGGCGCGATCCTGCCTTGGCTCACCGACCAGATCCAATCGCCACCCCCGTGAAGGTCTGGTTGATATGCATGCCGTGGTGCTGCTCACCGTAGGTGTTGAAGCCCACCACCGAGGCCTTGGAAAGTCGCTCAGAGGCGTCGCCGATCTGCTCGAGCGCCTCGAACTCCAGACGCCTGAGAAAGCAGTCACAGCCGATGATCAACTGCGGTTTCCCCAGCCGGCGCTGAAGGCCCCCCAGGGTATCGTCGAGGGCCTCGAGAATCGGCGTGCCGGCCATGGCGGTCAGCACGATGCCGGTCTCCACCGCGCAGTAGAAGCTGAGGCTACCGTCGGCGTTGGCACGCTGGATCGAGCGGACGTAGTAGGCGTCGCCCAGCTTGACCGCCAACGGGTGGCGGGCAAACACGCCCTCATCGAGCTCGCTTGGCAAGACACCGACCAGCCGGGCGTACTCGTCCACCGCGGGCAGGGCATTGAGCTCCAGCACACGCCGGCCCGCAGGATCGGCGCGGGTGACCACCAGCTTGTCACGGCGTGCCGCCAGGTGATGGGTCGAGAACACCTCGAAGGGATGGTGGGTAGTGATCAGCACCACCACCGCCGCCGCGCTGTGAAAGCGCCCACCGGCAAACACGTGGGTATGCGCCAGTCGGTTGTCGTCCCCGGCCGAGCCACCAAAGCTCGGGATACCACCCAGGGCGGCGTCCAGAGTGGTCAGCACCTGCTCTTCGCTGGCCGACAGCCCATCGAGCAGGGTCAGCGCGAAGGCCTCGCCATCCAGATGCCCCCTGGCGGTGGCAAGAAGCGACTCCACCCGACGCTGGGCGTCGATCAGGGAGACGCTCTCGAGGTCCTCGAGCAGGGTGGTGGCCACGCCAAAATGACGGCGATCGAACCCGATGGCGACGATGGACCCGCGCTCGTACCCCAGCGGGGTGATCTCACCCGCCGTGGTGCAACCCGCCAGCGGCAGCCCACCGAAGGTCGACTCCAGGGCCTGGGCCAGGGGGTCCAGCGCGTATTCGGCGCTGACGAAGAACAGCACGAAACCCAGGTCGGGATGATAGAGCTCGTGATGCAGCTCACACGCCGCCTGTTCAGCCTTGGGGTGGCGGCTGGCCGCCACCTTGAGTCCCAGCGACGCAAGCTCTTGTTGTTCTGGTGTAGGGCGCTCCCGCGCGGTGATGTCGCCTTCCACGCGGGGCGCCGTGCTCGCACTGCCCATGGGCTGTCCTCAAGATCCGCGGCAACGCCGCATGACCTGAGTGTAGGCGCGAGCAGTGGCCAGACTCAATGCGAGCCGGGAGGGCCGCCTGTCAGCCTCAGCTGCGGCGCAGACGCAGGCTCAGGCGAGCGCCACGTCCGGGCGGCGCCTGAAGCCAGGGCGCCAGCAGGCGGGTAGACAGGGGGATGAAAAGGAACACCATCACCGGGGTCAGCATCAGGGTGCTGGCGAGTACCCGAGGAACCAGCGGCAAGGTCTCCAGGGTATCGCCCAGCAGCCACTGGAACATCAGCGACACCGGGAAGAACGCCAGCCAGATGGCGATCGCCTGCTTCCAGCGCGGCGGCACCCTGGGGCCGGGGCTGGTGAACCAGCTGTCGAGTCCCAGGGCACGCCGCTCCTGGGGGGCCTCGAACAGGCCGGCACCACGCTCGAGCCAGGCACGGCGCGAGGCGGAATGCTCCCAGCGTGCGAGGGTATCGGTGTCCTGAAAGCGAAAGATGATCTGATTACCGCTTGTCAAAGTGATACCATCTGATAGGATCTCAAAATGGACCTCTTCTTCAGCACGGAAAAATTCAAACTAGACGGCTTCAGCTACTCAGGCTTTCCCATCCTTGTTTCTGCAGAAGGGAAGGTTATTGAGGAAGCGCTGGACTTTTGCATAGCGCACCTGATCAAACGTGGCAGGGTTCAATCCAAGAAGTCATGGGTTACTTACGGAAAAGCGTTGTATCAGTTCTTTGGCTGGTGCGAGGTAAATGGCATTGACTGGCGTGACGTGGGCAATGACCGGGAAGCTACGATCCTGGCGGAGTTCCGCGACTGGAACCTGAGTCCCGAGGGAGGGAGCCTTGCCGCAGCAACGGTGAATGCCCGGCTACGACTCCTCTGCGCCTTCTATCGGTATGCTGCCAACTGTGGTTGGGTGACGACTGTTCCGTATGCCATGGAAACGGTCACGGTGAGACAACCGAAAGGGTTCCTGGCTCACGTCGATGCGAGTGGTGGGAAGCAAACGAGCCCAGACATCATGCTGAAGACGCCCCGAACAGTCATTCGGGTGTTGAGCAAGCATCAGTCGCTAGATCTCCTGAATACCATCACCAATCCCACGCACAAGCTGATCGTCAGATTGGCGCTCACGACAGGGCTGCGCAGAGAGGAACTAGCTACGTTTCCGCTGAAGTACGTGATCAATCCGGCGACTTACACCAAGCACCGCTCCTTCATCCGGGTCAACCTTGATCCACGCGATATGACCATCAAAGGCAATCAGCCCAGAGGGATCGACGTGCCCCGCACAGTCATGGAAGCCCTCTGGCAATACGTCCTGGACCGTCGCCACCAGCATGAGAGCATTTCAGGGCAACACCAGACTGTTTTGTTCCTGAAGGAATCCGGCCAACCTTACGCGAACGACGGGGCAGCCTTTCTGGGTATTGTGAAGAAGGCTGGAGAGGTTGCCGGTATTCCTTACATCAACGTCCATCTCCTGCGACATACCTACGCCACGCACACGCTGTACGCAATGATGCAATCCAAGGCCCAGACCAATGCCTTGCTGTACGTGCGCGACCGAATGGGCCACGCCTCGGTCACAACCACCGAGAAGTATCTGCACTGCCTCTCAGAGCTTGAGGATGCGCTGATGAACGACTACCAGAGTGAAATTGACCTCATCAGCAGAGAAATTGGCGATGCCTAAAAAAAAGCTACAATCCACGACCCCCCGTCCTGGCAAAGTCACCAATGACGAAACGCTGGATATCACTAGCCTTCCTCCCGCCAATATGGTCGTGTCCTTGCCCGAAGGTGCCACGGACTCGCGTAAACTAAATTTCGCAAAGCACTACGGAAACGACTGCGATGTAGTGGTATATGCAACTCAACGTGTTCTGGCTCGCATGGCCAAAGCTTCTATTGAAAGCGGCGGAAAAACGCACAGCGCGGCTAGTCTCGACTCATTTTTCAGTAACGGAGTGTCATCCTTTCTTCCATTCTGCGCTACGATGGCCTCCGCGCTGGGGCGCGAACTGCGACTGGATGATATCGACCGCCAGTTCATCGACCACTTCATTGCCCATTTGCGGCAGATGGGGAATCGCTTAACTACCCAGAAAAGTAAATACCAATGCGCCAAGTCGATACTGGTAGCAATGGGGCAGTCAGGCTGGATTGCCAACGATATTTTCCCTCGCAATCCCTTCCCGAACTCGAATAGATCACAGAAGGGCCAGACCGCCCTGAGTGAGTCAGAACGCCAAAGCGTTCTGCGGGCTATGAAAGCCGACATGCGGGAGATCATCAAAGGAAGTGGACCGCTAACCTCTTATGAGCTGGTCACCTGCCTGCTGGCCATTGCAGCGAGAACAGGTATCAATCCGACGCCAGCCTCGGAACTCCTGATTGACTGCCTCATTCCCCATCCCATCAAGAAAGACCGATACGTGCTGGTCAGTTTCAAGCGTCGCCGCGGCTCCACGCACATCCAGAGCCTGCGTCGTACCGGCGATATTGAGTCGATGGTGTCGGCGCTGCCTGACGTAGCACGCATCATTGATCTTGTGCGTGTTCGCAATGTTTCGCCACGACAGGCGAGCGATTACCCACAGCGGCTATTTGTCTACGTGAATCGTGATTTTGTAAACGCCGGAAAAATAAGTCGCATGACGATGAACACACTCGCCCGAGGCATAAAGGCATTTCTCAACCGCCACCAGATAAAAGATGCCGATGGCCAGCCGCTGAAGCTCAACGTCATGCGACTGCGCAAGACATTTGAGAACCGGTTGTTCACTCTGTCTGGCCAGGATCCGTTCCTGACCGCCAGGCTCGGAGGTCATACCCCTAAGGTGTCCGACAACCACTACCTGGAGGCTCCGGAACGCGCCGAGAAAGACTGGCGCCTCATGGGCGAGGTTCGCACCGAGGAACTGCTTAACCATGAAAAAGTAGAGTTAGGGCCAACCCAGAAAACGCCGGTAGCCAGTTGTCGGGACACCTTGAACGGAGAGCGTGCACCCAAAAATGGCGAGCACTGCCAGAAGTTCCTGGCTTGCTTTCGTTGCCGGTCCTTCGTTGTGACGGGAGATGACCTATACCGTATCTTCAGCCTCTACTGGGGGCTGGTTAAGATGCGCCAAAGCATGGGAGCGAGTGCTTGGAAACAGGTTTACGGCCACATCATCCGGATCATCGACCGAGAGGTCACCCCACAATTTGATGCAGAGCTTGTAAGCATTCAAAGGCAACGGGCTAAAGTCGACCCGCACCCCTTCTGGCGTAATCCGGAACGGTTAGAGGACATCGCATGAACGAAGTCAGATTTCGCGCCGAGCAGATGAAAGCCCTCCAAGCCTCCGAGGCAGGGACCTTAAATCCACACGCTGTTCTAACCGGGGTTCAGCTGGAAGATGGTAGTTACCATGTTTTGAGCTATTGTGGCGATGATGTCGTGACTCTCCCTGATAGTCTTTTCACTGCCGGGACAAGTAACAACCAAAAACTATTAAATTTCTTGCGGGTGCCGCTGCCGTTTCGAGATACATTCAAGATCTGCGTGACGTCTTACATCCTGAAAGGAGTTGAAGGAAGCTCCCCGCCCAAAGGAAATACGATTCGTCAATTTTTCTATCAGGCGACAGCTTTTCTTACCTGGCTTAATGATCGGGGAGTATCCCGGCTGAGCAATGTGACACCACTGATCTGCCAACAGTATGTAGAGTTCTGCAAGAAACTTAAGGGTCATAAGGGAGAACCGCTTTCAGGTTCATACTTGAACCGGCTTTTTTCGGCTGTACAAAACCTCCATATCCTCAGCCAACAGTCCAGTGACGCCATGCCTTACCCTTGGCAGGAATCTTCAGCATATCAACTTTCAGGGACTAGTAAACTTTTTCACCAAGGAGCTAAGACTGAAACCATCCCGGATGACATCTTGGGACCGCTGTTCCAGTCGACAGTGGACTGGCTAGACCGGGCCGATGACATCATCAGTGTCCGCGAGCGAATTGAAGCGTGGCAGTCAGAGGGTATGAGCCGGAAGCCCATCCGAGCGCGCTTGAATAAGTTGGGTTGGACAAAAAGTGAGTTAAGCGAAGCGGAGAGACACCTGCAAACTGCGTGTATGAGCATCGTCCTGATTACCAGCGGTATCCGCGTATCTGAACTGTGCTCACTGGAAAATCAGTGCGCCTTCAAAACTCTGGATGAAGAGGGTGAACCCTTTCACTGGGTGCGTGGCACCTCCTACAAGACGGGCGTAGGAGACTGCGAGTGGCTGGTGGCCGAGATTACTCACCGCGCCCTTGTCGTGGCTGAGCGCCTTGCGCAACCACTACAAGCGAACCTGGAGCAGCGTATTTCAGCCTTGCGAACAGACAATCCGAAAGACGTCGACATCCCCCAAATGCGTGAGCATAGCCATCGCTTGTTCCTGGCTGTGGGAAAGAAACATAAATACGGGGTTGAAACGCTTTCAATCAGTTCTATCATTAAGCGCCTCAATACATTTGCTGCCCAGTGCGGGCTGGAATGGCGCTTTACGCCGCATCAGTTTCGTCGCACCTTCGCAGTCTACGTCGCTCACAGCGCCTTTGGAGACCTTCGCTACCTACGGGATCATTTCAAGCACTGGTCGCTAGACATGACCACGCTGTACGCCATGTCCCGGCAGCAGGATGCCGATCTTTACGATAGCATCGGCCTAGCCGCACAGAGCATCAAAATGGACCTACTGGAGCACTGGCTAGAGCCTGATGCAATCCTGGTGGGTGGTGGTGCCGACCCGATCCAGGCCTTCCGCACGAAAAGCGAAGCGCTTGCCACTAAGGAAGGGCGCGCTGAGATGGCCAAAACAATCAGCCCCTTGGTTCACCTGCGGGCCACCGGCGTCGCGTGGTGTACCGCCGACACGGGAGGCTGTAACGGCGGCCAGGGTATCGAGAAGACACGTTGTGCAGACTGTGGCAATGCCGTCATCGATCAATCACGCAAGTTCGTTTGGCAAGGGATCTATTCCCAGCAACTCGAATTGCGTGATCTCACAGATATTGGGCCCGGAGGCACTGAGCGAGTCGAACGTGACATAGAACGCTGCGAGGTAGTCCTGAAGGGGCTTGGAGCAACGGGAGAGGACTTGGCTGATGTCGCAACCTGATGATACCGCCCAGCCGCTTACGCGGGGAGAATTGACTGCAAAGGCCATACGCCAGGCTATTGTGCGGATAGAAAAAGGACGTCCCAAGGTAGTCAAACCTGGGCGCAAGCTCAGCATCCAGTCGGTGGCTGAGGAAGCTGGGGTCAGTCGAGCCACCATTCACAACAATCACCCAGGTCTTGCTGAGCGTATTCGGGAGGCAAGTAATAAGGCGGTTCGGGCACAACGGGACGAAAAGAATAACGAGCTTAAAGAGCTCAGAGCCAAGTACACAGCACTTAGGCAAGAGCATCTTGATATCCGAAAACTCAGCCAAGATATGGCTTCTGAAATGGCCTCACTGGTTGCTGAAAACCAGCGCCTGCGATCCATCGCGGAGAACGAGAAAGTGGCCGGGTTCCCCTCGAAAAAAACTAGATAAACCGGGTTTTCTGGTTGGTGTGGACTTGTAGGCCTTCGCCTATGGGGCACTTCGCTTCTCTCTTCCCCACTCTCTTTCGGTAATCAGGAAAAACTTTGAGCTTCACCTAAAAGGTCTAGTTTTCCAGCTTATCTTTGCCGGTTTTAGTAGACACTTTCATGCCTGATCGGGAAGGGGGGCATCCAAAATAAAATCTGGATGCCATTTTTCGAGCAACAAGGCTTGGAGCTAATCTTTCAGATGCAAGTCAGCAGCAACTGCCTGTAGTGCTGCGAAAAGCTAATGTGATAGCTCGGTTCATCAGCAAAATCCCCGAGCGCGTAAGCGCTCGGGGAAGCCTCCTCCAAGTCTTGTTCAAAATCACCGTCATTGCCGCCATCCGCATCGTCGTCAGCACCCCTGCCGCCCGACGCCGGGCTAGCTTCGACCGCAGGCACCGGTACCTGGCTCAGCACGGCAAGATCCTCCGGTAGATCAATGGCAATGCGTTCCGCGAATCGCTGTAGCGTCGTTTCCGCCAGCATGAACAGCCAAGCTTGATCATCGGCTTCGCCCATGCGACGCAGGATTCTCCCCAAGACCTGCCGGTAGTGTAGCTCGGTACGGATGCGGCTGAGAAAGCAGCATACCTGCAGGCGGGGGATGTCGGTTCCTTCGCTGATCATCCCGACTGCGACGATCCAGCGGCAATTGCTGTGTCGGAATGCATTGATGACCCGCTGGGCATTCGGGGTTTTGTTAGTCACGACACACCAACTTTCCCCCATAGCGTCAAGCGCCTGGGCTATCTGCTGGGCATGTTCGATATCGGTGGCAACTACCAGGCCCGCCGCCTCTGGCTGGCTCCGGCGAAGCGTGTCCAGCTTGTCGCTTCCTCGCGCGAGCAGTTGTTCGATCACCTCGTCATGGCGCAACAAGTCTTCGTAAGTGACAGGCGACTCCCCCAGCAGCTCGGCGATATTGGGGAACAACCTAACAGTGTTCTCGGTTTCGACTGCTTCCGTGAGCGCAACTTGTTGGTTGTCCAGAAGCAGAATGCGGGGCGAACGGCACACTCCGTCCGCGATGGCTTCCTGCAGACCATACCGATAGTCGCAGATCAGCTGCCCCTTGGGAGATAGGTAGCGCGCCAGGGCAATGGCGCGGTCATCAGAGCGCCACGGCGTGCCGGACAGCGCCAAGGTGAAGACGGCCCGATCCTGGATCTTCTGCAGGATCTGTTGACCCCAGGCGTTGCTCAGCAGGGGATCATAGCCGGCGCAGTGATGGATTTCGTCGAAGACGACGAACACGCGATAGTCGTCGAGCAGTCGCCAGAAGATCTCATCGCGGTACTCCATGGCTTGATAGGTGTAAGCCCCCCCCACCGCGCCGAGCAAGCCGTCCAGACGCTTGCCGAGCACCGCCGAAAAGGTCGAACGAAAGCCATCAACGACTTGGCACGACGGTGCGAAACAGAGCACCAGATCGATCTTGCCTTGGTCAAGCAGGCATCGTGTCAGCTCCGCCGCCATGCGTGTCTTACCGGCACCGGGGGTCGCCTGGCAGAAGAAATGCGACGTGGAAAGGAAGTTCTCCAACGCCGTGTCTATACACCGGCGCTGCCAGTCTCTCAGCGATGCCGTCATCGCTGAGAGGCCACCGCCTTGAGTGTGTTCTCGACGGCACGAAGATGTCCCAACAGGCGCGAACTGCGGTCTTTGGCCCCCCGATACTCGCTCTCAACCTGGTCCTTTAAATGGGGCATGTCATCGAGGAGCTGCTTGTAGCGCTCCGTTTCGCCCATCGACGACAGGAAGTCGAGCTGAACCTCTTTGAGGAGGCCTTCTAGATACGTCTGCGCATCGGACGACGACGCGGGTGGCGTGGCACTCGGCTCGGGGGTTGACGATGTCAGTTCCTCTTTAGGCGCGGGCTTGAGGCTATTCTCGAAGCCGTTGTCGATCAGCTCTAAATGCAGGTGCGGCGGGATGGGTTGTAGGTGGTAGACCTGCCCCCGCTTGCGGCGCTCTTTGTCAGGTACGAGCCAGCCAGCCCTGAGCAGGCGCCGAATCTGCTCATACACATACCGGCGCACATCGCCGAGACGAAAGTCGGTGCCTTCAAGATGCTTGGCGTAGGCATCCCGCAATTCGCGGGTGGTGAATTGCGTGCGCCCCTCCTTCTGGAGAATGTCATACAGTCGCCTGTCGAAGATGAACGAGACGGTTTTCATGCAGGCACCTAAGCGGTTGTCACAAAAATGCGGATTATAGTCCGTGGCCTGTGAGTCCGCAAACACACGATAGTACTGCCTCAAATGAAATTGAGGCAGTCATGGATCCATTGGCAAAAGCGTTGGGGGCACGCATCCGGACACAGAGAAAAGCCTGTCGGCTCTCTCAGGATGCACTGGCGCTGGCCTGCAGCATTGACCGCAGCTACATAGGACGCATCGAACGTGGCGAGGTAAACATCACGGTCGAGAAGCTGTACCTCATCGCCGGTGTGCTAATGTGCGACCCGGCGTCGCTTCTTCCTCGCATGACGGAGCTTGAGGTCAGCTAGCCCCTGACGCGTCATAGAGGCATTCAGCGTCACGTAGTAGGAGATCACTGACAGGCGATGTAGGACAGGCACCACCTTCTCAACGCGGCCTGCCTGCCTTGTCCCTCACTCCGCTTCGCTGTGTATGATGGCCCTCATACATCACCATCAGTACAAAGAACGCGGGGAAGCATCGTGAACGTGGAAAGTCACTCTCAGCTGGCGGCCTTCATCTGGTCCGTGGCGGACCTGCAGCGCGGCGATTTCAAGTGGTCCCAGTACGGCCGCATCATCCTGCCTTTTACCCTGCTGCGGCGCCTAGAGTGCGTAATGGAGCCCACCAAGGCTGCGGTACTCGACGATGCCCAGGCCCACCACGCCAACCCGAGACGGTGCGCGACAAGCTGCACTTCGCCAACGGCATCGCCGACCGTATCGAACGCGACCAAACGGTGATGGCCCAGATCCACAACCACAGCGAGGATCAGGTGATGCATGGTCTCTTCCCGAAAAAGGTCACCGACGCCGTTCTTGATGCTTTCAGCGAGCACGAGAAGCTCAGCATGCCGTTGCTGGAGAATGAGGAAACGGGTAGGCAGTTTACTCTGTTGATTCTCAAGCTGATAGCAGACAGGTCCCGTCAAACCACACAAAGGCTTGAACAATGACCGGTTTCGACCCAAAGCGGACGTGCCGGCAAGGGCCGTAAGCACGATGATCAGTGTTATACTGCCGAACTATACGTATTTTATTTAAGTGCTTTAGGGGGGGCATGCGAGCGGCATAACATTATTGAACGCGCGCGTTGTCTAATGTCTATTATTCCATGCATTTCATGAAACTAAAATTTAGGGTGGTTGCTTGTGCTACGAGATGAACTAGAAGAAGCCAAAAGAAACGTCACTACAGATAGCATCCAGATATCAATAGGTGAAATTGCGTCGATGTATAGCCAGGAGGAGCTTGACATAATCCCTGACTTTCAAAGACTTTTTCGTTGGACTGTTGAGAAAAAGACAGCTTTTATTGAATCAATTCTAATTGGTATTCCTGTCCCCCCAGCATTCGCCTTTGAAAACAGTGATGGCACTTGGGAATTAATAGATGGCCTGCAACGAATTTCGACCATTCTTGAATTTTTGGGCATCCTTCGAGACCCGGAAGATAGAACAAAAATTTTACCAGCTTCGGCACTCTGTGAAGCGGTCTACTTACCATCACTAAAAGGTACTCGCTGGTCTTCTCAAGAAGCGGGTCAGTCAGCTTTAGAAAAATCTTTGCAATTGTTTTTCCGGCGAGCGCGCATTGACTTTCAGGTATTAAAGCATCCAAGCGACCCAAAGACTAAGTTTGACTTGTTTCAGCGGCTAAATAGGGGCGGGGAATATGCCAACGAACAAGAGGTTAGAACATGCTCCATGGTTCTTGCAAATAAAGAGGCTACGCGAAGGATTAAAGAGATAGCCAAGTCGGACCAGTTTGGGCGAATTGTCAACGTTACCGCAGAACAGCAGTATAAGCAGAAAGATGTTGAGTACCTAGTAAGAGCCATAGTTCATACGGGTGAAGAATTCAACGCTGAAATGGATGTTCAGGAGTTCTTAGACAGAACAATCCTCAAGATTGTTGTTGATGATAATGTTGATCATATTATCGACAGTGTTTCTTGGAGCGTAAGGACCCTCGATAAAATGTTCGGTCAAGAAGCGCTATTGCCTCATGACGAGGCCCATGAAGGCATTTCAAAAAGATTTTCCTTGAGAGCATTGGAGGGTGTACTCGTAGGGATTGCAAGAAACAAAGACAGAATTTCTTCTTTAGAAAATCCAGAAGAGTTTATTAGTAGAAGAATCGATGAATTCTGGCGACAAAAGGAAGTGGCTGACTTGAGCGCGTCAGGTCTTCGAGGAACGACTCGAATACAGCGTACTATTCCTTTTGGAGAGAATTGGTTCCGCCCAGATGAATGATTTATCACAGAATGTTGACCAAATAGATGGCCTCAGGCTCAGAAGGGCAAAGGAGCTCTCTGAACTTAAGGTAAGGATGACTGAAGCTGGAAAGTTTTCAAATTATGGAGTTCACTCAAAGGCAGTAATTGTTTTAGCTTACGCCCACTGGGAAGGGTTTTATAACGAATGCGTGCGCCATTTCATAGATTCTTTAGAGTCACATAATAAAAAAGTGAGAGAGGTTTCATGGTCAATGTTAGTAGGCGTTTTGAAGCCAAATCTACAGAAGCTAAGAGACAGAAATCACTCAAGTGAAGCAGAGAGCCAGTTTGTTGATGGCTTGAGAGCCACAATGGATAAGGGGTTTAGTGAGTTTGACGCAAATGTGGTTATGTCTCGCTCTAACCTTGATTTCAAAAAACTGAAACAGAACTTCGATATCCTGGGGTTTGACTTAGTGCCTTTCCAGAAATTTCGCATCCGTATTGATAAAGAACTAGTTGGCTGGAGGCATAGCGTTGCCCATGGTGATGATCCAGATTTGTCTTCAGTTGATTTGGAGAACCATGTTCAGCTAACTCAAGATCTATTGCTTTTACTTTCTGACTCTTTTCAAGAAAATATTTATTCACAATGTTCTGATGAAAACACTGAATGTGCCGGCCACTCAAATGCTACTGTATAACTATGGACTACAACCGAACGGATTTTCGCTGGCCTCCAAACCGGCGGCTGAGCCCCCGCGCTGAATATTAGTAAAATCTAAACGTCCACTTATGGCCGAAAGTGGACCGGGGGCGTGCCCTTCGCTGAAAAGGCATGCACAGCTGTATGTTGAGAGAAGCTGGTATAGCGAATGGTATAATAAAAATCTCAACAAACTAGGAAATCTATACAAAACAGACTGTTAATGAATTTTATCGAATCTTGCAGAGGGCGCCATGTCAGATCTGCGATCCATGCCCCCTCCCCTGACATTCCGGCGCTTTTTGCCCCGACTGTTGCTCCTGGATGTTGCTGCAAGCCCTTCCTGCCCGGGCTCAACCGTACTTTTGCACCTCATCAATCCTGCTGCTCGAAGATGACCCAAGCCTCGTTTATGACCCAGTTTGGTGTTCACACAAGATTGACACCGGCCACCAGACCGACAACAGCAAGCAGCCCGTAGAGGAGCTTTTCGCGACCTCGACCGGCAGGAAACCCAACAGGCCAAACATGAGATTGAGCGAAGACAGTTGGCCGCTATCGGTGCTCTCTTCCTCAAGCTGCTACCGCTACCTAATGCCTGCGATGAGCATAAAACAAAGATCCCACCGCTAAGCGGTGGAATACCGAGAGAGGCCATCCAAAACAGCATGGCAGCTGCAAGACGACTGAAGGAACTGGAGGCCGCGCTGGCAAGCGCTTCAACCTAAGGGCAGTTACTACAAGCTCCCTACCCATCAACCCCGCCATACGGCGGGGTTGATCCGTTTCGATCCCTACCAAACGCGCTGCTCTGGGCGTCCTCGAGTAAAGCGTTCCCCTCGCTCACCGGCGCCCAGTTGCCATCATCCCCCGTCCCCTGTCCGGCACCCTGGCGCGCTGTCGACACCCCGCCCCGCCTCCGCGCTAAACCTGTCGGTTTTAATGCACTCATGTGCTGGCCGCCAGCACGCACCACTACGGGGCTCTGCCGGTGATAGAGGTACACCAGAACTCATGCGGAATCATGCGAATTTATGATGAGGATGCGACGCGTTGGAGTAGCGTCGGTGGCGGAAAGAGTAGATCTATGCCAAGTTCGCAACAATATGTTCTCACAAAGGCCTGACTGGCCCGGAGACTGCTTACGACCCAAAGCGGACATCTCGGCGAAAGCGGCATGCTGGTTCAGCCGTGTTATGCAGCCGGCACAAGAATATATGTTAGGCTCCCATTGAGTATCGTTAAAATAGATAGGAAGGCTAAGATTTGAGCATCGAATTTTTAGAAACTGATTTTGATAAAGTTAGCTATCTAGCGAATGTGTTGACTGCTAGAGCTACTGGAATGGCTTCTGATTCTAGTGAATATGAGGCACTGCGAAAAGATTTGCTCAGTAATCCCGCTATCGCACCACATTTACCATCATTGGTAAGGCAGCATAGAAATTTAGATTCGTTTTGGGGTTTTATTCAGCCGAAGTTTCCAACTTACGCTGAGCGCAGAACCTATTTATCAGAGCAATTTACTCATTTGCTTGACGCGCTTGAATTTGGCACATCAATTCAATCAGCGTCCGCAGCGCCGATCCCTTCAACTACAGCTCCACATCTAAGTAATCCTGCGCCGCAACAAACTCCAGCAACCCGGAACAAAAGAAAAGTATTTGTAGTTCACGGTCGAGATAATGAAGCAAAGCAAGAAGTTAGTAGATTTATCGAGAGCTTAGGGCTGGAAGCTATTATCTTACATGAACAAGCCAGTTCAGGAATGACCATTATCGAAAAGATCGAGCATTACTCAAATGATGCTGACTTTGCCTTGGTGCTATATACAGCCTGTGATAAAGGCCGTGGAGCATATGAAACAAAGGTCCCAGCAAGGGATAGAGCACGACAAAATGTTGTCTTTGAACATGGTTATTTGATGGCCAAGCTTGGCAGGGAGAATGTGTGCTCTTTAGTCAAGGGGAAAATAGAAACGCCAAATGATATAAGTGGAGTCGTGTATGTACCGCTCGATGATTTTGGTGCTTGGAAGAATGAAGTTGCTAGAGAGTTAAAGGCATGCGGCTATTCGATTGGCTCCATTTTATAATTAAGGCGATAAGCCTAACAAGACTAGGCAATGCGAATCCTTAGCTATCGAGGATAAAGTAGATACATGAATGAATTTTTAATGGGTGTTCTCGCTAGCATCGTAGCTACAGCAGTGATAGCCATCATAGTTAAATGGATTTGGCCAAGTTTCAAAGATCGGTGCTTGTATAACGGAATTCGAGTGGTGGGTGCATGGGAGATAACCGAATTACGCAATGGAAAGAATATTAAGGTAGGCAAAATTGATCTGACTCAGAAAGGCCGCATTGTTAAGGGTACAAGTACCCGAACAAAAACTCGAGATGGGAAAAAATCAGAAAGAAAATTTCATTATCACGGCTTTATCAACGGCCATCAGATAACCCTGATTTTTGAGGATGCTAAGGGTGTAGGCTTTGATACCGGAACCTATGTTTTTACGGTTCAGAACGATGCCAAAACAATGGTAGGAATGGCCACTTTTCATGGAAAAACAGAGAATAAAATAGTCTCTGAACCGAGAACTTTAATCAATGTAGTATCTTGAAGTGCCTAACAAGTGCATGCACAGGAAGTCAACTAAGCGCCTTAAATTGTGGTGCGTTCCGCGCACCTTACCATAATTCGCTCTGCACCGTTGTCTCCTGTGATGAAGGCGTTATATCTCACTAGGACTCGAGTAAATCTATGACAGAAAGCCCTTTAAATTCTGCGTTGAGAATTTTTGAAGCAGCAGAAGCAAATCTAGTAAAGCTTGAGAAGCTCTGGCTGGAAATGGAATCAGTAATTCCAAATGGGGTGGCGTTTTTAGAAGATTCTGGCTATGAAAGCAATTGCATGGATTTCGAAAATCTTTTGGCTTCTCTCCCCAAAATCGATGGGTGGAAACCAGAGATCTACTTGTTGAGCTTGAATGAGATAGGACAGAGCAGGCTTGATGCAATGGAAGTTGGCGAAATCGAGTGTCAAATTTCAGTTGAAAATCAGATAAACGAACCAGCCAAGTTAATTCGCGAGTATAGGTATACGTTCGATCGCAAAAGGCGTGAGCTAGTGCGAGATGCATTGCAGTCGGCTATTGATAGCATAGATGAAGACTTGAGAGATCTCGCAATTGAGTTCGAAGGCGAATCTGAAATCCATGATGACGTTACCCGAACCAGCTTTGATGATTTAAAGTCCCATGTGGCTGAAATTGATACGCTATTAGGCAGCGAGCCTCGCCCTAGCAGGTGGACAGATCTCCACCGACACTTGCATTTCGGATTGCTTGGAGATCTTCAAGATATCATTAAGCATGACTGGCCAAGCGTAAAAAGTAGCATTAGAAAATCACTGTATGGCGAGAAGGAGCCGATACCTATCGAAATAGAAGATCTTGGCAGTTTAGTCTCTAGCAAGCCGACAGGTCCCATTGTTACAGAGCTTAATTGGGAAGACATCTCTCCAGATGACTTTGAGAGAATAATATTTGCTCTGATTTCTTCTGAAAAAGGGTATGAAAACCCCGAGTGGCTGATGAAAACGAACGCTCCTGACAGAGGGAGAGATTTATCCGTATTGAGAGTGCATAACGACCCTCTTGGTGGTGTGTTTAGGCATCGAACAATTATTCAATGTAAGCACTGGTTGTCGAAGAGCGTTTCCGTATCCGATATAGCAGAGCTTAAGGAGCAAATGAAACTTTGGGAGCCGCCGAAAGTTGATATTCATGTAATCGCCACTTCAGGCAGGTTTACGTCAGATGCTGTAGCTTTAGTCGAAAAACATAATCAGTCTGATAGTGGTTTGAGAATAGAAATGTGGCCGGAAAGCCATTTGGAACGTTTGTTATCTAGTCGCCCATCGTTAATTGCAGAATTTGGGCTTCGTTGAGAAAGATATAACAAGCGCATGTTGTCGGACTGGTTTTCCGCTGCGCTACAAACCAGCCGTAAATGCGGGCGTTATATCAGAGAGGATTAAAAGTCCGCTTCTGGTCGGTTCCAACCTGCAGTGACAGGAGTCTCTCGGTCAGAAGCAGACGCTGCTATGAATTAGGGCGAGAAGTCACAAATTGTCTTCATAATAGGTTTCGAAGCTCACCAGGTTTTCCCCTGCTTCTCTAAAAGGGTTGGAGTAGTAAAAGCAATATTCCTCGGCTATAGAGTTATCACTAGGAGGATTCAGGAACTGAACATTATACTTTTTGAGGATGTCGAATGCTGTCTCATCGCTATATGGATTCGCGATCTTTTCGTGGAAGAAGAGCTGATACAAAAGGATCCAGGACCGATCTAACTCGTGAAGGTCGCGACTGTGAATAATCTCATTTGCATGAGCAATCGCATGTTCCTCTCCAGTCTCGAAGCTACTAAGTAGTGCGATAGCAGTAGCATCATGTGTCTCTATTACTTGCGTGACGTTTTCCGGCGTCGGCTGAGCGTTTAGTTGCTTAAGGTAATACAACGCCCAGCACATGCCATCAGATCGTCGATGCAACACATTGATCTCCAAGATACTGTTGAGCTTATGGATCACGGAATTTTTATCGTAGTGGTCGGATGTGACGTCAATCTTTTCAAGCAAAGGCAATAGGATAGGATAATGCCAGCTGAGGTTCAGAATATACTGGAATACTGTGGCGGCAGTATCGCCTTTAGCTAGGCCGCATATGGAGCTTACTGCAAATTTCAAGACGCTACCGTCAGGCTCGGCTGTATTTAGGTGGACGGCGAAGTCTAAGAAGTTTATGGCGTCATGGGTATAAAGCGACAGAGTCCCATTGGCATCCATCTTCCATGGTATAGCATTGTTGAGTTTGGTAACCCAAGAGTCGACTAATGGCTCTGGAAGTTCGGTTACCTTGGTTTTGTTTAGATTTAGGGTTAAGCGGTATTTTGACAGAGCTATGCTGAGGGCTCGAATAAATTCTTGGGCTTCTAAGTGCGTCGAGCAGTAGGCGGTGTAATCGTCGATATACCGAACGAATTTAAATTTACCTGACAGCTCTTTGTCTACTGCGGCCAGTATTATTTCCACGGCGATGCTGGAGGTGCAGGGGCCGATAGGAAGGCCTATCGTCTCTTTACGTTTTGCGTTTCGGAGCACTGTGTCGAGAACTGAGCTCCAGTGTTTTTCGGGGGAAGAGGTCTGAAGCTTGCTCTTTGCCTCATCATATCCTTGGATTGCCCATTCCAACGAGTGTGTATAGATGGAGCCAAAGCAATTGGCTACATCTGCATGAGCTCTAAACCGAGCGCTAAAGCTGAGATCTAACGTATTCTTAGTTTTTATTTCATGATCATCATAGTTCATGATGAATATTCTGCCGTCATTGTGCTGCTCGGCCTTGATTGCGCTGTTCTTATCATCCATGAGTTCGAATATTTTTTCTCTATGAGCCTTTAGAGTGGAAAATATCTTCGAGTACGCGAGGGGATGTATTAGGCCCAAAGCTCTAGGTACATTGTTGAATCGCGTTGCCTTGTATTCTGTTAGGTCGAACTGAGATTTTTTTCGGCTATTGGATAATTCTATTTCTGAAAGTTTTTCAGCAATCTCTGGAGTAAATCTTCTGGTTGAGAAGCATGGAGGAAGCTCAGTTGAAGAGTCTTTTTGATTAGGGAAGTAGTTCCAGCGAGTCAGGGCTTCTAAGAAATGTCTTTCCGTGTCGAGAAGTGTCGCAATATTTGATGTTGGATTCGTAAGTTCTCTCACTAGTTTATGCCTTCCAAAGGTTGGTTTTTTTATATGAGAAGTTGCGAAGCCAAATGGGCTTTCGCTCATCCCTACCATGAGGCCATCGATCTTTGCTGCGTGCAGTGGTGCCTGTGTGAGTGCTGAAGCAGGGCGGATGCAGTTTACCATCAAGCTAAACGCTACTCTAAAGGGCTCGGGCCTAGTTGCGGCAGGGCGATTGGGGTAACTCGATACCACATGGCACTGGATCTCATTGCTACAGACGTCATCGCGCTGGGCTCGGGCTAGGAGGGGCTAGAAAAGTGAGCGTCCGCTTCTGGCCGAAAACGATCCTGCCTACCATCTCCGGCTGGCGGTGGTCGGATGAGGTACTTGAGGCTGTGCTGATGGGAGCTGCATTCGACGTGTAATGTCCAAGCCTACAGCTCCAAATATAGATCAAAAAAGCCTAACAACCCCGGAATTTTGGCACAAAACATTCTAAAACTGTTACATCGAAGACTAGTCAGTTAAATCAATACCTTAAGACGTTATAACATGATATTGATTGCGGTAATTTGCTGATACTCGTCGTCGCCGGGGGGCGGCGCCAGGATGCCGGAACCGAGATAGCCGGGGAAGTCCGCCGCCAGCTCGCGGCCTTCATCGAGCCACAGGGTGAAGTCGCGGTAGCGTCCACGCGCCACGCGGCGGGCCACCATGAGAGTCACGGGTTCGCTTGACATGGGATCTCCTCATCAATCGGACGTACCGCCTCGTGCCAGCTAGCGCCGACTCTCGCCGGCCTTCACAAGAAAACGGTCGTCCTTGTCAGGCCCCGGGTGGGGGCCGCCTGGGCCCGGTAAGGCCCTGTCCCGGCTGAGGTGGGGTCGCCACCTGCTCCGGGTCCTGCCTAGCATGAGGCAAGAAGCGCGCCATTATGCCATGCGCTCGGAATTTTTCCGTCTTTTTACTGAGAATCCAGCAAAATACCAGTCGATCATTTCGCCAAAGGGTCAAGAACACAAAAAAATGGCCCGGCCTTATAGGCCGGGCCATTGAGC
The DNA here is from genome assembly GCF_003856855.1 of Halomonas sp. YLB-10. Lineage (NCBI taxonomy): Bacteria > Pseudomonadati > Pseudomonadota > Gammaproteobacteria > Oceanospirillales > Halomonadaceae > Halomonas > Halomonas sp. YLB-10. The sequence goes on from NZ_RRCU01000002.1 coordinate 320,185, forward strand.
AACACCCTTCATCGTGCACCAGTGAGAGGCACCCAGGGCGCCACCTGCACCTTGCTGGCCGTCAACCGCCGGTGAGTGCCGAGCCCCCCATATCAGGCCCCCTCGCCCACCGGCATGGCGGCGGCCTCGCCGCGCTTGATGGCGGCATAACCGAGCCCGGTCACCAGCGAGCCCGCGACGATCGCCAGCAGGTACCACAACACTGGAGTAATCGCATTTGGAATCAACAGCACGAATACGCCGCCATGGGGGGCCATCAGCTTGGCGCCCACCAGCATCGAGATGGCACCGGTGATGGCGCCGCCCAGCATGCTGATGGGAATCACCCGCAGCGGGTCCTTGGCGGCGAAGGGAATCGCGCCTTCGCTGATGAAGCACAGCCCCAGCACGAAGGAGGCCTTGCCGGCCTCGCGCTCGGGGTCGGCAAACTTGCGCCCGGCGACGAAGGTGGCGATGCCCATGCCGATCGCCGGCACCATGCCGGCGGCCATGATCGCCGCCATGGGGGCGTAGGTCTCGGAGGCGAGCAGGCCCACCCCGAAGGTGTAGGCCGCCTTGTTGACCGGTCCCCCCAGGTCGAAGCACATCATCGCCCCAAGCAGAATCCCCAGCAGCACCGCATTGGTGGAGCCCATGCTCTCGAGGAAGGCGGTCAGTGCCTCGAGCACCCCGGCCACCGGCTCACCGACCACATAGATCATCACCAGACCGGTGACCAGACTCGCGACCAGCGGGATGATCAGGATCGGCTTGAGTGACTCGACGCTGGAAGGCAGCTTGACGTAGCGGGTCACCGCCTTGGCCACGTAGCCGGCCAGAAAGCCCGCCAGGATACCTCCGATGAAGCCGGCACCGATGTTCGACGCCAGCATGCCGCCGATCATGCCCGGGGCGATGCCGGGCCGATCGGCGATGGAATAGGCGATGTAGCCAGCCAGCACCGGCACCATCAGGGCGAAGGCGGTGCCCCCACCGATCTCCATCAAGGCGGCAGGCAGGGTGCCCTCCTCCTTGAAGGCCTCGATGCCGAAGACGAAGGACAGCGCGATCAAGAGGCCCCCGGCTACCACCATGGGCAGCATGAAGGACACCCCGGTCAGCAGGTGCTTGTAGACGCCCTTCTCCTTGAAGCTCTTGGCAGACTCGGCCCTGGCGCCACCATCCGCGCTTTCCACCTGGGCCTCGATCAGCGCCGCCTCGATGGTCTGGCGCGACTTCTTCAGGGCGTTGCCGGTGGACGTGCGGTAGATCCGCTTGCCGGCAAATCGGGTGGGATCGACCTCGATATCGCAGGCCAGGATGACCAGGTCCGCCTGGGCGATCTCGTCGTCGGTCAACTGATCCTGAGCGCCCACCGAGCCCTGGGTCTCGACGCGTACCTGATGGCCGAGCCCACGCCCTGCCTCGGCCAGTGCCTCGGCGGCCATGAAGGTGTGGGCGACCCCGGTGGGACAGGCGGTCACCGCGACGATGCGCGCCTCGTCGCTGACGTCTGCAGCCACGGGGCCATTCCCTGAAGCGCTGGCCGCCTCATCATTGAGGGGGGTAAACACCTGGGCGTCACGGGCCGCCCGCTCGAGAAAGTCCGACGGGTCGCTCAGGGCATCTTCCAGGCTGCCACGATACAGGCGCTTGCCGCTGAAGCGGTGGGCCCCGGCGATGGGTTCGCCCACCGCGATCACCAGCTCGGCCGCGGCCAGGGTCTGGTGGGACAGGGTCTCGACCGGCGCCAGGCTCGAGTGCACCTCGGTGGAGAGCTGCCAGTCCTTGGCCTCGGCGGCAGGGGTCAGGCGCTGGGCGGCCAGGTAGCTCGTGACGCTGCCGCCGGGGCAGGTCGTCAACAGGATCACGTTCATGCAAGTACTCCCCGGGCTTCGACGTCATTGAGGCGCCGCACCCTGGTGTCGGAAAGAAGGTCGGTGAAATCGGAGGCGTCGGCCCGGCCCACGCCGGTGTGGCGCACCGCCTCGGCGGACAGCGCCGTGGCAAACCTCAGCGCCTGTTCCACAGGCGCCTCGCACAGCACGCCGTGCAGCATGGCGGCAAACAGGGTATCGCCGGCACATACGGTATTGGCCACCCTGACCGCAGGAGGCAGCGACTGCCACAGGCCATGCGGACCCAGCCAGGTCACACCGTCGGCACCGGCGGAAATCAGCACGTCGCCGACGCCGGCGGCGTAAAGCTCAAGGGCTGCACGCTGAACGTCGACGTCTGTTGCAATGTCACGATCCGCCCAGTCGGCCAGCTCCTCCAGGTTGGGCTTCACCGCGTCGGCCCCCGCCTTGACCGCTGCCTTGAGCGCCTCGCCGCTGGTGTCCACCCACACGGGTACGCCGGTGGCCTTGATCCGAGTGATCAGTTCGGCCAGCGCCGAAGCGCCGACTCCCGGTGGCTGGCTGCCGCCGATCATTACCGCGGCGGGGCGCAGCGCAGGCGTCGTCAGGCGCGCCTCGATGGTGGCGATCAGGCGCTGCCAGGCGTCGGCATCGACGCTGAGTCCCGGCGCATTGATATCGCTGACGCGACCGTCGGCCTCGCTCAGCTTGGTGTTGATGCGGGTGGCGCCGGGCAATCGCACAAAGGCGTCCTCGACCCCCATCTCGGCGAAGGCATCGATGAAGGGCGAGTCGTTGTCACTGCCCAGAAAGCCGGTGACACAGACCGGGTGGCCCAGGGCGGCGAGCACCCGCGCCATGTTGACGCCCTTGCCGGCGGCGGTCAGCTCGACTGACTCGGCGCGGTGCAGCGCACCTGGCGTCAGCCGGTCCACAGCGACAGACAGGTCCAGCGCCGGGTTGGCCGAAATGGTCAGCACCGGTGGCTTGACGGCATTGCCGGATATCTCGCTCATTGGTTCGCCTCCAGCTCTCTGCGCACGTCCCGGGCGGTGGGAGCGGCCAATGCCAGGGCGGCGAGTTCCCGGGCCCGGGTGGTGGAGACCGACGCCAGGCGTGCCTTGACCATGGGTACCTGGCGGGCGCTCACCGACAGCTCGTCGATGCCGAGGCCAACCAGCACCGGAATCGCCTGGCGGTCGCTGGCCAGCTCACCGCACACGCCGACCCACTTGCCATGGGCATGAGCCGCCTGGACGGTCATCTGGATCAGCCGCAGCACGGCCGGGTGCAGGCCGTCGGACTCCCCGGAAAGCTCAGGATGACCACGGTCGATGGCCAGGGTGTACTGGGTCAGGTCGTTGGTGCCGATGGAGAAGAAGTCGACCTCGGGCGCCAGGCTCGGCGCCAGCAGCGCGCAGGACGGCACCTCGATCATCACGCCCAGCTGCAGGCGGTCGCCGTCTCGGCTGACGCCGAGTTCGCGCAGCACCTCATCGAAGATCGCACGGGCGGCGCGGAACTCATCCAGGTCCTTGACCATGGGCAGCATGATGCGCAGCGGCCGGCCGTCGGCGGCCTTCACCAGGGCGCTGAACTGATCGCGCAGCACCTGGGGACGCCTGAGGGCCAGACGAATGCCACGCAGGCCGAGGAAGGGGTTGTCCTCCTGGGGCAGTGGCCAGTAAGCCAGCGGCTTGTCGCCACCCACGTCCAGGGTCCGCGCCACCAGCGGGCGGCCGTCCAGAGCGTCCAGGGCTTCGCGATATTCGCGCTCCTGGGTCTCCACGTCCGGCAGCGAGGCGTGGGCCATGAACAAAAACTCGGTACGCAGCAGCCCCACCCCCTCGGCGCCGCGCGATACGGCGTCGCGGGCGTGGGCGGTATTGCCCAGGTTGGCGACCACCTCCACGCGGGTACCATCCTCGGTCCGGGCGTCCTCGAAGCGAGCGTCCCAGGCACGTGCCTTGAGCGCCTCCAGCGCTTCCATGCGCGCCTCGAAGCGCTCGCGACGCGCTTGCGAGGGTGCCGGCACGACCCAGCCTTCATCGCCGTCGAGCAGCATCTCAGTGCCATTTTCGAGCGCCAGCACGCCGGCACCGGCACCGACTACCGCCGGTATCCCTAGTGCCCGGGCGAGTATCGCGCTGTGGGCGGTGGCGCCGCCCCGGGCGGTGAGGATGCCGCGAACCCGCTCGGTGTCCAGGCGGGCGACATCGGACGGACCGATATCGTCGGTCACCAGCAGGTAAGGCACGGCCGGCGGCTCGGGCAGCTCGACGTCGCACAGGATACCCAGCACACGACGGCCGACGTCACGCAGATCCGCGGCTCGTTCGGCCAGCAGGCGATCGGCCAGCTGTTCCTGGGCGCGGGCGGCGACGTCGATGGCCTGCCACCAGGCGGCCTCGGCGGAAAGCCCCTCGTCGATGCCCTCGCGCGCGGCCTGGGCCAGTTCCGGGTCTTCGAGCATTTCCTCATGCATCGACAGAATGGCGGCGACCTCGCCTCCGGCGGTCCGGGCGATCAGGGCCTTGAGCTGCTCGCCGCCCTGGGCGATGGCCCGCTCGAGGCGCTGTCGCTCTAACGCGGAGTCCGCCGCCTCGCGGGGATAGTCGAAGTCCGGGGTCTTGATCACGAAAAGCGGCGCCACCGCGAGTCCCGGCGATGCGGCCACCGCTTCCAGCGGCTGGTCGGCGGGCGGCATGCTTGCCGCCACCGGCTCCGCGACCGCCTGCTCGGCTTCGCCTTGCGACACAGCCGAAGACGCCAGTGGCGTCACCTGCTCCCCCAGACCATCGTTGATCGCCTCGACCAGCGATGTCAGCGCCTGTTCGGCACCCTCGCCTCGCGCCGACAGGATCAGCTCCTGTCCTCGTCTGGCACCAAGACCGATCACCTTGGTCAGCGACGCCGCCGACACCGGGCGTCCGCTGCCCTCGGCCAGGCGCACCTGCACGGCGACCCCGCTTTCGCGTGCCTTCTGGACCAGCACCTTGGCCGGACGCGCGTGAAGCCCATGGGCGTTGAGCAGGCGTACGCGACGACTCTGGGCCGAGCCACCTTCGCCAGCCAGCAGCGCCAGCCAGTCGTCGGCGTCCCGCTCGCGCAGATGGGCGACGTCGGACTCATCCAGTGACGCCACCAGCGACACGATGGCGTCGGCCAGCGGGCGTCCAGCCTCGCCATGGGAGGCCAGGCACAACACCGCCTCGACGTCGCTGCCCTGATGCTGGACGGGCTTGGCCGGCGTCACCGCAGCGAGTGCCGGCGTGGACACGCCGGCTTCGCTGGACGCAAGCCACAGCCCCCGTCCCAGGTGCGTCGGCATGGAGGTGACCATCTCGGCAAGATAGGCGGTATCGACCAATGCCAGCTGGCGCAGCCGCTGAGCCCCGGCCAGCGCCAGATCGAGCAGGTCGTCGGCGCGATGGCCCAGCACCAGGGTGTCCTGGTCCAGTCGCGGGCGAACCACCGGCCGAGCCAGCAGCTCGGTGATCTCCTCGGCGCTGCTCGCCTGGGCCAGGCGTTCGGAGACACCGTCCCGGTCGAGCACGTGGGTCAGGCTTCTGAGGATATCCAGGTGCTCATCACTCTGGGCGGCGATGGTCACCAATACATGAACGAGGTTGCCGTCGTGCCAGCGCACGCCCTCGGGGAACTGCAGCACCCGCACCCCGGTGCGACGCACCGCGCCTCGACTCTCGGGGGTGCCGTGGGGGATGGCGATGCCATTGCCAAGCCAGGTAGAGGACTGGGACTCCCGATCGACCAGGCCCTGGCGGTAGCCGTCATCGACCAGGCTGGCCGCCTTCAGGGTGTCAAAGGCGGCGTCGAGGGCGTGGCGCCAGCTCTCGGCACGACAATCCAGCAGGATGTCGTCGGCGTTCAGCGTCAGCATGAAGGGCTCTCCTGGGTGAGGTGCAGCGTTTCCTCACCGGTATCGGTTGAACGGTGTCGGCGAGGAGGTCCAGCGCCCCGGCACTGCCGGGATGCAACAGATACAGCGCACACCGGATGCTGGGATCACCTGGCTTCGGCAAATGCAAATTGCTCGAAAGCTGAATCGTGTCACCTCACCATGCCACAATGCTGGTACGATTCAGCGCACATGGCAAGTCGCAAAAGCTACGACTTTGGCAGGGGGACACTGCTGCCATGCCAGGTAGACTAGAGGGAATTGACACCTTGTCGCCGTGACCACGCCCGACGCCTTCAATGGAGACACCCGCATGACCTTGGCCGAAATTGCCCGCCTGGCCGGCGTTTCCCGCACCACCGCCAGCTACATCGTCAATGGCAAGGCCAGGGAGCGCCGTATTCGTCAGGACACCGTGGACCGAGTGATGGCGGTGGTGGCGGAGCATGGCTACCGTGTCGATGCCCAGGCGGCGGCCCTGCGGCGCGGCAGCAGCCGCATCCTGGGGCTGATCGTGCCGGACCTGGAAAACTCGAGCTACGCCCGCCTGGCCAAGCACCTGGAACGCGGAGCGCGGGCCCAGGGCTACCAGCTGCTGATCGTCGGCTCCGACGACCAGCCCGACAGCGAGCGGGACCTGGCCCTGTCACTGCGCGCCCAACGCTGCGAGGCGTTGATCGTGGCAAGTTGTCTGGCGCAGCCGGAGTCCTTCTATACCGAATTGATGCACGAGGGTTTGCCGATCATCGCCATCGACCGGGGCCTGCCCGAGGCGAGCTTCGCCAGCGTCGTCAGCAACGACCGCGAGGCCGCCGAACAGCTCACACGCTCGCTGATGACGCCGGCAGTCAAAAGCGTGCTATGGCTCGATGCGGTGCCGCACCTTTCGATCACCGAAGAGCGCCGCACCGGCTTCCGCGCAGGCGTGGAGGGACGCGAGCTCGAGTGCACTCTGGAAAGCGGCGACCACTATGCCCGCGAGGAAGGCGCCAGGCTGCTGGCTGACTATATCGAAAAGAAGGGACTGCCCGACGCCCTGGTAACCGCGTCCTACATTCTGCTGGAAGGCGCCCTGGACGAATTGATTGCACGCGGCGGCCTGCCCCCGCGTCTGGCCATGGCGAGTTTCGGCGACAACCGCCTGCTGGACTTCCTGCCGCTGGCGGTCAACTCCGCCGTCCAGGATCATCGGGGCATCGCCGAGCAGGCCCTGGCGCTGGCGATGGATGCGGTGCGGGGTGAATACCGGGCTCAACGGGTGGTGGTGCCACGACATCCGCGCTGGCGGCGTCCCCGTCCCCAAGGCAACTGAAACGGCACCTTCCCACGACAACTGAGCAGTACAGCTCAGCAACACAGCGGGACGCCGAAGCCGACCTCAGGTCTGGGAGGCGCGCCTCTCGCTGCGGGCAAAGGCCGCCAGGGTGCGTTCAAGCAGCTCAGGCAGCGCATCGATGACGCCTCTGGCATCCTCGATGCAGCCATCCAGGGCACAACGCTCCAGCGCTCGCGCCGCCTCGGCCAGAGCCATGGCGCCGACGCCGGCGGCCTCGCCCCTGAGCTGATGGGCCAGTTGGGCCAGCGGCTCCTCCTCGCCTCGCCGGTAGGCGCTCTGGATCTCCGGCAAGCGTTCGCGCGCCTGTCGCCCGAACAGGTCCACCAGGGCATCCCGGCGCTCGCCCCCAAGCCCTTCGTCCAGGGCATCGAGCGTATCGGCATTGATCAGTGAGGTGATACCCCTCGGAGTCGTCGAGGTCTCGGACTCTCCCAGCAGGTGGCGCTTGAGCACCATCAGCAGCGTGCCCATCAACAGCGGCTTGGTCAGATAGTCGTTCATGCCGGCGGCCATGCAGTCCGACTCATCGTGACTGGCGCCACCAGCGGTCATCGCCACCACGGGAACCTCACTACGCCAGTCGGAAAAGCTGCGAAGGCGTCGGGTGACCTCGCGACCATCGAGGTCAGGCATCTGGATATCCATCAATATCAGGTCAAAACGGCGCTGTGAGCAGAGAGCCAGCGCTTCCTTGCCGCAGGAAGCCAGGGTAGCCGAACAGCCGAGGCGTTCCAGCATCGCGATCGCCACTTCCTGGTTGACCAGATTGTCTTCCACCACCAGCAGATCCGCCTCGGCGAGCTGCTTGGGATGGGCGCGCGCCCTGGCCACCGTCAGCGGTTGACGGCGGGGTTCGTCACAGGGCACCAGCGGCAATCGGAACCAGAAGCGACTGCCCTTGCCTCGGCGGCTGTCGACCCCTATCTCGCCCCCCATGGCCACTACCAGGCGCTTGGAAATCGCAAGGCCCAGACCGGTGCCGCCATAGCGCCGGGCGACGGAGGCATCGCCCTGGCGGAAGGGCTCGAACAACTGAGGCAGCAGGGACGCCTCGACGCCCTGACCGGTATCCACCACGTCGAACTGCACCCAGCCCTCGTCCACAGGCGCTACCGACAGCCTCACCATGCCGCGGTCGGTAAACTTGATGGCGTTGGCCAGCAGGTTGAGCAGCACCTGTCGAAGCCGGCCCGGGTCCCCCTGGAGTCGTGCCGGCAGCGTCTCGTCCACGTGGCCAAGCAAGCGCAACCGCTTGTCGAGTGCGCGCGGACGAAACAGCTCCAGGGCATCTTCGATCAAGGCATCGAGTGCCACCGGCTGAACATCCAGCTCCATGCGTCCTGCCTCGATCTTGGAGAAGTCGAGGATGTCATCGATCATGCCCATCAGCTGGCGGGCGCTGTCATGAATGGTGTGCGAGTAGCGGCTGGCGGGCTCCGACAGTTCGAGATCACGCAACAGTTCGCTCATGCCGATGACGCCGTTGAGCGGCGTGCGGATCTCGTGGCTCACCGTGGCCAGAAAGTCGGACTTGGCCTGACTGGCGGACTGGGCGCGCCGGGCACTGATTTCCAGTTCGCCGCTCAGCGTCTCCAGTGCCTTGCGCGAGGCCTCGTTATCACGGGCTTCCTTGAAAAGCACGGCAAGCATGACCCCTCCGGCCAGGCTCATACCGAGGATCATCACCAGCAGCAACAGGTACAGTCGCTGCAGACGAACACGCTCTGCGGTATTGATCTCGGCCAGATGGCCGTTGACGGCCATGATCAACCTTTCGGTCTCGGTGGATAGCGCGGCAAGATGCTGGTCAAGAACGGCTTCTGCCTCGCTATCGAGGGACGCCAGGGCACTGACCTCGGCATCCAGGTCCTGCATCAGGCTGATGATGATCGACAGTTGGCGACGCGCGGCCGGAGCCTCCTCGACCAGCTCGTGAATGTCGCTGTGGCGAAACAGGTTCAGTCGACTGAACAACAGGTCGAACTCGAGCCTGAAGCCGGCCAGCTGTTCGGGGCCATGCTCCCCGAACAACAGGTGATTGCGCAGCAACACCACGTCTCGGTCCAGCTTGTAGGAATGCCAGGTGATATCCTCCACCACCTGGTGGGAAAGATTGTCATGGCGCCAGGCGACCAGACCGATCACCACCATGGCGGCGGCAAAGAAGGCCAGTGCCGCCACGGCGCTGAATACCAGTCTCAGAGGATAGCGTCGCATACGGAACGGATGCGCCGAGCACCCTCCTCCTTGGGTCGGGAATCTGCTGGCAGAATGTTCGGGTCGACACCAGCCGATACACCGGGATCACTCACTATGGTATTGGGGCGCTGCACTCCCTGCCTTGCCTCCTGATGGCCTTCGACCGATCTCCCGGTGACATTGATCACGGGACCTCGATGGCATCTACCTGCCACACCGAGCGAAACTGGACCGACTCGTTAAGTAGTTCTGGATGATCATCGAAAGGGTACAACACGAACAGCGGGCCGAAGTTTCGCACCGACATCGCTTCGCCGTCCTGCTTCATGGCCAGGATGACGTCATAGCGATAGGCATCGGAGACCGGGATGTCGGCCACGAAGCCGTTCAAGGCGTGCACGCGAATGCTGTCGGCAGTGACACCGGCGGATTCCAGCACGCTGCGGAGCAGCGGCCCCTCGAAACGGCTGGCCTGGCTATGCCACGGGGTATCGGTCACCAGCGCACGACTCTCCAGATCGTCGAGCATGGCACGATCCAGCAGAAGCTGTGCATCCACATTGGTGTTCTGGATATTGCCCGATACTTTAAGCAGCACAGGCCCCTCCGGAGCTGGCAGAGGCTGGGAATGGGCCTGGCCGATTCCCCCTGCTACCAACAGCCCCAGGAGGACACCCACCTGGCAAAGGAAAGCTGGCACCCGCATGACGTCTCCTGACTCTTTCTGCAGGAGTAGATTACGTGATCGAGCGCCAAAGGTCAGTCTGCGGGCCCCTCGAGCTTTGCTGGTTCAGGAAAACGCCCCCTGTCGGGGCGTCTTCGCGGACCAGGTTGCCGCCCTCAGGCGCCGGGGTCGTCCAGCCGTTCGCACACCACCAGGTCTTCGTAGGCGTGCCAGCTCGCGTGCCCCAGTACCGGCAGAATCAAGGCAAGCCCGATATAGAAGGTGGCCATCCCCACCAGTACGCAGCCGGTGAGAATCGCTGCCCACAGCAGCATCGGTCGGAAATTGCGTGCCACCGAACGAATACTGGCCTCGATGCCCTCCATGAACGTCAGGTCCTGATCCATCAGGGTTGGAATCGCGACCACGCTGATGGAAAAGGCGCCAAACGCCAGCACACAGCCAAAGGCCAGCCCCACCACCAGCATGCCGAGGCCTTCCGGCGTGGTCAGAAGTGACGCATAGACCGTGGACGGATCCGGCGACTGGAGACCGAAGAACAGGGCAAACAGCAAGGTGGCCAGGCGAATCCAGGCGAGAAAGAAGATCATCATCATCACGCCCATCATGGCCAGTTGCCCGGTGTGGCCGCGCCAGGCGCCAAAGGCATCCCCCAACGTCGGGGAGCGGCCTTCTTCCAGCGCCCTGCTGATCCCGTAGGAGCCCACCGCCACCAACGGCCCGATGAACATGAAGCCGGCCACCAGCGGCAACAGCCAATGCCACAGTCCCAGCGTCAGCGCCCCTGCCGTGACGGCGATGCTGAGCCCGACCCAGAACATGCCATAGGACAGGCTGACCGCAGTGGCGGCCCTAAAATCCTCGAAACCCGAAGATAACCACACCCTGGGCCGCCCCATACCGACGTTCTTGATGGAGATCTTTACTCTGGCCCCGCTCGACTCCTTGTCGTGTCGTGATGCTGCTGCACTCATCATCTACTCCCCCTTGTACCCACGGATGACGGTTGCCACCGCCCACCTGTCACGGGAGTCAAGGGGCAAGATGCGAGGTTCCTTCACGCCATCGCCGGCGCCCATCGACTCTAATTTGACTGTAGTTGATGGGCCCTGGATTCGCCTTCAACCTACGCAAGCTTACGAAAACGCCCCCTCATGTGAGGGGGCGTCGATGGCGCTAGCGCTTGTCGTCTGGGTCAACGCACGATCATCACCGAACACTTGCTGTGATGGACGACGTGCTCGGCGTTGGGGCCGATCACGTAGTCGGCGAACTTGCGCTTGGTATGCGAGGCCATGACGATCAGGTCGGCATCGATCTTCTTGCCGACCTTGATGATGGCTTCCCAGGGGGAGCCATCGGCGATGATCGCCTGGGCCGTCAGGTCCTCCGGCACGTGCTCGACGATGAAGTCATGCTGCGCCTTCTGTACCGCTTCATGGGCCTTCTTGGCGAAGTCCTTGGGGAAGTAGGACCCCACCAGCGGCATGCGGTAGTCCGGCAACACCGTCACCAGGTGCAGGCTGGCACCAAAGTTGCGGCACAGCGAGAGCGCCACCGGCAGTGCCCTCTCCCACGACGATGGCTCATTGAGATCGACCGGTAACAGGATCTTCTGGTACATGACGGACCTCCTCAGGCCGTGGCCTCAGTGGTTTCAGGGGGCCGGCGACGGCGTTGTGCCAACACGATCAGGGCGAACAGCAGCAGCGCCGGAATCCACATCAGCTCTTTCGGCCAGCGGTCCACCGGTGCCTGAATCTCGACGATCTCCTGATCGAAGTCGAAGCCGAGATCCGCAGCCTGACTGCCATAGGTCACCATGTCGACGATGGCGCGACCGTCCTCGACGATCAATTCCAGACCGAGATTGAGCAGGCGATCCTCACCGGTCTCGCCGTCTGCCACCGGCAGCGTCATGTAGGTCGTCAGCGGATCGCCGAAGGCGTCCTCGCCCTTGACCTGCAGACGCAGGGTGCTGTCCTCGTCCACGTTGCCGTAGGCCTCGACGAACTCGGACGGCGGCACACTGCGATAAGGATCATGGATGATGTCCATCCAGAAGCCCGGGCGGAACAGGGTGAAGGCCACCAGCAGCAGCAGGATGCTCTCGTACCAGCGATTGCGGGTGATCATGTAGCCCTGGGTCGCCGCGGCGAAGATCAGCATGGCGATGGTCGCCACCACGAAGATCAATACGCCCTGCAAGGGCGCCACATCGATCAGCAGCAGGTCGGTGTTGAAGATGAACAGGAACGGCAACGCGGCGGTACGCAGGCTGTAGTAGAACGCCTGGAAGCCGGTGCGGATCGGATCCCCTCCAGAAACCGCCGCGGCGGCAAAGGAGGCAAGGCCCACCGGCGGCGTGACGTCGGCCATGATGCCAAAGTAGAACACGAACAGGTGCACCGCGATCAGCGGTACCAGCAGACCATTCTGCTCACCCAGTTGCACGATCACCGGAGCCAGCAGCGCCGACACCACGATGTAGTTGGCGGTGGTCGGCAGCCCCATGCCCAGGATCAGGCTGAGAATGGCGGTGAAGAACAGAATCAGCATCAGGTTGCCCATGGACAGGATCTCGACCACGTCCGCGAGCACCAGGCCGACACCGGTCTGGGAGACCGCACCCACGATGATGCCGGCGGTGGCGGTGGCGATACCGATACCGATCATGTTGCGCGCGCCGGTCACCAGCCCCGTCCACAGGTCCAGACAGCCTTCGCGCAGATCCTTGCCAAGATCACCCCGCCCACGGAAGGCGTGCATGATCGGGCGCTGGGTCAGCATGATGAAGATCATGAACACCGTCGCCCAGAAGGCGGACAGTCCCGGTGACAGGCGCTCCACCATCAGACACCAGATCAGCACGATCACCGGCAGGATGTACTGCAGGCCTACCAGCACCGTGGGTCGGGTCTGGGGCAGCTTGTAGATAGGCTCGTTGGGATCATCGAGCTCGAGCTCGGGATAGTTTGCACCCAGCTTCAACAGCGCCACGTAGACCACCGAGAGCGCCACGGCCACCACCCAGGGAGTCGCATCACCCAGTACCGGCTTGAGCCAGCCCAGGCCGTAGTAGACACCCAGCGCCACCACCATCATCAGCAGCAGACCACCGAGGAAGCCGATCACCTTGCGTACCAGCGGCTTGGGCGGGTTGGAGCTTTCCAGCCCCTCCATGTTGGCCTTGAGCGCCTCGAGGTGAACGATGTAGATCAACGCGATATAGGAAATCAGCGCCGGCAGGAAGGCGTGCTTGATCACCTCCACGTAGGAAATGCCGACGTACTCCACCATCAGGAAGGCGGCGGCGCCCATCACCGGCGGCATGATCTGGCCATTGACCGAGGAGGACACCTCCACCGCACCGGCCTTCTCCGAGGAGAAGCCGACACGCTTCATCATCGGAATGGTGAAGGTACCGGTAGTCACGGTATTGGCGATGGACGAGCCGGAGATCAGGCCGGTCATGCCGGAGGCCACCACGGCGGCCTTGGCGGGCCCGCCCTTGTAGTGGCCCAGCAACGAGAAGGCGACCTTGATGAAGTAGTTGCCGGCACCTGCCTTGTCGAGCAGCGCGCCGAACAGCACAAACAGGAAGACGAAACTGGTCGAAACGCCCAAGGCGATACCAAACACACCCTGGGTGGTCAGCCACTGGTGATTGACCAGGCCGTAAAGGCTGACGCCACGGTGAGCGAGGATACCCGGCATCCAGGGCCCCGCCAGCGAATAGAAGATAAAGATCGAGGCGATGATCATCAGCGGCGGCCCGAGCGCCCGCCGTGTTGCCTCGAGCAGCAGAATCAGGCCGGTCACACCGACGATGACGTCCTGCAGGATGGGTGCGCCAGGACGGTCAGCCAGCTGTTCGTAGAACACGAACATGTAAGCCCCGGCGGAAGCGGCCAGAATCGCCAGCACCCAATCCTGAAGAGGAATGCGGTCCCGCGGCGAGCGCTTGGTCGCGGGGTAGGCCATGAAGGCCAGAAACAATGCAAAGGCCAGGTGAATAGAGCGCGCTTCGGTGGCGTTGAAGACGCCGACGCCGGCCATGAACGGCAACGGCGAAGCAATCCATAGCTGGAACAGCGACCATGCCGCCGCAACGCCTACCAGCAGCTTGCCGGGCGCACCCAAGGGGTTGCGCGAACCGGAGTCGCTGGAGGCGACCATGTCCTCGAGATCCACTTCGGACTGCGTGGATCTCTTGTTGTCCTCAGTCATAAGCGTGCCCTGCCTGGAAGAGGAATCGTCATGATGGAGGGCTTCGCCTCCATCCCCGAATGCCCGCTTTCGCGGGCCAGTCGTGCTGGCGCTGTCTGGTCTCTACCGAACGTCCGGTGTCGATCCATCGACGGGCCACAACGCACTGCGCGGCCGCCCAACGGCCGACCGCGCAGAGATTAGCTGGCTATTCCCCCGAGAGGGGAAGAACCCTTACTCGATCCAGCCCTGCTCGCGATAGTAACGAGCGGCACCTTCATGCAGCGGTGCGGACAGACCGTTGGATACCATGTCCTGCGGATCCAGGTTTTCGAAGGCCGGGTGCAGACGCTTGAAGCGATCGAAGTTGTCGAACACTGCCTTGACGGTCTGGTAGACCAGCTCGTCGTCGGCCTCGGCGCTGGTCACGAAGGTCGCGGCGACACCGAAGGTCTCGACGTCATCCGGGTTGCCCTTGTACAGACCGCCTGGAATGGTGGACATGGAGTAGTACGGATACTCCTCGACCAGGCCCTTGATGGCGTCGTCGTTGAGCGGCACCAGCTTGGCGTCGACGGTGGTGGTGGCTTCCTGGATGGAACCATTGGGGTGGCCGACGACGTAGGCCATGGCGTCGATGTTGTTGTCCGACAGGGCAGATGCCATCTCGGCTGCGTCGAGCTGCGAGGCCAGCGAGAAGGTGTCTTCGGTCCAGCCCTTGGCGTCCATCACCACTTCCATGGTGTTGCGCTGGCCGGAACCCGGGTTACCGATGTTGACGCGCTTGCCGGCCAGGTCATCGAGGCTCTCGATGTCGGCGTCGGCACGGGCCAGGATGGTCAGCGGCTCGCCATGCACCTTGAACACGGCACGCAGGTCTTCGTAGGCTTCGCCCTCGAAGTTGCCGGTACCGTTATAGGCCTGATACTGCACATCAGACTGGGCGACACCCATGGTCAGCTCGCCACTGCGAATACCATTGACGTTGGCCACGGAGCCACCGGTGGACGGCGCGTTACAGCGGATGCCGGTCTCTTCGCTGTTGCGATTCACAAAGCGGCAGACAGACTGGCCAACGACGTAATACACGCCGGTCTGACCCCCGGTGCCGATGGTGATGAACTGTTCTTCGTCCTGGGCCATGGCCGGGGACGTGAACATGGCGGCTCCGAGAATGGCGCTGGACAGTGCAGCGGCGGAGAAAGCATGGCGCTTCATGGTCACACCTCTTTTGGTATTGTCGACGTTGACGGCATGGACTCGTGCCTTGCCCCTCCTGGGCCGGCAAAAGATCCACCAGTCATTCCTTTTGCGATAAATTCACCTGGAGAGACCAGGCCGAATCATTGTAAAACGAGAGTTTAGCTACCGCTAACGTTTAGTGGGCGTTAATTTTTTCTGCACGCCCCTCAGGGCGTGGAGAAATATCCCTTCCCTCCCCGTCGGCCTGCAACGATGGCCAGGTACACAACGAGGACTTAAGGCGCTCGACCACTGACACTCGCGGAGCGGAAATCGAGCGTCGTCGGTCTACCGTGAGCATAGCCCTTGGCACCGCTGACGCAATCGACTGCCGCCCATGTCGTCGCGCTGTCGATTCGGGTTACCCTGCCTCTTTCGCCAACTGCGAGGAATCCATGCGCCTGCTGGCTTGCCAGACCACAATCCCGGCGACCCGCAATCGGCTCGACCAGCGCGACCACCTGGACGCCCTGGCCGGGCGCCTGCGCACTGCCGCGTCGCAGCAACGCCCACAGCTGATCGTGCTGCCGGAGCTGTCGTCCCAGGAGTACGGCGAGCAGGCCTTCGAGGCGATGGATGAACTCGATGACGACCTGCAAGGGCCTGTGACAGCACACTATTGCGCGCTGGCCCGGGAACTCAGGTGCCCGATCGCCTTCGGCGTGGCGCGCAGATCACGCCGGGCCGACGGCTCCCTCTGGCGCCATATCAGCCAGGTGGTCGTCGACGCCGAGGGGCAACTGGCGGGAGCCTACGACAAGCTGCACTGCGCCCAGTTCGGCGCCAGCGCCGAGGCGGCCCACTTCAGCCCGGGCGAGCGCCTGGTGACGCTGGATATCGCCGGCTGGCGCGTCGGCTTCATGATCTGCTACGACCTCAGGTTCGGTGAGCTGGCCGCCCGCTACCGCCGGTTGGGCGTCGACCTCATGATCCACCCGGTGGCCTTCACTCGGGACTTCTCCTTCACCAGCTGGCACAGCTTCGTCATCACCCGGGCGATGGAAAACCAATGCTACTGGCTAAGCCTCAACCGGGCCGGTAACGGCTGGGGGCACTCGCTGTTGTGTCCGCCACTGGTCACCCCCGAGGCGTCGCCAGAGGTTCTGGGCGAAGAGGAAGCGTTGGTCAGCTGGCAGCTCGAGCGCGACACCCTGGAGCGTGCCAGGAAGCGGCTTCCACTGGCGGGCGACCGCCGTCAGGACATCGACCGGCTGGCCACAGGGCCGCTACCGTCACCGACGGTTACCACCGCAAGCCAATGACAGGAGTCTCCATGGACTATCCCTTGATCGAATGCATTACCGGTGACATCGCCCGCCAGGCCGACGTCGAGGCGGTGGTCAACGCAGCCAACGCCCAGCTGGAAAGCGGCGGCGGTGTGGCCGGCGCCCTTCACCGTGCCGCCGGCCCGGAGCTGGCCCAGGCCGGGCGGCCGCTGGCACCGATTCGCCCCGGCCAGGCGGTCATCACCGAAGGCTTTGCGCTGCCCAACGCCTGGGTGATCCACTGCCTCGGCCCGGTCTACGGCGTCGACGAACCGAGCGCCGAACTGCTCGCCGGCTGCTACCGAGAGGCGCTGGGCCTGGCCCAGCAGCAAGGCATCCGTCGAGTGGCGTTCCCGGCACTGTCCACCGGCGTATTCGGCTACCCGCTGAACGAGGCGGCGGAAATTGCCGTGTCCACGGTCCTGACCACCCTGCCCGCCTGCCCCGATATCGAACTGGTACGCTTCGTGCTGTTCGACGAGGCCAGCCGAGACGTCCATCAACGCTGGCTCGAGACGCTGACCGACAACGACTGAAGACCATGAACACAACAAGGCGCGAGCCATGCTCGCGCCTTGTGCCCCCACTGCCCAGGGTACTGCCCCAGGCGGCCTAGACGTTGTAACCCAGCACCCGAGGCAGCCACAGCGCGATCTCCGGGAAGATCACCACCAATGCCAGCGCCGAGGCCATCGCCGCCACGAACACCATGGCCCAGCCCAGGGTCTGCTCCAGCCTGACCTTGGCGACCTCGGTGGTCACCATCAGGTTGACCGCCACCGGCGGAGTAAACTGGCCGATGGCGATGTTCATGGCCAGCAGGATGCCGAACCACACCGGAT
This sequence comes from Halomonas sp. YLB-10, assembly GCF_003856855.1. Lineage (NCBI taxonomy): Bacteria > Pseudomonadati > Pseudomonadota > Gammaproteobacteria > Oceanospirillales > Halomonadaceae > Halomonas > Halomonas sp. YLB-10. The sequence continues at coordinate 337,720 of NZ_RRCU01000002.1, forward strand.
TCCAGCCGAAGTGCTGCATCACCGGGATCAGGATCGGCATCATGATCAGGTAGATCGAGATGGCGTCCAGCAGCATGCCCGCGGCCAGCACCGCCAGCATGATCAACAGCAGCAGCAAGGTGCCGTTGTCGGATAGCCCGATGACCCACTCTGCCAGGTGACGGAAGGTGCCGAGCATGGTCCCGGACCAGGCGAAGATGCCCGCCAGGGCGATGATCAGCATGACCACCCCGGACACCACCGCCGCCTCGCCCATCAGCCCCCACAGGTCCTTGAGCGACAGCTCACGGGTCAGCACCAGGCCGACCAGGATGCCGTAGGCCACGGCGACCACCGCCGCCTCGGTGGGCGTGAACAGGCCACTGCGCAGACCGCCGAGTATGATCACCGGCGCGAACAGCGCCGGCAGCGCCTCGCGGAAGCTCTTGCCGATGGGTGGGCGCTCCATCTCGGCAGGGTCTTCCCAACCATAGCGCCGGGACAGCCACAACGCCGGAATCAGCAGCGAAGCGCCGGCCAGCACCCCGGGAAAGAGTCCGGCGGCGAACAGCGCCCGCAGATCCACTCCCGGCACCACGATGGAGTACAGGATCAAGGCCACCGAAGGCGGGATCAGGATGGCGGTAGACGCCGAGGAAGCGATCAGGGTCGCCGAGAAGGGCCGCGGATAGCCCGCGCGGGTCATGCTCGGCAGCATCACCATCGCCACCGCGGCGGCGTCGGCGGGGCCGGAGCCGCTCATGCCCCCCATGATCATGCACACCACCACCGCGACCACCGCGAGGCCACCATGGCGAGGCCCGATCAGCGCCTGGGCGAAGCGCACCAGGCGTGCCGCGACCCCCGCCCGCTCGAAGATCAGCCCGGTCAGGATAAATAGCGGAATGGCGATCAGCGGATACTTGGCCACGCTGTTGTAGGTATTGGTGCCAAGGGTCGCCAGCATCGCCGGCGACAGCCCGGTGACGATGCCCACGGCGCCGGACAGGCCCAGCGAAAAGGCCACCGGCACGCCGGCGATCAGCAGCACCAGAAAGGCGATCAGCATCCATACATCAGGCGTCATCGTGAGCACCTCCGCGCAGTCGCTCCAGGCTCGCCTGGCACTGGCGGAGGAACATCAGCCCCGACAATAGCGGCAGCCAGATCAGGTACCACCACTGGGGCAGCCCAAGTCCGGGCGACAACGACTGCCACTGGTACTCCTGCCAGGTCATGAGCGCACCGAACCAGGTGATCAGGCCCAGCACCAGCAGCCCGCACAAGCCCTGGAAGATCACCAGCAGGCGATAGCCAAGCGGCGGCAGCGCCCGCTCCAGCAGGCCGATACGGATATGGCGATGGCTTCGCAGAGCCACCGAGGCACCGGCGAAGGTCAACATGACCAGCAGAAAGACAGAAAACTCTTCGGTGAACGCAAAGGAACCACCGGTGATGTAGCGCACCACCACATTGACCAGGCTGATCGCACCGATGATCAGGATCGCCAGGGTGGCCAGGGTGCGCTCGATTCGTGCATCAGGACGTTTCATCGAGAAAGGGCGTCGGTAGGGAGTCAATCAACGCCGACCCTCGATCATGAGGGTCGGCACAAGGTTTACCGCCGCGTCAGAGCGGTTGCTCAGCGCGCGTCGATGGCGCTTCGGGCGGCCTCGACCAGGTCCTCGCCGATGCGCGGTACCCACTTCTCGTAAACCCCTTCGGTCGCCGCGACGAACGCCTCGTGCTGCTCCTCGTTCAAGTCGGTGACGGTCACACCACGCTCCTGAATGGCCGCCAGGCGCTCGCTCTCCTGCTCGCGGGTCATGGCGATCTCCCAGGCGCCGGCTTCGACCGCGGTCTCACGCAGCAACGCCTTCTCGTCATCGGACAGGGTGCTCCAGACCTGCTGGTTGGCGGCGAAGATCAGCGGATCGTTCATGTAGTTCCACAGCGTTACGTGCTCCTGGCCGACCTGGTCGATACGCGCCACGTCGAACACCGACAGCGGGTTCTCCTGGCCATCCACCGCGCCGGTGGTCAGCGCCGGCTTGGCGTCGGCCCAGCTCATCTGGGTCGGGTTGGCGCCCAGTGCGCTGAAGGTGTCCTGGAACAGCGGCGACCCCACCACCCGGATCTTCAGGCCTTCCAGGTCCGCCGGCTCGTCGATCACGCCCTGGGAATTGGACAGCTGGCGGAAGCCGTTCTCGCCCCAGGCCAGCGGCACCACGCCCCGCGACTCGATCGCCTGGAACACCAGCTCGCCGGCCTCACCTTCGGTGATCGCGTCCACCGCGCTCTCGTCCGGCATCAGGAAGGGCAAGGAGAACAGATTGAGTTCCGGCACCTGGGGCGACCAGTTGATGGTCGAGCCCACCGCCAGGTCGATCAGCCCCGAGCGCATCGCCGAGAACTCCCGGGTCTGGTCACCGCTGACCAGCTGGGAATTGGGAAAGACCCTGAGCGTCAGCTCGCCGTCGGAACGCTCCTCGACCAGGTCAGCCCACTTCTGAGCGGCCTGGCCCCAGGGGAAGGCATCGGAAAGCACCGTGGAGACCTTGAGTTCCCGCGCTTCGACGTCCGCCGAGGCGGCCAGCGAGCCAAGGGCGATGGCCGCACCGACCAGGGTGAGAGAGAAACGAGACGGCGAGCGCGAGCCGAACAGAGATGTCATGACGTGTCCTTGCATTGATGCCCCCTTGGCCAGGCCAACGCTGAGCGGTACCTGACACAAGCGCTGCATCAGAAGCCGGATCTAGCCTGGCAAAGGCTGGGGGTCGAGTGTGGTGATTAAGGGAGAAACGTATTGATCTTGTCGACTTTTCAATATGCCTGCAAACGGTAATCCGCGACAAGTGCCGCGCGATGCGCGAAAGGCCCGTCGGCCTTCGGACACGCACGCTCAGATGTCCTCGCCATGTCGTTCGTGCGAGGGCTGCACGGCTGGAGCTTGTGAGAGCGTGGACACCAAACGTCTGCGAAGGGGGTGCTAGCATGACGCGGTGAACAAGGCAGTCGAACGAAGGCGCCCCTCGGACCGGCCCAGGGGCTCTGCTATGCTGCTCGTTTTACCCATCAAGGACGACCGGTGCCCCTACGCGACCTCCTCCTCGGCCTCCTGGTCATCGCCATCTGGGCGTTGAATATCATCGTCATCAAGCTTGGCGTGTCAGACATGCCGCCCTTGCTCCTGACTACCCTGCGCCTGGCACTGGTGGCCGCGCTGCTGGTGCCCTTTCATCCGGTGGCGCGCCATCAGCTGCCCTTCCTGGCACTGCTGTCGGTGACCTTCGGGGTGATGAACTTCGCCCTGCTGATCATCGGGCTCGGCCAGGCCGAGGCGGGTACCGGTGCCTTGCTGGTGCAGATGGGTACGCCCTTCGCCACCCTGCTGGCGGTGATCTTTCTCAGGGAGCGGCTCGGCGCAAAACGCCTGGTGGGACTGTTGCTGTCGTTCGGTGGCATCGGCGTGCTGGCCGGAGGGCCGACCCTGCCGGCGCCGCTGCCTACCGCACTGCTGCTGGCCAGCGCCCTGGGCTGGGCGGTATCCCAGCTATTGATCAAGCTCGGGCCCAAGGTCTCGCCGATGGCGATGGCCGGCTGGATCGCGCTGTTCGCCACCCCACAGCTGGCGCTGGCCTCCTGGTGGTTCGAGGACAACCACTGGCAGGCGCTGCAGGATGCTGGCCTTGCGGGATGGGGGGCGGTGCTCTACACCGCCCTGATGTCCTCGATCCTGGCCTACGGCATCTGGTTTGGCTTGATCCGGCGCCACGACGTCAACCGGGTGGTACCGCTGACGCTGCTGGTGCCGGTGCTGGCGGTGATCCTCGGCATCGTGCTGCTGGGTGACAGCGTCAACGCCTACAAGCTGGGCGGTGGTGGCATGGTGGTCGCCGGGGTGGCGCTGATCGTCATCCGCTTCGGGCCTCGTCGTGCTCCCGCCACCCCGCCGGTACCCACCGCCCCCAGCAAGGACCCCTAGCCGCTGCAGCTCTCGCTGCTGCCCGGCCAGCTGACACAGTCGCCGGGACCGACGCCCAGCGCCTCGAACGTCCCGGCCTTGACCTCCAGGGCAGCGTGGTAGCGCGACGCCGGGCGGGTGGTCGGACATTCCTGGGCCTCGCCCTGGCAGGGCTCCATGCGACGAATCTCCTGGATGCGTCCGTCGGCACCGATAAAGGCGATATCCAGCGCCAGCAGGGTCTGATACATCCAGAAGCCGTTATGCACCCCCTGGGGACTGGCGTAGAGAAACAGCATGCCGGCGTCATCGGCCAGTCGCTCGCGCCCCATCAGCCCACGGTTGCGCTCCGCCGCCTCGTCGGCCACCTCGACCGTCAGACGACTCGGCCCCTGGGATCCATGGACCACCAGGGTTACCTCTTCCCTGTCGGCGGCGGCAAAGGCCGACGTCGCCAGAAAGGGAGTAGAAAACGCCACCGGCGCGAGCGCCAGGGAGCTGAGGAATCGACGGCGAGTCAGGGTCATGGAGGCCTCTCAGTCAGGATGGTCATCGGCAGGCAAGGCAGGCAGCTTATCCGCTTGCATCAGGTGGATGCCAGCAGCCAGCAACGAGACATTGACCCAGGCACCCTGCTCGAGTCCATTGCGCCTGGCGGCGTGGGTCGAGATATCAAAGCGCAGGGGCTGGCTTTCGTGAGGCACCCTCAGGGTCACGGAACTCTGTCCGCCCAGCACCAGCAGCTCGTCTACCCGCGCGGTGACCAGGTTTTCCCGCACCCCGCGGGAGGGCCGGTCGCGGCGCTGCAGCACGATATCGGATTCCGGCAGGTACCAGGTCACCCTGGCTCCCTCGCCGAGTCCCTCGAGGCCTGCGGCCACCTCAAGACACCACTCGCCCCAGCCAAGGCGCAGTCCCTGGGCGGTATCGACCACTCGCCCGCTGAAGATGTTCGGCCGGTCCAGCAGGCGCGCCACCTCGGGACTGTCGGGGCGCCGGAACAGCTCGCTCGGGGTGCCCTGCTGCAGGGTCCGGCCGCCATGCAGCACGCACAGGCGATCGGCCAGGGCGCTGGCCTCGTTGAGGTCGTGGGTGACCAGCACGATGGGGATATTGAGGCGTTCGCGCAACTGCACCAGCTCACGCTGAAGCCGACGGCGCGTCACCTGGTCCACCGCCGAGAAGGGTTCGTCGAGCAGCAGCACCTGTGGCTCCCTGGCCAGCGCCCTGGCCAAGGCCACCCGCTGACGCTGGCCGCCGGACAGCTCTCGCGGCAGGCGCCGCTCCAGCCCTTCGAGGTTGACTCGCTCTAGCCAGTGCGCGGCTCGCAGGCGACGTTCACGCCGCGGCAGGTGGCCCAGGGCGGTGGCGATATTGTCGGCGGCGTCGAGATGAGGAAACAGCGCATAGTCCTGAAACACCAGCCCCACCCTGCGCCGCTGCGGCGACCACACGACCCCCTGTTCGGCGTCAAACCACCGCTCACCGCCACAGTGCACCGTCCCCGAGGCGGGAGCATAGAGCCCCGCGATGGCGCGCAGCAGGGTCGACTTGCCGCTGCCCGAAGGTCCGACCAGCGCCAGCAACTCCCCGGGACGGCAGGCGAACTGCGCCTCGAGCGGGATCGGCCCGGGCTGGGCCAGGTCGACGTCGAGTCCCGTATGGACATCCTGGTGATGGTGCATGCTCAACGCCCCCGCCAGCGGCGGCGCGCCGCCAGCCCGTAGACCACCGCAATGGTCACGAAGGAGACCACCAGCAGCAGCGCTGACATCACCCCGGCGGCCCCCTCGTCGAAGGCCTGGACGTGGTCGTAGATGGAAATCGCCAGGGTGCGGGTCTCGCCATCGATGGCCCCGCCGACCATCAGGATGACGCCGAACTCCCCCAGGGTGTGGGCAAAGGTCAACGCCAGCGCCGAGATGACGCCAGGCATCACCAGCGGCAATTCGATGGTCATAAAAGTGCGCCAGGTCGATAGCCCACTGCACCAGGCGGCCTCACGCAGGTGGTCCGGCAAGGCCTCGAAGGCACGCTGGATCGGCTGTACCGCGAAGGGGATGTTGACCACCAGCGAGGCCAGCAGGATGCCGCTGAAGGAGAAATTCAGGCTGGTGCCGGTCAGCGCCTGCCAGGCGCCGCCCAGCGGGGCGTCGGCACTGAAGGCGAGCATCAGGTAGAAGCCCATGACGGTGGGCGGCATCACCAGCGGCAGTGCCACCAGGGATTCCGCCAGCGGCCGCCAGCGTGACCGGCTGTGGGCCAGGCGCCGCCCTAGCCAGATACCCGGTGCCAACAACAAGAGACTGGTCAGCAAGGCCAGCTTGAGCGAGACGACCAGCGCCAGAGCGTCCATAAAGCGGCTACTCGCCGGTCACGGGCGCAGTGAAACCATAATCCCGCAGAATCTCCTGCGCCTCGGGCGTCTGCAAGAAGTCAAAGAAGGCCTCGGCGCCGGCGCCCGCCCCTTCGAGCAGCACCATGCGCTGTACCAGGGGTCGATGCCAGTCTGCGGGGATCAGCCGCCAGGCAGCGCGCTCGGCCAGGCGTGGCGCCTTGACCAGGGAATAGGCGACCAGGCCACCGGAGGCCTCGGCGGACAGCGCGAACTGGGCGGCCTGGGCGACGTTTTCACCCAACAGTTGCAGGGGTTCACTTGCCTGCCACAGCCCTTGGCGCTCGAGCACCTCGCGGGCGGCCATGCCATAAGGGGCGTGGCGCGGGTTGGCCAGGGCGATACGCCGCGCAGGGCCTCCCTGCTCAAGCCCTGCGACCGCCTCGCGCACCGCCTCAAGCGGTGCGTCCTGCGGCGGTAGCGGTCGGCCGTCACGCTGCAGCCAGACCAGCCGGCCCTGGGCATAGTCGACGCCCTCGCCCTGGGTAAGCTCGGCCTGCTCGAGGTCCCGGGCGCGGCGCTCGTCCGCCGACAGAAACAACGCGAAGGGCGCCCCCTGTTCGATCTGGCGCTGAAGATTGCCCGAGGCGCCGAAGGTGACGCTGAGGTCGATGTCGCCATCCTTGCTGGCGTCGCTGTCGCTCGTCTTGAAGCGCTCGATCAAGGAGGGCATCGCGAGCTGTAGCGAAGACGCCGCCGCGACGTGAACCCGGTCGGCCACGGCGGACATCGGTGCAAGTCCGAGAGACAGTCCAAGGAGAAGGATCGACAAGGGAAAACGCATGATCAACACGGCTCGCGGCGGCAATCAGGAAGAAAGGAGTCTCGCCTCAACCCTCGCCGCCCAGGATCGACTTGAGGTCGATACGGCTGTCCCGTGGTCCCAGGTCGAGAAGGCCCATCAGGCTGTCGAGGTGATGCTCGATGTCGTTGCGACTGGCTGCGGCGTCGCCACTGCGCAGGTGCTCGAGCAGACGGTGGTGATCGCCCTCGAGATAGCAGCTACCGAGCCCCTGGCGCTTGTACAGCGCGATGACGATCGAGGTGCGCAGGATCAGGTCGGTGAGCATGGTGCCCAGCACCCGGTTGGGAGAATGCTCCGCCAGCAGGTGGTGGATCGCCAGGGAATGTTCGATGCGTGAAGGCTCATCATTGGCGAGAAAGGCCTGACGCTCACGGTCGGCACGATCCTCGATCTGCAGCAGTACCGTCGATGGCAGCGTGCCGGCGGTCAGCGCCGCCAGCTCACCTTCCACCAGACGCCGGGCGGCAAAGGTCTGGCGGGTTTCGTCGACGTCCGGTGAGCGCACCCGCGCCACCTGATTGGGACGCTGGTCGACCACGTACTCGGAGGCCAGACGCGTCAGCGCCTTGCGCACCACCGAACGACTCACGCCGAACACCTCGCCCAGCGTCACCTCGGGCAGTCGAGTGCCCGGCGGCAGCCGCTGGGCCAACACGGCTCGGCGAACCTGGCGTACGATATCCCCATCGCTGATGCGTCCCCCGGCCTTGATCTCGGCCAGCACCTCTTGCTGCCAGGCGTTGCTCATTGCTGCCTACCCATCATCTTGGAAAGCTTGACCTTCTCACGTTTTCTGCCATTGCACCACATTCGGCGCATCATATGTATACACCAGTGGTGGCACCCCACAACGACCGCGCCCGATCCATTGGATCGGGCGCGGAACCTGTGCATCGGGCTGAGTGAAGGTTCAGCCAGCGACGTGACCGTCGTTGACGTCCAGGATCTTCAGGGTATTGGTGCCGCCGTGGGCGTTCATGTGGTCGCCGCGGGTCAGGATGACGTGGTCCCCCGGCACGGCCACGCCGTGGTTGACCAGACGCTCCAGGGCGCGGTCGTTGAGCTCGGAGGCGGACATTTCGCTGGTGTCGAAGGGCAGCGAGATGACCCCGCGATACAGCGCCATGCGCCGCTGGGCGATGGGGTTGTGGGCCAGCCCGACGATCGGCAGGCCCGAGCGGATGCGCGAGGCGATCAGCGGCGTATAACCGGTGGAGGTCATGCAGGCGATGGCGGCCACCCCCTCCAGATGGTTGGCGGCGTACATCGCCGACAGCGCGATGGTCTCGTCGATGCGCTCGAAGCCTTCGTGGATGCGGTGCCCGGACTCCTGGGCGATACGCTCGCGCTCGGCGCCCAGACAGACGCGATCCATGGCTTCGATGGTTTCCACCGGGTAGTCGCCGGCGGCGGTCTCGGCCGACAGCATCACCGCGTCGGTAGCGTCCAGCACCGCGTTGGCCACGTCGAACACCTCGGCCCGGGTGGGCAGCGGCGACTCGATCATCGACTCCATCATCTGGGTGGCGGTGATCACCGCGCGGTTATGGCTGCGGGCATGCTTGATGATGCGCTTCTGGGTACCGATCAGCTTCTCGTCACCGATCTCGACGCCCAGGTCACCACGCGCCACCATCACCGCCTCACTGGCCTCGATGATGCCATCCAGGGTCTCATCGGAGGCCACCGCCTCGGCGCGCTCGAGCTTGGCGACCAGGCCGATCTCGGCACCGGCCTCGCCCAGCAGGCGACGCGCCTCCAGCATGTCCTCGGCGGTACGCGGAAAGGACACGGCCAGATAGTCGACGCCGATATCGATGGCGGTCTTGAGGTCTTCCTTGTCCTTGTCGGTCAGTGCCGGCGCCGACAGGCCACCGCCCTGCTTGTTGATGCCCTTGTTGTTGGACAGCTTGCCGCCGACCACCACACGGGTATGGATCTGGCTGCCGTCGACGCGGTCCACGTCCAGCACCACGCGGCCGTCGTCCAGCAACAGACGGTCGCCACCGGCCACGTCGTCGGCCAGTTCCTTGTAGTCGCAGCCGACCCGAGTGGCGTCGCCGGCCTGGGAATCCATCGACACATCGATGACGAAGTCAGCGCCTTCTTCCAGATTGACCGCCCCCTCGGCGAAGCGGGCGATGCGGATCTTGGGTCCCTGAAGATCCCCCAGCGCGGCCACACTGCGACCGAGTCGATCGGCGATGGTCCGGACCTCGTTCAGGCGGCGGCGATGGTCGTCGGCGCTGCCATGGGAAAAATTGAGGCGAACCACGTCGACGCCGGCACGCAGCATCTCCTCCAGGACCCCTTCACGATCACTGGCGGGCCCGAGGGTGGCAACGATCTTGGTACGACGTACGGGGGTATGCGGGAGTTGGCTCATGCTGTCCTCGACTGGTTCGAAAATGACGCAAGCAGGATAGGTGGAAGCCACTTCGATGGCATCCAGATCCGAATCCTGTAATTTTACTACAAAATGATCGCTGTAGCGACCACCACTAAAGGCCAAGATGCTGGTGCCGCCACCTATACAATGCGCCAAGGTTAGGCGCAACCTGATGATAGACAAGGATCATCACGGAATTCGAGCACGCCAATTCCAGCGCAGGAAAATTTGATCGCGGCCTGTAATTAAACTACAAAACTTTCGTGATAGCGGGGCTCGCCAGCAGTGATACCTGTTCAAGGCTGCCTTGCTCAAGAGGCTATCGCAATCCCTCTTTCCGTCGATACGACAGAGATGCCCAGGACGAAAGGCAGAGAGGGCTCAGGTCAGCATCGCCTGGCATCAAGCGTCGCCTGTCAGCAAAAAGAGCTCACCGATGGGAAAAATGGGGGGGGCCCATCGGCGAGCAAGGATCGCCTGCGCGATCCCGACGAGTGACGACCTCACACCCGCCGTTCAGGGAGCAGTCATCTCCCTGCCCGGCCCCCGGACCTTGCCGGCCCGAGGGCTCGAACCCGTCTACTGCCCGATTTCGTGATCGGCCAGGGCCTCGAGGGCACGCACGATACCGGCGTGATCCCAGTCGCTGCCACCCAGGGCGGCACAGGACTGAAACAGTTGCTGAGCGTTGGCGGTACCCGGCAGCGCCAGATTGAGCCCTCGTGCTCCTTCCAGTGCCAGATTGAGATCCTTCTGATGCAGGCGAATACGGAAGCCAGGATCGAAGGTCCGCTGGATCATCCGCTCGCCGTGCACGTCGAGGATCTTCGACTGGGCCAGACCACCCAGCAGCGACTCACGCACCTTGGCCACGTCGGCACCTGCCTTGGAGGCGAACAGCAATCCCTCGGACACCGCCTCGATGGTCAACGCCACCACGATCTGGTTGGCCACCTTGCAGGTCTGCCCGGCCCCGTGACCGCCGATATGCGTGATGGTCTTGCCCATCACCTCCAACAGCGGCAAGGCACGCTTGAAGCCTTCCTCGGTGGCGCCCACCATGATCGTCAGGGCGGCATTGATGGCGCCCCCCTCGCCGCCGGATACCGGCGCGTCGACGTACTCGCCTCCGGCCTCGTGAATACGACGGGCAAATTCCTGGGTCGCCAGGGGCGCGATCGAGCTCATGTCGATCACCAGAGTGCCGGGCTTGAGCCCTTCGATCACGCCGTCTTCGCCGAACAGCACGTCTTCGACATCCGGGGTGTCGGGGACCATGGTGATGATCACCTCGCTGGCCTCGGCCACGGCCCTGGGGCTTGCGACCTCACTGAGCCCCTTTTCCGCCAGGGTCGCGTCGAGCTTGCCGCGCTTGACGCTGACCAGCTCATGCCCGGCATCCAGCAGATGTCCCGCCATGGGACGCCCCATGATGCCCAATCCGATAAAACCGATCTTGCTCATTGTGATTCTCCTTGCCTGATATTTCAGGGGGTTACGAATATCGGGATCACGCCCTGGCCTGGTCGAACCAGCCCAGGCCTTCCTGGGTGGTCGTGGCCGGCTTGTACTCGCAGCCGATCCAGCCCTGATAGCCGATCCGGTCGAGGTGGGCGAACAGGAAGGGATAGTGGATCTCGCCACTGCCCGGCTCGTGACGTCCGGGGTTGTCCGCCAGCTGCACGTGGGCGATGCGTGCGAGATGACGCTCCATCGTCGGCGCCAGATCCCCTTCCATGATCTGCATGTGATAGATGTCGTACTGCAGCTTCAGATTGTCGCTGCCCACCTCATCGAACAGCGCCAGCGCCTGTTCGGTGCGATGGAGAAAGAAGCCCGGGATGTCACGGGTATTGATCGGCTCGGCCAGCAGCACGATACCGGCGTCGGCCAGGCGTTCGGCGGCGTAGCGCAGGTTGTCGACCAGCGTACGGTGAGCCTCGTCCTGACTGACGCCCTGGGGCACGATGCCGGCCAGACAGTTGACCTGACCGCAGCCCAGGGCGGTGGCGTACTCAATCGCGGTGTCGACGCCGGCACGAAACTCTTCGACGCGATCCGGGTGGCAGGCGATACCGCGCTCTCCGGCGGCCCAGTCGCCGGCCGGCAGGTTGTGCAGCACCTGGGTCAGGCCATGGGCGTCGAGCCGCGCCTTGATCTCCTCGGCGGGATGGTCATAGGGAAAGAGGTACTCGACACCCTGGAAGCCGGCCTTGGCGGCGGCCTCGAAGCGATCGAGAAAGTCCACTTCGGTGAACAGCATGCTCAGGTTGGCGGCAAACTTGGCCATGAAAATCTCCTGTTGCGCGTAAGACACTTCGTCGATCGACGACCGCCAGACCACGGCGGCCGTCGCTCTCAGTTAGAGCTGAATCAGGTCAGAGCAGCGATGGAACTCGGTGCATCCTCGAGGTTCTCGGCCAGCGCCTCGAACTCGTTGATACCGGTCAGGTCGGTGCCCATGGCGATATTGGTGACCCGCTCGAGGATGACCTCGACCACTACCGGTACCCGGTGCTGGCGGGCCATCTCGCGGGCCTGCTCCAGCGCCGGCGCAATGTCATCGGGCCGGCTGACCCTGAGCGCCTTGCAGCCCAGTCCCTCCACCACCGACACATGGTCGACGCCGTAGCCGTCGATCTCCTCGCAGTTGATGTTCTCGAAGGCGAGCTGCACGCAGTAGTCCATGTCGAAGCCGCGCTGGGCCTGGCGAATCAGGCCGAGATAGGCGTTGTTCACCAGCACGTGGACGTAGGGCAGTTTGAACTGGGCGCCCACCGCCAGCTCCTCGATCATGAACTGGAAGTCATAGTCTCCCGACAGCGCCACCACCTCGGCCTCGGGATCCGCCCGGCAGACACCGAGGGCGGCAGGAATGGTCCAGCCCAGGGGGCCAGCCTGACCGCAGTTGATCCAGTGGCGTGGCCGATAGACGTGCAGGAACTGGGCACCGGCGATCTGTGACAGGCCAATGGTGCTGATGTAGCGGGCGTTGCGGCCGAAGACCTTGTTCATCTCCTCGTAGACCCGCTGGGGCTTCACCGGCACATCGTCGAAGTGGGTCTTGCGCAGCATGGTGCGCTTGCGCTCCTGACAGGACTCGGCCCAGCCGCTGCGATCCTTGAGCCGCCCCTGTTCACGCCACTCGCGGGCCACCTCGACCATCGTCTCGAGCGCCGCCTTGGCGTCGGAAACGATACCGTAGTCGGGGCCGAAGATACGCCCGATCTGGGTCGGCTCGATATCGATATGCACGAAGGTGCGGCCTTCGGTGTAGGTCTCGAGATTGCCGGTGTGACGGTTGGCCCAGCGGTTGCCGATCCCCATCACGAAGTCCGACTCGAGCAGTGTCGCGTTGCCGTAGCGGTGGGAGGTCTGAAGCCCCACCATGCCCGCCATCAGCGGGTGATCGTCCGGCACCGCGCCCCAGCCCATCAGGGTCGGAATCACCGGCACTCCGAGCAGCTCGGCCAGGGTCTGAAGCTCGCCGGCGGCGTCGGCGTTGATGATGCCTCCTCCCGCCACCAGCAAGGGGCGCTCTGCCTCATTGAGCATACCCAGGGCCTTTTCGCACTGGGCACGGCTGGCCCGCGGCTTGTAGGCCGCCAGGGGCTCATAGGCGTCTACATCGAACTCGATCTCGGTCAACTGGACGTCGATGGGCAGATCGATCAGCACCGGCCCCGGACGCGAGGAACGCATGATCTGGAAGGCCTGCTGGAAGGCGTGCGGCACCTGGGCCGCCTCCCGCACGGTGATCGCCCACTTGGTCACGGGCCCGGCGATGGCCTGGATATCCACCGCCTGGAAGTCTTCCTTGTGCAGCTTGCTGACCGGGGCCTGACCGGTGATGCAGAGGATCGGTATGGAGTCGGCGCTGGCGGAGTAGAGCCCGGTGATCATGTCGGTCCCGGCAGGCCCGGAGGTGCCGATGCAGACCCCGATATTGCCGGCCTTGGTGCGGGTATAGCCTTCAGCCATGTGGGAGGCGCCCTCGACATGGCGCGCCAGCACATGGTCGATCCCGCCGACGCGTCGCATCGACGAATAGAAGGGGTTGATCGCGGCCCCGGGCACGCCGAAGGCCACCTCGATACCTTCCTTGATGAGTACGTGAACAGCGGCGTCGGCAGCAGTCATGCGAGTCATGATGCATCTCCTGAGTTATCTATTACTGTATACATTTTTGCACTGCAACATTATACGGAAATGATTTTTTGGAATTTCTTTCCATTATTTCTAGCAGCCAGACAAGCACCCCGCAAACAATTTTGGAAATTTTTTCCATCAAGCTGTTGACGTCAGCAAACTTGCATCGGCAAGTCCCTGAAACAACGAGTGATCGGTGAGATGTGCCGTAGCGGGCGTCGCCCATCGGGGAGAATCGCGCGACAACTGGCGGTCGCGCGGACAAAGAAAGGTTCGAAAGCACGGCGCCGTGCTTTCGAACCAGAGAAAACGTCAAGACAAGAGTGAGCGGAACAGCAACACTCACCCGCACAGCAACGGGCTATACTCGATAAACTGTGCGGTCTAAAGCACGACAGGCCGCCGGATTGGCGGGCACCCGCCCTATTCGCCTCTGATGACCAGAAGGGAAGGCAACCTTGCCCAGCGGTTCACGGTGCGCCAGCCAATGACGCTCTTGCTCTTGCTCTTGCCCCTGCCCCGCTCTCCTGCGCGCAAGCGTCACCGGGCGCTCGAGATCGACTGCCACGGTGATCGACACGATGGCCAACTTTCGCGATATCGATGAGCGCTTGTCCAGCCTGTCGGCGCATCGCACCCTGCTGGCCATTCGCAACGCCTATCTGTCGATCCTGCCCTACGTCATCGTGATGGCAGCGGTGACCGTGGCCGCCAATCTGTTTCACTTCGCTGGCATCGACACCGGCATCGCCGTCTATGTCAGCCACCTGGCACGCTATCTCGGAGAGCTGTTTCCCGAAGTGATCCTGCTGTCGTTGAGCTGGTCACTGAACAGCCACAACCGTATCCGAGCGCCGGCCGTCATGCTGGTGTCGCTGCCGGTGTTCTGGATCCTGTGTGGCTGGGACCAGCTCTACGCCGAAGTCGGCCAGCAGACCCGCAGCCTGGGGTCGACCATCGCCATCTACCCCGCGATCCTGCTGACCCACACCACCTTCAAGCTGTTCGCCCGGGAGAACACCCGGAGCCATCCCCAGCGAGTGGTCATGAGCCAGATGATCACCTTCAACCTGCGCTACGTGCTGCCTGGCGTGATCGCGGTAATGCTGGCCATCGTGCTGCGCTTTGTCTTCGTCGCCCTCGCCGATCGCTACGCCCAGGACATCTATGCGCTGCTGGTCGACCGTATTCCCTATCACCTGGAGGTCATCCTGTTCGTGATGTTTCTGCAGGTGCTGTCGCTGTTCGCCATCCACGGCTACGCCACCATGCTGGGGGTGTTCGAATACCTGCAGAACAAGAGCGACGTGCTGGGGCTGCCTTCGCCGGAATTCTTCACCCTCTACGCCACCCCGGGTGGGGCGGGCTCGGTGTTGTGCCTGATGCTGGTGATGCTGGTGGTGAGTTCGCGCCGGGAGTACAAGTCGCTGGCGCGCATCTCCGCCCCGCTGACCTTGTTCAACATCAGCGAGACTCTGGTCTTTGGCATACCGCTGGTGTTCAACCTGCGTATGGCCTGGGCCTTTATCTCGGTGCCGACGATCAATGCCAGCCTGGCCTACGCCGCCATGTCCATGGGCTGGGTGGCGCCGCCACCCAACAGCGTCCACTGGGCGGTGCCTTATCTGATCTCGAGCTACCTGGCCTTCGACGGCGTCTACCTGCCATCGATGCTGCTGCAACTGACCTGTATCGGCTGCGGGGTGCTGATATACAGCGTGGCGTGGCGCCGCTATGTCCACCGCGAGCGCTCCAGCAAGGATGAATACCCGGTCTTTCCCTCGCGCAATGCAAGCGACTCGGCGTTTGGCGATGACGCCCTGGATATCGTGCTGATGGAAGAGAACGTCAGCCGCTGGAGTCGTATCAAGCAGGCAGACCGAACCCTGAAATGGCTGAACGAAGGCCAGCTCGAACTGGTTTTCCAGCCCATCGTCGACGTCAGGACTCACCGCATCAAGCACATCGAGGCCCTGCTGCGCTATCGCGATGCCCAGGGCCTGCTGCATCCCCCGCAGTTTCTGGACGTGCTGCGCCACCACCCCGGCGTCATGGAAGGCATCGAATGCTGGGTGATAAGGACTGCCGCTCACCATGTGCGGCAGTGGAATGAGGCGGGGTTTTCCAAGCGTCTGTTCATCAACGTGACGCCGCTGTTCTTTTCCAGCGGCAACGTCCGGCGATGCTTCTTCAATGCGCTCAACGATTGCCCGATCAACTCGCTGGGCATCGAGATCACCGAACAGGCCCTGCTCGAGGACCTTCCCCGAACGCTTTCCGATATCAAGCTGTTTCAATCCATGGACGTCCAGTTCGCACTGGATGACTTCGGCAGCGGATACTCCTCCTTCAACTACCTGAGCCAGCTTGGCGTGGACTTCATCAAGCTGGACAAGACGCTGATCGACAATATCCACCTGCCCCGCCAGGCCAGTGTCGTCGAATCGGTGTACCAGTTGTGCCGGCACTTGAGCCTGCAGGTCATCTGTGAGGGCGTGGACAAGGACGCCAAGGAGGCTCGCCTCGAGCGGATCGGCGTCACCCTGATGCAGGGCTTCCTGCTCTACCGCCCGATGGAGGCCCCCGCGCTGGAAACCCTGCTGCGCCAGGAGCAGCACGCAGCAGGTTCCCTATAAGGGGCGAGAGGGGGGCGGGGTCAGGGGCCTCGATCGAGCTCGCTTTCCGGGTCGAGGCCCTGGTCGCTCAGTCCAGCGTCGGCAGCTTCATGTGCCGATTGACGTCCTTGTACAGCAGGTAGCGGAACGGACCGGGACCACCGGCGTAGCATGCCTGCGGGCAGAAGGCGCGCAGCCACATGTAGTCTCCCGCCTCGACCTCGACCCACTGCTGGTTGAGGTGGTACACCGCCTTGCCCTCGAGCACATAGAGGCCGTGCTCCATGACATGGGTCTCGTCGAAGGGAATCACTCCGCCGGGCTGGAAGGTCACCACCGTCACATGCATATCGTGACGCATGTCGTCGGGATCGACGAAGCGGGTGGTCGCCCACACCTCGTTGCAATCCGGCATCACCGTCGGCGCGATATCGTTCTCGTTGGTGACGATGGGCTCGGGAAGATCGATACCGTCGACGCGTTCGTAGGCCTTGCGTATCCAGTGGAAACGCACGGCTTCCTTGCTGCGATTGTGCACCTGCCAGTCGCTGCCGGGAGGGATAAAGGCGTAGCCGCCGGGCACCATCACGTGCACCTGGCCCGCCAGGGTCAGCTCAAGCTCACCCTCGACAACAAACAGCACGCCTTCCGCCTGAGGGTTGGGCTCCGGACGTTCACTGCCGCCCTCCGGGCCGACTTCCATGATGTACTGAGAGAAGGTTTCGGCGAAGCCCGACAGCGGCCGTGACAGCACCCACAGCCGGGTGTTGTGCCAATGGGGCAGCTTGCTGGTGACGATGTCCCGATAGACGCCCTTGGGGATCACCGCGAAGGCTTCGGTGAACATCGCCCTGTCGGTGGTCATCACCTTCTGGTCCGGATGCCCACCGCGGGGCGCATAGTAGTGTCGTGTCGGTTGGGAAGCGCTCATTGAAAAATCCTTGTTGTTGGCCCATATGCCATGCAGCTGTATCGCTAAGCCGTGTCTTTCGCCCGGTCGACGGGGCTCGTCACTCACCCAGGGTGACGCGAATCTCGAGGGGGTATTCATCGCAATTGTTGCCGTCACCACCGCGATCGACGACGAGAAACTCGCCTTCACGCTCCAGCACGGACTGGATGGCGTGCCAGGTACCGGCGCGGTAGTTGACGCCCTGGCGGCCGTCGGTGACGAAGGCACGGACCTCGGCAGGGTCGATGCTATCGCCGGCCGGAGCCACCACGATGATGAAGCGTTCCTCATGCAGCGGCATGAAGGCCTGGCTGCCGAGAGGATGGCGCTCCAGAAAGGACAGCGTCAGCGGCAACTCGATGGGCTGGCTGACGAACAGGCTGATCATCGGCCGCGCGTTGTCGCCCAGGGTCTCGATCGGCACCAGATCATGGTGGCGCTGGGTGCGACCAGCATTGATCGGAAAGGAGGCGGAGTTGCGCGCGTCGATGACCTCGCCAAAGGGGGCGAAGGCCTCCGCCGTCAGGGGATGTGCGGTCAATTCGAGCATGGTATTTCCTGAAGTACGGGCGAGAAAGGGCTCCCCGAGGCGGTCGACACTCGGGGAGATCAGGGCGATGGCTTGCGTCAGCCGATCGGCGCCGGCGTCGGCGCGGGAAACTGCTCCGCCCAGTGGCGGGCAATATCGATCCGCCGGGTAACCCAGACCCGATCGTGGGCCTCGATATGGTCGAGAAAGCGCTGCAAGGCGCGAAAACGTCCCGGACGGCCAATCAAGCGGCAGTGCAGGCCCACCGACAGCATCTTGGGAGAGTCCTCGCCCTCGGCGTAGAGCACATCGAAGGCATCACGCAGATAGGTGAAGAAGTGATCGGCAGTGTTGAAGCCCTGGGGCGCGGCGAAGCGCATGTCATTGCTGTCCAGGGTATAGGGCACCACCAGATGCGGATGGTGCTGGCCCTGGCTGTCGGCCTCGCAGGTCCAGAACGGCAGGTCGTCGCCGTAGTAGTCGCTGTCGTAGAGGAAACCGCCTTCATCGAGTATCAGCCGCCGCGTGTTGGGGCTGTCGCGGCCGGTGTACCAACCCTGAGGACGCTCGCCGTAGAGCCGCTCGAAGATCTCGATGGCCTTGCGCATGTGCTCCCGCTCGACCTTCTCCGAGACCTGCTGGTAGTGGATCCAGCGATAGCCATGACAGGCGATCTCGTGCCCCAGCTCCTTGAAGGCGTGGGCCAGTTCAGGGTGGCGTTCCAGCGCCATGGCGACTCCGAATACCGTCAACGGCAGCCCCCGCCGCTCGAATTCCCGCAGCACTCGCCAGACCCCGGCACGGGAGCCGTACTCGTAGATCGACTCCATGCTCAGATGGCGATCGGGATAGCTGTCGGCACCGATGATCTCGGACAGAAACTGCTCGGAGCCCGCATCACCATGGAGTACACAGTTCTCGCCGCCCTCTTCGTAGTTGAGCACGAACTGCACGGCGATCCTGGCCTTGCCTGGCCAGTTGGCATGGGGAGGCGTGCGACCATAGCCGATCAGATCACGCGGATAGGATGTTGTTGTCATGGGTAGCTTCTCCTGAAAGTCGGGCGATGGCCGGGGCCACCACTGCCGTGCGAGCGTGCAAGTACATAGGCGACAGAGCAAGGTGGCGTACCTGCGGTCCCGGGCGCCTGCGGTTGAATGGTCAGCTGAAACACGGTTTCTGGAACCTGGTGCTCGGGTCGTGGTGGCAGGCACACGGGACCAGGCGCTTTTAGCCAGACACATGAGCAACGACGCCTGGAGCTCCCTGAACAGCGCGCTTCAGCCGATCGTTTCAACGAGGCACTTCCGCTGAACGCTACCCTCCGGGCGCAGCATTTGCGCCTGTCTTCGCGCGCCGTGCGTGACGTCACCGCACGCCATTATGTATACAAACTAAAAATAGACTGTACTCACTTTCTTGGCAACACCTTCATCGATCCCCTACCAGGGGAAAAAGGCACATCGTACTTCGCCGCAGAACTCGCCGCGAAGCAACGCCCACGCCCTCCCCTCACTGCCCATACCGTTCATGACGACAGGCCGCATGAAGTCCATGCACGAAGAACTGTATACAACAATAACCATTATATTGTACTGACTATATCGATAACCCAGTATTCACTTACAGTTCACACTCCTCATGATCGTGACCCTCGCACCACAAAAATACTCAATACACTGTTTTTTAAGGCGTTTCCCCGCCAACCGCGTTCGACCAATTCAGCCCTTGATGCGTATCCGATATCGATCTATTTTGTGTACAAAGACATTGATTCCTCGTCCACGAAGGATACAGGCATGCATCTCCACCTGATCAACCCCAACACCACCGCCGGCATGACCGAGACGATTCGCCTCGCCGGCAGTGCCATCGCCGCGCCAGGCACGCGCATCACCGCCTCCCAGCCGGTCAGTGGCCCGGTTTCCATCGAGGGCCATTTCGATGAGGCGATCAGCGCCGTGGGCGTGGTCGAGGAGGTCCTGCGCATGGACAGGAAAGCCCAGGTCGATGCCTACGTGGTGGCCTGCTTCGGCGACCCGGGCTTGTTGGCGGCGCGAGAAGCCACCCGTGCACCGGTGATCGGCATCGCCGAAGCGGCCTTCCATATGGCCAGCCTGATCAGCACGCGCTTCTCGGTGGTGACCACCCTGGGACGCACCGTGATCATCGCCGAGCACCTGCTCGACCAGTACGGTTTCCGTCACCAGTGTCGCCGAGTGCGTGCCGCCGAGATCCCGGTGCTGGACCTTGAAGACGATAGCGACTGCGCGCTCGACAAGATCATCGAGGAGAGCCGTCGTGCCAGGGACGAGGACGGCATCGGCGCCATCGTGCTGGGCTGCGGCGGCATGGCCGATCTGACCGAAACCATCAGCCGCGAGGTGGGCCTGCCGGTGGTGGAAGGGGTGACGGCGGCGGTGAAGCTGAGCGAGGCACTGGTAGGGCTGGGCCTTGGCACCTGCAAGACCGGTGACCTCGCCTTTCCCCGACCCAAGGCTTTCAGTGGCACCTTCCAGCATCTGTCCCATCTGGATCTGGAGACCACCGGCCGCTGACCCCTTCCCTCTGCCCCCTGACCGCATGACAAGGCTTGACCCATAACAATCCACAACGAGCGAGGTCCAAGATGACCACTTCCACTTCCCGGCCAGGCGAGCCCCAGGGCGTCGCCGAGGCCACCACCAAGAGCGTCGGCGACGAATCGCTGGCTCCCCAGAAGACCCGTATCATGGGGCGCACCTCCTACCTGCTGGCCTGGTTCGGTGGCTGCGTCTCGATCGGCACCTTCACCATGGGCTCCAGCGTGGTCGGCACCCTCAACCTGATCCAGGCCACGGTGGCCATCGCCATCGGCTGTTTCGTCATCGGCATCGCCCTGGCCATCAATGGCGCCGCGGGCTACAAGTACGGCATTCCCTTCATGGTCCAGGCGCGCAGCGCCTTCGGTTTCCAGGGCACTCGTCTGCCAGGACTGGTCAGGGCGGTGCCGGCCATCGTCTGGTACGGCTTTCAGAGCTGGATCGGAGCGGGCGCCCTGAACCTGGTGTCGGCCACCCTGTTCGGCTACGACAATCTGATCGTGTTCTTCATCGGCTTTCAGTTTCTGCAGATCGGCCTGTCGGTGCTCGGCTTCCAGGGCATCAAGTGGCTGGAGAACGTGGGTAGCGCCTTCATCCTGGCCTCGCTGGTCTATATGTTCTACAGCACCGTGGTCCGCTACGGCGATGCCCTGTCGGCCAACCTGTTGACCATGGAAGGCTCCTGGGGGCTGCCTTTCTGGGGTGCCACCATGCTGTTTCTGGGCATCTACTCGACCATGATGCTCAATGTCAGCGACTACTCCCGCGAGCACGTCAAGGGCACCGGGCCGGGTCTGTTGACCACCATCTACGCCATGTCGATCCTGCCGTGCACGCTGTTCATGGGGTTGATCGGCTACATGGTGTCCGAGGCCACCGGCGTGGCCGACCCGATCAAGGTCTTCGCCAACGCCGTGGACAACACTCCGCTGCTGATGACGACCCTGCTGTTCATCGCCTTCGCCCAGGTCACCACCAACGTGCTCAACAACGTGGTGCCGCCCACCTACGTGCTGATGGACACCTTCAAGATGAGCTTCCGCAAGGCGACGGTGGTCGTCGGCCTGCTGGCCTTCGCGACCTTTCCCTGGGAGCTGGTCAAGGACGAGTCTGCCGCCGGCCTGCAGGTGTTCGTGCAGACCTACTCCTCCTTCCTCGGCCCGATCTTCGCGGTGCTGGTGGTGGACTACTACCTGATTCGCCGCCGCACCCTGGATCTGGACAAGCTGTACGACGAGAACGGGCCTTACCGAGGCGTCAATCTGGCCGCCTTCATCGCCACCGCGGTGGGTGTCGTCGCCGCCTTCAGCATGCCCACAGTGTCCTGGTACGCAAGCCTGATCCCTGCGGGCCTCACCTACCTGCTGCTGATGCGCTACTGGAAGGGCTGCCAGCGCTTTACTCAGTGAACAAGGCGAGGCCCCGCCCCCAGTTGGTCGGGCGCCTCGCACTCGTCGAATTCCGAGGACAACAAGATGACACTCTCTCTTCCTTCCCTGCTCCAGGCTGTCGCCATTCCCGGGCTCGCCCTGATGATGGCCGTTGCGCCGATGGCCAGCGCCGAAAAACCAGCATCGGCACCCCTGAGCACCATCGTGCTCATCAACCCCAACTCCAGCGATACCGCCACCCAAGCCATGGCAGCGTTGGCCGAGCGGGAAGCCCAGGGAAAGGCGAGGGTCGTCGGGGTCAGCAATACCTCGGCGCCTCGCCTCTTGACCACCCCCGAGGATATGGTCGCGGCGAGCCAAGGCGTAGTCGAACTGGGCCGCCAGGCCGCCGAGGACCCATCCACCGGCGCCATTATCGTTTCGGCCTTCAGCGATCCCGGACTTGATCAACTGCGCGAAGCCGTCGACATTCCAGTATTCGGCATCGGCGAAGAGGTCTTCCACGAGGCAGCGCGCGATGGCCGCCCCTTCGGTATCGCCACCATCACCCCTGACCCGGCACTGATCGAGTCCTTTGCCGCCAAGGCCGAGGCTCTGGGCTATCAGGATCAGTACAGAGGCACCCGCGTCACCCCCGGCGATCCGGTTGCTTTGCTCGACTCGCCGCAGGCACTCGATACCGCCCTGGCTGACGCCATCGAGGCCTCGGTCGACGAAGACGGCGCCGAAGCCGTGATCATGGGCGGGGGGCCCTTGTCAGATGCCGCCATTCGCCTTCAGGACAGTACCGAAGTGCCCTTGGTGATAGCCGTCAGTGCGGCGGCCAGGGCGGCGGTCGCGGCCCTGGGCCGCGACTGAGCGAGTCCTTTGCATCAATAGTCACGACGGCTGAAACAACAACAGAAACAAGAAAGAGACACCTTTATGTCCCATGACGATCTAAGCCTCGATACCTCCCGGGTCGATCCGGACCTGTACAACGAGGACCTGGCCCCGCTGCCCCACGCTCGGCGCAACTGGGGCGCCTTCGAGATCTTCAACGTCTGGTCCAATGACATCCAGAGCCTGTTCGGCTACACCCTGGCCGCGTCGCTGTTTCTGTCCTACAACCTGAGCGGCTGGGCGGTGATGGCGGCGATCATCCTGGCCGGGGTGATCGTGATGTTTCTGGTCAATCTGACCGGTGCCCCCAGCGTGCGCTACGGCATCCCCTTCCCGGTCATGGTGCGGGCGAGCCTGGGCGTGCGCGGCTCCAACCTGCCGGCGCTGTTGCGCGCCCTGGTCGGGATCTTCTGGTACGGCGTGCAGACCTACTTCGCCTCCACCGCCGTCACCCTGATGATCACCGCCCTGATCGGTACCGACGGCGGGGCCGGCATGCTCGGTCTGTCACCGGTCGCCTGGCTGTCCTTCGTGCTGGTGTGGCTGTTTCAGATCGCGATCTTCTGGTCGGGGATCGAGCGTATCAAGCACTTCCTCAACTGGGCGGGGCCGCTGGTCTACGTGGTCATGGTAGCGCTGATGGTGGTGGTCTGGTGGCAGGCCGGCAGCGAGCTGCTGCCGGCGGTGGGCACCATCTTCTCGGCCAGCGGGGAAGGCGGTGGTGGCATCGGCGCCTTCGCTGCCGTGGTCGGTACCATGGTGGCCTACTTCGCCGCCGTGGTGATCAACTTCGGCGACTTCACCCGCTTCGTCAGAACCGAACGTCAGATGAAGCTTGGCAACCTGCTGGGGCTTCCCCTCAACGTCGCCTTCTTCTCCTTTATCGCGCTGATCATCACCGCCGGTACCCTGGTGCTGTTCGGCGAGGCCCTGACCAACCCCACCGATATCGTCGAACGGGTCGACGCCTTGCCGTTGACGCTGCTGGCGGCGGTCACCTTCTTCGCCGCCACCGTCGGCATCAACCTGGTGGCCAACTTCATTCCCCCGGCCTACGACCTGGCCAACCTCTTTCCCCGGGTGATCAGCTTCAAGGTCGGCGGCCTGATCACCGCCTGCGTGGCCTTTTTCGTCGGCGCGCTGTGGGTCTCGGTGATCAGCCAGATCGGCGTGCCCGGCTTCGTCAACGCCGTGGGTGCCATCGTCGCTCCGTTCTACGGCATCATCGTGGTCGACTTCTACCTGATCAAGGGCCGCCGACTCGACGTCCAGGCGCTGTTCTCGTCCCGTGAAGGCGACGCCTACACCTACACCAACGGCTGGAACCTGCGCGCCGTGGTGGCCTTTGCGCTGGCCGCGATCTTTTCGCTGGCGACGGTAGTGGTGCCGGCCCTGCAAGGACTGGCCGGCTTCGGCTGGATGATGGGGGCAGCACTCGGTGGCGCCATCTACTACGCGCTGATGCGCCAGCACAAGCAGGTGGTGACGGCCTGATGGGAGCCAAGACGGCAGACCATCACTGGCCCTGCTGAGCCGCCGTCGTACTGCCAGTCCGTACGACTAAGCCACAGCACTACAGGGCCGCACTACAGGGCCGCACTACAGGGCCGCACTACAGGGCCGCACTACAGGGCCGCAGCTAGCCTACCGTCGTCAGGCGGTAGGCTAGCTGCGAAAGGTGGGTACGAAAAGTCTTTCAAGTCTCGCGCCATCACCTACACCTTCACCCTATTTGCGCGCAAAACAGCGCAAAAAACGCGATAGAGTATAGTGCTCCATCACATTGCAACAAATCCGTAAAGCGCCCCCTCCATCGTCGTCCTCTTCCCGCCGTCCATCTTCTTCAGGCCGGCCCAACATGAGGACATCCAATGACAACACCCAGTCATTCCGTATCGACATCGTCGGGATTCAGGCCTTCCGGCCTCAGCCTGGCCTTCGCCGTGCTGCTGTTTGCCACCGTCGGCTACTTTCTGTTCTGGGGGTCTGGCTACACTCAGGGCCATTTTCCCCTGGTCTTTGGACTGGCCACCCTGTTCGGGGTGTTCATGGCCTTCAATATTGGTGGCAATGATGTCGCCAACTCCTTCGGCACCAGCGTCGGCGCCGGCACCCTTACCATCAAGCAGGCACTGCTGGTGGCAGCAGTGTTCGAGGTCAGCGGTGCGGTGATCGCCGGCGGCCAGGTCACCGACACCATTCGCAAGGGTATCGTCGACCTATCCGGCTTTACTGTCGCGCCGATGGACTTCGTCTACATCATGATGTCGGCCTTGATCGCCGCCGCCCTGTGGCTGCTGTTCGCCAGCAAGAAAGGCTATCCGGTCTCCACCACCCACTCGATCATCGGCGCCATCGTCGGCTCCTCGCTGGTACTCGGCGCCTTGACTCCGGGCGTCCACAGCATGGAACTGGTGCAGTGGGACCAGATCTGGCAGATCGCGGTGTCCTGGGTGCTGTCGCCGGTACTGGGCGGTCTGGTCTCCTACGCCCTGTTCGGGCTGATCAAGAAGCACATCCTCAGCTACAACGACGAAGCCGAGAATCGCCTCAAGGAGATAAAGCGCCAGAAGTACGAGAACGACCGCCGCCACAAGGAGGCCTTCGAGCGACTCTCGGAAATCCAGAAGATCTCCTATACCCACGCCATGACACGTGATGTCCAGGCTTACCACGACCAGGACTACGAAAGCGCCGAGTTCGAGTCGGACTACTTCAAGGAGCTTTCGCGCATCGAGAAGCAGCGCGAAGATGTCGACGCCCACCGAGCCCTGCAGAACTGGGTACCGATGGTGGCCGCCGGTGGTGCCATGATCATTTCCGCCATGCTTCTGTTCAAGGGCTTCAAGCACCTGGAACTGGGTCTGACCACCCTCAACAACTACATGATCATGGGCATGATCGGGGCCGTCGTGTGGATGGCAACCTTCATCTTTGCCAAGACCCTCAAGGGCAACTCGCTGTCACGTTCCACCTTCCTGATGTTCAGCTGGATGCAGGTTTTCACCGCCGCCGGCTTCGCCTTCAGTCATGGTTCCAACGACATCGCCAACGCCATCGGTCCCTTCGCGGCCATCCTCGACGTACTGCGTAATGGTGCCATCGGCAGCGAGGCGGCGATTCCTCCGGTAGCCATGATCACCTTCGGGGTAGCGCTGATCGTCGGGCTCTGGTTTATCGGCAAGGAGGTGATCCAGACGGTGGGCCACAACCTGACGGCCATGCATCCGGCCTCGGGATTCGCCGCCGAACTGGCGGCTGCCGGAGTCGTCATGCTTGCCACGATCATGGGTCTTCCGGTCTCCAGTACGCACATTCTGATCGGCGCGGTGCTGGGGATTGGTCTGGTCAACCACCAGACCAACTGGACCCTGATGAAGCCGATCGGCCTTGCCTGGATCATTACGCTGCCGGCAGCAGGGGCCATCAGTGCGGTGTCCTTCGTGACGTTGCGCACAATCTTTGGCTAGGACTAGGGCTTGTCTGAAAAGTGCCTGCGCTCGGTAATACGGCGTTAAAAAATCGGATCAAATTGCTCATTTACACCCCGTAAACTGCGCTTTCTCACCGATTTTTGCCTTGTCTAACCTTCGCTCGTCGACTTTTCGGACAGCGCCTAGCCCTGGGTAAGGCTGTTGCGATTAAAGAAAGCGAGCTGTTTCAGGCCACGGCCATACGCAAGACGGCCCCGCTGACACCATGGCGTCAGCGGGGCCGAAACCTGTCAAATCCGGGCGTTTACCAGCGGTCGAGTGGCCGCTGCTCCGCCGCTAGATCACTTGTCGCCGTCAGGGCGCAAAGATATCGAACAGGTTGGGCGCCTCGTCCTCTTCCTCGACGATCGACAACGAGGCCTCGATGGCCTTGAGGTGGCGGCCCATGAAGGCGGCGGCGCGCTCGCCCTTGCCGTCTTCCAGGTACTGGATCAGATCCTGATGGTCGTGTGACTCGCAGCCCAGGTGCCCGGCGTTGCCATAGACCGCCAGAATCAGCGAACTGCGCGAACACAGGCGCTCGACGAAATCCGCCAGGGTGCGGTTGCCGGAGACCCGGGCCAGATAGGTGTGGAAGTCGGCGGACAGGCGAATCGCAACGCTCTGCTCGCCGCTGCGCAGCGCTTCCCGCTCGCGCTGGGCCATGTCCTTGAGGGTGACGATGTCGTCCTGGGTGATGCGCCTGGCGATATCCGACATCAGCCCGCACTCGACCATCTGGCGGGCGTCGAACACGTCCTTGGCTTCGTCAGCGGTAGGACGCGTCACGCTGGCGCCACGGCGTGGCGTCAGGGTGACGAGCTGCTCCAGCGCCAGGCGCTGCAGGATCTTGCGAATGCCGGTACGACTGACCCCGAACACCTCGGACAGGGCATCCTCGCGCAAACGTGCGCCCGGCTTGAGCCGGTGCTCGATGATGGCGTCGCTGATCGAGCGATGAATGGCCTCGTGACGCTCGGCGCCGTCACCGTTCTTGCCCTGTCTGGGGGCCGGTGAGGCGGGGGGCGAAGGCTTCACGCGCTGATTCATCGACACTGTCCTCGGATGCAATATATCCCCATTGTATACGAGATATACCGACAGGAAAGAACCGCAGTTCCCCGCATCCCGCCGGGGCAACTGCGGCTCATCCTGGTCCTCTATTCGCCCCAGTTGGCGACCAGAGCACGCTCCTCGTCGGTCATCTGGGTCAGGTTGCCAAGCGGCATATAGCCGCTGGCGACCACCTGCTGGATCGCGGCCTTCTGCTGCTCGACCTGGGCCTCGGTTTCAAGCGCCACACCGGCGGGCGGAGCGGTGAATCCGGCGTGGGCGGGCTGGGCGGCGTGGCAGCTGACACAGCGCTCCTGCATGACGGCATGCACCTGGGCCAACGGCGAAGCGTCGGATGCAACCGGTGCACTGCTGCCGCTGTTGGCGTTGTCGGCGGCCGGACTGGTCGTCAGGCTCGGAGCCCCCACCGCGAAGGCCACCAGAATCAGCGCCACCCCGGCTGCCGGGTAGCTCGGCTTGTGCTGACCGCTGTGCATCAGCACGAAGTACTGGCGAATCAGGGCGCCGGCAAAGATCAAGAGCGCCATGATCACCCAGGCCCAGTCGCTGGTATAGGCGAAGGAATAGTGGTTGCTGATCATCAGCAGCACCACCGGCAGGGTGAAGTAGGTGTTGTGCACGGAGCGCTGCTTGCCGCGCTTGCCATCCAGGGGGTTGGGCGTCTCGCCCGCCTTCATCGCCTTCACCATGCGGCGCTGACCCGGAATGATCCAGAAGAAGACGTTGGCGGACATGGCGGTGGCCATGACGGCACCGGTCAGCAGGAAGGCGGCACGTCCGGCGAAGATATGCACGCTGAGGTAGGCCACCACCACCATCATGACGGCGACACCCAGGCTCAAGAGGCCATCGCGCTCCATGTTGGGACTGACACGCTTGCACATCTCGTTGTAGACGACCCAGCCACCGAGCAGGAACAGCAGAGCCACCACATTGGCCTGCCAGCCGGACAGATTGGCGGCCCACTCCCAGGGACTCTGGGGGTTGACTAGATAGAAACTGGGGTTGGCCATGTACAGAATCACGAACAGCGCAAAACCGGACAGCCAGGTGGTATAGGCCTTCCAGAAGGACCAGTGCAGATCGTCCGGCAGCTTGGCCGGCGCCGTGGCGTATTTCTGATTGTGGTAGAAGCCGCCCCCGTGGACCGCCCACATTTCGCCGAACACACCCTTGCCGCGGTCTTCTTCGTCCTTGGGGGTCTTCAACGAGTTGTCCAGCATGACAAAGTAGATCGACTCGCCTATCCAGGCGATGGCCGCGATGACATGCAGCCAGCGCAGCAGAAAATTGCTCACGTCCAACAGGTACGATGACATGGCCCTATCTCGACTTCAGTTGTTGTTGGAAGGCAGTCAATATCGATGGCTGCCTGGTTGATCGTGCTCAATGACGCTCAGCTGCCGCGGTAGGTGGAGTAGCTATAAGGCGACAGCAAGAGCGGCACATGGTAGTGCTCACTGGCATCCGCCACGCCGAATCTCAGGGGAATCCGATCGAGGAAACGCGGCTCCGAGGCCTCGACACCCAGGGCGCGCAGATAGTCACCGGCGTGAAACAGCAGTTCGTACTCTCCTTCGACGAAGTCGTCGCCTTCGAGGATCGGGCTATCGCAGCGCCCGTCATCGTTGGTCATCGTCTCCCCGAGGCGCTGACGTTCGTCGCCAAGGATGCGGAAGAGCTCAATACGAATCCCCTGGCCTGGGCGGCCAAGCGCGGTATCCAGTACATGGGTGGTCAGGCGTCCCATAAGTGTCCTCCCCTCTCGCGGGTCATCAGCGGGTCGATCAGCGGGTCAATGTATCCAGTCCTGGACTGGCTAAAGTGAATCACTGATATGGAGCATCATCGTCTCTCGTCACACCTGGCCAGAGGCTTTCGCCGGTCGTGGCTTGCAGCAACACGAAGATGACTTCAGCGATGCCGGCATGGCGGAACCAGTGCATGGTGGTGTGGAACCATGACAACATACATCATTGACCAAATTAAGAGTACATTTCAAACTATTTTTTGTATACAGTTTGAGCATGCATAGCTGCCTGGTGTTTGCCGACAGCAACAAAGGCTCGACCGACCTCTTGCCGTCTGCGCCTACGCCCGCTGCCAACAAGGTGTGACCGACACCAACGAGTCATCAGAGCTATGCTCGTCCCCATCTACCTTGCCGTCATGACAGGAGCCACTCCCCATGCCTAGCCTCACCCAACGCCCCAGCCAGATGGACAAGACCCAATTCGTGACCACCTACGGAGACGTCTTCGAGCACTCACCCTGGGTGGCGGAGCGTGCCTTCGATCGTGGCCTGAACGAGCAGCATGACGACCCGGTACGTCTTGCCGAGCACATGGGCCAGGTCCTCAGCGACGCCTCCCCGGAGGAACAGCTGCAGGTCATCCGGGCGCACCCTGATCTTGCCGGCAAGGCTGCCGCCGCAGGCGAGTTGACCAACGACTCCACCCGCGAGCAGGCCGGGGCCGGGCTGGACCAGTGCACCCCGGAGGAGCTGGAGCGCTTCACCCGCCTCAACGAAAGCTACAAGGCGCGTTTTGGTATTCCCTTCATCATGGCGGTCAAGGGCGGCAATCGGCACACCATCCTCGCCGCCTTCGAACAGCGCCTGAACAACTCAGCCGAGCAGGAAAGGCAGGAAGCCGTGGTGCAGATCAATCGGATCGCTCGGTTCCGACTGGAAGATCGCGCTAGCTGAAGTAGCAAGCACACAAAAACGGCCGGTCACCTGGTGACCGGCCGCCAAACCCTACGTCGATGACCAGAGGCCTTGGCGCTCTCGTCATCCTGAAATCGTCACGCTTTTCGCGTCCGGGCTGGTCGTGGATGAACGGCCCCATGTGGATGGCGGCCTACCAGACCCTTTCACGCGGTGCCCATCGGCCACGTTCAGCGAACCACCGAGTCATGCTCTGGACCCTGCCAGCTGCACGACAATAGAGTTGCGCTACCTCACTTCTGGGGCTCGTCGCTCTCGCTTGAGTTGCACTACCTCATCTCACGACCATGCTGAAACTGCACCCAAGGCGGGACCATTACGCTCGTGCCCACCTTTCCGCGACTTGCGCAGCGCCTGTCGCTCGGGGCCTGGCACCCTTTTTTACTGCTTTATTTATTTCTGACTAATCTCTTTTTAGCTAATTTCGTTTTAGCTAATTTCCTGCTAGCTAAACGCTTGCTGGTGACGTTCCTGCTGGCTCCATTCTTCTTTTTTGATATCGCTGCTTGAGCCTGCCGGTGTCATCATCGACTGTCGACGTCGATTTCTCCGGACCATATCGCCGGGCCATATCGCCGAGCCACATCACCGAGCCATGTATCCGGGCCGTGTCTGCGGGCAATATTCCTCGCCGATGACGCTAGCCGATGTCTCCAGCCGACGCCCCTGGCGTCCAGAACGTACCAGCTTCGCCGCTACTCCTTGGCCGAATCCAGCGCTTCCTTGGCCACTCCTTGACACTTTTCCTGGTACTCCTTGCTCAACTTGAGCAACGTCTCGCTCTCCTCGCGCAGGCTCTCTCCGATCACCGACAGGGTTTCCTGCTGGGACTGGCTGGCGTTCTTCAGACTTTCGGCATCGCGCACTTCGCACCAGGACCGGGCCTGTGCGATACCTGCCTTCATGGCGGAGTCCATAGTCTTGAAACGCACATCCAGCATCTTCTGGGAATATTCCAGCGTCAGCAGGCTCCCCTCACGCCACGGACTCAACAATTTGTCCATGGAGGGGATCATGTTTTCCATTGTCGGCATTGCCTTGTTCTCGCTCATGTTGGTACTCCCTATAGGTATGCCAGCACGCTCGGCCCACGGGCAGCCTGATCGCCGTAACAACGACGAGACGAGGCAGCCTGGCAGTATCTTGTGCTGCACCGGTTACATATCGTCTTCAAACGAGCACAGAATCGTCTCGCATGTGAAGACTAGAACGCACCTTGCTGCACCGCAACATCATATAAGGCATATACGAGCCACTAATTACACTAACGCGGGTATAGTCACCCAGCATTCTCAGCATCTACCCAGCGGCGCACCATTCGCACCATAGCAGTAGATGATTGACGCTCTGATGACAGCAGCGGCGCCAGCTCCAGAATCACAATAAACACGCTTTTGTAAGAAATAACGACAAATACAATCGCCAATAACGACGGTTGCCGATAGAGACAATCGACAGCAGCGACAATCGGCAGTAGCGACAATCGACAGCTTCGTCATCAAGCACAGAACCGCTGTTTCGCCATTTCCGACGGACCACCGGGGCAACTTGCACGCAGATTCACCAGCTCGGTACAGCTACCGCAGCGTTGTCCGATGCCCTTCCAAAAGATATCTGGAAGATTAGCCAAGACGAGGGCCCTTGCCGGCGATCCTCTAAAGCCATGATCGACATGCGGTAATAACCGTGGGGTCATGATCGCAGCAGACTAAAGGCGAAGGCTTACCGAAGGAAACTGAGGAGGGAGGCGCATCGAGGAGTCGAGAGCAGAGAGCAGAGAGCAGAGAGCAGAGAGCAGAGAGCAAAGAGCAAAGAGCAAAGAGCAAAGAGCGAGACGACGATATCAGGGTGCCGCCTCGCTCGGCAGCAAGGATCAGGCGCGATAGGCGCCTTCGATATCACAGATGCGCACCGCGTTGCGGCCGACACCGCCATTGGCATCAAGCATCCGCTCGATCCAGGCGTAGACCGGATCGGCATTGGACACCAGATCCGCGGTGGACACCGAACGCGCCCACATGAAGTTGGCAAACACCAGGTAGTCCGCCGCACCGGGCGCATCGCCATCGATGAAGTCGCTTCCCGACAGCTGGCCACGCAGTGGCTCCAGGGCGCTATCGAGCTGGCTGAGCCCCTTGGCCGGAGAATGGAACTGCTCCAGGGTCATGCCCAGGCGTTTTTCACGAGTGGTGCGGAAGTAGTCGCGGTCCTTGGGATGGATGGCGTTCATCAGGTCCATCACGATGGTGCGCAGGATCGGCAACTGCAGGGCACGCTCGCTGTAGTGCTTGAAAAAGCGGGCGCGGGATTCGGCCAAGGGACCGCCAAGCAGCGTCGGGGCCTCAGGGTAGGCACGATCCAGGTAACGCAGGATCTCGAAACTGTCGGTGATCACTTCGTCGCCATCGATCAGCACCGGGACCTTGTCATGGTCCGTGAATTCGAGCTTTTCCTTTTCGGTAAAGCACCAGGGCCGCGCCTCCACCTCGAGCCCCTTGTGGGCGATGGCCAGCTTGGCTCGCCAGCAGAAGGGAGAAAAACGCAGTGATTCGTCGATGCCACACAGGTCGTACATCACCAGGGCCATGCCAGATACCTCTAGAAGGGGAATGTCTGCCGATAGTGCCATCAACCGCCCACCTCGCCAACGCCATGATTTCCTGAGGGATGGAGACAAACCTGTCCATTAGTCTAAGAAACTAGCCTCGTTCGCACCCGCCTCCAGCGTCTTTGTCGCCTCTAACCTACTGTTAAACAATAAATTTGAAGAATGATCGGACGAGGAGTCGTCAGCACCGCATTGGTCTGACCAATATCCCAGTCTAGAACGATTTCGCTAGTCGGCTTATCGTGCCGCCTTGTCCGAGCCTTACCCCGGCGTGAGACCGCCAACTTCGACACAACGGATATTACAAACAAGGACACGACAAGAGACCCCAACACCATGACCGACACCACTCTAGCCTTGATAGCCTTTGTGCCGCTCATACTGGCCGGCATCCTGCTGATCGGCATGCGCATGGCCGCCAAGGTCGCCATGCCCATCGTCTTTCTGGTCACCGCGCTGATTGCCCTGGTGGCCTGGGACATGACCTTCACACGGGTCCTGGCCTCGACCCTGCAAGGATTGATCCTGACCGTGGCGATCCTGTGGATCATCTTCGGCGCCATCCTGCTGCTCAACACCCTGAAGCACTCCGGCGGTATCGCCGCCATTCGCAATGGCTTCTCCGGCATTAGCCCGGACCGCCGCGTCCAGGCGATCATCGTGGCCTGGCTGTTCGGCTGCTTCATCGAGGGCGCCTCGGGCTTCGGCACGCCGGCGGCGGTGGCCGCCCCGCTGATGGTCGCGCTGGGATTCCCGGCACTGGCCGCCGTGGTGGTGGGCATGATGATCCAGTCCACCCCGG
The DNA here is from genome assembly GCF_003856855.1 of Halomonas sp. YLB-10. Lineage (NCBI taxonomy): Bacteria > Pseudomonadati > Pseudomonadota > Gammaproteobacteria > Oceanospirillales > Halomonadaceae > Halomonas > Halomonas sp. YLB-10. The sequence continues at coordinate 371,037 of NZ_RRCU01000002.1, forward strand.
TGTCCTTCGGCGCCGTCGGTACTCCCATCGTGGTCGGTGTCGCCGGAGGCCTGGACAGGGTCGGCATCACCGAGACGCTGGAAGCCGGCGGCTCCACCTGGATGGAGTACTTCCGCCTGATTGCCGGAGAAGTCGCGGTGGTGCATGCCGTGGTCGGCGTGCTGATGCCGCTGATCATGGTCAGCGTCATGGTGCGCTTCTTCGGTGCCAACCGCTCCTGGAAGGAAGGCCTGGCGATTGCTCCCTTCGCGATCTTCGCAGGCGTCGCCTTCGTGGTGCCCTACGCCCTGGCCGGGGTCTTCTTGGGCCCCGAATTCCCGTCGATGATCGGCGCCATGGTAGGCCTTGCCATCGTGGTCCCGGCCGCCCGTCGCGGTTTCCTGATTCCCGAAAAGAGCTGGGACTTCCCGGAAAGTGACAGCTGGCCTGCCCACTGGATCGGCAAGCTCAGCATCAAAGCCGACGAGGTCGTGGGCCGCGCACCGATGAGCACCTTCATGGGCTGGCTGCCCTACGTGCTGCTGGCGGTACTGCTGGTGGCGTCACGTACCATCGAGCCGTTCAAGCAGGCACTGACCTCGGTAAGCCTGGGCTTCAGCGACATCCTGGGTGAGGCCGGTATCTCCGGCAGCCTGCAGCCACTCTACCTGCCCGGCGGAATCCTGCTGATGGTGGTGCTGATCACCGCTCTGATGCATCGCATGAACGGCAATCAGCTCAAGGCGGCCTTCAGTGAATCCAGCCGTACCCTGCTGGGCGCCGGCTTCGTGCTGGTGTTCACCATCCCCATGGTGCGCATTCTGATCAACTCCGGCGTCAACGGCGCGGATCTGGCCTCCATGCCGGTGGCCATGGCCACCGCGGTGGCCAACGGTGTCGGCGACATCTATCCGCTGTTCGCTCCTGCCGTCGGCGCGCTGGGTGCCTTCATCGCCGGCTCCAACACCGTGTCCAACCTGATGCTGGCAGACTTCCAGTTCAACGTGGCCCAGCAACTCGGTGTGTCCACCGCGCTGATGGTGGCGCTTCAGGCCGTCGGCGCCGCCGCCGGCAACATGATCGCCATCCACAACGTGGTAGCCGCCTCGGCCACCGTGGGCCTGCTGGGACGCGAGGGCATCACCATTCGCAAGACCATCCTGCCGACCATCTACTATGTGCTCGCGGCGGGGCTGATCGGGCTGGTGGCGATGCAGGTCGTCGGTATCTCCGACCCGCTGATGGGGCTATTGCAGTAGGCACTACGCCAAGCCAGGCGCCACCTGGCTGACCGACAAGGGGGTGTCATCGACGATGACACCCCCTTCTTGTTGGCGACAGGCGCCACCTTTGCTCGAGAACTGCGCCACTCTAAGCACAGTTTGACTACCTCTGTGCTGATATGGCGACCCTTATACCCTGCGCCTAGAGTTAATTCAGTGTAGTACGCACGTGCAGCATTCTTGCTTTCAGGTTCACCGGCAAGGCGCGTCGCCTGCGTGCTGACCAGGGGATGGCTCTTCGTGAGCGCCCACGGACGCATGGCCTCGACAAGGGCCACGACTCTCGACCAGGGGAAATTCAGATGTCCTATCTGCTGCTTGCCATGATCACCGTGATCGCCGTCGTGGTGATTACCAACGGCGCGAGATCCTCGGAATCCATGCTGTTGCTGAGGCACAAGGCTCCCGGTCCACACAGGGTCAAGCGGCACAGAAGGCCGACCCGACGACATCTCTAGGCCGGGGACGCTGCTCCCTCCAGGGTGATGACGAGTTGCCCACAGACCACAGACAGCGCGGCGAAGTGTCCGTGGCCTCTTGCGAAGGGGGGCCAGGCGCTGTCCGAAACGTCGAAGAGCGCAGGCTCTGATGACCTAGCCGATGCGAGCCAGCCGGGTACGATGTAGCCGCGCCTTGGTCACGTAGCCCTCGGCATTGGTCTTGAGTGCGGCGATGGCCTTGTCGTCCAGTTGCCGGATCACCTTGCCCGGCGAGCCGACGACAAGGCTGTTGTCGGGGATCTCGGCGCCTTCCTTGACCAGCGCCCCTGCCCCGATCAGGCAGTTCTTGCCGATCACCGCGCCGTTGAGCACCACCGCCTGGATGCCGATCAACGAGCCCTCGCCCACGGTGCAGCCATGCAACATCGCCTGGTGCCCCACCGTGACGCCCGGTCCCACCGACAGCGGGTAGCCGGGGTCGGCATGCAGCACGGCGCCATCCTGGATATTACTGCCTTCACGCACTTCAAGTGATTCGGTGTCGCCCCTGAGTACCGCCTGGTACCAGATGCTGGCGTCTTCATGGATTTTCACCTGGCCGATGACCTCGGCGCTCTCGGCGACGAAGACGGTGCGATGAATATGGGGGGAATGGTTACCCAGACGATAGATGGCCATGGCCCGCTCCTGACGAGGTTATCCTTGTGGATGGGGGGCGCTGGGCGCCCACCCTGCCTATATAGTGGACGCTGTTTCCAAACTCTGCCTACTCCGTTATCGGTTCCTGTGCGAGAGAGGCAAAGTACGCTGCGATCTCCGTCGCCACTCGGCGTACATCCGACTCGCTGACCCCCAGATGGGTCACCAGGCGGGTGCGCGGCCTCACCGCGATCAAGATGCCACGCTCGGCAAGAAAGCCCTCCAGTGCGGCGCAGTGAGGAGCCGGCACGTCGAGAAAGACCATGTTGGTGGCCTGACCTGCCACCCCGATGCCTTCAATACCACCCAGCCACTCGGCGAGCTGGCGGGCATGACGGTGGTCGTCGGCCAGTCGCTCCACATGGTGATGCAAGGCATGCCGGCAGGCCGCCGCCAGCAGCCCCGACTGGCGCATGCCGCCTCCCAGCGTCTTGCGCCAGCGACGGGCCGCGGCGATAAAGCGCTCGCCGCCGACCAGCAACGAGCCCACCGGCGCGCCCAGCCCCTTGGAAAAGCACAGCGATACAGAATCGAAACCGGCACACAGCTCCGCCAGCGACTTGCCGGTGGCGACGCTGGCGTTGAACAGGCGGGCGCCATCGAGGTGACAGGCCAGGCCTCTCTCGGCGGCAAGGCCGGTCACCTCCTGCACATAGTCCTGGGGCAATACCCGGCCCTGAAAGGTATTTTCCAGTGCGATCAGTCGGGTTCGCGCATGATGGATATCGTCTCCCTTGATGGCCTCGGCGATATCCTCCAGCGCCATGCGTCCATCTGCCTGCTGGGCCAGGGGCTGGGGCTGGATGCCGCCAAGGACAGCGGCACCGCCGCCTTCATCGCGATAGATGTGCGAGCGTTGCCCGGCGATCACTTCGTCGCCACGCGCGCAGTGGACCAGCATGGCGGTCAGATTGCTCTGGGTGCCGGAGGGAAAGAAGGCCGCCGCGGCGAAGCCCGCGCGATCGGCCACCTCAGCCTCGAAGGCGGCGACGCTGGGGTCATCACCCCAGACGTCATCGCCCACCGGAGCGATGGCCATGGCATCACGCATGGCCTCGGTCGGTTGGGTCACGGTATCGCTGCGTAGGTCGATCATGGCGCTCTCCTTGTTCGCGCTGCCCTTTCCCCGAGTATGCCAGTTCGGCCTTCACCTGAGGACTGCCCTCACGCGCATTGGCCCCCTGCCCTCCCGACGACTCAGGCCAGCGCCTCGGCCAGCACCCTGGCGACATGACGCGCCTCACGTGCGGCACCGTCACGAATCTGGTGACGACAGCTGGTGCCGTCGGCCACGATCAGCGCATCCTCGGCGTCGCGCACCGCCGGCAGCAACGAGAGTTCCGCCATCTGCATGGAGGCCTCATAGTGCTCACGCTCGTAGCCGAAACTACCGGCCATGCCGCAGCACGACGACTGGATGGTCTCCACCTCGAGCTCGGGAATCCAGGACAGCACCTGCTGCACCGGCGTCAGGGCATCGAACGCCTTCTGGTGACAGTGGCCGTGGAGCAGCGCCCGCGACACCGGTAGCGCCTCGAGCGAAAGCTCCAGCCTGCCGGCATCCTTCTCGCGCACCAGAAATTCCTCGAACAACAGGCTCGCCTCGGCCAGTCGCTTGGCGGGCTCGCCCAGGCCGAAGCCCAGGAACTCGTCGCGCAGGGTCAGCAGGCAGGATGGCTCGAGCCCGACCACGGCAAGCCCTTTCTCCACGTGGGGGGTCAGCGCCGCCAGGGTCCGCTCGGCCTCCGCCCGGGCCCGATCGACCTGACCGCTGGCCAGGTAGGTACGCCCACAGCACAGCGGACGACGATCCGCAGCGCTCGCCAGGATCACCCGGTAACCCGCGGCTTGAAGCACGCGCATGGCGGCCTCGGCGTTGTCGGCTTCCATATAGTTGTTGAAGGTGTCGACGAACAGCACCACCTCCTTCATCGCCTGGTCGGCAACGGCCGGTCGCTCGCCCTGTCGGGCCCGCCCCAGGTAGTCGTCGGTGACGCGTGGCAGCGCGCGCTCCTCGGCCAGCCCCAGCGCCCGCTTCAGCGGTGAGGCCAGCCAGGGCATGCCGTCGATGGCCTTCACCAAGGGTGACAGGCGTCGCAGCACCGGTGCGCGCCTGGGCAGGTCACCGATCAGTCGCTCGCGCAGCGACACCCCTTCCTTGGCGACCCGTGCCGCCCGGGCCTCGATCTTGATCCGCGCCATATCGACGCCGGTGGGACAGTCACGCTTGCAGCCCTTGCAGGAAACGCACAGATCGAGCGCCTCCTTGACCTCGTCGCTGGCCAAGCCGTCGCGACCGAGCTGGCCGGACAACACCAGGCGCAGGGTATTGGCGCGGCCGCGGGTCAGGTGCTTCTCGTCGCGGGTGATGCGGTAGCTAGGACACATGGTGCCGGCATCGAACTTGCGGCAGTGGCCGTTGTTGTTGCACATCTCCACTGCGCTGGCGAGGCCGCCGGTGACATCGCGGCCGCTACCCGGTGGGGTCTGCTCGCCGTTCAAGGGATCTCGCTCGACGTTCCAGGGCGACCAGTCCAGCACCGGCGTCAGTTCGATGCGCTGGTACTCCCCGGGAAAGCGGAAAAGCCGCGAGTCGTCCATCTTCGGGGTGTCGACGATCTTGCCGGGGTTGAGCAGGTTGTCCGGGTCGAACAGCCCCTTGACCTCGCGGAAGGCGTCGTTGAGTGTCTCGCCAAACTGCCAGGCCACCCACTCGCCGCGACAGATGCCGTCGCCGTGCTCACCGGAGTAGGCCCCCTTGTAGGCCTTGACCAGTGCCGAGGCCTCCTCGGCGATGGCGCGCATCTTCTCGGCGCCGTCCCGGCGCATGTCGAGAATCGGGCGCACGTGCAGGGTGCCGACGCTGGCGTGGGCGTACCAGGTGCCCTCAGTGCCGTGACGATGGAACACCTCGGTGAGCTTGTCGGTGTACTCGGCCAGATGCTCGAGCGGCACCGCACAGTCCTCGATGAAGGACACCGGCTTGCCGTCGCCCTTCATGCTCATCATGATGTTGAGTCCCGCCTTGCGCACGTCCCACAGCGCCTTCTGGGCCTTGGGTTCGGGCATGTCGACGACACAGTCCGGAAGCCCCAGGTCGGCCATCAGCTCGTTCAACCGGGCCAGGCTCGCCAGCAGCTCGTCGCGATTCTCGCCGGCGAATTCCACCAGCAGCACCGCCTCGGGCTTGCCGATCAGGGCCTTCTCGATCACCGGACGGAAGGACGGATTCTCCAGCGACAGCGCGATCATGGTCTGATCGACCAGTTCCACCGCCGTCGGTGACAGGGTCACGATGTGCTGGGTCAGGTCCATGGCCTGATAGAAGGTGGGGAAGTTCACCACCCCCAGCACCTTGTGCTGCGGCAGAGGTGACAGCTTCAGGGTCAACTGGCGGGTCAGCGCCAGGGTGCCCTCGGACCCCACCAGCAGATGGGCCAGGTTGGCACGACCGTCGGCCTCGTAGGGCAGCGGGTTCTGACAGTCGAACAGATCGAGGTTGTAGCCCGCCACCCGCCTGAGCACCTTGGGATAATGCTCGCGGATGCACTCGCCTTCACGCCGGGCGATGGCCTCGACCTGCTCGGCCAGCCGCGCCGCCCGGGAACCGGCTGCCAGCTCGTCGACCAGACCGAGGTGCACCTTCTCGCCGTCGGCCAGCAGGACGTCCAGTGCCTGGACGTTATGCACCATGTTGCCGTAGTGGATCGAGCGCGAGCCGCAGGAGTTGTTGCCGGCCATGCCGCCCAGGGTGCACTGGGCGCTGGTGGATACATCCACCGGGAACCACAGGCCATGGGGCTTGAGCCAGGCGTTGAGGTGATCGAGCACGATGCCGGGCTCGACCACCACCGTACGCGCTTCCTTGTCGAAGGACACCACACCGTTCAGATGGCGGCTGGCGTCGATCACCAGCGCCTCTCCCACCGTCTGGCCGCACTGACTGGTGCCGCCACCCCGAGGCAGCACCGGAATGCCTTCCCCACGAGCGATCTCCAGGGCCGTGGCCAGATCATCCTGATGGCGCGGGATCACCACGCCCACCGGGGTGATCTGATAGATCGAGGCGTCGGTGGAATAACGGCCGCGACTGGCGGCGTCGAACAGCACCTCGCCCTGGATTTCCCTGGCCAGGCGCGCGGCAAAGTCCGGCAGCGGCTGGATCCGTGCATCCCGCCCCTTGGCGGCAGACGTCAACGAGTTCATCACCCTCTCCTTGATAACCCTGGGTAGACCGTCGGCGACAGCGCCGCCGACGGGCGGGCGGTGGTTCAATCGCGAGCAAGGCGGGCCACGTGGGGCGCCGGGTTCTCGGAGAAGTACGCCATGGCAGCCTCGACGCCACTGCCGGCAAGGCTCACCCCGGAAAGCTTCAGCCCCATCTCGCAGCCGGCCAGGGTCGCCATCAGCGTCAGGTCGTTGCAGTCGCCCAGGTGGCCGATACGGAACATGCGCCCCTTGGCCTTGCCAAGCCCGGTGCCGAGCGACAGGTCGAAGCGCTCGTAGATCAGCTTGCGCACGGCATCGGCGTCGACGCCCTCCGGCATCACCACGCCGGTCAGCACCGGCGAGTAGACCTCGGGGTCCTGGCACTGGATCTCGAGTCCCCAGGCGTTCACCGCCGCGCGCACACCCGCCGCCCAGCGCTGATGGCGGGCCAGGACGTTATCCAGCCCCTCGTCCAGCAGCATGTCGATGGCCTCGTTGAGGCCGTAGAGCAGATTGGTATTGGGGGTATAGGGCCAGTAGCCCCCCTGGTTGGCCTCGAGGATCTCGTCCCAGGCCCAGAAGCTCTTGGGCAACCGCGACTCGCGACTGGCGGCCAGGGCCTTGTCGGAGATCGCGTTAAAGCTGATCCCCGGCGGCAGCATCAGTCCCTTCTGGGAGCCGGAAATAGTGACGTCGACACCCCACTCGTCGTGGCGATAGTCGGCGCTGGCAAGCCCCGAGATAGTATCGACCAGCAACAGCGCCGGATGACCGGCGGCGTCGATCGCGCGGCGCACCGCGGCGATGTCGCTGGTAACACCGGTGGAGGTCTCGTTGTGGACCACGCACACCGCCTTGATCCGCTGCTCGGTGTCTTGCTTGAGGCGTGCCTCGATCATGTCGGCCTGGACACCGTGGCGCCAGCCCTCGGCCCCCGGCAGGCCCAGAAACTCGGGCTCGAGTCCAAGACGCAGGGCCAGACGATGCCACAGCGAGGCGAAGTGGCCGGTCTCGAACATCAACACCTGATCCCCCGGCGACAGGGTATTGGCCAGGGCGGCCTCCCAGGCCCCGGTACCGGAAGCCGGATAGATGATCACCGGCTTGTCGGTCTTGAAGATCTTGCCGACCTTGCCGAGCAATTCACGTCCGAGGGCGCCGAACTCCGGGCCACGGTGATCGATGGTCGGCAGGCTCATGGCCCGCAGGATACGATCCGGCACCGGCGAGGGGCCGGGGATCTGGAGGAAGTGACGTCCGGTGGGATGAAAGTCGAGATTCAGCATGTAAGGCCTCCTGGCCAGACGTCGCACTGGGCGACGCCTGGGTAGCTGTTCGGGCGCCAAGCGCTGCCACGCCCCTCTTGTAATAATCTGTAATAATGAATGCAATTTTTATGGTGACACCGCCCCACCGATTCGGCGACATGCCAGACGCTAGCTGCCGATCACGGTGGTGCCGGTGTCAGCGCACGGCACCCTGCTGACGCAGCGCGTCGATCTCGTCCGCTGCCAGCCCGATCTCCCCAAGCACCTCGTCGGTGTGCTGGGCGAACAGCGGCGCCGGCTGGCGAATCGCCAACGGGGTCGCCGAGAACTTGCTGGGAAAGCCCAGGGTCTTCATCCGCCCCATGGTCGGATGATCGACCTCCAGCACCATCTCGCGGGCCAGGTAGTGTTCGTCATGCATGGCCTGGTCGAAGTCGTTGATCGGCCCTGCCGGCACCCCGGCGGCGTCACAGCGATCGAGCCAGTAGGCGCGATCCTGTTGCCCGAGGATGTCCTCGAGGATGGCTTCCAGCGCCTCGACGTTAGCCCCGCGGTCGAGGTTGGTCTTGAAGCGCTCGTCGACCATCAGCTCGGGGCGCTCGATGACGTCCTCGCAGAAGCGCTCCCAGGTACGCTGGTTGGCGCAGCCGAGCATCATGTAACCGTCGCGTACCCGCATCGCCTGGTAGGGCGCGGACACCCGATGGCGCCAGCCGGTGGCCTCGGGCACTCGGCCTTCGGAGAAGTAGGCACCCGCCTCCCAGGTGAACCAGGGCAGGCCACACTCGGCGATGGCGATGTCCAGGTGCTGGCCTTCGCCACTACGCTGACGGTGGATATAGGCCGCCAGGATCGAGTAGATGGCGGTCAGGCCGGCGCCGATATCGTAGACGGCGACCCCGGTCTTGAGCGGACGCCGGCCCGGTTCGCCGGTCATCGACATCAGCCCGCTCATGCCCTGGGCCACCAGGTCGAAGCCGCCCTTGTGACGCGACGGACCGGTCTGGCCGTAGCCCGAGATCGAGCAGTAGATCAGCCCCGGGTTGATCGCCTTGAGGCTGTCGTAGTCGATCTTCAGCGACTGGGTGACGCCGGGTCGATAGTTCTCGACCACCACGTCGGCTTCCTTGGCGAGGCGATAGAACACCTCGCGGCCCTTCTCTTCTTTCAGGTTGAGCGAAATGCTCTTCTTGTTGCGGTTGATCTGGGCGAAACAGGTCGATTCATCCTCGACGTAGGGGCCCATCTGGCGGCTGTCGTCGCCGCCGTTGGCCTTCTCGACCTTGATCACCTCGGCGCCCATGTCTCCCAGCACCATGGTGCAGTAGGGGCCGGCCATGATCTGCGAAACGTCGAGTACCTTGATCCCATCGAGTGGCAGCATTGTGGTTCTCCTTGCCTCAGGGCCTTTACTGACCCTGCCAGCGGAAGGGTGTCTTGTTGACGAACTTGTCCACCGCGGCCTTGAAGTCGCGGCTGGTGTAGCAGGTGGCGATCCAGTCGTCGCTGGCGTCGAAGGCCGGGCGGCGCTGTTCGATGACCCGCTGGATCACCTCCTTGGCCGCCCGCACGGTCAAGGGGGCACGCTCCTTGAACGCCTGCGCCCGCTCGACCACCGTCGCCTCGATGGCCTCGGCGTCGACGATCTCGCCGACCAGCCCCAGGGCCAGGGCCTCCTCGGCACGTACCAGTTCGCCCGCCATCAGTACCTGCTTGGCCCGGGCGATACCGGCGTGCTCGACCAGCCGCGAGACGTTGGTGATCGACAGGCAGTTGCCCAACGTCCTGGCGATGGGGATACCGAACTTGAGACTCGGTGTCGCCAGGCGGAAGTCACAGGCCAGAGCGATGGCCGCGCCACCGCCGACACAGAAGCCTTCCAGCAGCGCCAGCGTCGGCAGCGGCAGGGTCTCCACCCGCCCGACCACCCGGTCGATGCGACGCTCGTAGGCGATGGCGTCTTCGCCCTTGTCGAAGGCAGCGAACTGCTTGATGTCAGTGCCGGCGACGAAGGCTTCTCCGCCGGCGCCACGCATGACTACCGCCACTAGCTCCGGGTCGTTCTCGATGGTCTCGCAGTGGGCCTCGAGCTGGTCGTACATCTGCCAGGTCATGGCGTTGCGGCTTGCGGTGCGATCGAAGGTCAGCCAGGCGACGCCATCTTCGCTGTGGTAGTGCACCTGGCCCTGATCGTTGTCGCTCATGTCGTTGTTCTCCTTGTGGTGGTCGCGATCACACGCCGTAGATCAGGTTGACCAGCGCCAGGGCTACGGCGGGCACGTAGGTGTTGATCAGCAGGATCACGAACAGCACCGCCAGGAACCACAGATTGGTGCGCGTGGTGGCCCAGATGTCGGCCTTGGCGATGGAGCAGGAAGCGATCAGTACGCTGGCGACCGGCGGGGTCTGCTGGCCGATGGCCAGGTTCAGCGTCACGATCAGACCGAAGTGCAGCGGATCGATGCCCACCGCGGTCACCAGCGGCAGCACGATGGGCACCACCAGGATGATCGCCGCCGCCGAGTGCAGGAAGATGCCCAGCACCAGGAAGATGACGTTCAGAAGCGCCAGTACCACGTACTTGTTGTCGGTCATCTCGGCGATCGAGTTGGCCAGCTGCTGGGGAATCTGGGTCTCGGTCAGATACAGACCGACCACCGCAGAGGAAGCCACCAGCAGCATCACCACCGCCGTCTGCACGCCAGCATCGAGACAGGCCTTGTAGAAGATCTTGAGGCTGAACTCGCGATAGATCACCGCGCTGATGAAGATCGCCACGACCACCGCCAGCGCCGCGCCCTCGGTGGCGGTGACGATGCCGCCGAAGATGCCGCCGAGGATGATCACCGGAATCAGCAGCGCCCAGATGGCGCCCTTGAAGGCCTCCCACAGACGCGAGGCCTGGAAGCTCTGCTCCGCCGGCAGGTTGTGACGACGCGCCAGGAAGTAGCACATGGCCGCCAGCCCCAGGGCGCCGAGCAGCCCAGGGAAGATGCCGGCGACGAACATCTTGACCACCGATTCGCCGGACATGACCGCGTAGAGGATCATCGGGATCGACGGCGGCAGGATGATCGCCAGGCTCGCCGCCGAGGACGAGATGGCTGCGGCGAACTCCTTAGAGTAGCCCTTCTTGCGCATGGCCGGAATCAGGATCGAGCCGATCGCCGAGACACCTGCGACGGCGGAGCCAGAGATCTCGGCAAAGAAGATCGAGGCGCCGATGGTCACCATGGCGAGACCGCCCTTGATGAAGCCGACCATGGCCGAGGCCAGATCGATCAGACGGCGCGAGATGCTCGAGGCGTTCATGATGGCGCCGGCCAGGATGAACAGCGGTATCGCGATCAGCGGGAACTTGGTAGCACCGTCGAACATCACCATGCCGACATTGGGCAGGGCCAGGGTGCCGTAGCTGGCCACGGTGGCCAGGGCGCCGACGAGGCCGAGGGCGATGGCCACCGGCACGTTGATCAGTATCAGCCCGATCAGGCCGAAGAACATGGAAGCAATGATCATGGGGTTCTCCTCGTCAGCTGGCGCGCTGCGGACCGGTGGGTGAATCGTCGGTACGCACGTCGTCGGCCAGCACACCGGCCTCTTCGAGCTCGTGATCGACGAAGCCGGCTCCCTTGGCCGCCCGGATGACCTCGGGGAGCCTGAGCAGCTGGGCGAGAATGAACATCGCGGCACCGATCGGAATCACCGACTGGGTGAACTGCACCGAGATGCTGGGCAGGCTCACCAGGGTGGAGCCTTCAAGAATCTGCACCACCTGAAAACCGGTGACGCCGAGCAGCACGAAGAAGCCGATGGTGATCGCCTCGGCGAGCAGCGCGATGGGCAGGCGAATGGACGGCGAAACCATGTTGATCACGCTGGGACAGGCGATATGGGCGCCCTTGAGGGCGGCCAGGGCGGCGCCGTAGTAGGTCAGCCAGGCCAGTCCGATCGAGGCGACCTCGTCGTACCAGCTGAAAGGAGAGCCCAACAGGCGTGACGCGAACCCGATGGTCACCACCAGGGTCAGCGCCAGCACATTGAGAAAGACGATGACCTCCAGAATCTTCTGGTAGGCCGCGGAAATGGTGGTAAGCACAGAGCATCCTCCGAAGGTGGATGCGGCCTCACCGAAAGTGGAGAGGCCGCAGTGGACAGGCGTTATTCGCGCAGTGCTTCCACCCGCGACAACAGTTCCTCACCACCTTCCACCTCGGCGGCGAACTTCTCGTAGATCCCGCGGGAACCCTCGACGAAGGCGTCGGTGTCGACCTCGTTCACCTCCATGCCTTCCTCTTCCATGGTGCTGACCAGGCTTTCGTCAAGCGAGGCGCCCTGCTCCAGTGCGAAGGCCTCGACCTCTTCGGCGGTCTCGATCAGCACCTCGCGGACGTGCTCGGGCAGGCGGGTCCAACTGGCACCTGCCAGCACATAGGCCGGGGAATAGACGTGATTGGACAGCGACAGGTAGTCCTGGACCTCCTGGAAGCGCTGGGAATAGATCTGTACCAGCGGGTTTTCCTGACCGTCCATGGCGCCGGTCTGCAGCGCGACGAAGGCCTCGGACAGCGCCATGGGCGCCGGCGATGCGCCGTAGCTCTTGAACATCTCGACCCGCCACACACCGTTGGGGGTACGCAGCTTGATGCCGTCCAGATCCTCAGGGACCACGATCGGGCGGACGTTGTTGGTGATCTGGCGGAAGCCGTTCTCCCAGATGCCGATGATGCGGTAGCGCTTGTCTTCGGCGACCGGATACAGGACATCGCGCAGTACCTCGTCGCGGACTCGGGCGAGGTGCTCCCGGTCCTCGATCAGGTAGGGCATCTCGAACAGCGAGAATTCCGGCGCCACGCTGCTCATGATCGAGGACGGCAGCGACAGATCGATGGTGCCGAGCTTGAGCTTGTTGAGCATCTGCTCGTCGGAACCCAGCTGGCTGGAGCCATAGGTCACCACCTCGGCCTCGCCTTCCAGGCGCTCGTTGGCCAGACGGGCGAACTCGTTGGCGGTCTTCTCGAACAGCGATCCCGGGCCACCGACGTGGCCGAACTTGATCTGCACCTCGTCGGCCTGAGCGGCACCGACGCCAAGCGCCAGTACGGATGCGGCCAGTACGGTCTTCAGCAGTTTCATAACCCTCACTCCGATTGTTGTTGTCCATCGTGGTCTGGCGGTGGGCGCCGACTGGCACCCTGGAGGAAGCCTCAACGGGAGCTGGCGTGCTCTTCACGTAACGGTTCCGTCAGTCGCGGATTCCGTCACTTGAGCTTTCCGTTTCCAGGGCGTTCAGGGCCTGGGGACAGGAGTCGCTTCCCGCTGGGTCAGGGTCAATATGGATACATAATTCAAAATTAGGTATTATACTTTTGTCTTTCGCAAACTCGCCTTAGAGAATATTTATTTCTTAACTTTCAGTGTCTTATATCGAAACAACGAGCTATCCAAGCCACTCGCTCCCTTGCTGCATCCCTGGAGACATACACAAAAAAAGCGAGCTCGAAGGCTCGCTCTGTCGCTTGCTGGCCGGTCCAGCACCCGTCCCTTTTGCCAGACAGTTGCCAGACCGAAATCAGGGATCTGAGACCGTCTCGGGCTCCAGCCCGGCTTGCCAGCCTGCCGCCTCGATGCCAGCGATGGCGGCGGCCTGATCGTCGGCCGAAGAGGCGCCACTGATACCGACCGCCCCCAGAATGCGCTGGTCGTCATCGAGGATCAGCACGCCCCCCGCCACCGGCACGAAGCGGCCCCCGGAGGCCTCGGCCACCGCCGCCAGGAAGGCGGGACGCTCGCGGTTACGCTCGCCGGTGGTACCACTGGATACCCCGATACCCAGCGCCGCGTAGGCCTTGCCGTTGGCCACCGGCCAGCGCAGCGGGCTGCAGCCGTCTTCACGCTCGGCCGCCACCGGATTGCCGCCGGCGTCCAGCACCACCGCGGTCAGAGGAGGCAGTTCGCCCTTGCGGGCAAAGGCGAAGGCGGCGTCGAGCAATTGCCGCGCCGACTGACGCGACAATTGTACCTGTGCAAGAAATACGTTTCCGGCCATAGCAACTCCAGCGCAAGATATGAGAGAAGACAGAAAAGGCAGGCAGCAAGACAGCGGCCGGAATCCGATCGATGCCATTCGGCCCCACCCTCCGCTGCCTCACAGGGTTACCCGAGTGCCTGGCCAAATACGCTCGCCAACACTCGCATAATTTGAATAATGAATTCATAATACGGAAAAGTTGAACCGTCAAGCGTTCGACCGTCAAACGATGATGAGCCCGGGAAATCCGCTATGGAAAAGATTCAGCCGCGTAGCCTGTACCTGGAAGTGGCCGACAGGATCCGCGACCTGATCGAGCAAGGCAGCCTGCTGCCCGGCGAGAAGATCGCCGAAAAGGCCCTGTGTGAAACCTTCGGTGTGTCACGCACCCCGCTCAGAGAAGCCCTCAAGGTGCTGACCTCGGAAGGGCTGGTCGAGAACCTGCCCAACCGAGGTTCCCGCGTGGTGCGCCTGACCCGGCGTGGGGTCAAGAATACCTACGACGTCATGGGCGCCCTGGAAGGCCTGTCCGGTGAGCTGGCCTGTCAGCACCTGACAGATACCGACGTCGAGGAGATCCGTCGTCTGCATCAGCTGATGCTGGGCCATTACCAGCGCCAGGAGCTGGCCCCCTACTTCGAGGTCAACCAGCAGATCCACGAGTGCATCCTGGCCGCGTCGAACAACGACGTGCTGATCGAGATGTACAACAACCTGAGCCAACGGGTGAAGCGCATTCGCTACAGCGTCGAGATGGGCTCGGCCAACTGGGCCAAGGCCGTCGACGATCACGAGGCCATGCTGGAGGCGATCGAGGCCCGCGATGGCAAGCGCCTGGGCGACATCCTGCGCGCGCACCTCGGCCACAAGCTCGAGGTAGCCGCCGTCAGCGGCATCATCGACGAGGAATAGCAGGTCCCGGGACGGCGCGCAGAAGTCTCTGCCGTCGTCCCGGCACTTACCACTCTTCCAGGCGCATGGCCGAGCGCTCCAGACGCTGATCCTCGGCCTCGATCTCGCGCAGCATGTCACCGATGGTGGACAGGTGCTCCAGCGCCACCCGCCGCGCCAGTTGTGGCTTGCCCTCTACCACGGCTCGGTGCAGGCGGGCGTGCTGGCGGTTGATCATGTCCCTGGCGTCAGGGCGATGATAGAGGTGCTTGACCGAGGCGAACACCGAGCTCAGCAGCAGATCGGTCAGGCTCTGCAGCGTATGCGCCAGCACCGGGTTATGCGACGCCTGGCAGATCGCCAGGTGAAAGGCATGGTCGAGTCGCGCCAGACGCTCCACCTCGAGGGGGTCCGCCTTTTCCACGTAGTCCGCCATCTCGCGATAGCGTCGGGTGATCAGCACCCTGTCCGAGGCGGTGCCGCGGCTCGCGGCCAGGCTCGCCGACTCCCCTTCCAGCAGCGCACGCACCTCGAGCAGGTCGTACAGGGTGCGCGGGTGCTCGCGAAACAGGTGCATCAAGGGCGTGGCATGGGGCGCCTCCACCAGTGGCGCCACCTCGGAGCCACGCCCCTGGCGAGTCACGATCACGCCTTTGCTTCGCAGGCTGCCAAGCGCCTCGCGCAGCGAGGAACGCCCCACCCCCAGCCGCTCACACAGCCGCCGTTCCGAGGGCAACAGCTGGCCTGGGCGAAAGACACCGTCAAGGATCAGCGTCTCCAGCTTCGAGGCGATGGCCTGGGAGGTGCTGCTCGGTGCCAGTCGTTCTTCGTTGTCCCACATGTCCTGCCTCCCGCAGCGTGCGTGGTTCGTCGTCCGTATTGATGCCCTGAACCGAGCACATCTGCCAATAACTGGTCAGACCAGCAAACCAAAATCTGGACACCGAGGTCAAGACAACGCAGATTGTAGTGCAGACAATAACCATCATTAGCCGCACGACCGTGCTAGCTCAACCGAGGAAGCGTCATGAACATCCTCTATGACGAACGCCTGGACGGCGCCTTGCCACGCCGCGACAAGAACGAGGTGCTCGCCGAACTCACCCGCGTGGTCCCCGACCTCACCCTGCTGCACCGCGAGGAAGACCTGCGCCCCTTCGAATGCGACGGCCTGTCGGCCTACCGCGTACTGCCCATGCTGGTGGCCCTGCCAGAGCGCCTGGACCAGGTCGAGGCGCTGCTCAAGCAGTGTCGTGAACTCGGCGTGCCGGTGGTGACCCGCGGCGCTGGCACCGGACTTTCCGGTGGGGCCCTGCCGCTGGAACAAGGCGTGCTGCTGGTCATGTCGCGCTTCAATCGGATTATCGACATCGACGCCGACGCCCGCATCGCCCGGGTCCAGCCAGGGGTGCGCAACCTGGCCATTTCCGAGGCGGCGTCGCCCTACGGGCTCTACTATGCACCGGACCCCTCCTCCCAGATCGCCTGCTCGATCGGCGGCAACGTGGCCGAGAACGCCGGCGGCGTGCACTGCCTCAAGTACGGCCTCACCGTACACAACGTGCTGAGGCTCGAGGTGATGACCATCGAGGGCGAGCGCATGACCATCGGTTCCGAGGCGCTCGACAGCCCCGGTTTCGACCTGCTGGCGCTGATGATGGGCTCCGAGGGCATGCTCGGCGTGGTCACCGAGATCACCGTCAAGCTGCTGCCAAAGCCCGAGACCGCCAAGGTGCTGATGGCCAGTTTCGATGACGTGGAAAAGGCCGGCGCCGCGGTCGGTGACATCATCGCCGCCGGTATCATCCCCGGGGGCCTCGAGATGATGGACAACCTGGCCATCCGCGCCGCCGAAGACTTCATCCGAGCCGGCTACCCGGTGGACGCCGAGGCGATCCTGCTGTGCGAGCTCGACGGCGTCGAGGCCGACGTGGACGACGATATCGTGACCGTGCGTGAGGTGCTGGCCAAGGCTGGCGCCAGCGACGTTCAGCTCGCCCGCGACGAGGCCGAACGCGCCAAGTTCTGGGCCGGTCGCAAGAACGCCTTCCCTGCGGTCGGCCGCATGTCGCCGGACTACTACTGCATGGACGGCACCATTCCTCGCCGCGAGCTGCCGAGGGTGCTCAAGGGCATCAGCGATCTGTCAGAGCAGTACGGGCTCAAGGTGGCCAACGTCTTCCACGCCGGCGACGGCAACATGCACCCCTTGATCCTGTTCGATGCCAACCGCGAAGGGGAGCTCGAAACCGCCGAGGCACTGGGCGGCAAGATTCTCGAGCTATGCGTGGAAGCCGGCGGTTCGATCACCGGTGAACACGGCGTCGGCCGCGAGAAGATCAACCAGATGTGTGCCCAGTTCGACAGCCTGGAGATCACCGCCTTCCACGCGGTCAAGGCCGCCTTCGACCCAGAAGGACTGCTCAACCCAGGCAAGAACATCCCGACGCTGGCCCGGTGCGCCGAGTTCGGCGCGATGCACGTGCACAACAACGAGCTGCCGCACCCGGAACTGCCAAGGTTCTAGCCATGACAGCCACGAGAGCGTCCCGACGCTGGCGCGCTGCGCGCGATCAAGGTTCAGTGCGATGCACGTGCACAACAACGAACTGCCGCACCCGGAACTGCCGAGGTTCTAGCCATGACAGCCACGAGAGCGTCCCGACGCTGGCGCGCTGCGCGCGATCAAGGTTCAGTGCCATGCATGGTGCACAACAACGAGCTGCCGCACCCGGAACTGCCGAGGTTCTAGCCGGAGCCGCCACGCTTCCAGGCGCCGCAGGAAAGGGTCACGGTTCAGACAGGAAGGCGGCAAGCCTCGTCTCCTGCCGTCGACCGTGACGCCTTGCAGCGCTGCCGTGCTCCGTGTGTCGCGCCTTGTCGACGTTTGTCCCTCTTTGTCGGAATTCAGGTACCACCATGTCCAACAATGACGTTTCCCCTTCCGCCTTCGACGGCCTGGCGGCTCTGTCCGAAGCGATCCAGTCGGCAAGTGCCGAACGTCCGCTTCGCATCGTCGGCGGCAACACCAAGGCCTTCTATGGCCGCCCGGTGGAAGGTACGCCGGTATCCACCCGCGAACACCGCGGTATCACCAGCTACGATCCAGTCGAGCTGATCGTCTCGGTGCGTGCCGGCACCCTTCTCTCCGAACTCGAGGAGGCGCTGGCCGACCAGGGCCAGATGCTGCCCTTCGAACCCCCGCACTTTGGTGCCGAGGCCACCGTCGGCGGCACCATCGCCGCCGGACTGTCCGGCCCCCGCCGCCCCTGGGCCGGCTCGGTGCGAGACTTCGTGCTGGGCCTGCGGGTACTCGATCACCATGGGCGTGAACAGCGCTTCGGCGGCGAAGTCATGAAGAACGTGGCAGGTTACGACCTGTCACGCTTGATGGTCGGCGCCCAGGGCACCCTGGGACTGATCACCGAAGTCACCCTCAAGGTGCTGCCGCTACCCACCGCCAGCGCCAGCCTGCGTCTGGAAATGTCCCAGTCAGAGGCTCTGAGTCGTCTGGCCGAATGGGGACGCAAGCCGCTCCCCTTGAGCGCAGCGGCCTGGCACAGTGGCGCCCTGCATCTGCGTCTCGAAGGCGGTGCAAGCTCGGTGGCCGCCACCCGCGAGGCGATCGGCGGGGACGCCCTCGAGGCCGACTTCTGGCGCGAGCTCCGAGAGCTGTCGCTGCCCTTCTTCAGCGACGCAAGCACGCCGCTGTGGCGGATCAGCCTGCCGACCAACACGCCGAGCCTGGACATCGCCGGCGTCGAGCCACATCAACTGCTGCTCGACTGGGCCGGCAATCAGCGCTGGCTCAAGGGGCAAGTCGACGCCGAGTCGCTGCGCGACGCCGTCGCCCAGGCAGGTGGCCACGCCACCTGCTTCACACCGGGCACCGCCGAGCCCTTCACGCCACTGCAGCCGGTGGTCGCCAAGTACCACGAGCGGGTGAAACGTAAGCTCGATCCCGACGGCATCTTCAATCCGCGCCGACTGTATCCGGACTGGTAGACCGGGCGCTGAACGATCACAGCCGCCCGGCGAAGGCGGCATGATCGGACAGCCATCGACAGACGACCTGATCCCACGTTTGGCCCCGGCGACGGTCCGGGCCTCGACCATGACTAGCGGATAACAACATGCAGACCCATTTCAGCGAAAAAGACCTCGAGAAACCGCACATTCGCGAGGCCGACAGAGTCCTGAGAAGCTGCGTTCACTGCGGCTTCTGCAATGCCACCTGCCCGACGTACCAGTTGCTTGGCGATGAGCGCGACGGTCCGCGCGGCCGCATCTACCTGATGAAGGAGATGCTCGAAAGCCCTGAAGACGACGACCAGATCACCGAGGAAACCCGTCTTCACCTCGACCGCTGCCTCACTTGTCGCAACTGCGAGACGACCTGCCCCTCAGGCGTCGAGTACCACAAGCTTCTGGATATCGGCCGCGCCGAGATCGAGCGGCGTGTGCCGCGCAGCACCTCCGACAAGGCGCTTCGCTTCGGCCTGCGCAAGGCACTGGTCGAGCCCGGCCGGTTCAAGGCCCTGCTGGCGCTGGGCCAGACCTTCAAGCCGCTGGTCCCCGGGGCGCTCAAGAGCAAGATGCCCCCGGCCCCGGTCGACGCTGGCAAACGCCCCGACGGCAAGCGTCATCCGCGCCAGATGCTGATTCTCGAAGGCTGCGTGCAGCCCGGCCTGTCGCCCAACACCAATGCCGCCACTGCCCGCGTGCTGGACCGTCTGGGGGTCGGCCTGACGCCCGCCCCCGAGGTCGGCTGCTGCGGCGCCATCGACTTCCACCTGAACGCCCAGGAAGCCGGACGCGAGCGAGCCAGACGCAACATCGACGCCTGGCTGCCTCACCTGGACGCCGGTTGCGAGGCCATCATCCAGACCGCCAGCGGCTGCGGCGCCTTCGTCAAGGAGTATGTCGAAGTGCTGGCCGACGACCCCGACTATGCCGAGAAGGCGCGCCGGGTCAGCGAGGCCGCCAAGGACCTGGTCGAGGTGCTGGGGCAGGAAGACCTGACAACCCTCGACGTGCGCGCCGACCAGCGCCTGGCCTTCCATTGCCCCTGCACCCTGCAGCACGCCCAGAAGCTCAACGGCGCGGTGGAAACGGTACTGACCAGGATGGGCTTCACCCTGACGCCGGTGCGAGATGGTCACCTTTGCTGTGGCTCCGCCGGTACCTACTCGATCACCCAGCCCGAACTGTCACGCCAGTTGCGTGACAACAAGATGGACGCGCTGGAGGAAGGCAAGCCGGAGGTGGTTGTCACCGCGAACATTGGCTGCCAGACCCATCTCGCCGCCACCAACCGCACCCCGGTGCGCCACTGGATCGAGATCGTCGACGAGGCTCTGGTCAGACAGGCCCAGAGCGCCTAGACTAAAAACGAAAATATTTTCCATATTAACCACAACCCTCAATCACAAGGACTCCCCATGCCGACCAAGCCTTACCTCGACCAGTCCCAGGTCAACGCCATCCTCGACGCTGCCCAGAAGGAAGCCGAGGCCAATGGCTTCGCCGTGACCATCGTCGTCAGCGATGATGGCGGCTACCCGCTAGGCCTGCGCCGCCTCGACGGCGCAGCACCGTTCAGTGCCGACGTCGCGATGGCCAAGGCCCGCTCCGCCGCCATCGGTCGCAAGGAGACCCAGGTCTTCGAAGACATGATCAACGGCGGCCGCAACGCCTTCCTGTCGGCGCCCATGGAGGGCCTGATGTCCGGTGGCGTGCCGGTGATCATCGACGGCCAGGTGGCCGGTGCCGTTGGCATCTCCGGCGTCAAGCCGGACCAGGACATCCAGGTCGCCAAGGCCGGTGCCGCCGCTATCGGCTAAACGCCTGGGCAGGACACAGTGATACGTCACTCGAATCCTGTACAAGCCTGCTGTACAACTGGTATTGCGTTATCGACCGCCGCCTTGACTGGCGGCGGTGCCTTTTCCGCCAGACCTTCTCGATGACATGGACCCGTCCCGATGCCCCTCCTGCCCTTTCTGGCCCCCCTGGGCGCCGTCTTGATCTGGTCCGGCAACATGACCATCAACCAGCTGACCGTCGGCACCATCGCCCCCAGCAGCATCGCCTTCCTGCGCTGGGTACTGGCGGTGGCCGTGTTGACGCCCTTCGTCTGGCGCCAGAGCTGGCGCGAGCGACACGCCATCGCCACGCATTGGCCCAAGCTTGCGCTTCTGGGACTGCTGGGCATGGCTCTGTGGCAAGGATTGGCCTACGTCGCGGCGGCCTCTACCAGCGCCACCAACATGGGCATTCTGGCGGCCATGGTGCCGCTGTTGACGATTCTGCTCAGCGCCCTGGTGCTGCGTGAGCCACCTAGCTGGGGCGGCTGCCTGGGCGGCGTGATGGCTCTCGCGGGCGTGCTGTGGCTACTCGGCAGAGGTGACATCGCCGTCCTGGCCAACCTGGAAGTGGCTCCTGGCGATGCGCTGATGGTGGTGGCCGCGACCTGCTACGCCCTTTACGGGGTCATGCTCAAGCGTTGGCCGCTTGCCATATCGCCCTGGGTCATGCTCTACGTTCAAGCGGTGTTCGCCGTCCTGCTGTTGCTGCCGGCCTACCTGCTGGGCCCAATGACACCGATCGACACAAGCAACGCCGGCCTGATCCTGTACGCCGGCATCCCCGCCTCTATCATCACCACCTATCTGTGGATGTTCGCGATTCGCCACATCGGCGCCAGCCGCGCCAGCATCTTCATCAACCTGATGCCGCTGTTCAGCGCCCTGATCGCCATGCTCTGGCTCGGCGAACGGCTTGGCTGGTACCACCTCAGCGGCGGCGCTCTGGTGCTTGCCGGCGTGCTGACGGCCCAGACCTTCCGGCAGCCGATCCGCCGTCACGGCGAGGCCCGCTGACTTTCGTCCCGCGGCCCCGTCACAAGGGCCGAGGACGTCAAGATGTCGCTGAAACGGCTAACCATAATTAGACAAGAATAACGTCCGTATTTGCAAAACCACCATGCGTTGTATAGGTTTAGTACAACCGTTGAGCACAGGACGCCAACGGCCTCTGCAAATCCAGCGACGAGAGGTTCCGCATGAAACACATCGTCAAGGCCGCAGCACTCATGAGCACGATGGCACTGTTCTCCAGCATGGCCATGGCCGCTCACCATGAGGAAAACGAAGCCCAGGAAAGCGGCGTCGATACCTCAAACAATGTGACCGAACAGCAAGACTCTTCCAGCATGGCCGATGACAGCGCCATGAATGCCGACAAGCCCCTCGTCGAAGACGGTGGCGTCGACTCTTCCAACAGCGCCGAGCAAGCCGACGACAGCATGTCCGAGACCCAGCCGAAGGGTGAGCTGGCAGAGGATAGCGGCGTCGACTCCGCCAACGACACCGAATAATCGCCAGGCCACGGATGGTCACAGTGGCAGGGACTCGCCACGGCATGGCGGCCAGGATGGCCGCTGGTGGTTCCAGGAAGGAACCGCAGGGCAGGACGCCCACGACTGAGCGATGGACAGGCTCGCGCCCGATATCCCCATGGACGATATCGGGGCCCACGGAAGGGCCCAGGCCTTGACCCGAACAGCCGCGTGGCAGTCATCGCCGCGTGATAGCGGCCAGGATGGCCGCAAGAGGTTCCCGGAAGGAACCGCTGGGCAGGAAGCCCAACAGAGCCAGCGGACAGGCTCAGTGCCCGACACCGACAGGGAAGAACACAGGGCCCACGGAAGGGCTCAGGCCACCCACTCGATGGCGTCACCAGGAAGGTGACGCAATATGTCGCGAGCAGGCCTGCTCACGACCCGCCCCACACCCCGCCCCCCACCCTTCAGTCCCCGCATGAAGCGACGGACAATGAAAGGTCGACGACGGGAATGCCGTTGGGCCGTCATCAGAGCATCATCAACAGCTACAACCCGGAGGTACTACGATGAACACCTACCAGACCACACTGCTGAAGCGCCTCGCCCTGGCCGGCTTGATCGGCCTGTTCTCCAGCGCCGCCCTGGCCGATCACCACGCCGAGGGAGACGAAGAGATGAAGCAGGAGCAGGTCATGCCTGAAGATAGCGGCGTCGACTCCTCCAACGATTCAGCGAAGGCCGAGGGCGAAGATGGCGCCATTCCCGGAGGCGAGATCGTCAAGGATGGCGGTGTCGACTCCAACCACGCGCCCAGCGACGACGCTTCCGCCAGCGACAGCCAGTCGGCGCTGGACGAGGGCGACCTGGTGGAAGACAGCGGTGTCGATTCGGCCAACGAGCCGGAAAACGACGTCTAAGCCTCCAGATTGCAGGACACCTGCGCTGCAGAGCTTGCACGCAGCATCCCAAGGCTCCGCTACGGCGGGGCCTTTGTCGTGGCAAGGCCCGCTGTTTGTTGGACGCGTTCTTTCCAGCGCTCTCTCCAGCGCTTCATGCTTCCCCTGACGTGCACTGCCGCCTCCGAACATTAGATGCATCGCCTTTATGCTTTTGCGCTATGCTGCACACCTCGTTCCGCCTTGCCCAGGGCGGCATGTTAGACTATGCGGTCCATTTCCGGAGGAACGCTTCATGTCCCTCGATGATCTTCAGCTCAATCTCCGCAACCTCACCTGTGACGACTACCCTCAGCTCAAGGGGCTGATGGACAAGGTCTACCACGACATCGGCGGAGCCTGGCCCAGGATCACCATCGACAGGCTGGTGGCGGAGTTTCCTGACGGCCAGATCGTCATCGAGGACGACGGCCGGGTCATCGGCGTGGCGCTTACCGCCCTGGTCGACTACGAGGAGTTCTCCAACCCGCACAAGTACGACGACCTGATCGGCAAGCGCGAGACGATCCAGAACGCCAAGGACGGCGATGCCATGTACGGCATCGACGTGCTGATCGACCCCGACTACCGCGGCTATCGCCTTGGCCGTCGCCTCTACGAGGCGCGCAAGGAGGTCTGTCGCCAGCTCAACCTCAAGGCCATCCTGGCCGGCGGACGCATCCCCGAGTATCACCGGGTGGCCGACAGCATGTCGGCGAGCGAGTACATCGACAAGGTCTCGCGCAAGGAGCTGCATGACCCGATCCTGTCGTTCCAGTTGTCCAACGACTTCCAGGTCAAGCGCCTGCTGCGCAAGTATCTGCCGGAAGACGAGAAGTCCCAGGGCTACGCGACCCTGCTCGAGTGGAACAACATCCTGTTCGAGCCGGCCGAACGCATGCTGGAAAGTCGTCCGACCCAGGTTCGAGTCGGCGCCGTGCAGTGGCAGATGCGCGAGTTCGCCTCGGTGGAGGCGGTGCTGCAGCAGGTCGAGTACTTCGTCGATGCCTTGTCCGACTACCAGAGCGACTTTGCGGTCTTCCCGGAGCTGTTCAATGCACCGCTGATGGGCCTTCAGGACCGCGCCGCCCAGCAGGACCAGATGGCGGCCATCCGCTTTCTGGCCGGCTTCACCGAGCGCTTCAAGACCGAAATGTCGCGCATGGCGGTGGCCTATAACATCAACATCATCGCCGGATCGATGATCGAGGAAGGTGACGACGGACGCCTCTACAACGTGGCCTACCTGTGCCACCGCGACGGCTCCATCGAGCGCCAGGCCAAGCTGCATATCACCCCCCAGGAGCGCCGCGACTGGGTGATCGAGGGCGGCGAGGATCTGTGCGTATTCCAGACGGATGCCGGACGCATCGGTATCCTGATCTGCTATGACGTGGAGTTCCCGGAGCTGGGCCGACTGCTCGCCGATCAGGACATGGACCTGCTGTTCGTGCCCTTCTGGACCGATACCAAGAACGGCTATCTGCGGGTACGTCACTGCGCCCAGGCCCGAGCCATCGAGAACGAATGCTACGTGGTGCTGTGCGGTAGCGTCGGCAATGTGCCGTCCATCGAGAACCTGGACATCCAGTACGCCCAGTCCTCGGTGTTCTCGCCTTCCGACTTCGCCTTCCCCCACGACGCAGTGATGGCAGAGACCACCCCCAACACCGAGATGATCATGTTCTCCGACCTGGATCTGTCGCGGTTGACCGTGGTGCGTGCCGAGGGCTCGGTGACCAACCTCAAGGACCGCCGCAAGGACCTGTTCGACCTGCGCCTGCGCGACTGGTCGTGGAAGTCCGGCGCCAGGGACCAGGACGACAGCTAGGCTGTGTTGTCACGACTCAAGCGCTGGCGAGCGGCCCGCTTCGATGCCCGCCATCCCTTCCCCGCTGACACCTGGGCAGGCGCGCGGGCGCGGCTGCCCCTGCTGGCCCGGGTGCCCGAGGCTTCGGCCCAGCGCCTGGGTCAGCGCGCCTGGCGGTTTCTTCACGACAAGCGTCTGAGCCTGCACCCGGACCTGGACCCTGCGGCACTGGATAGCGAGGAACGCCTGGCCCTGGCGGCCCAGGCCTGCCTGTTGACGCTCGGCTGGAGCGAGCACGAGCACCAGGAAGCCTTTGCCAACGTGCACGAAGTACTGGTGTTGCCCGACGCCTTTCGTCGCAAGGTCGAAGAGATGGACGAGGCCGGGGTGATACACGTCTACGAGGACGAGCGCGCCGGCGAGACCTTCTACCAGGGGCCGGTGGTGATCGCCTTTCCCGATCTGGTCGAGAGCGGTGGCCTGGATGGCTTCAACGTGGTCATCCATGAATTCGCCCACAAGCTCGACATGGGCAATTCTCAGGACGTCGACGGATTTCCACCACTGCCGGTCACCATCGCCTCCAGGGAGTGGCATCGCGAGTTCACGGCGGTCTGGCAGGACCTGCAAAGGTACATCGAAGCGGGCGACCCCACGCCCATCGATGACTACGCCGCGAGCCATCCCGGCGAGTGCTTTGCCGTCTGCTGCGAGACATTCTTCAGCGCCCCCAACCGTCTGATGGAGGCCTACCCGGGACTCTACGATCTGCTCTGTCGCTACTTTCAGCAGCAGCCCCTCAAATGGGCGCTGACTGCCGATAACGACCATCCCGCACCCTCACCCGCCACTCAGGAATCCCCCCGATGACGAGGCGCTGGCTACTGCCGACCCTGGCCATCACCGTGCTGGCAGCGCTGGGACTGACCTGGCAGTGGCTGGCCATGCATGACCTGCTTACCGTCGACACCCTGATGAAGCTTTCCCAGGGTGGCACGGCGTGGCGCGACAGCCCCTGGGCCATCGTCGTGGTGGCTGCGGTCTATGCGGGGCTATCGCTTGTGATGTTTCCGCTGAGTCTGCTGGTGGCAGCGACCGGGCTGGTATTTGGCCCCTGGTGGGGCTTCGGCTACGCCCTGATCGGTACCCTGTCGGCCTCCTGCCTGACCTGGTGGGTCGGTCGCAAGCTTGGCCGCGATGCGCTGTTGCGCTACGGGGGAAAGCGCTTGAACGGCCTGTCACGCTACCTGTCGGGACGCGGCATCCGCACCATGACGCTGGTCAACCTGCTGCCGCTGGCCCCCTTTACCCTGACCAACATGATGGCCGGGGCCTTCCATCTGCGCTTTCGCGACTACCTGATCGGTTCCACCCTGGGCATCGCCCCGGGCCTGGCCGGGGTCACCCTGCTCGGCAGCCAGTTGGGCGAGTTGATCACCGCTGACAGTCGCAGCGAGATCTTCTATGCGCTGGGTGGCCTGGCGCTGGGTGTCGGCCTGCTGGTCGGACTCAAGCGCTGGGCCGACGGGAGAAAGGCCGGTCGGACTGACGATCAACCAAAACCCGGTCGCTAGCGTCCTTCCGCACACCAAATAAGACTTGCATCATAAAAAGAATAAAGTGGAGCACCTCGAACCTACGCCGAGTTCCGCACAAAAAAAGCAACACTTTACCCTCTCCTGTCTAAACTGTACTCAAGAGAACAATATCTGTGCTCTTTGCCGCTCGGCCTACGCCCGGGCCTTGCTCTAGAGCATCAGGGTGTTCCATGCGCTCTCGAGCAAGCCTTTGACGCGCCTTTGACGTCGATAGAACAGCATGGTGGCAAATTCAGCAGTGGCAAGGAGACAGTCATGGCTTCCCCTCCCGTCATTGACAACCATCCCATCTTCACCACGGCGGCTTACTCCGCTGCTTCGGTAGCGGCGCTCTGGGGGATCATTGAAATCTTTCTTCGAATAGACCCATTTTTTTTGGTCTATCTAAAGCACGCTTTCTCCCTCGGGATCGGCCTTATGGCGATGGCTGTCGCCGGACTTATATATACCTACATTTCAACATTCATACCAAAAACACAAGCTAAAAAAAATAATGAAAACTGCAAAAAAAATCCGAGCAGGGGGACACTTTACTTTTTTTCCATTCTTCCACTTATTTCTTTACTTCTAGCAATAATATTCGACCTTCTATATGTTTCAAAAGATTTTCCTCCAGTAAACTCTCCTTTACTATGGATTTTTTATTTCATTCTCATGCTGTTACTTTCTCTAGCAGCCATATACTGCTTACTTGTACTTTGTCAGAAAGAGACCGACAGCGAATTTTCGAACAAGAGCGGGCCCTCGACTGATGAACACATGCCATTTTTCTTGTCCTCTCGCGTATTGGTCCCGCTATTTATCGTAGGCCTCATGGCTCTCCTTGTCTCGCTTGGGCGAAGTCAAGATATTCGCGAATCTGATATCGCACAGGAAGAACTTCGTCAGGCTGGTCTCAGCTTTTCCATGGCATCACTACAAAGTGCCATCTATTTGCTTTCACCCAGATCCATAGAGCTATTCAGAAGAGCAAATATTGACAACGAGGATATTTTCTTCTCTCTTGGTCAACCAGTCGAAGGGAGTAATAACGAACCTCTCATCAACATGGTCCTAAGGCGCATTGATACAGGGGATATCTATTGTGACGACGAGAATATGCAAGGCTCCACCGAATGTCTGCGCGTCCGAAAATTTCTAGAAACGCTTGACCCAAACTTTTTCTCAGATAATCAGCCTACGAACTGCGCACTATTTCATGATGAAATATCTCTATCACAAAACCTTAATCAGAAGTTTACTTCGTTACCTCTCCTTAGCCATGCGATTTTAAATGGAAATGAAGCACTGATGCGGTCCTTGATAGAACGCTGTGGTATAAATCCATTAATGAGCTACTTTCCATATACAATGGCTGAGTCAACTGTTCGCCAGGATGCATGGGATCAACCACAGTCTGAAACAACGTTGCAGACCCATATAGTAGCTACCCTCGACCCACACCTGGCCATTGCGGCAGAAACCATGAGAGAGGGAGGACAGTGGACAAAGGAAGAGGCAAAACCGATTCACGAATCCCTATGCCACTCCGGACTAGAGTTCAGAAATCTGGTGGAATATGAAATACCAGAAGGCTGCAGACAGGATTCCAACAGCACCACAGCGAATTCAACGAAGCTTGATTCCCTTCCTGATAGAGCACGCCGAGTAACCATGCTGCCTGACTCTTGCAAAGTAGAAGACTATGGAATTTCCTACACAAGCCATTATAGCAACACCTATCCACTTCCAGACGACCAAGAGACACTCATCACAATAAACACAACCTCTGGTAAACTTTCACTACTTGATAACCAACAAACCAATATATCAGAGCCCGATCCAGCAACAACTATCATTATGCAACGTCTGAATGACACTGACAATGACATTGACGAAACTTCCAGAAATGGCATCCAGCCAAACAGCACACGACTAGTAACGCTACAAAACGTTCAAAACCGCAATCTTCCATATTTTCATGCGTACAACTGGACCCCGGATACTGACGATGGGACATGGACGACTATTGATCATCCAGCCAACCACCCACTCTCCATCAGTCCTTCTGTTAGCAGATTTTATATATGGAAAGATGAGAATTCAGAGGAGACTTCAACGCATGATGGGAAATTGTCTATTGACACCCCGCTTGACTGGTCTCTGGATATGGAAAACTCAGCCATTTTCAGTCGAAGAATTCAACTCGATGAAGAAGGCAGCATTAGATTTTCCAGCCTTTCAGCCGATGACCTTGGCTGCCTGAGCTTATATCAGGTAGGCGATGATGACGAACTCATTCGCGTACCGGACACCAGGCTCGGAACGAGAGATAATGCAGAAATAGGTAGCGGAGATGAAGGACATCAAGAATGGACGACCCAACGACTCCCTCAAGGAGACTACCAACTTGACCTTACCCTATTCGAACCGAAAATTTCAACAGGGACTGGCGACCAGAGCGATACCCTTGGGTTGAGCTTGGATACCAAAAAGCCTTGGGCACTATACTGTTCTATTGATGGTCAAACCCAATATCTTTCAGCTCAGTCTGTGCCACCTCTTCTCACACCTGGAAAGATAGGTGCAGCAGCGACTATAGATGGAAAGTCTTCCCAGGAAATCTCCTGCCAGTTTAACATCGATTCCTTTAGTTTATTTACCGCAACTGTCAGCAGTTCCGCAGACGTCACCCTTAACTTGCTAAATTCTAAGAGTGAGGAAATTTTCGACGACAATATTGACGATGCAAGTGCTGGAACAGCTAAAGACCCAGCAGTAGAAACGGCCAGCGCCCCCCTGCAGAAAGGTGGACCGTACCAACTGCTTATCCGCCCCTACTTGGATAGCTTCGACGAAAGTGACGTGTCCATAAGACTACTCGCCACAGAGCCAATATATCTGCCGCTCGACCTGACCTTTCAATCGGATGCCCCCTTGGAGTCCCAGGGAAACTTTTTCTATAAAGCCGAAACGGCTGGTACCTATCACGTGAGACTTGACAACATGACAGCCGATCTTGACTTGTATATTCGAAAAGATGGCGACATTGCTGCCGAGAGCACCAACGCGGATAACGAGGAAGAGCGTGCAACTTTCTGCGCAGAAGTCGATGATATCTTCGAAATCGAGGTAGTCCCCTTTGGGGAGCCATCAGACTTCCATTTGGTCGTGGAGAAGGAGGTGAACGAAAGCGACTGTTGAGGTAATAATGCAGCCTCGACAACTAGATCACGTGCACGAACTCGACTCGGTTTCGACCATTGGTCTTGGCCTTGTACATCGCCTGATCGGCCTGGTTGACCAGGCTGTCGAGGTCAGCGCTGTCACTGTCGATCAGCAACGCACCGATACTGGCGGTGACGCGTATCACGCTGTCGGCGACGGGTATCTCCAGCTCGGACAGGGCAAGGTTGAAACGCTCGAGGGCAGACATCAAGGCAGGCTTGTCGACGTCCGCCATGACCACGCAAAACTCCTCTCCCCCCATGCGGGCGATCAGGTCCGACTTGCGAAAGCTTGCGTCGAGCGCCTTGGCCACGGCGACCAGCACCCTGTCCCCGGATTCATGGCCGTAGGTATCGTTGATCGACTTAAAGTGATCGAGATCGACCAGCGCGACACCCAGCGCTCCCTTGCCGCGCTGCCAGCGCTTGGCCAGGGTGGCAAAACGGGTAGCAAAGGCGCGACGATTGCACACCCCGGTCAGGGGGTCGGTCTCGGACAGCACTTCCATCTCCTCGATCTGATGATGGATGCGTATGCTGGCGGCGACCCAGTGGGCCATGGCCTGCAGGCGCTCACGATCTTCATCGGTGAAGGCATTCGGGCTCTCGTGGGCGATGTTCATGGTGCCCACGCAGCGACTGCCGCTGATCATCGGGACATCGAGACAGCACCCCAGCCCCTTGGCACTGAGCATCTGGCAGTCGAGATCGGGACTCCCGTCAAAACGCTCGGCGTACTCCGCCTGGCGAGTGCGATAGACACGTCCGACCATGGTGCCGTAGATCGGCACAGGCTGATCCATCGGGATGGCGTTGTTACCTTCCATGGCGATCAGGGTCAGCTCGGTCTCGGACTGCGCCAGAGTGATGGAAGCGCGGTTGGCGCCAAACACCGTACTTGACCAGCGTGCCACCGTATCCAGCACGTCCTGGAGCGATTCGGCCGCGGACAGCTCATGCACGAAGCGTATCGGTAACTCGATGGTCAGATCCGCGCGCAGGGACACGGCGTCGTCATCACGCTGCGCCGACGATGATCGCTTGCTGTCCTGCCGTGTCTGTTCCAACGTCATACCCTCACCGAGCGCTGGTCGCTCTATCCAACCGAAGAAACGAAGCCTTTGGAGATTCTATCGTGCTCTCCTGGTGAAGCCGAGTCACATGAGCATAAAATGAATGAACGCACTATTCGGAAAATCTTGTGCGTTTAAACCTAGGTGTCTTGAATCACCAAGCGGCGTCACCTCGACGGCAGTTCGGGTTCGTCTTCGTGTTGGCCGGGCCACCAGGATGGCCGCTCCTCACGCCACTCTTCACGCCACTCCTCCTGGACCAGGTGGCGTAGTACCCTCCCACGGTAGCGTAGCATCTGCCACTCCGCGCCCAGTCGGCTGCGTACACGCTCCCAGCCGCCGTCATCGGCGTGGGTGAAGGGGCCGCCGCGGGCGATCGCCAGGCGGTAGACCCGCAGGCAGCGCTCGGCGCAGCGAGCCTCGTCGTAGGCCTGGGCCGTGCTCAGGGCGGTCTCGTGCAGGGCCGGCCAGTATCGTGCGTCGGTACATTCGGCCAGGGCCAGGGCGAAGGCCTGCTCATCCTCATGCGCCAGCAGCCGTCCATTCTCGCCATTTCGCACGACTTCGCGAACGCCAGGGGCATCGAGGGCCACCACCGGCAGCCCCGCTGCCATTGCTTCGGCCACCACCATGCCCTGGGTCTCGCTGTGTGATGCAAAGGCAAAGACGTCCATGGCGTGGTAGGCGTCGATCAGCGCCTGCCCGTGCAGGCAGCCGGTAAAACAGACACGCTCGCTCACCCCATGACGATCGGCGGCGGCTTCCACCGCTTCTCGGGCATCACCGTCTCCTACCACCAGCCACCAGGCCTCGGCATCCTCGACCAGCGCCTGGCACACCGCGCCCGCCAGAAATGCCAGATTCTTCTCCTTGGCCAGCCGACCAAGATGGCCGATCACCCGGGCATCAGCGGGGATCGCGAAGTGGTCCCGCCAGCGATCACGCTTGCCCGTCGCAAAGCGTGAAGTGTCCACTCCGCTGGGCACCACCGTCATGTCCGGGTTGCCGGCGCGCTGGACCAGCAGTTGCTTGACGCTCTCGCTGGGAGCAATCACCTCGTCGCACAGCCAGGTGTACTGGGTCGCCAGCGCCACCGCAAAGCGCTGCATCCGCGAGGAATCCCCCGGCACGTAGTGGGTGTAGTGCTCGTACAGCGTGTGGTGGGTGAACACCAGTGGCAGGCCGTAGGTTTCCGCCGCGCGCGCTGCGGTGTCGCCCAGCAGGAAGGGATGGTGTGAATGAACGATGTCTGGCTCGAAAGCCTCGATGGCGTCGAACAGTTGTCCGGGGATTGGCACCGGCAGCGAGAAGTCGCTGCCGTTGAAATGCTGCACCGCGACGACACGCACCACGTCCGGCTCGTG
This sequence comes from Halomonas sp. YLB-10, assembly GCF_003856855.1. Taxonomy (NCBI): domain Bacteria; kingdom Pseudomonadati; phylum Pseudomonadota; class Gammaproteobacteria; order Oceanospirillales; family Halomonadaceae; genus Halomonas; species Halomonas sp. YLB-10. The sequence goes on from NZ_RRCU01000002.1 coordinate 403,168, forward strand.
TTCCGGCTGTCCCTCCAGCCGAGGCGCCACCACCAGTACACGATGCCCCGCCCGCTGCAACTGGTGCTTCAGGCGCTGCACGGACTCGCTGACACCACCGACGATCGGCGCATAGGTGTTGGTGAACATCAACACATTCACGGCGGCAGCAGTCTCCCGAAACAGATGATGGACCGCACCCCGGCGGCGACAATCCCAGGGTGCGGTGCAGGCGGGAGCCGGACGGCACCCTCATTCTCAATTCTATGCTCTTACGAGCGCCAGCGCCCGCCAGCGATAGCGCTCGATCGGCGGGCACGATCATACCGACTCGAGCGGCTCAGCCCCAGCCCTCCTGGAGCAAAGTGCCGAGGCCTGACCTCTTGCCGACAAACTTGTCACGATGGCCCAGGCGCCACTTCGCCCGCCAGCCAGCGCCATAGCCGTTCGCTTTCGATACTGCCCTGCGCACTGCGCGGGCGACACAACCAGAATCCTTCGCGGGTGGGCACCTCGATGTCAAACGGGGCAACCAGCCCCTGGGGATCTTCCAGCAGGCAGCGGTGCACCAGCGCCACCCCCGCCCCTTGCCGGGCCAGGGCCATCACCATGGACAGGTTGTCGCAGATCAGACTGTGACAGTGGCTCGACAGATCCTTGCGCCCGGCATGCTCCAGCCAGGCCGGCCAGCCGGCCGCGAAGCCCGCCGCGTGGAGCAAGGTCTGCCCGGCCAGGGCATCCAGCGAGACGAGCTGCTCTGCCATCGGCGGCGTACAGACCGGCAACAACGACGACGCCCCCAGAGAGATCGACTCCATGCCGCGCCACTCTCCCTGGCCGTAGCGCAGTTCGATATCGGCCCCTTCGGCACCGAAATCCGAACTCCAGACGGCGCTGACCACACGCACGGTCACCTCGGGGTGGGTAAGGTGAAATCGTGCCAGACGAGGCGCCAGCCATTGGCTCTGAAGCGCCGGCGTAGTGCGCAGCGTCACTGAACGATCCGGAGTCACGCCGAACACCTCCAGGGTGCCCTCATCGAGCCGCGCAAAGGCTTCCTGGACGCTCGGCAACCAGGCCTGGCCCGCTGGCGTCAGCGTCAGGCTGCGCGGGTGGCGCACGAACAGTGGCTGCCCCAGGCGGTCCTCCAGCAGCCGAATACGTTGACTGATGGCAGCCTGGGTTACCGACAGTTCCTGGCCCGCCGCGGTAAAGCTCAGGGTTCTTGCCGAGGCCTCGAAGGCCTGCAGCCAATGCAGAGGAGGAAGTCGGTGCATGTGGTTTCTGGCCCTGTGGTTTAGCGACGATGAAAAAGACGGTCATAAGCCAGGCTTGGCCTAAGGCGTCATATTAGTCGTTTGTCGCCATCGCCTCGAGCCCCCACCATCGGCGTCAACACTCGTCACCTATTTCGTCAACACTCGTCACCTGGGAGCCATCCATGAGCACCACCTCGTTGACCTCGACCGCCGACGCCGGCCACATCGATATGCACGAACTGGCCCCCTGGCCCCAGCACCTGACGCTGACCGACGTGGCCGCTGAAGGCTTGCGTCTCTCGCTGGTCTGGAACAACGGCGACCGAGGACAATTTCCTCTGTTGTGGCTGCGCGATCACTGCGCCTGTGATCAGTGCCGCCACCCGCTGACCCGGGAACGCCTGGTCACACCGATGGCCGCCGTTCCAGGGCTCGACGAGGCCCGCATCGAGCACGGTCAGCTCCACCTTGACTGGCAGGACGGACACCACAGCCGCTTCGCCGCCGGCTGGCTGCACCAGCGTCGCCCCGGCGAGGCCGCCATCGACAGCCTGCCGCGGCCTGTCGCCTGGCAGACGCCGTTTTCCCCCCAGCATATGCGGCATGCCGATCTGGTAGCCGGTGGCAACGGCGAAAAGGCCTGGATCACGGCGTTGCTGCGCGACGGCCTGGTGCTGCTCGACGAGGGGCCGCTGGAACTCGAGGAGGTCAGTCGCCTGGCACGGCGCATTGGCCCGCTCAAGGCCACCAACTTCGGGGCTCGCTTCGACGTCATTTCAAAGCCCAAGCCCAACAACGCGGCCTACACCTCGATTGCCCTGGCGCTGCACACGGACCTGCCCAACTGGCGCCAACCGCCGGACATGCAGTTGCTGTATTGCCTGAAGAACGATGCCGAAGGCGGCGGCTCGATCTTCGCCGACGGCATCCAGGTCGCCGAGGCGCTGCGCGCGGCCAACCCCGATCACTTCCAGCTTCTGGCCGAGACCGCCATCGACTTTCGCTTCCAGGACGAGGAACACGATATCAGCGTCCGCGAGCCGGTCATCGACGTCGGCACGGATGGGCGCATCCGCGAGATTCGCTTCAACAACTGGATTCGTGACACCCTGCACCTGCCTGCCGACCTGATCACCCCCTGGTACGAGGCCTACCACCACTTCTGGACCCTGCTGCATGCACCACAGCATCAGATTGCCCTCGACCTACGTCCCGGGCAGATGGTGGCCTTCGACAACCGCCGGGTACTGCATGGACGTGAGGCCTTCGATCCCACCACCGGGGAGCGTCACCTCCAGGGCACCTACCTGGACCGCGACATGCTGGAATCCCGGCTGCGAGTGCTGGCACGCAAGGGCTGACGGGGCCGGCAGTCGTTCAATCGAGTGACGGGATCCTGGCCGCCAGGCGCCGAGCGAGGAAGTCGACCAGTGCACGCAAGCGCGCGGGGACGTGCCGGCGCTGGGCGTAGACCGCGAAGAAGTCGGCACGCACCCCCTGCCAGCCCGGCAGCAGGCTGACAAGGCGCCCCTCCTTCAGTTCATCGTGAACGTCCCACCAGGAGCGCAGCATCACCCCGTGACCATCGAGCGCCAGTCGCTTGATGACCTCACCGTCATTGCTGGTAAGGCGCCCGCCGACCTTGACCGACGTCTCGACACCGTCGGCGTCGACGAATCGCCACAGCGCAAAATCGCTGTCATTCTCTCGCAGTACCAGACAGGCGTGGCGCTGCAGCGCCTGGGGAGTCTCGGCCCGACCACAGCGCTCGATATAGTCGGGAGAGGCGCAGGCAACACGTCGGCTGGCCACCAGACGGCGGGCCACCAGGCGCGAGTCGGGGGGCTCGCCAATCCGGATGCCCAGATCCACGCCCTCCACCAAGGGCGCGGGAAAGTTCGAGAGTTCCAGTGACGCCTCGATGCCCGGATGCAAGGCACAGAACTCGGACAGCAAGGGCGCCACATGGCGGCGACCGAAACCGAAGGTCGCGTTGAGCCGCAGCGGTCCCGCCAGCGCCTCGCGATCCTCGCCCAGGCTCTCTTCCAGTTCGGCCAACTCATCCAGTAGCGCGACTCCCCTTGCCAGGTAACGCTCACCTTCGGCGGTCAGGGTAAGCCGCCGGGTGGTACGCGTGGCGAGTTCCACCCCGAGCCGCGCCTCCAGCTGCTTCAGGCGCTTGCTGACCGCCGACAGCGACAGTCCCAGCTCGCGTGCGGTGGCGGTCAGGTTGCCGGCCTGGGCCAATTGACGAAAGAACGCCAGATCATCGAGTGACGCCACCCTTTTCTCCACTTGAGGTCAACAATGAATTGCCATCGAGCCCCATTATCGCCTCGCTGTAAAGAGCTAGACTGACCTTACACCTTGCCGCCGCCACCCTTCACACCAAGCACAATCGTGGCCGCTGCGCGAGGCACCCTCTACACGCCAGCAGACAGGATCAAGGAGCTTTCATGGCCCATCGCATCGCCATCATCGCCGGTGACGGTATCGGCACCGAAGTCATGCCCGAGGGCGTGCGCGCCCTCGAGGCCGCCGCCAAGCGCTTCGCTATCGACCTGGATACCCAGACCTTCGACTTCGCCTGCTGCGACTACTACCTCGAGCACGGCAAGATGCTGCCGGACGACTGGCGCGAGACGCTGATCGACTTCGATGCGATCTTCTACGGCGCCATCGGCTGGCCCGAAAAGGTACCGGATCACATCTCGCTGTGGGGCTCGCTGCTCAAGTTCCGCCGCGAGTTCGACCAGTACGTCAACCTGCGCCCCTGCCGCCTGCTGCCGGGTATCAAGAGCCCGCTGGCCGGTCGCGAGCCCGGCGACATCGACTTCTACGTGGTCCGCGAGAACACCGAAGGCGAATACTCGAGCGTCGGTGGCACCATGTTCGAGGGCACCGACCGGGAGGTGGTGATCCAGGAAACGGTGATGACCCGCCACGGCGTCGACCGGGTGCTCAAGTACGCCTTCGACCTGGCCCAGAGCCGCCCGCGCAAGAAGCTGACCTCGGCCACCAAGTCCAACGGCATCGCCATCACCATGCCCTGGTGGGACAGCCGTGTGGCCGAGATGGCCAAGCAGTACGGCGACGTCGAGGTGGACAAGTTCCACATCGATATCCTGACCGCCAACTTCGTCATGCATCCGGACTGGTTCGACGTGGTGGTGGCCTCCAACCTGTTCGGCGATATTCTTTCCGACCTGGGGCCCGCCTGTACCGGCACCATCGGCGTGGCGCCCTCGGCCAACATCAATCCCGAAGGCACCTTCCCGAGCCTGTTCGAGCCGGTTCACGGCAGCGCCCCGGATATCGCCGGCAAGGGCATCGCCAACCCCATCGGCCAGATCTGGTCCGGCGCCATGATGCTCGAACACCTGGGTCACAAGGACGCCGGTGACGCCATCCTGGCCGCCATCGAGGCGGTGCTGGAAGACGGCGACAGCGAAGTGCTGACCCCGGACCTGGGCGGCAACGGCACCACCGAGCGTCTGGGCGCCGCGATCAGCGAGCGTATCGCCCAGGGCTGATCACCCTGCCGGCCCGGCATCCTCGAGCCGGGCCGGTCTTCAGAACCCCACGATCTGCTCTGGCAACCATGTCGCCAGACTCGGCACCAGTGCCACCGCCAGTAGTGTCACCAGCTGGATCGCGATGAAGGGCAGCACCCCTCGGCACATCTGACCGTAGGTGATGTCATCCGGGGCGATGGACTTCAGATAGAAGATCGACGATGCCATCGGTGGGGTGAGATAGCTGGTCTGGATGGTCACCAGCACCAGGGTGGCGAACCAGACCGGATCGATGCCCAGTTGCTTGACCACCGGCGTGAAGATCGGAACGCAGATCAGCACGATGGAGGTCCAGTCGAGCACGAAGCCGAGCAGGAAGGTCACGCCGAGGAAGAACAGTATGACACCGGTGGGGCCGCCGAGCTGCTCAGCGATCTCGGCCACCATCTCGCCGCCGCCGTTGACCGCAAAGATCCCGGTAAACATGGTGCCCCCCGCCACGATCAGCAGAATCATGGCGGTGATGCGCACCGTCAGGGACAGCGACTCCCCTAGCGCCTGGACGCTGATACCGCCATTCATCACAGCCAGCAGCAAGGCGCCGCCCACGCCGACCGCCGCCGCCTCTGTCGGTGAGGCAATGCCCATCAGCAGCGAGCCCAGCACCGCAAACATCAACAACAGCGGGGGTACCAGGGCCTTAGCGGTGATCGCGAGCTTCTGGCCCAGCGGCAAGGGTGTCGCCTCCACGGCCGGAGGGCCGTCCTGGGGGCGCAGGGCGCAGCGCACCAGAATGTAGAGAGCAAACAGCGAGACCATCAATCCGCCTGGCAGAATGATGGCGGCAAAGAGTTCGCCGATGGAAAGCTGGGCAAGGGCCGCATACACCACCACGATCACGGTCGGCGGAATGATCGTGCCCAGGGAGCCCCCAGCGCAGATGGTCCCGCTCATCAGGCTATTGCGATAGCCATAGGCCCGCATCGCGGGTATCGCCATCAGACCGATCATGATCTCGACAGCACCGACCACTCCAGAGGCGGCGGCAAAGATGGCCGCCATGGCGATCGTCGTCAGCGCCAGCCCCCCAGGCAGTCGGCCGATCCAGAGCTGGATGGCATCGAACAGTTGACGCGCGATTCCCGACTTCTCGAGGATTCCTCCCATCAGCACAAACAGCGGGATGGAAGACAGCACATAGTGGGTGGCGGCGCTGTAGACGCTACCGTACAGCTGCTGAAAGATCATCGGTCCGAAGGCGTACCAGCCAGCGGCAACCGAGACCAACGTCAACGAATAGGCGATGGGGATGCCCAGGAAGATAAGCAGAAATAAGCCGGGAAACATCAGACCGGCAACGAGGGCATCCATCAGCGACTCTCCTCGGTGGTGCGTGCTGTACAAAGCTGCCGCACTCCGTCCACCGCAAGCTGGCAGGCGAAGAGGGAAAGCCCGATGGCGATAAGGGCGTAGAGCGGCCACATCCTTGGTGCCCATACGCTGACCATTTCCACCTCATTGGTGTGCCAGGCCCGCAGGGTGCGCAGCCATCCGTGATGCGCCATCAGCGCCACCACCGGCACCATCAGCAGTAGATAGACGGCACCGTGCAGGCGCTGGACCAGACGCGGCGGAAGCAGGCGACTGAAGGCATCGACCCTGACGTGGCCATCCACCTTGGCGGTCCAGGCGATGCCGAGAACAAAGGCTGTTCCCGTGGCCATGTAGGACAGATCGAAGGCCCAGATGGTCGAGGCATTAAAGGCATAGCGTGCAATGACTTCGTAGAGCATGGCGCCGGTCAGGGCGACAAGCGCCAGGCGACTGCCCCACGCCAGCAGCGTCGACGCCCTGTCGATGAGGTTCATCAGTGTATTCATGAATAGGCGTCACCCCGCAGGCCGAGGTGACGTTCCTCCAGGATCGGTTGAGGGGTCAGTCGCGGATCAGGTAGTCGTTCTGCTCGCTCCAGCGCTGCTGGTAGGTGCGGTAGTCTTCCAGCAGCGCCCGCATTGCAGGATCGTCTGACGCTTCAACCGTGGCCTCCATCCAGGCCCGACCGCTCTGGGCCAGATCCTCGACAAACTCGGGGTCCAGGCTCACCACTTCATTGCGGCCCGAACGGTAAGCCTCCATTGCCAGCATGTCCTGGTGATAGAACTGGCTCAGGCCTTCATAGGTCGTGAGCTTGGCGGCGGCTTCGATCAGCGGCTTGAGGTCGTCTGGGACGGCCGCCCAGGTGTCCTCGGTCACGACAACCTCCCAAAGGAAGGTGGGCTGATGCACGCCGGGAACCACGATGTACTTGGCGGCTTCATGGAACCCTTCTGGCTGGTTGCTCGATGGGGTTGCCCACTCCACCGCGTCGACACCCTTGCGCTGAAGCAGGGTGTAGGTGTCCCCCGGCGGCACCACGGTCGGCACTGCGCCGTAGTATTCACGCATCACCTCCGCCCAGGGGCCCGACGTACGATACTTCAAGCCTTCGAGATCGTCGGCACCATCGATCCTGACGTTGGCGTGAGCGAAGACTTCGGTGGAGCCGATACCGACGATCAAGGAATGCAGCCCCTCGCTGGCGCGCAGCTCCTGCAAGGCCTCTTGACCGCCCCCTTCGTAGATCCAGTTGATATAGGTCTCCGGCCCCATGCCACCGGGGAAGCCGGCAAAGATGGCGTTGATGGGCTTCTGGTTTACCAGGTAGCTGGGCGTGGAGTGCCCCGCCTCCACGGTGCCTTCCAGCACGGCCTCGTATACCTGCAACGCAGGTACGATCACCCCTGCGCCGAAGGGTTTGATCTCCACCCGACCCTGGCTGAGGGTGTCGGCGTTGTCGGCAAACCGCTCCAGAAAGTTCTCGTAAAAAGGGGAGCCCGCCGGTACCGAGGTCGGCACCTTCCACTCGACGTCAGCCGCCAGGGCAGGCGCCACCAGCCCCATCACCAGACTTCCGATCGCTGCTGCACTCAAGGCCTTGTTGTTCATTGTATTGACTCCATCGGTGTATCCAGCGCCCATCGCCAGATTCCACATTCCCCAACGCTTCGACAGGCCGATACGCCCAGACTCAGGCAACACCGCCAAAACGTAGATTGTATAAAATATATTTACAGGATACCCAAATGCAAGAGCGCCGTGAAAGCCCGCCCCTGTGATCCATCACGACAACGGTCAGCCCAGAACCCGGTCAGGTGGCGCATGCCAACTCGACGTGACACAACCGCACCAGGCCACCCTGTACCAAGGCGTCGCACGTCGGCCGAGAGAGACAGAAAAAAAAGCACGGAGGGAAGGCAGGAAACAGAGAAGGATGCCGAGAGAAGAATGCAGAGAGACGACCAGAGAGCACAGAGCACAGAGCACAGAGCACAGAGCATCAGCAGGCTTGGCAAGCCCGTGCCCCCTGAGGAGGCAACCATGGGAGAGGGAGCCTCCTTGAGGAGGCACTCCGCTGCACGACATACAGCGGCAGTGGAGGGAGAAACTGTCAGGTTCGCGGCAATGGCTGGGCTTTCACAGAAAAGTCGACGAGCGAAGGTTAGACAAGGCAAAAATCGTCGAGAAAGCGCAGTTTACGGGGTGTAAATGAGCATTCTAAGGCGATTTTTAACGCCGTATTACCGAGTGCAGACACTTTTCAGAAAAGCCCTAGTGTTGCCACACCCCCTGGACCACCCGTACCCGGTCGTCGCTGAGGTTATCGAGCAGGTTACGGCCCATCTCCACGAAGACCTCACCAAAGATCAGCGCAGGCCCGGGCAAGCGGGGACGAATGGGAGGACGGGCAGCAGGTCCTGACGCCTGAGGTGACGACTCGCCCCCCTCCTGCCTGGGCGGCTGCGCCTGGTCCGTGTTGCTGCCCCCATGGGCTCGGCGGTCGGTCCCGCCCTGCTCGCGACGCCGGTGATGGCTGCGCCAGGCCAGCGCCTCGGCGCTGACATCCTCCAGTGCCTGGCGCTGAAACCCGGCGGCCTGGAGGTGTTGCTCGAGATCCTTCAGGGACAACAGTCGGCTATGCTCGGGCGTTCTCGCCCAGGGCACCGGCAGCGATAACGGCGCAGGATTGTCGCCTCGAACCACCTCGTGGAGCAGCAACCTGCCGCCCGGGGCGAGCACCCTGCGACACTCGCTCAGCACAGCGGCGATGTCCGGCATATTGAGCAGGGCATGCTGGCACCACACCGCCTCGACACTGGCATCCCCCAGCGGCAACTCGGCAGCATCGGCGCACACGAAACGGGTACTGTCCTCCAGTCCACAGGCCCGACTCAGCCAGGTCGCGACCTCGATGAAACCCGGCGTGATATCCACCCCCACCACTTCGTAGCCAAGCTCGCGGGCCAGCAGACGACTGGCGCCGCCGGTACCGCACCCCAGATCGAGAAGGCGCGCTGCGCCGCTGGAACCCGTGCCCGCACCCGCGACCGCGTCCAAGCGAGGACCGTCCCCCTTGTTCGGGGACTGGCCGGCATCTCCCCCCGCCAGGGCCATCAATCGCCGGCTGGCCGCCCTGCCCCCCAGATGCAGTTGATCGATACCGGCCATCTCGTCGTGACTCAGATGGTCGGGGTCGCATCCCGCCTCGACGAAGGCACGCTCGAGCCGTGCCAGCAGGCTTCCTTTGGCATCATAGTGCTGGCCCAGCTGGCTACCTGCCGTTCCCTGCGCGGCCTCTCCGGGTGTCCCCTTTAGCGTCATGCGGCGCTCCTTGCACGTTTATGGCTGCTCGACCTCAAGCGGGAAGCCTCTTGGACAACAGCAGCAAAAAAGACATACACTTCTTGTACGAAAATTATGCAACACATTCAGCGGTGACTCGTCTTCCACCCGCCTGCCACCCTTCAGGAGCCCTCATGGATACGCAAGGACGCCGGCCTTCGTCGGCCCCGGCTCGAAAGCCGACGCGCCTCTCCACCCTGCTCGCAGCCGTTGGCGCCCCGCTGGTGCTGTCGGCCTGCACAGGCCTGCCCTCTGGCACCCAGCCCATCGATGACTTCGCCCTGGAGGACTATCTGGGTCGCTGGTACGAGATCGCGCGCTTCGATCACAGCTTCGAGGAAGGGCTCGACTGCGTCACCGCCGACTACGCCACCCGGGATGACGGTGGCGTCCAGGTGATCAACCGTGGCGTCGACCTGTCCAAGGGCGAGCCCGACGTGGCCGAAGGCAAGGCCTACCTGCTGGAGGAAGACAACGTCGGCCGCCTGAAGGTGAGCTTCTTCGGCCCCTTCTATGCAAGCTACAACATTCTGGCGCTGGATGACGCCGGACAATGGTCGCTGGTCACCGGACCGGACCGCGACTATCTGTGGATCCTCGCCAGAAGTCCCCAGCTTGACGATGCGACCTACCGCTCGCTGGTCCAGCGCGCACAGGATCTGGACTACCCGGTCGAGGAGCTGATAGAGGTCGAACAGGGCGAGGAGTGCGAGCCCTATCGCCAGGGCTGAGCAATAGTCAGGCGCTGCCGCAGGGCCGCCTGACCTCGTCAGAATGTATAACATACAGACCAGTGAACACCTCATACGCTGAAAGGGCGACCACCTCGGTCGCCCTTTCACTGCATGGAGGTCAAGCAATGTCACTGGGAAGACGAGAGTTTCTTGCCGCCACGGCGGCCATCGGCGCCACCGCTGCGGCGCCGTCGCTATTTGCCCACGCCGGCGGCACGCCCGAGCGCTATCCGATCGACGCCTGGCAGGTGGTGGATGATCGCTTCAAGCAGTACATGCTGTTCAACGCCCCGCTGGAACGGGAATGGACGGGCGGACTCTGGCTCGAGGGGCCTGCCTGGAACGCCGTGGGTCGCTACGCAGTGTTCAGCGACATCCCCAGGGCCCGGCAGATGCGCTGGGACGAGGCCAGCGGCCAGGTCAGCGTGCTGCGTGATCATATCGGCCATTCCAACGGCAACGCTTTCGACGATCGTGGTCGCCTGATCGCCTGCGAACACTCGCCGGCCCAGGTGGTTCGCTACGAGTGGGACGGCAGTCGCCATGTGCTGACCAGCACCTTCGACGGCAAGCCACTCAATGCCCCCAACGATCTGGTCACCCTGCCCGGCGGCGCCATCATCTTCACCGACCCCGGCTACGGCGCGCACTCCGACTACGAGGGCAAGCAGCGCTCGCTCGAACTCGAGACCGCCATCTACTACTGGGAGGACGGCATGCAGGAGCCGACCCGTCTGACCACAGAGCTCTACAAGCCCAATGGTATCGCCCTGGGGCCGGACGGCAGCTCGCTGTATGTCACCGATACCGCCCCTTCGCACCATCCCGATCAGCCCGCTACCATCACGCGATTCACCTTCAGCGCCGAGAACAGGACGCTGGCTGGTGCCGAGAGGCTGGTGGAAAGCACCAGCGAGGGCTACGACGGCATGTGCTGTGATGAGGACGGCAACCTCTGGGTCGGCACCTCAGGGGGCGAGGGCAAGGATGGGGTCAGCGTGTTTGCTCCGGATGGCACCCTGATCGGTCGCGTCCTGCTGCCAGAAGTCTGCGCCAACGTCTGCTTCGTCGGAGAGAAGCGCAACCGTCTGCTGATGGCCGCCAGTCAATCGCTGTATACCCTCTATACCGGCGCTCGCGGTCTCTAGGCGCCTGCCGCTGTGGCCGCTCATCTCCAACCCGGCGGCGAATGCTGCCGGGCCTTTCATTATCGCACCCCCGGTTTTCACCAGATCGACGCTCGCTCTTGCGAGGTCCCTCGCTGCCTAAGAAGGTGAAGCGGCATCCGCGCCTCCAGCGATGATCGAATGCCCGACCATCGGCCGCTGACAGGCCACGCCCTGCCCTGTTTCCGTTCGCCCCAGCTCGGCTGGCGAGTCGGCCCGGAGGGTCGCTAGTGGGTAGGTAGTGGGCCAGCTCTGGGCCGATAAGAGGCAACGGGGTCCTCCTGGGGGCTCGCAATGGTGCGGCGACAAGAATTCGATAAATGCCTTGGCAACAAGAAGACTCCCGATGACGTTTGTTCTGACACCCGACTCAGGTTCCCTTTGTTCCTCGCCTCTGGCGGGAGGTCGCCATGCTGGCTGAGTGGCTGACGGCAAGTCTTGAGGCCGATGCGTCGTCCCCCGACCGGCCGATCAAGGGCCGGGAAGGCTCGCTAAAAGGCGGCCGCTATCGGATCGAGGGGCCAGGCCTGCTGCGCCTGATCCCGGACACCGTCGGCGCAGATGCACGCGCCTGCGTGCTGTCCGTCGGCATCCACGGCAACGAGACCGCGCCGATCGAGCTGCTGGGTGATTGCCTGGCGCGCCTGGAGGCAGGGCTTGCCTCTGTCGGTGCTCCGGTATTGGTGATCCTCGGCAACCTCGAGGCGATTCGTCGCAACACCCGCTTCGTCGAGACCAACCTTAATCGGCTGTTCCGGCGGGAACTCGACCAGCCAGGCGACGAGGCCGTCCGCGCGCGTGAGCTGATGGCCGCGGTGGATGCCTTCTTCGCCGACCACAGCCAGCTGCCAAGGCTGCACTACGACCTGCACACCGCGATCCGCGACAGCCACTACCCACGCTTCGTGGTGGACCCTTTCGCCGAGACTCGTACCGATAGCGAGCAGTGGCACTGGATGGCCGGCGCGGGCATCCAGGCGGCGCTCAAGCAGCATCAGCATAGCTGGACCTTCTCCCACTACAGCAAGCACTACCACGGCGCCCAGGCGTTTACCCTGGAACTCGGCAAGGCGTTGCCGTTCGGCCACAATGATCTCGAGCCACTTGAACCCATGGGCCGGCTGATTCAGTCGCTGATCGCCGGACAATTGCCCGAGTCGGGCGAGATCCAGCAGCTGGATGGCTTTGCGGTGGCTGTCGAAGTGTTCCGTGAAAGCGAGGACTTCGCGCTGTGCTTTGCCGATGACATTCCCAACTTCACCGAGTTCGCCCCCGGTACCGTGGTGGCGCGTGACGCCCAGGCCGGCGATACCCGTATCGGTGACGAGCCGCTCAAGGTGGTGTTCCCCAACGCCAGGGTAGAACTCGGCGCTCGAGCGGCGCTGCTGGTGCGCCCGGTGAGGCTGACATCAGCGTGAGATCGCACCTCTTTTACTTACAATAAATATATACATAACAACAACCTGGAGATAGACGCATGACAACTCCCGCCCCTATACTCGACGAAGGTCTATACCCCCTCGGATCAGCTTCGTCTGCTGCGCCGTTCCAAGCCTGTTAGAATCCCCCGTTTTTTTCGCGCCAGCCCGCGCCATCCGGCCGGCCCACCCGGCACGGCCGATTCTATCTGGAGCCCGATTCATGGCTGATACACCAATTCCGCTGGAAGTGCGCAATATCAAGAAGCGCTTTGGCAACACCGAAGTGCTCAAGGGGCTGTCTCTCGAGGCCCGCAAGGGGGACGTCATCACCCTGATCGGCGCCTCCGGCTCCGGCAAGAGCACCTTCCTGCGCTGCATGAACCTGCTTGAACAGCCCAACGAGGGCGAGCTGTTTGTCCACGGCGAACAGATCCGCTTCAAGGAAACCAAGCACGGCCGCGAGCCTGCCGACTGGAACCAGGTGGTACAGATGCGCGCCAAGCTGTCGATGGTGTTCCAGAGCTTCAACCTCTGGGCCCACATGACGCTTCTGGAGAACGTCATCGAAGCGCCTGTCCACGTGCTCAAGAAGTCGAAGAAGGAGGCCATCGAACACGCCCGCGCCCTGCTAAAGCGGGTCGGCCTGGCCGAACGCGCCGACTACTATCCGGCCCAGCTTTCCGGTGGCCAGCAGCAGCGTGGTGCCATCGCCCGGGCACTCGCCATGGACCCGGAGGTCATGCTGTTCGACGAGCCGACCTCGGCGCTGGACCCGGAGCTTGTCGGCGACGTGCTCAAGGTCATGCGTGACCTGGCCGAGGAAGGCCGCACCATGATTGTGGTAACCCACGAAATGGCCTTCGCCCGCGACGTCTCCAGTCAGGTGATCTACCTGCACCAGGGTCAGGTCGAGGAAGCGGGTCCGCCCGACCAGGTGCTGGGCAACCCCAGCTCCGAGCGACTCAAGCAATTCCTTGCACCCAAGCGCTGAGGCGGCCAGGAGAGACCCATGATTGACCTTCACGGTTACGGGCCACGCCTTCTCGAGGGGGCGCTGGTCACCATCGAACTGGCGGTGCTGTCACTGATCCTGGCCATCGGGCTTGGCCTTGTCACCGCCAGCGCCAAGATGTCGCGCAACTGGGTGGCCCACCGCCTGGGCACCCTCTATACCACCATCATCCGCGGCGTACCGGACCTGGTGCTGATGATGCTGCTGTTCTTCGGCGGCCAGATCGGCATCAACATGGTCACCGACTGGCTGTATGCCCGCTTCGGTATCGACATCTTCATCAACGTCAACGAGTTCGTCGCCGGCGTCCTGACCATCGGCCTGATCTTCGGTGCCTATATGGGCGAGACCTTCCGTGGCGCCTTTCTGGCGGTGGACAGCGGCCAGATCGAGGCAGGCCGCGCCTACGGCATGAGCCACGCCCTGGTGTTCCGCCGTATTCGCTTCCCGCAGATGATGCGCCATGCCCTGCCGGGCCTGTCCAACAACTGGATGGTGCTGTTGAAGACCACTGCCCTGGTCTCGGTAATCGGCCTGTCCGACATGGTGCGGGTCGCCGCGGAGGCCTCCAAGGCCACCCGCGAGCCCTTCCTGTTCATGATCATCGTGGCGGTCATCTATCTGCTGATCGCCAGCGTCTCGGAGTGGTTCTTCGCCAGACTGCAGAAGCGCTACGACGTCGGCTTCGGAGGGCATGACTGATGGATTCACTGCTTGCCTCAATCGAAGCACTGCTGGCCGACAACACCATCTTCACCCTCGACACCCTGTCGTACTACGGTGAGGGCCTGACCACCACGGTCCAGCTGGTGTTCCTGTCATTGATCGTCGGCCTGATCGCCGCGGTGCCACTGGCCATTGGCCGAGGTTCCAAGCGCCGCTGGATCAAGATGCCGATCTTCTTCTACACCTATGTATTCCGCGGCACGCCGCTGCTGGTGCAGCTCTACCTGATCTACTACGGCGTGGTGTTCGTCGAGGGCATCCAGGACACCTGGCTATGGGTACTGCTGGAGAAGCCGTTCTTCCCGGCGCTGGTGGCGTTCTCGTTGAACACCGCGGCCTACACCACCGAGATCTTCCATGGTGCGATCAAGGCCACCCCGCGTGGCGAGATCGAGGCGGCCAGGGCCTACGGCATGCGCTACTCGCTGATGATGCGCCGCATCGTGCTGCCCAGCGCCTTCCGCCGGGCGCTGCCGGCCTACGGCAACGAGGTGATCTTCATGCTCCACGCCAGCGCCATCGCCAGCGTAGTGACCATCATGGACCTGACCGGTGCGGCTCGCTTCGTCTATGCCCGCTACTACGCGCCCTTTGACGCCTTCCTGTTCGTGGCGGCGATCTACCTGTGCCTGACCTTCGCCATCCTGTACCTGTTCCGCTATCTGGAAAAGCGCCTGCTGGCCCACTTGAAGCCGGCCTCCGGTTAAGCCGTCGTGACGCCGGAGGCCACCGCCTCCGGCGCCGTCGCGCTATCGTCAAACAAGCGTTGGGAACTGGCGTTTCATTTCTGCCGCCCTGCCCTTCCTGAGAGGGCCCCGATTCGCTAAGGTGATGGTATGCGTCCACAAGACGCCCTCCCATCGCATCAACACCCGCTTATCAATAACAAGGTTTTCCTATATGACACTGCGCAAGCTCTTTACCGCTGGCCTGATCGGCACCGCGGTTCTCGCTTCTACCGCCCAGGCCGAGGTTCGTGACATCCGCATCGGCGTCGATGTGCCCTACGAGCCGATGGAATACCGCACCCCCGACGGCGAGCTGACCGGCTTCGACATCGATCTGGGTAACGCTCTTTGTGCTGAAGTCGGCATCCAGTGCGAGTGGGTGGTTCAGGGCTGGGACGGCATCATCCCCGGCCTGATGGCGCGCAAGTACGACGCCATCATGTCCTCCATGACCATCAACGACGAGCGTCGTGAGCAGGTGCTGTTCTCCGACCCCTACTTCACCCCGCCGTCCGCCTGGTTCGCCCCGACCGACCTGGAGATGGGCAACCCTGACGTCGAGTCCCTCGAGGGTCTGACCATCGGCGTGCAGCGTGGCACCCTGCAGGACAACTACGTCACCGACCTGTACGGCGACGTGGCCGATGTCAGCCGCTACGCCACCGCCGACGACCTGGTGCTGGACATGGACTCCGGCCGCGTCGACATCGGCTTCCTCGACTATCCGGTCGGCAAGTCGACCCTGCTGGACAGCGAGGCAGGCGACTACAAGGTGGTCGGTGAGCAGATCACCGAGCCCAAGGAGTACTTCGGTGACGGCTTCGGCATCGCCTTCCGTCAGCGTGACGAGGACCTGGCCAAGGCCTTCAACGAGGCGCTCGCCACCCTGAAGGACAACGGCACCTACGAAGAGATTCATGCCAAGTACTTTGCTGAATAAGTCTTTGCTGAATAAGCATCTTGCTGAAGCAACAAGTCCTGCCCGAGCCAACGCCTCGAGCAGGCACCGCGCCGGACCCTCTTGGGTCCGGTGTCACCACCGGCACTCGCTGGAACACTTGCTGGCAATCTTGCTGTAGCACTCGCTAGAACACTCGATAGCACCTTGAAGCGACAGGACATCTTCGTGCCCCTGACCCGGCTCCCCATCTTCGCAGAGTCCCTTCCCCGGCCGCCCTGGCTGGATGGCTTTGCCCTGAGTGAATGGTTCGACGAATAGCGTCCCCGGCGTATACTCCAACGCCTTGAAAGTTCTGCTTGTTCGCCCTCCCCTGGCGACATTCCCCTGTGTGTAGGCAGCTCCCTGCTGATGCATCGCTGCAGGGGTCATATGCTGTGGTTATTCACTCTTGTCCAAGGAAGTCCCCATGAATCGTTCTCCCCTGCTGCTCGCCTCCGCCCTGTCCGCGCTGATGATCGGCGCAGGCCCAGCACTCGCCGATGAGCCGCTTCGCCTGGCCGTCGATGTGCCCTACGAACCCTTCGAGTACAAGACCGCCGACGGTACCCTGACCGGCTTCGAGATCGACCTGGGCAACGCCGTCTGCGAGCGCCTCGAGATCCAGTGCACCTGGGTCGAGCAGCCCTGGGACGGCATGATCCCGGCGCTGATGGCGCGCAAGTTCGACGCCATCATGTCGTCCATGGCGATCACCGAGGAACGCAGCCGCCAGGTGCTGTTTTCCGAGCCCTACTACACCACCCCGAGCGCCTGGATCACGCCGCGCGGCCGCGACATCGACATCGCCGACAAGGCCAGCCTCGAAGGCCTGAGCGTCGGCGTGCAGCGCGCCACCCTGCAGGATCGCTACGTCACCGACCTGTACGGCGATGTGCTCGAAGTGCG
Organism: Halomonas sp. YLB-10; assembly: GCF_003856855.1. NCBI lineage: Bacteria > Pseudomonadati > Pseudomonadota > Gammaproteobacteria > Oceanospirillales > Halomonadaceae > Halomonas > Halomonas sp. YLB-10. The sequence goes on from NZ_RRCU01000002.1 coordinate 420,273, forward strand.
CCGCTACGCCAGTGCCGACGACGTGGTCGCCGACCTGCGTGCCGGCCGCCTGGACCTGACCTTCATGGACTATCCGATCGCCGAGGCGATGATCGACATCGATACCGAACAGAGCGACTTCGTGCGCATCAGCGACTTCATCAAGGAGCCCGAGACCTACTTCGGCCAGGGCGTCGGCGTGGCCTTCCGCAAGCGCGACCGTGAACTCGCCGAGCGTTTCAACGAGGCCCTGGCCGAGCTCAAGTCAGACGGCACCTACGACGAGATCATGAACGAGTACTTCAGCTACGACGTCAAACTGTGAACGTTGCCCTTTATCGTTCAGGCCGGCCTGCCCCAGGGCCGGCCCTGTCTCGGGAGCCGCCATGCTGACCCTTCTGAAGAATGCCCGCCTCTACGCCCCTGCCGCGATGGGCCTGAAGCACCTGCTGATCACCGACCGCCGCATCGCGGCGGTGCTGGAGCCCGAGGCCAGCGTCGATGAACACTTTCCCGGCCTCGAGGTACACGACCTCGAGGGCCGGCGGGTCATCCCTGGCCTGGTCGATCCGCTGGTGCACATGACCGGCGGTGGTGGCGAAGGCGGCTTTGGCACCCGCACCCCCGAGCTCCGCCTCGAGGATGCCATCGCCTCCGGCGTCACCACCCTGGTGGGGGCGCTCGGCACCGACGCTCTGACCCGCACGCCGGCCAACCTGCTCGGCAAGGTACGCGAGCTCGCCGCCGGCGGCCTGAGCTGCTACGCCTACACCGGCTCCTACCAGCTGCCGCCGGTGACCCTGACCGGCTCGGTGGCCGAGGATATCGTCCATATCCCCGAGTTCATCGGCGTCGGTGAGGTCGCCATCAGCGACCATCGCGGCTCCCAGCCCAGCGCCCATGAGCTTGCTCGGCTGGCCTCCGAGAGCCGCACCGCAGGAATGCTCGCCGGCAAGTCCGGGATCGTCTTCATCCACACCGGCGACGCCGAAGGTGGCCTGGAGATCCTGCGTGAGGTAGCACGCACCACGGCCTTGCCCATCGCCCAGTTCATGCCGACCCACATCAACCGCACCGCGGCGCTGTTCGAGGATGGCCTGCGCTTCGCCCGGGACGGCGGGCGGATCGACTTCACCACCAGCACCACGCAGGAGCTTCTGGCCGACGGCGAGGTGCCTGCGTCAGAAGCCGCCGCCAGGGCGCTCAAGGCCCGCGTCGACCCTTCGCGCATCAGCCTGTCCTCCGACGCCAACGCTTCCCTGCCCCGCTTTGACGCCGAGGGGCGATTCGTCGGCCTCGAGGCTGGCCGCCTGGACAGCCTGTTCGAGGTACTGGGCGAGTGCGTCAACGACCACGGCATCGCCCTGGAGGTCGCCGTGGGCCTCGCCAGCACCCACGCCGCAGACGCCCTCGGGCTCAAGCGCAAGGGACGTCTGGCGGTCGGTCAGGACGCCGACCTGCTGGTGCTCGGCGACGATGACTGGGCCATCGACCAGGTCTGGGCGCTGGGCCAATGCCTGCATCGGCGTGACACGAATCGTTAGGCGTGTAAGGATCTCTCCATCACCACGACTGATTACGGTCCCGCAAGCTGGCGTGTAACCTTGAGGGCAAGCCATCGCGCCGAGCCTGCGTCTCCCCCACCCACGAGGAGAGCCCATGAAAACCTATGAAAAGTCACCCGAGGCCATCGCCCGACTGAACCGCGAGCAGTATCGGGTCACCCAGGAAAGCGGCACCGAGCGTCCCGGCACCGGGGAGCACCTGCACAACCAGGAGCCCGGCATCTACGTGGACATCGTCTCTGGCGAGCCGCTGTTCGCCTCGTCGGACAAGTACGAGTCCGGCTGTGGCTGGCCCAGCTTCACCAAGCCGATCGAGCCGGCCTACGTCAACGAGCTGGTGGATTCGTCTCATGGCATGATCCGCACCGAGGTGCGCTCATCCCACGGTGACAGCCACCTGGGTCACGTCTTCAACGACGGCCCCAGGGACAAGGGAGGCATGCGCTACTGCATCAACTCGGCGTCGCTCAGGTTCATCCATCGCGATGACATGGAAGCCGAGGGCTACGGCGAATATCTGAATCAAGTCGAGGAGGTCTGAACATGGCACAACAACGCGCAGTTCTCGCAGGCGGATGCTTCTGGGGCATGCAGGATCTGATTCGCCAGTTGCCAGGGGTCGAGTACACCCGGGTCGGCTACACCGGTGGCGACGTGCAGAACGCCACCTATCGTAACCACGGCACCCACGCCGAGGGTATCGAGATCCTGTTCGATCCCGACGTGATCAGCTATCGCAAGCTGCTGGAGTACTTCTTCCAGATCCATGATCCGACCACGCCCAATCGTCAGGGCAACGACCGTGGCATGTCCTACCGCTCGGCCATCTACTACGTGGATGAAGAGCAGAAGCGTGAAGCGCTCGACACCATCGCCGACGTGGAAGCCTCGGGTCTGTGGCCCGGCAAGGTGGTCACCGAGGTCGAGCCGGTGGGGGATTTCTGGGAGGCCGAACCCGAGCACCAGGACTACCTGCAGCGCATTCCCCACGGCTACACCTGCCACTTCCCGCGCAAGGACTGGGTACTGCCCAGGCGCACCGAAGAGGCCTGATGCGCGTCGTCTGACAACGTCAACCAGGCCATCGCATCACGGCACCCACCAGCGCCGCCCCTCGGGGCGGCGCTGTCGTGTCCGGCTCCTGGTGTCCTGTCCGGGCTCTCTGCAAGGGGAGACGCGGGCTTGCGCCAGCCGGGCTCAACGCCGCGGATGGACGCCACCGACGTGGGCATGCTCCAGCGTCTCGGGGGGATCGACCGGCTGGGACAGTTCATTGAGGATGCCGCACTCGCCGACCTTGCCCTGACCTGCGCAGCGACGGCGCAGGCCTTCCAGTTCGACCTTGAGCCTGGAGAGCTGAGCGATCCTCTGCTCGACGTGCCCCAGGTGCGCCTCGATCAGGGCGTCGGCCTCATCGCAGGGCTGCTCGGGATCGTCCTGACAGACCAGCAGCGCGCGGATCTCGTCCAGCGTCATGTCCAGGGCGCGGCAGTGACGGATAAAGTCCAGGCGCTCGGCGTGGGCCTCACGATAGAGTCGATAGTTGCCCTCGCTGCGCGCAGGCTCGGGCAGTAGGCCCTCGCGCTCGTAGTAGCGCACCGTCTCCACCTTGACCCCGCTGCGTCTTGCCAGCTCGCCGATCTTCATGGGTTTTCCTCTCGCCAAACGTCCGTCCATTCTGGCCAGGCATCGACTGTCTCGTGCCAGCCCTTGACCCTATAGTGACTACAGGGTGTCAACTCTGACTCAGAGACCCGAGTGGAGTTCCCAGGATGGTAGATTCCCCCAAGATGGCAGATTCCCCTGAAGAGCGCAGCGCGAAAAGTACGAGCAAGGCCGGCTGCTGCGCTTTCGATGCAGTATCCCGAACTGAGCCCCAGGCCAAATCCGAAACCAGAAGCGAGACCAGGCCGGCGGCCAGCACCTGCTGCGGGGCAGCCGAGACTGCCGACACCCCACAGAGCAGCGAAGCGTCCCCTTCGGCCAGTCGTCTTGCGCTGACCATCGACGAGATGTGCTGCCCCACCGAAGAAGGCGTGCTCAGAAAGGCGCTGGCCGATCTTCCCGGGGTCGAGGCACTGAGCTTCCAGCTGATGCAGCGTCGTCTGGTCGTCCATCACCACGGTGTCGATCGCGACGCCTTGGCCGCCCGTGTCCGCGACACCGGCATGACGCCTCGCTTCGAGGATGACCAAGCCGATGATTCCCGCAGCACCACGACGACGCCCTGGGGGCGCCTCGCGCTGGCCGGCATTCTGGCCCTGGGCGCCGAGGCCATCGGCTGGCTCGGGCTGACCGCAGGCTTGCTTACGCCGCTGCTGGCCATGGTCGCCATCGCCCTGGTCGGCATTCCCACCTGGAAAAAGGGCCTTGTGGCGCTGCGCCACGGCACCCTCAACATCAATGCGCTGATGAGCGTGGCGGTAACCGGCGCCATGCTGATCGGCCACTGGGCCGAGGCGGCCATGGTGATCGTGCTGTTCACCCTGGCCGAGCACCTCGAGGCCAGGTCGCTTGCACGCGCGCGCCAGGCCATCTCAGGACTGCTCGACCTGGCCCCACCCAGGGCACGGGTGCTGGATGAAGGAGAGTCTGGCACCGGCGAGTGGCGCGAGATCGACGCTGACGACGTCGCCATCGGTGATCTGGTCAGGGTACACGCCGGCGAGCGTCTGGCGCTGGACGGCGAGATCGTGCGCGGTGACCCTAGCCTGGATGAGGCGCCGATCACCGGCGAGAGCCTGCCGCGTGATCGCTCCCTCGGCGAGAGCGTCTACGCCGGCTCCATCAACCTGGCCGGCGACTTCGATTACCGCGTCACCCGGCGGGCCAATGACACCACCCTGGCGCGCATCATCCACGCGGTGGAAGAAGCCCAGTCCCGTCGCGCGCCTACGCAGCGCATCATCGATCGCTTCGCCGCCATCTACACCCCGGTGGTGTTCGTGCTGGCCGGGCTGGTCGCGCTGGGCTGGCCACTGCTCGGCCTCGGCCCCTGGCTCGACGGGGTCTACCGCGCCCTGGTGCTGCTGGTCATCGCCTGCCCCTGCGCGCTGGTGATCTCCACCCCGGTAACGGTGGTCAGCGGCCTCGGTGCCGCCGCACGCCAGGGTATCCTGATCAAGGGCGGGGTCTTTCTCGAGCAGGCCACCCGACTCACCCACCTGGCGCTGGACAAGACCGGCACCCTGACCGAGGGCAAGCCACGGCTGGTGCGCTCAGCTGCGCTCGGTGACAGCAGCGACGCCGAGGGACAGCGCCTGGCCCTCGCCCTGGCGGAGCGCTCCAACCATCCGGTGTCCCGCGCCCTGGTGCAGGGGCTGGGCTCTCAGCCTGCTTCTCAGCCCGCGGTCTCACTGGAAGGTGTCGAGGAGCGCGGCGGTCGTGGTCTGGTGGCAAGCGAGGCCGATAGCGGTGCGACAGTGTGGCTCGGCAACGCCCGCCTGGCCGGCGAGATGGGGGTCAGCCAGGCCCAGCTGAACAGTGAGGACAGTGACGCCGACAACGACGACGCCGGTATCGTCTGGCTGGGGCGCGACGATCGGCTGCTGGCCTACTTCGCGGTCAGGGACGCCCTGCGCAGCACCAGCCGCCAAGCCATCGAGCGCCTGCATCGCCAGGGGGTGAGCGTCAGCATGCTCAGCGGCGACGCCCAGGCCAGGGTCGATGCCATCGCTCGTGAAGCCGGCATCGACGAGGCCTACGGTGAACTGTTGCCGGAGGACAAGCTGGCGCGCCTGGACGCGCTGTCCCGCCGCGGTGTGTGCGCCATGGTCGGCGACGGCATCAACGACGCCCCGGCGCTGGCCCGGGCCGACATCGGCATCGCCATGGGCGCGGCAGGCAGCGACGTAGCTATCGAAACCGCCGATATCGCGCTGATGAACGACGACCCGGCCAGCCTGCCAAGGCTGATCGACCTGGCCCGCAGCACCCGCCGCCTGCTGGTGCAGAACATCGCCCTGGCGCTCGGCATCAAGGCGGTATTCCTGGCCCTGGCGCTGACCGGCCACGCCACCCTGTGGATGGCGGTGTTTGCCGACCTGGGCTCGAGCCTGCTGGTCGTCGGCAACGGACTGAGGATACTCAGACAGCGGTTTGATGGTTGATAGGCAAAGAGGGAGCACCTGAGCCTGGCTCTTCTGGCGAAGGCAGCTCCCATACTCCCGACCAACACCACAGCGCGCCTAGTTGCCATGCAATCAGGTGACTACGATGAATGCACTGAATGCAGTGGGAGACACTACCTATGGCCATGCTGACGGTTCGCAACCTTCCCGACGAGGTACATCGCGCCCTGCGCATCCGTGCGGCTCGACACGGTCATAGCATGGAGGCGGAGGTACGCGAGATCCTCGAGACGGCGGTATCGCCCGAGGGCAAGGTCAAGCTGGGTTCGTTGCTGGCCGATCTTGGCAAGCAGGCCAGGCTGAGCGACAGCGAATTTGCCGTGTTCGAGCAGGCCCGCGACAAGACGCCTGCTCGACCGGTGAGTCCATAACCCGACGCGCCATCACGGTATCCCTTGCGACGAGTCGAACTGGGAGAAGGTGTCCCATACCGACATACGATCAAAGTCCTCCGGCACGCTGAACTGGCCATCAAGAAAGCCAAGCCGCCTCTGGTGCTCGGGCTCTGGTCTTTCGATGGAGGTAACCCGAACCACCGGCTTGCCCGCCATTGCAATGAAGCATCCTTCTCCCTGACGGACTCGCTCGACGAGCTGTACCAATTGCGTGCTGGCTTCTTCGATGTCAAAGGATCGCATGCTCTTCCCCCCGCCTGGTCACGACAAACTGCCTGCGACATGAGACAAGCGTATAGCCGTATTCAGCTTGCTGCAGTCATCGTCACTCCTCCCTGACCGCCATCGCCTCGCGCATGAAGCGCAGTATCCACTCGGCCATCACGCCGTCGTCGATGCGTCCGGCTAGCGAGGCCTGGCCTGGCGTGTCCGCCAGCTATTTGGCGGCCAGACCTCAATCGCTACCATGTTCTCGAATATACTGTTTCAGGGCCTGGTCGATGCGGCGCTGCCAGCCATCACCGCCCTGCTTGAAGTGGTCAATGACGTCCCGAGACAGACGGATCGACGTCTTCACCTTCGTCGGCGTTCGTTGCGCCCCCCGCTGTCCGATGGCCCGTTTGAGGTTTGCAGGCAACACCTCATCCATGGGGCGCATACGTTCGATATCCTCATCGGTGAGTTCCCGGACCTCACCTGTCCTGTCCGTGAGTCGCCTTGTCATAGCGCCGCACCTCCCGAGCGTTGGCCTTTCTCAAGCTGATGACGCGAATTCCACCTTCAATCGGCGTGAAGCACACCACGTGGGCCCGCTGACCGATCATCCCGATGGCAACAAACCGACGCTCCGGGTAATCGTTGCGCTTGTCTTCGGTCAGTAGCGCCCCTTCCCAATCGAAATGAGACACCTCGCTGAAGGGCAGGCCGCGCTCTCTGGCATTCCAAGCGCTCTTCCCCGGATTGAAGTCGATGATCATGCTTTAAATGTATGGACAAAAAAAGGCCAAGAAGGTTCGTTCTCCCACTACGCACTCGTTGCCGAAACTAATGCTTGCCAGGTGCCTTGGCTGCCACCACCAAATAATGGCCTCCATCTTGCGTCTCGTCACCCCTCCCTGACCGCCATCGCCTCGCGCATGAAGCGCAGTATCCACTCGGCCATCACGCCGTCGTCGATGCGTCCGGCCAGCGAGGCCTGGCCCTGGCGTACCCGTTCTTCCCCGACCAGGCCCTGGCGCAGTCGCATCAGGTCGCGGGAGTAGTCGGGGCGAAACTCGGGGTGGCCCTGGACGCCAAGAAAGCAGCGGCCGACGCGGATCAGGTAGTGGGGGCAGAAGCCGCTGCCGCCCAGGGTCGAGGCGCCTTCGGGCAGCGCCTCGACCTGATCCTGGTGGCTGACCAGCAGGTCGAGGTCATGCTGCCAGGGGGTCATCCAGGGCTCGCGCTCGCCGACCCGATTGTTGGAAAGCCCCACGCCCCAGCCCTTGGGACTCTTGATCACCTCGCCGCCCAACGCCTTGACGATCAACTGATGGCCGAAGCACACCCCCACCAGCGGCTTCTCGGCGCGATAGAGCGCGCGCACGAAGTCCTCGAGCCGGGCGATCCAGGCGTGGCCGTCGTTGACCCCGAACTTCGAGCCGGTGGTCAGCCAGGCGTCCACTGCCTCGACGTCATCGGGAATCTCGCCGTCCAGGCAACGGTAGACCTGCCACTCGAGGCTGACCCCCAGGGAAAAGGCCGCCGGCGCCAGCAGCGCCTCGAACATGGCCGGATAGTTGCCGTGGGCGTCGATCAGCTCCGGCGCCACGTCGTCGCACTGCAGTAGACCGATTCGCATGATGTTCTCCATCACCAGTACTCCCTTGACGCTGGCCGGCCACCTTGCCAGAGACGACCCGGGCGCCGCCAGGGCTACGTCATCGGGCGGGGCCGGGCGCTATACCAACGCTATACCAAGCGCTATAGCCGGCCCTGCTGGGCCGCCAGGAAGATGCGTTGATAATCCTCGGCCGTAAAGGCGATGGGATTGCTGGCCGCGGACGGGTCGACCACCGCCATTTCGCCGATCTTCACCGCCTCGGCGTCGTCGATGCCGATGGCCGCCAGGTCGTGGGGGATCGCGAGCCGCTCGCGCAGCTCGAGCACCCAGTCGATGGCACTTGAGGTGCCCGGCTGGCGAATATCGAGATAGCGACACAGGCGCACCATGGGCTCACCGATGGCGCGCTCGTTGGCCTTGAGCACATAGGGCATCAGGATGGCGTTCAAGGTGCCATGGTGGGCGTCGTACAGCGCCCCCAGTGGATGGGCCAGGGCATGCATGGCGCCGAGCCCCCGCTGGAAGGCGGTGGCGCCCATGCTCGATGCCACCAGCATGTTGAGCCGGGCCTCCAGGTCGTCGCCATGGGCGTAGGCCCGGGGCAGATAGTCACGGACCCGGCGCATGCCCTCCACCGCGATACCCTCGGCCATGGGGTGATAGCCCGGCGCGCACCAGGCCTCCAGACAGTGGGACAGGGCATCCATACCGGTGGCGGCGGTGACCGCAGGGGGCAGGCCCACGGTCAGGGTCGGGTCCAGGATCACCCGGGCCGGCACCATGCCGGGGTGGAAGATGATGCGCTTGACCCGCTCGGCCTCGTCGGTGATCACCGAGGCGCGTCCCACCTCCGAGCCGGTACCGGCGGTGGTCGGCACCGCCACCAGCGGCACGATGGCGTCGCCGTCGGCGTTCTTCCAGTTGTCGCCGACATCCTCCAGCGACCACAGCGACAGGCCGTCGCGCTGATTGGCCATCAGCGCCACCGCCTTGGCCGCGTCGAGTCCGGAGCCTCCGCCGAAGGCGATCACGCCGTCGTGTTCCCCCTGGCGGAAGGCATCGACGCCGGCGATGACGTTGGCACCGGTGGGATTGCCCTTGATCTCGGCAAACAGCCCCGCCCTGAGTCCTTCGCCGGCGCAGTGATCGAGCACTTCGCGCACCATCGGCAGCGCCGCGAGCCCCGGATCGGTGATCAACAACGGCGCCGTCATGCCAAGCTCTCGGCACTGCGCTGGCAGATCACGAATTCGACCGGCGCCGGTGAGGATGGCCGAGGGGTAGTTCCAGCTGGTGGTGTAGCGGCTGATATCGCTCATGGTTGCCTCAGGCGTGTTTCAGGTGGAAGGACTTGGGCCGGGTCAGGCTGTCGAAGCCGAGCCGCGACAGCGAGCAGCCGCGCCCCGAATGCTTGACGCCGGTCCAGGCCAGCTCCGGGTCCAGATAGTCGCAGCGGTTGACGAAGGCGGTGCCGACCTGAAGCCGTGCGGCCAGCGCTTCGCCGGTGGCCAGGTCGCGGGTGAAGACCGCCCCGGTCAGGCCGAACTCGGAGTCATTCATCAAGGCGATGGCCTCGTCATCGCCGTCCACCGCCATCACCCCGACCACCGGGCCGAAGCTCTCCTCGCGCATCACCGCCATGCTGTGGTCGACCCCGGTCAACAGCTGTGGCGCCAGATAGGCGCTGCCGGGGCGCGACAGCGGATAGTCGCCGGGGTCGATCCAGGCGCGGGCGCCGGCGGCCACTGCCGCCTCCACCTGGCCCCGTACGAAGTCGGCGGCGGCGGGCTTGACCACCGGCCCCAGGCTGGTAGACGGGTCGCAGGGGTTGCCGAGCCTGAGCTGCTTCAGCCAGGCCACCGCCCTTTCGACGAAGTCATCGAAGATGGCGCGCTCGACGTAGATCCGCTCGATGCCACAGCAGCTCTGGCCCGAGTTGAAGAAGGCGCCGTCCATCACCCCTTCCACCGCGCTGTCCAGGTCGACGTCGGCACGCACATAGGCGGCGTCCTTGCCGCCGAGTTCCAGCGCCGTGGCGATAAAGCGCCCGGCGGTGGCGGCTTCGACGGTGCGACCACCGCCCACCGAGCCGGTGAAGGACACATGGTCGATGCGAGGGTCACCCATCAGGGTCTCGGTGGCCTGGTGGCTCAGATGCAGGTACTGGAACACCCCCTCGGGGATACCCGCCTCTCGGGCGGCCTCGACCATGCGCTCGGCACACAGCGGGGTCTGGGCGGAGTGCTTGAGAATCACCGCATTGCCGGCGAGGATCGCCGGCAATGCGGCGTTCACCGCGGTCATGTAGGGGAAGTTCCAGGGCGCGACGATCAGCGAGACGCCCAGCGGTTCGTGGCGGATATAGCGGGTAAAGCCGGGCTTGTCGGCCAGGCGCAGCGGCGCGAGCGCCTCAGGCGCCATGGCGATCATTGCCCGGGCGCGCTCCTCGAAGCCGCCGATTTCCCCGCTGCCCTGAGAAATGGGCCGGCCCATCTGCCAGCACAGCTCCTCGGCGTGCTGATCGCGCCGGGCGACGAAGGCGTCCACCATTGCGCTGCACAGGCGGCAGCGCTCGGCGACGTCACGCTCGCGCCAGTCCTGCTGGGCCTCGACCGCGCGGACCAGGGCCGTTTCGATCTCGGCCGCGCCGGCCTGCTCGCGCTCCACGTACACCGAGCCGTCCACCGGCGATATCGTCTGTTGAATGGCCATGCAGTTCTCTCGTCTGTCGGTTGGCGGGATGCCGGGCATCCGCGTCAGATGATCTCGATACCGGGCATCCGCGTCAGATAATCTCGAAATAGCGATCGAGCTCCCAGTCGGTGATATGCCGACGGAATTCGCGCTCCTCCCACTCCCGGGTGGCGGCAAAGTGCTCGACGAAGTCGTCGCCGAAAAGCCCGCGCGCAGGCGTCGATGCCTTGAGCCGCTGGGCCGCCTCCCACAGGGTTCGCGGCAGCGCCTGGTGCTCGGGATGGTCGAGCTCGTAGGCGTTGCCGGTAACCGCGGTATCGGGCTCGAGCCCCTGCTCGATGCCATAAAGGCCGGCACCGATGGCCGCGGCCAGCGCCAGGTAGGGATTGGCGTCGGCGCTGCCGAGCCGGTATTCGACCCGCTGGGACTTGGCGCTGCCGGGGATCACGCGCAGGGCGGTGGTGCGATTCTCGACGCCCCAGGTGGCGTCCGTCGGCGCCCAGAAGCCGGGAATCAGCCGGGTGTAGCTGTTGATGGTGGGGGCGAACATGGCCAGAAACTCCGGCATCAGCCGCTGCTGGCCGGCGACGAAGTGACGCTGGATGGCGCTCATGGAGTGCTCGGCGTCGGAGTCGTAGAAGGCCGACTCGCCGCTCTCGAGGTGCTTCATCGACAGGTGGATATGGCCGCTCTGGCCGGGATAGTCCGGCGACCACTTGGCCATGAAGGTGGCCATCAGGCCGCGTCGCTGGGCCCACACCTTGGTGAAGGTCTTGAACAGCGCCGCCTTGTCGCCGGCGGCCAGCGCCTCGTCGACGCCGATGGCGGCCTCGAGCACGCCTGGCCCGGTCTCGGTGTGCAGCCCCTCGATGGGGAAGTCCATGCGCTGGGACAGCTCCAGCAGCTCGTGGTAGAGCTCGGCATGCACCGAACTCCTGAGCATGGAGTAGCCCATCATGTCCGGGGTCAGCGGGCGCAGGTTGCGAAAGCCCTTCTCGCGCACCGATTCCGGCGTCTCCTGGAACATGAAGAATTCATACTCCAGCGAGCCGTGAACCGAGAAGCCCATCTCGGCGGCCCGGCCCAGCACCCGCCGTAGCAGGCCACGCGGACAGATCGCCTCGGCCCGCTCGGTGAATTCGGCCATGAACAGCAGCATGTCGCCTTCGAAGGGTACCTCGCGACAGCTCTCCGGCAGCACGCGCAACTGGGCGTCGGGATAGCCGGTGTGCCAGCCGGTGTAGCGCGTGTTGTCGTACAGCTCGTCCTTGCTGTCCCAGCCCAGCACCACGTCGCAGAAGGCGAAGCCGCCGTCGAGGGCGGCAAAGAACTTGTCGCGGTGCATGTACTTGCCGACCATCACCCCGTCCAGATCGAGAAAGCCGATCTTGACGTGGGAGAGGTTGCGCGCCTCGACCACCCGGCGGGCGTCATCCGCCGTGCGCACGTCCCTGGGATTGAGTCCTGACATCGATCACCCTCCTCATGGGCGAAGGAACAAGGGCGAAGAAACAACGGGCCGACCTTGATTGCCGGGCCGGCCCGCAACGCCCGATATCTACCGAGAGTGTCAGCTGTAGCGGTAGGGAGGTCCCGCCTGCTGCATGGTCTGACGATAGTCCTTGAGGATCTGCACCACCTTGGCGTTGCGCTCGCTCTGGCCTGCGATCTCGTCCCAGAAGCTCAGCGCCTCGTCCTCGATGGTCTGCCACTCGCTTTCCGGGATCGAGGTCAGCTCCAGCTTGCCGCCCTGGGTGCGGTAGTGGGCCTCGCCCCACCAGTACCAGTGCTGACGATAGTAGTGAGAGCTGTCCATGCACATTCTGAACAGCGTCTTCAGGTGATCCGGCAGCTCGTTCCAGCGCTCGCTGTTGGCGAAGTAGGAGCCGGCCCAAGCGCCGGAAATATTGTTGGTCAGGTAGTAGCTGGAGACGTCCGCCCAGCCCACGGTGTAGGCCTCGGTGATGCCGGCCCAGGCGATGCCGTCGAGTTCGCGGGTCTGCATGGCGACCTCGATGTCCTCCCACGGCAGGGTCACCGGCACCACCCCGAAGCGGGTCAGGAAGCGCCCGGCGGTGGGGAAGGTGAAGACCCGTTTGCCCTCCAGGTCCTTGATGCTGCGGATCGGCTCCCGGGTGACAAAGTTGCAGGGGTCCCAGCTGCCGGAGCCGAGCCAGGTCACTCCCTCGATCTCGCCGTAGGCCTCCTCCCAGATTTCCTTGAGGCCGTAGTGGTTGAACAGGGTCGGCACGTCCAGGCTGTAGCGCGAGGCGAACGGGAAGTAGCCGCCGAACACCGAGACATCGACCGGAGCATTGATCGAGTCGTCGTCGCTCTGTACCGCATCGATGGTGCCCCGCTGCATCGCCCGAAACAGCTCGCCGGTGGGCACCAGCTGGTCGGAGAAGTACAGCTCGATCTCCATCTCGCCGTTGGCGGCCTTGTTGAAGGCCTCGATGGAGGGCTTGATCACGTGCTCCGCCAGGGCTGGTCCTGCGTAGGTCTGCAGTCGCCAGCGGATCGGCGTCTTCGACTGGGCGTGGACGTAGGGGGCGGCCAGGGTGCCCGCCCCCACGGTGGCGGCGGTGGCGACACCGGCCTTCTTGAGGAAGTCGCGACGATTGGTCATCCGTTCTCTCCCGTTTTCGTTGTTGTTGCCTGACGTTGCGTCCGTAAAGGACGCCTGTGGTCGTCTTCTCCTGCCTTCTTTAAAGCTCCTTGCTTCACATCCCTGCCTGCCGGGCCAAGACCGCGACAGTCTTGCCTCAGTAGTCCCTGAACAGACCCGGCAGCCATAGCGCCAGCTCGGGAAAGGCGGTGATCAGCGCAAGCCCCGCCAGCATGATGGCGACGAACGGCCAGACGCTGCGGTAGATGTCGCCGAGACTGATCTCCGGCGGGGCCATGGCGCGCATCAGAAAGAGGTTGTAGCCAAACGGTGGGGTCATGTAGGCGATCTGCACGGTGATGGTGTAGAGCACCCCGTACCAGATCGGGTCGAAGCCCAGGGTGATCACCAGCGGCACGTACAGCGGCGCCACGATCACCAGCATGGCGGTGTCGTCGAGGAACATGCCGAGCAGAATGTAGGACAGCTGCATCATCACCAGGATCTGCCAGGGGGTGAGGCCGAACTGGTCGAGGAATACCGACTCGATGGCGCGCACCGCGCCGAGACCGTCGAACACCGCGCCAAAGCACAGCGCCGCCAGGATGATCCACATGAACATGCAGGTGATGCCGAGCGAGCGGCGCACCGTGGTCTCGATCACCGCCAGCGTCAGACGGCGCTTGAACGCCGCCGCCAGGGTTGCCGACAGCGCCCCCACCGCGGCGCTCTCGACCAGGCTGGTGACGCCCATCACGAACAGCCCGGTCATGAAGAAGAAGATCGCCAGCGGCATGATGCCCGCGCGCAGAAGCTTCAGCTTGTCGGCGGTGGACAGGTTGCGCTCCTCCGGCGGCAGCGCCGGGCCCAGGCTCGGCTGCAGGCGACAACGCACCACGATGTAGATGACGAACATCGCCGCCAGGATCAACCCGGGGATGGCGCCGGCCAGCCACAGCTGGCTGACCGGCTGTCGCGCGATCATGCCGTAGAGCACCAGCACCACGCTGGGCGGCACCAGGATGCCAAGCGAGCTTCCGGCCTGAATCACCCCGGTGACCATGATCTTGTCATAGCCCCGGCGCAGCAGTTCCGGCAGGGCGATGGTGGCACCGATGGCCATGCCGGCCACACTCAGTCCATTCATCGCCGAGACCACCACCATCAGGCCGATGGTACCCACGGCGAGCCCGCCCTTGAGCCCGCCCATCCATACGTGGAACATCTCGTAGAGTTCGGAGGCGATGCCCGACTCCGACAGCATGTAGCCCATGAAGATGAACAAAGGCAGGGTCAACAGCGGATACCAGTTCATCAACTGGATGGCAGCGCTGAACGGCATCTCCATGCCGCCATCGCCCCACAGCAAAAGCGCCGCCGCCGCGCCGACGAAGCCGATGACGCCGAACACCCGCTGTCCGGTCAACAGCAGCAACATCATCGAAGAGAACATCGTCAGCGCGATCATTTCATAGCTCATCGATCGCCCTCCGTCCCTGGCTCTGGCTTAGAAACAGCAACATCATCGACGCTCTCGACAAGGGCAGCATAAGCGCGATCATTTCATAGCTCATCGATCGCCCTCCCCGTCCTTCCGTTCCTTCCCTTCCCTGCCGTCCTTCTCCCCCTCGGTCTGCTCGAGCGGGTGTCCTCTCAGCACGGCGATATCCTTGAACAGGGTCGAGAGGCACTGGGCGAGCATCAGCGCCACCCCCAGGGTCATGATGATCTTGATCGGCGCCAGCGGCGGCGCCCAGGAGCTGTAGTTGGTCTCGCCGTACTTGATCGCGTAGCTGGTGCTGGAGATGCCGCCGGCCAGCAGGGTGGCGAGGAACACCAGCAACAGCAGCATGGTCAGGACGTCGCTCATGGCCTTGGCCCGTGGCGACAGTCGGGTATAGAAGAGATCCATGCGCACATGGTCGTCGAGCTGCATGGAGTAGGCGCCGCCCAACAGAAAGTAGGCGACCATCAGGAACTGAGAGACCTCGACGCCCCAGATCAACGGCCGATCAAACAGGGTGCGCGAGAGCGAGGCGTAGAGCAGGACCCCGATCATCACGAAGATCAGGTACATGACGATACGACCGATACGCCGATTGAATCGGTCCACGTAGCGGACGTAGAGACGAATGGCTGCCGGCATGGGCGCTCCCGGACACAAGAGGAATCTCCTGAGTCTTGGCCCAGCCTGGCCGGACGTGCCAGTTGCATCGACTTCAACGACGTGATGACTATCGAAGCTTTCGATACTGCTCAAGCAAAGTGCAGAGAAAAGCAGCCACTGCACCGAAACGGGCCGTCACCGGAACGACCGGTGGGCAGCAGTGGCGATCTGCTGCTCACCCGAGGACGAGAACGGCGGCGACAGCAGCGAAACTGGCCATCGCCGAGAAGGTTCTCAGACGGAAGTGACGATCTGCTCCTCGACCCAGGGCAGCTCCTCGGTGAGCGTGGCACGAAAGTCGCCGTCCAGCAGGCGGCGGGCGTCCCGCGCCAGCTGCCCGGGCAAGCCACCGAGTTCGTCGCGCCTGGCGACCAGCGTCAACGAGCGCTTGAGCGGCGCCAGCGGCAGCGCTTCGATGCGCACCCTTAGCTGATCGAGCCCCGCCTGATACAGGCACAACGGGGTCGTCACGGTAAAGCCGACGCCGTCGCTCACCGCCTTGAGCAAGGCGCAGGTGTTGTCCAGGTGCAGCCGCGCCGGCAGCTCCACACCGGCCAGGCGCAGGTGGCGCTCGATACTCTGGCCGATCAGCGACTGTGGCACGTAGCGCACGAAGTCGAGCTGACGCGATAGCCAGCGCAGATTGTCAGCAGGCCCCGTCCAACTCGCCGGCAACACCAGCACAAAGGGCTCGTCCAGCACCCTGTGACGCTCCAGGCCGTCGTAGTTTTCCAGCCGATCGTCGGAGATGATCACGTCCACGTGCCGGGTCAGCAGCGAGTGGCCGTGCATGTGCGAAAGCCCGGTGGTCAGGGTGTAGTCACGGGTGTGGCGGCGGATGACATCGATCAGCGGCTTGCCCACGGCGGTGGCCAGCGAATCCACCAGCGCCAGGCGCATCTGATGCAATTGACCGAAGGCGCCGGTGATCAGTTCGCGGCGGGTATCCCGGGCCTCGCCCAGCAGACGGCGGGCACGGTCATAAAAGAAGCGTCCGGCGCTGGTGGGTTCCAGCGGCCGCGAGCGGCGCTCGAACAGCGCCAGCCCCAGGCTCTCTTCGAGGGTCGCCAGACAATGCGACACCGACGACTGGGTCAGGCCGAGCGCCTCGGCGGCGGCGCTCTGGCTACCGCGTTCCAGGGTCTCGACGAAGATTTCCATACTGCGCAGGTCGAAGCCGAAGCCATTCTTCATGGCGTCTCCTCGGTGGTGATGTTGTTATTGTCTCGGCGCTGTTGTCGGCTCTTGCAGGGGCTGTCGCAGAGATCCTTGACCCGGTGCTGATCCTGGTCGGTGTCGAAGCTCTACTCTGACTCCTGCGGAACTTGTCGGCCCGGCACAAGTCTACCCTGGCAAGCCGAACAACAGGGAAGTCCGATGACCTACGTCGCCAGCGCCAGCTACCACGAACGACCGTCCTCCCACTGGACCGGCTGGGGCCAGTGGATCGCGCTTGTCACCATGACCCTGGACCACCTGGCACGCTACCTGGCCACCGATGCCTGGCACCTTGGCTGGGTCGACTCGAGCGTGGGCCGTATCGCCTTTCCGCTGTTCGCCGGCATGGTCGCCTGGCACGGGCTGTTCAATACCCGTGATCCGCTGCGCTACGCGCGCCGGGTGATGATCATCGGTCTGCTGGCCCAGTTACCCTACCAACTGATGCCCCGCGAGGCGCTGTTTCAGCTCAACATCTGCTTTACCCTGGCGCTCGGGCTGATGGCCGGCCACTGGCTTGAGCAACTGACCCGGCGACAGGAGGCCGGAGAGCTCGGCCATGTACGCCTGGCGCTGGAGACCCTCGGCGTGGCAACCGGCTGGTACTTTGCCGGCTTCTGGGTCGAATACGGCCACCATGGCCTGTTGCTGGTGCCGTTTTTCATGCTTGGCATGGGCCAACTCCATCGTACCGACGACGCCCTGCT
Source organism: Halomonas sp. YLB-10 (assembly GCF_003856855.1). NCBI lineage: Bacteria > Pseudomonadati > Pseudomonadota > Gammaproteobacteria > Oceanospirillales > Halomonadaceae > Halomonas > Halomonas sp. YLB-10. Next base: position 437,558 of record NZ_RRCU01000002.1, read on the forward strand.
CTCGCGCCTGCTGGCGGTGGTCGGCTGCCTGCCGCTGCTGCTGGTGGCAGGCATGATGAACAGCTCCGACATGGCCAAGTCGGTGACCGTGGCCACGGTCCTGGCGGTGCTGCTGCTGGCCGCTGGTGCTCACCGGCTATGCCGCGCGCCCGGCATCGTCATGCCGCGGCGGATGTGGCTCGCGTGGTATCCGGCCCACTTCGCGGTGATCGCCGCCATTCTGTTGTGGACCGGCAACGCCCAGGTCATGTAACGGCACCGGCAACGGTCAAAGAACCCGCCAAGGTGGCTCGCCTGCTCTTGATACCCCCAGGCCCACTTCGCGGTGATCGCCGCCATCCTGCTGTGGACCGGCAACGCCCAGATAATGTGAACCCGCCAAGGTGGCTCGCCTGCTCTTGGTACCCCCAGGCCCACTTCGCGGTGATCGCCGCCATTCTGCTGTGGACCGGTAACGCCCAGATAATGTGACAACACCGGCCACATGGCAGATCGGGATCGCCTTGACTCGCTAGGCGCCCTGCGCCGGCAGCGCGAAGCGGCTTCTCTGTTCCATCAAGAAGACCTTGAAGGCCTGCCAGGCCGGGCTGCGGTAGCGGTCCGGATGCCACACCAGCGAGAAGTGGCGGGTCAGCGGCAAGTCATGTAACAGCGCCAGCAACTCCCCTCGCTCGAGCTCTCCCCGCACGCTCAGGTGCGACAGGCAACCCAGTCCCAGGCCCGCCGCCACAGCCTGCTTGATCGCCTCGTGCTGCCCCAGCTCCATGCGTACCTTGAGCCTCGGCACCCGGGGCAGCACCGCCGCCTCGAGCACCTCCCGGCTGCCGGAGCCGATCTCGCGCAGGATCCACGACTGCTCGACCAGATCAGCATCCTCGACCCGGCCCTTGGCCACCAGCGGATGCCCGGGCGCGCAGACGATCACCATATGGTCTTCGCACCACACTTCGCTGGCGAGTCCCGGCTCGTGACAGCGCCCCTCGATCATCCCCAGGTCGGCGTCGAAGCGCTGTACCTCGGAGATCACCTCGCCGGTATTGCGCAGTCGCAGGCGCAGGTCGACCCCCGGATGCAGTCCGCCGAACTCCCCAGCCAGCGGCGGCAACAGATAGGTACCGATGGTGGCGCTGGCGGAGATCGCCAGGCTGCCGTGGAGCTCGTCTCCCGGTTCCTCGGCGGCGGCGATCAGCTCGCCCAGATCATCCAGCAGCTGTTCGGCGCGCGGCAGCAGCCGATGGCCCATGTCGTTCAGGCCAAGCCGCCGCCCCGGGCGTTCGAACAGGGTGACACCAAGTTGACGCTCCAGGTCCGCCAGCGCCTGGCTGGTCGCCGACTGGGACAGGCTCAGTTGCCTGGCCGCGGCGCTGACGGTTCCCAGCCGGGCCACCGCCACGAAGACCTCGAGCTGGCGCAGGGTGATATGGGAGCGGGTGGGACTGTCTGGCGAGAAACTCATCACGGTGCTCGACGGTTGCAGGGAAGATGGCGGGGAAACGACAATGGCTCCTATATCGGCTCAGCTTATAACAGGTTTCGTTATTACACGATAATCATCTGATATATCCACGCCTAGAATCTCCCTATCGAAGCGACGCCTCAGGCTCCACCCAGACGAGCCGGTAGCGGCGATACCCTGACACGAAGAGGAGATCCGCCCATGTGGCAAGGACTTGCGCTATGCGCACTATTGACGCTGGCCGGGCAGGCCATCAGCCGACTGCCCGGTATCGCCGACGCAGGCGTGAGTCCGCTGGTGTTCGCCCTGCTGCTGGGCATCGTGGTCGGCAATCTGCCGCTCAAGCGCACCGTCGAGGGCGCCCAGCCGGGGCTCGCCTTCGCTACCCGCTGGCTGCTGCGCGGCGGCATCGTGCTGTTCGGCCTGTCGCTGACCTTTGCTCAGGTGGTCGGGCTCGGGCCCAAGGTGCTGCTGCTGGACGCGCTGATCATCACCGCGGTACTGCTGGTCGGCTACCAGATCGGCACCCGGGTGCTCGGCATGGATCGCGAGACCACCCTGCTGACCAGTGCCGGCAGCGCCATCTGCGGCGCCGCTGCGGTGCTCGCCACCGAGTCGACCATTCGCTCGAAGCCGGCAGCAGCGTCCATGGCGGTGGCCACGGTGGTGCTGTTCGGCTCCCTGGCCATGCTGACCTACCCGCTGCTGTATCCGTGGCTGGGCATGGACGAGGGACTGTTCGGGGTCTATATCGGCGCTACCGTGCATGAGGTGGCCCAGGTGGTCGCCGCCGGCGACGCCGTCGGCCCGGATGCCCTGGCCAACGCGGTCATCGTCAAGCTGGTGCGGGTGATGCTGCTGGTGCCCTTCCTGCTGGTGGTCGGCCAATGGTGGCTGCGTCAGCCGACCCAGGAAGGCGCCGAGGCAGGCGGTCAGGGCGCACACAAGGCCAAGCTGGTGATCCCCTGGTTTGCCCTCGGCTTTATCGCCATGGTCGGCGTCAACAGCGTCATCACCCTGCCCGCACCGCTGCACTCGGGCCTGGTGCTGGCCGGCCAGATCGCCCTGACCATGGCCATGGCCGCGCTTGGCATCAACACCCGGATGTCGCGCCTCAAGGCGCTCGGCGTGAAGCCCTTTCTGCTCGCCCTGATCCTGTTTGTGCTGCTGGTGGTCGGTGGCGGAATGGCCAGTGCCCTGCTGATGGGCTGACCGGATCGACGTAACGGGCAGGAACCCGATTCACAGCCAAGAAGGCGGCCTTGCGGCCGCCTTCTTGCGTGGAGCTGATCCATCATTGAGCAGCGAGAGACTTGCCCCTGCTACAGAGAGAATTCCTCGCCGTCGTAGGACGTCTGTACCTCGATGCTTCCTTCGACGATCTCGGCGGCGAGGCGATCGAGTTCGGCGACGATGTCGTCCTCGACCCAGGGCGCCAGCGACAGACTCACCGCCTCCGGGTTCTCCAGGCCGATACGCACCACCTCACCCGAGCTCCAGCTGCCCTGCTTGACCGCCTCGGCAGCAACAAAACCCGCCATGGACACGTTGGCGATGGCGGAGCCGGCGAACACCTCCGGGTAGTCCTCATGCCACTCGCGCACATTGCCGAACTGCCAAACGCCTTCGGCCTCCTGCATCGCCTCGATGGCCCCTTGGCGACCTGCATTCAACATGGTGAAGATGATATCGGCACCGGCCTCGATCTGGGCGCTGGCCACGTCATGGGCCAGTGACACATCGTCCTGATCGCCGGCGAAGATGGTGAGGAAGTCGGCGTCCGGCCGGGTATGCTGCAGACCGTGGTAGAAGCCCCCGCGACCCTTGAGACCCGGAGTGACGCGAATCCCCGAGATATGGCCCACCACGCCGCTTTGGGTCAGCAGACCCGCCGCTGCACCGGCGAGCCAGGCGGACTGCTCCTGAAGGACCTCATAGCTCGACACATTGTCGCCGGTGACATCCCCCTGGGTAACGGAGAACAGCACCTCGGGATAGTCCGCGGCCACCGTCATCACCGCCTCGGAATTCTGACCGCCGTGGGCGATGATCAGGTCCGGCCCGGCATCCGCCAATCTCCGCAGGGCGGCCTCAAGCGCGTCGGGCTCCGGCGCTATCCCGTCCTCGTAGCTGATCTCGGCGCCAAGTTCGGCCTCGATGCGCTCGAGTCCACGGTAACCCGCCTCCATGAAGCCGCCGTCATCCTTCTGCCCCGGCAATAGCATGGCCACCTCGAAGGCATCCGCCACGGCCAGGGAAGGCGAAAGCGAGAGACCACACAGCGCCGCCATGTATCCAACTTTGCGAATCATCGAACACCTCATTACTTATTTTTGTATACAGAACGCATCAACTACTCTAGCGCCGCGGTGGCGTCATCGCCACCCCGAAACGACGACGGGCCCCGTGTTGGGGCCCGTCCTGGAGGGAGCAAAACAGCGCCTGGCTCAGTCTTCGAAGCTGAAGCGCACCTCGGGCGCGTCCGGCACCAGGGCGGCGCATTCGCGCACCCGCTCAAGCAGGCTCGCGTGATCGTCGGCGACCAGGTTGATGTGACCAAGCTTGCGACCGGCGCGCTCGCTCTTGTCGTAGCGATGAAGATGAGCGTCGCGCATGGCCAGCACCTGGCTCGGCTCGGGCTCGCGTCCGATCACGTTGACCATGCAGGTCGGCGCCCGGGCACTGGTGTCCCCCAGCGGCAGGCCCTGGATGGCACGCAGATGATTCTCGAACTGGCTGGTCACCGCGCCATCCATGGTCCAGTGGCCGGAGTTGTGCACTCGCGGTGCCATCTCGTTGGCCAGCAGGCTGCCGTCGGCGCACTGGAACAGCTCCAGGGTCAGCACACCGACATAGTCCAGCTCATCCAGCAGCGCCCGGATGTATTCATCGGCGGTGTGCTGGACGCTATCGTCGAGATCCGGCATCGGCGCCAGCGAGTAACGCAGGATGCCATCGACATGGACGTTTTCCGCCATGGGGTAGAACACCACCTCTCCGTCGCGTCCGCGCACGGCGATGATCGACACCTCGCGCACGAAGTCGACAAAGGACTCGACGATCAACCGCGGGTGATTGATGAGCTTCCAGGCATCGGCAGCTTCCGCCGGGTCCTTCAGCACCGCCTGCCCCTTGCCGTCATAGCCCTCGGTGATCGACTTGGCCACCACCGGCGTGCCCAGCTCACGAGCGGCGGCTTCCAGCGACTCGGCGCTGTCCACCAGGCGATAGGCCGGCGTCGGAATACCCAGTCGATCGAACAGCGCCTTCTCCTCGGCACGATTCTGACACACCCGGATCGCCTCACTGCCGGGGTAGACCGGTTTCTCGGCTTCGATCGCCTGGACCAGCGACACCGGCAGGTGCTCAAACTCGTAGGTGACCAGGTCGACGTCTTCGAGGAAGCTCTGGACGTGCTTCTGGTCGGTGTCAATCATCACCTCGCCGATCCCGGCGCTGGGGTGGCCGGTGGTATCGAGAAAGCGGAACCGGTTGGCCAGCGGATAGCCGGCCAGCGCCAGCATACGGCCGAGCTGTCCGGCCCCGAGAACGCCAATCTTCATGACTTGCTCCTGTTTTCCTGCGGGTACACGACGCCGTTCAGCCCTGACGAGACTCGGGCGGACGAGGATCGGGATTGTCGAGCACGGTCTGGGTCTGCTCGGCGCGGAAGGCCTCGACGGCCTCGCGAACCTGGCTGTCCCCGAGCCCCACGATCTGGGCTGCCAGGAGGCCAGCATTGGTAGCACCAGCCTTGCCGATGGCCAGGGTGCCGACGGCGACGCCGCCTGGCATCTGGGCGATCGACAGCAGTGAATCCAGTCCCTTGAGCGCCTTGGACTCCACCGGCACGCCGAGCACCGGCAGCGCGGTCTGGGAGGCGACCATGCCGGGCAGGTGCGCTGCACCGCCGGCCCCGGCGATGATCACCTGAATACCACGCTCGGCGGCACCCTTGGCGTAGTCGAACAGCAGATCCGGGGTGCGGTGGGCGGAGACCACCTGGGTCTCGTAGCTCACGCCGAGGCGCTCGAGCATGGTCACGGCGTGTTCCATGACCGGCCAGTCGGACTTGGAACCCATGATCACGCCGACCCGGGGCGCTGGGGAAGTGGATGACATCGGCAACTCCTCGAAGAAACGACGGCGCCGCGGCAAAGAAATCGCCACGACAAGGGAACAATCGGGAAGCGGCATAGTCTAGCAGAGCCGGGGGAGCAGTACCTCTCCCTATGCGGAGACGTCGCCAGCCAGCGACAGCGCCTTTCACCCTGACTGCGCATTGGCCTGCTAGGGTAACGCTGCTGTCGCGGCCATCGCCGACACTCCACGCCGCCTGACAGGACGACCCGCTCACCCAAGGAGAGAGCCATGAAACCGACCCTGCTGCTTATTGCCGCCCTGACCTCCGGCCTGGCGCTGGCCGGTTGCGATGAGGGACAGAGCACCGCCAGCACCGCGCAGGAGGGCTCGAACGCCAGCCAGCAGAGCACCACCGAACAGGCGCAGAAAATGACGCTTGACGGTACCCTGAGCTTCGCCGAGGCCGGCCAGAGCCTGCCCGACAATGCCGAGGCCACGGTGTTGCTCAACGACGTTGCCCTCGCCGACGCCCCGGCCAGGACCATCGCCGAAACCACGGTGACCATCGAGCGCCAGGCGCCGACCGACTTCTCGCTGAGCTACGCAAGCGACGCGGTGAACCCGCGCCACACCCACAGCCTGCGTGGCGAGATCCGCAACGACGAAGGTCAGTTGGTGTGGACCAGTACCGAAGCCACTCCGGTGGAAGTCGGTGCCGACGCCGACCAGCCGCCGGTGTCGGTGGTGCTGCGCCCGGTGGGTGCCGACGGCAATGCCCAGAGCGACAGCATGCAGAAGGCCCAGGAGGCGCTGCTGTCCAGCGGTGATGAACCCACCGCCGCCGAGAAGCAGGCCGTGGAAGAGGCCGACGCCGTGGCCGAACAGGCCGCCGGCATGCAGGAGCCCAGCCAGGGCGCCGCCGCGGCGAGCGGCGAAAATGCCGACACCGGTGCCAATACCGAGACGTCGTCCAGCCAGCCGCAGTAAGCGAGCGCCCTCGACGGACCGGCTCCTCCCGATACGACAACGCCGTGCCCAAGGGCACGGCGTTGTCGCTGCTGGCGGCTGCCCTGGCGCCGCTAAGCTGTTGCCGGCGAGCGGCGAGCCTGCCAGAAGTTGAGGCTGATGATCGCCAGCATGACGGCGGCACCGGCGACGTCGAACACCAGCGACGGCAGGAACACCCCGACGATCGCCGGCAGCAGCAGCACGCGCTGCCAGATCGCCATGCGGGTGAACAGATAGCCTTCCAGGGTGGCGGCGAAGGCGCCCAGCGCCAGAAGCCCGGTGAAGCCCTTCCAGATCAGCAGCCAGACCGGCCCGCCGACGATGATCTCGGGGTTGTAGACCATGAACAGCGGCACCAGGTAGAGGCCCTTGGCAAACTTCCACGACTGGAAGCTGGTCTCCATGGGCTTGGCCCCGGCGATGGCGGCCCCGGCGAAGCCGGCCAGCGCGATCGGCGGCGTCACGTTGGAGTCCTGGGAATACCAGAACACCACCAGGTGGGCGATCAGCAACGGCACCCCGAACTCATTGGCCAGCGCCGGTCCCACCAGCACGATCAGCACGATATAGCTGGCCGTCACCGGCAGCCCCATGCCCAGCACGAGACTCGCCAGCAGCACCATGATCAGCGCCAGCAGCAGGTTACCGCCCGAGAAAGCCAGCATCATGGCCGAGAACTTGAGGCCGAGACCGGTCAGCCCCACTACCCCGACGATGATCCCTGCCACCGCACAGGCCATGGTCACCGCCACGGCGTTGCGCGCACCGAGTTCGAGGCCTTCAATCAGCTTGAGCAGACCGTTGCGACAGGCCAGCCCCAGACGCTCGGCGGTCACCGGCTGCCCCTCGCCTGGCGCCACGAACAAGAACCACACCGCAAAACGCAGCACCGCCACCAGCAGCATGCAGACGATGGCGTAGTAGCCCACTCGCATCGGCGACATGTTCATCATCAACAGCCACACCAGCACCGCCAGCGGCAGCAGGAAGTGCCAGCCGTGCTTGAGCACGTCGCTCATCTGCGGCAGCTCGTCCTTGGCCATGCCCTGCATGCCCTCCTTGAGGGCGATGATATGCACGAACAGATAGACGGTGGCGAAGTACATGAAGGCCGGCAGGATGCTGACCTTGACCACCTCGAGATACGGCAGCCGGGTGTACTCGGCGATCAGGAAGGCACCGGCCCCCATCAGCGGTGGCATGATCTGGCCACCGGTCGACGCCGCCGCCTCGATGCCACCAGCCTGGTGGGGCTTGTAGCCCAGGCGCTTCATCAGCGGGATGGTAAAGGCGCCGGTGGTGACCACGTTGGCGATGGCGCTGCCGGAGATCGAGCCCATGCCGGCGGAGGCGATGACCGCGGCCTTGGCGGGCCCGCCACGCTGGCGGCCGGTGGCAGCGTAGGCAAGATCGATAAAGAACTTGCCCGCCCCGGTGATCTCGAGAAAGGCACCGAACAACACAAAGATGAAGATATAGGTCGCGGCCACCCCCATGGGCAGGCCGAAGATGCCTTCCTGCCCCAGGTAAAGCTGGCCCACCAGGCGATCGAGATTGTAGCCGCGATGCTCGAGGATGCCGGGCAGGAACTGGCCGAGCCAGGGTAACTCGCCACGAGGCCCGGCAAAGGCGTAGAGGATGGCGATCAGGCCGATGATGGTCATGCCCAGACCCACCGCGCGACGGCTGGCCTCAAGCACCGTGATGGTGGCGATGATGCCGACGGTGATGTCGGTCTGGCTCCAGAAACCGGCGCGATTGATGATCTCGTCCAGAAACAGCGCCATGTAGCCGCCGGTGATCATCGCTCCGGTAAAGAACACAAGGTCGATCGCCCCACCCAGCACGCCCCTGTCACGCTTGGGACCGAACACCGGAAACATCAGGAACGCCAGCATCATCACCAGCGCAAGGTGGATGCTGCGCTGATAGAACAGCCCCAGCGGCTGAATCCCCGCCGAGTAGAGCTGGAACAGCGACAGGCCGACCGCCACCAGGGTGATCAGCCATAGGATGGTCTTGGGGTGGTTGGCCTGGCTGCCAGGCACCACCGGTGAAGCTGCCGTTTCGCTCATTGTCGTGATTCTCGTCAGGCCTTGCCGGCGCTTGGCCGGTCGGCATAATTCGGAATGCTGTCGCAGGTCGCAGGCCCCTCGAGGGGCCGAAGTGCCCACGCGGTTGGTGGCGTTATTCGATAGCCTGGGCCAACGACAGGCTAGTCGCGCCGCTCGAGTCCAACGCTGACCAAACGCCCCGCCGCCAGATCGCTCAGGCTGATGGGCGTGGAGGCCGCCGGCACGGCCAGGGAGTCCCCGTCCGGACAGTCGGCCCGCGCCTTGATCAACGTCTCCAGGGTCGGCTCACCACGGCTGACCAGGCGATGATCGACGCGCTTGGCGCCGACCCGCAGCCGATAGCGATTGCCGGGGACGGGCTCGTCGATGTCCTCGATCCAGTAGCCGCCCTGACCGTCGCTGACCTGGCGTCCGCGCCCGGGCACATGGTCGAGGCCCGCGGCAAAGTCCGGCAGGTGACTGCGTTCAAGCACCATGGCACCGCCGAGGTTGCGATAGCAGTCGAGCACCTCGAAGCCTTCTACCGAGTGGTTCCAGGCCAGGCACCAGCCGGCGCCATCGGGCATCGGCAGTTCCACCAGCGCGGCGCCCTCGGCGTCGCGCACGCTCAAGGTGAAAAGAGCATCGCAGTCGGCATCACTTGCCTGGCCAGCGTCCGCCACGGTCATCAGCGTGACCAGCCCAAGCGCAGGCAGGGCGAGCCCGGAGGCCCGCCCTGCCATGAATCGACGCCCCGCCATCAGGGACGCTGCTTGTCCTGCACCTCGGCACCGACTTCCTCGTAGTAGCGCAGTGCGCCCGGGTGGAAGGCGATGGGTGTGGAGTTCACCGAGAACTCGACGGTGGTGTCATTGGCCGCCGGATGGATGGCGATCAGCTCGTCGGTCTGCTCGAACAGGGTCTTGGTGATCTGGTAGGCCAGTTCCTCGTCCATCTCGCTGCTGGCGATCAGCACGTTGGGTACGCCAAGGGTCTGCACCGCTTCTTCCATGCCTTCGTAGAGACCGGCCTTGAGCTCATACGGGGCAAACACCGGTTCGTCCTCGCGCGCCTTGGCGACTTCCTCGTCGCTGAGGCCGATCAGCCGAACATCGCTGGTGGTGGCCAGGTTCAGAATCGAGCTGGTGGGCGGCCCCACGCTCCAGAAACCGGCATCGATATCGCCATCACGCAGGGCGTCGGCGGTCTCGTTGAAGTTCAAGCGGCGCGGGTCGAAGTCGTCATAGCTGATGCCGTTGGCTTCGAGGATGGCGCGGGCGTTGAGCTCGGTGCCGCTGCCGGGCGCACCCACGGACACGACCTTGCCTTCCAGGTCCTCCAGCGAGTCGATGTCGGAGTCGGCCATGGTCACGATCTGCACCGCATTGGGATAGATGGAGGCGATGGCACGAATGTTCTCGAGCTTGCGCCCCTCGAAGTCACCGGTACCGGTAGCCCCCTGGTGGACGGTGTCGGCCAGCGCCAGCGCCAGATCGGAGTCACCACGCCAGACCAGTCCCATGTTCTCCACCGAGGCGCCGGTCACTTCAGCCACGGCGTCGTAGCCGTCGACGTGCTTCTTGATCAGCTCGGCCAGGCCTCCACCGTAGGGGTAGTAGGTGCCGCCGGTTCCACCGGTGGCGATCGACAGCTGGCTCTGGGCCACGGCGCTGTGGCTGGCAACCAGCAGGGATGCCGTCAGGGCAAGGGTCAGTGCTCGCATGGTCTTCCTCCGTTCCTCGTGGGAACCGCTTAGAATTTATTGTGCGGAATTGAAGTGTCGATACAGCAATCGCCTAGGCAAGCTAGCAAGAGCCGGCCTCGCTTGCCACTGCAGACATTTCGACGTTTTTTATCTTTGTCTGCAATTCTCACAAGGTCTTAGAGACACTGGCCCGCCATCCTGCCCGTCGAACCCCCGAAGGGCGCGCTTCTCAGGGAGCCGGCGTCGCGCCGGCTTTTCACGCCTCAGCGTTGACTGTCGACCTGCTCGCGTACCTTGGCGACGATATGGGCACCGATCGGCAACGCCGAGGTCGCCGCCGGCGATGGCGCATTGCCTACGTTGATGGTGCGCGGCGTGTTGACGAACAGAAAGTCGTCGACCAGCTTGCCGTCTCGTGTCACCGCTTGGGCACGCACCCCGGCCGGGTAGGGCTTCAGGTCATCGAGGGTGAGACTCGGGCAGTACTTGCGCACCTCTTCCAGATAGCCACGCCGTGACAGCGAGTTCTTCATCTCGCGCATGCCAGGGCCCAGATGACGCCACAGCACCTTGAGAATACCCGGATGGCTGACCATGCCGACCAGATCTGCTGCCGAGACATCACGCTTGCGATAGCCCTCGCGGGCCAATGCCAGCACGGCGTTGGGCCCCACCGTCACGCTGCCATCGATCATGCGGGTAAGGTGGACGCCGAGAAACGGCATGCTGGGGTCCGGAATCGGGTAGATCAGGTGATTGACGATGGCGTTGCGGTGCTCGGGCAACTGAAAGTACTCCCCGCGGAAGGGACAGATGGTGAAGCTCGGGGTCTGCCCCAGCATGCGCACCACCCGGTCGGCCATCAGCCCCGAGCAACTTACCAGGTAGCGACTGCTGAAGGTCTCGGTGGTGGTGGTCACCACCACTTCCTGGCGACGTTCGTCGAGCCCGGTGACCTCCCGTGAGTAGCGGATCTCGCCACCGCGTCGCTCGAACTCGGCGGCCATGGCGCGAGTGACCTCGGCATAGTCGACAATACCGCTGGACGGCACGAAGATGCCGCCGACGCCGGTGATGTTGGGCTCACGCTCTGCCAGGGCACCGGCGTCGAGCCATTCACGCTCGAGCCCATTGGCTTCGGTGCGTTCCCACAGGGCCTTCATCCGCCCCAACTCCACCTCGTTGGTGGCGACCAGCAGCTTGCCGCAGCTGTCGTAGGCGATGTCGTGGGTCTCGCAGAACGCCTTGGTGGCACGGTTGCCTTCCAGACAGAAGCGCGCCTTGAGGCTGCCCGGTGTGTAGTAGACCCCGGCGTGTATCACGCCACTGTTGTGACCGGTCTGATGGCGAGCCGGACCGTCCTCCTTTTCCAGCAACAGCATGCGCTTTTCAGGATAGGCGTCCTTGAGCTGCATGGCGGTGGACATGCCCAGAATGCCACCGCCGATGATGATGAAGTCGTACATGGGGGTCTCGTTGTCCTTGGTCTTGCCCCGCCGCCGGGACGGGGCCGGATACATCGTGGGCGGCCGGGTATCGCGGGGCCCATCACCCTAGAGTACCGCGTCGGGCCGGGCCCCGCTGCCCCCCTCTTCCCCGGAGGACACCTCAGCCCTGGCGCGCTCGCAGGGTGCTGCCACAGGTGAAGACACCGCGCTGGCGCATCAGCTCGCGCCTGAGCTGCGGGTGGGCCTTGAACTTGTCGCGACCGTGCAGCCAGAAGTGGTTGTTGATCAGCAGGAAGCTTCCGACCGGGTTGGGCAGGGAGATGACGCCGTCGCTCGACTCCAGCGAGTCGGACAGCTCGCAGAGCCAGTTGCCCTCCTCCAGATCACGTGGCTGGACAAACTGATCGATGTAGGCCATCACCGGGCGGCCATCACGGTCGACGTCGAATACCGGGTGAAAGACGTCGCGCACCACATTCTTGCTGGGCGGAGCCGACCAGCGCATCTCACTGAACGCCAGCGGGTGACGGCAGAACCGCTCCAGCTCGTGCCAGTCGTCCAGATGCAGCAGCCGCGAGTTGCCGCCTTCCATGTGCTGCTCGTCGATCTTCATCATCAGCACGTAGTCGGTGACCTGCTCGACGAAGGTGCCGTCGTTGTGAAGCTCCATCACCCGATGCGGCGCCCGCAGATAGCTGTCGGAGGAGTCGACATTCTCGACCACGAAGCGGGCATAGTACTGACCACTCATGGCATCGAAGTTGGATCGTCCGATCAGGTGGGCAACGGCGGTGGCAAACTTGACCATGTCCTCGGCCTGCTCGACCCGGTCCAGCCCTTCCGGCACGACCTGCAGCGCTCCCTGGTGACGGTCCAGCAGGATATTCGCCAGCCGCGGCCTGAGCGTCCCCTCGCACAGCTCATCGAGTATCCCCGCGACACGAAAACGCAGCATCGACTTGTACTCCAGCGCTTGAATCGGCCATTCGGCACAGGCGTCGAGGAAGGCAGCGACGACCGACCGCTCGACACGCAGCTCCTGCAGACGCTCGGAAGACGTCGACGGGACCAGGGTGAACCCGCGCGGATCGCGTGCGCCAGGGGCGGTGGTCTGATCATCACGATCCTGAAGCTGGGCAGAGGCAAGGATGGACATGGCAGGGCTCCGTATTTGTTTTGACGTTTTGTCAAAATATCTACATTTTTATTTTTAGTCAACAAAAACCCGGCTGCCGCCGGGTGCTGATTTTCGGGACAAGGTCCAGAGTTCTAAAAGCGTCCGCCGGCCGGCAAAGCCGCCGACCGGCGTTGCGGTCAAGGCGTCAGGTGCCTTCCAGCTCACGACGCATCTGTCGCTGGCTGTAGGCCGTGCCGTAGCGGCGGCGGGACCACAGGTACAGGCAAAGCCCGGCACCCATCCAGCCGGCGAACAGCCCCCACTCGATGGGTGACAGCGCCGAGGGGCTGCCGGGCAGGTAGAGCCCGATCAGTCCCAGCGACAGCACCACCGCCAGCCAGCCGACCAGGCGAGGATGGCTGACCTTGAACGGTCTTTCGAGTTCCGGCTCCTTGCGCCGAAGCACCAGAAACGAAATGGATACGAACAGGTAGGCGATGACGATGCCGAGACCACCGGCCACCACCAGCCACACCATGGCCTGGCGTCCCAGCAGAGGCGCCAGGCTCGACAAGGCTCCCATCAACAGAATGGCGTTGACCGGCGTCCTGTGACGAGGATGCAGCTTGGCCAGAAAGGCCGGCAGCATGCCACAGTGGGCCAGTGCATAGATGGCGCGAGAGCCACCGACGTAGAAGGCGTTCCAGCTGGTCAGGATGCCGGCGATACCCGCCAGTACCATCAGGTTGGCCGCCCAGGGGGTATTGAACACCGCCCCCATGGCGTCAGGTACCGCCAGGGAGCTGTTCTCGAGCTCCGCCTTGGGCAGCATCAAGGCCGTTCCCAGCACGATGAAGGCGTACCAGAACACCGCCAGGACCACCGACAGCATCAAAACCCGACCGATCTCGCGAAACGGCAGGTCGATCTCTTCCGCCGCCTGCGGGATGACGTCGAAGCCGACAAACAGGAAAGGAACCATGATCAGCACCATGGTGATCCCGCCCAGCACACCCTCTTCGGTGTTGAACAACGGCGTCAGCGAAGCGCTGCTACCCTCGAACAGTGCGCCGGTGATGAACATCACACCGACGGCCAGAATCAGCAGCGTCACCACCTTCTGGACCAGCGCCGCAGTGCGTACGCCGACATAGTTGATGGCCATCATGACCACCGAGCCGGCCACACCGACGGCCACCCAGGTGGCCTTGACGTCCCAGCCCGCCAGGGTCCACAGGTGACCGACGGCGTAGCCGGGGAACAGATGCTCGACCACGGTGGGCAGCGCTACCGCCTCGAAGGCCACCACGCTGAGATAACCCAGCACGATCGCCCAGGTACACAGGAAGGAGGCAAAATGGCCCAGGGCACGGTAGCTGTAGACGTGCTCACCACCGACCTGAGGCATCGCCGAAGCGAGCTCAGAGTAGGTCAGCCCCACCAGCACGATCACCATGCCGCCCAGCACGAATGCCAGTATAGCGCCAAGGCTTCCTGCCGAGGTGATGAAGCCACCCGTCAATACGATCCAGCCCCAGCCGACCATGGCACCGAAGGCCAGCGCCAGGACGTCCTTGCGGGCCAGCACTCGGCTCAGCTGGGCTCCGCCATTGCTGTTATTGTCCATGAGATAAACCTCTCGCCGCAGTGGTGCGTTCCCGCAGAACAGTGATTGTTGACCGGGGACAGGACGCACCGTTGAATTTATCAATCGCGCGTGCAACTTATCATGAGGATGTTTGCCGTCCGCAGCCTTCGTTTATACCTCTTTGGTCTAAGTTTGTAGGGCCTGCAGATGGCGCCATCGCCGTCAGCCGCAGTCTCCCGCGGCGTCTGCGGAATGAGGAGTTTTCGTCGCTGCGCCACGTCCAGAACGGACACCAAATTGGACTGGCAAGAGGGCAAAAAAGGTTGCATGCTGTAGGGGTCGAAAACGCCCATTGGAGTACCATGAGCACCGCAGATTCCTTGTCTCGAGCAGACGCTTCCGAACCGCCTCCTCGACGATGCCCTGACCTCGATGTCAGGGACCTGGAACAGCGCACACGACTGATGCGCATTGTTACGCGGCTTATCGCCGTATCTGATCTCGGAAGCCGCGAGATCGCACGCCGCGCGGGTCTCCCCATGCAGAAGATCAGTGATCTGCTGTCGGGACGACTGGAACACTTCACCTGCGACGAGCTGCAGGCCATTCGCCGCATCATCGACGATGGCCATCTGTCACTCTCCTGATTGGCCCGTGCTGGACGGCGCCCCGGAAGGCAATTCTGCCAGGGCGCCGCGTCTTGTTGGCGCGAGCCATTGCCCCGCCCTTCCCCTTGATCTTCATGCCATGAGGAATCATCGATGCGCCGTCTGCTAGCGGCTTGTCTGCTATGTGTGTCTGCAAGCGCCCTGGCCGATGGCCAGGCCACCCTGGTCGATGGCAGTGGCGACCCCGAGAGCGCCGTCACCGCACGCTGGATCGGTGATCAACTGCGCCTGGACTTTCCCCGCCACGCGGCCAAGGGCTATCTGCTGTTGAGAGACGGCAAGGGCCACGTGGTCACCAACTTCGGTGGTCAGACGGTGGTGCTGGGCATCCGCGATGTTCAATCCATCGCCGGGCAACTCGGTGGCCCGGACCTGTCCGACCTCGGCAGTTACCAGGCCCAGCAGGTGCTGTCGCTGGAGCCTGTCGGCACGCGGGAAAGCGTCGCCGGCATCGAGGGCGAGGTCTATCGTCTTGACTGGATTACCCAGGAGGGCGATCGCCGAGAGGATGAACTGGTACTCAGCCAGCGACCGGAGGTCATCGAGCTTTTACGGGTCGTCGACCGCTATCAGAGCATTCTGTCGGGGCAACCGGACCCGGTGGCGGCAAGGCTCGAGCAACAGGGGCTCGGACTTCTGCGTTTTGGCGACAAGTTTCAGGTGGCCAGCCTGACGGCGACGTCGCCCGATCCTGCCCTGCTGGCATTGCCGTCCCAGAGTGGCAACGTTGGTGAGCTGTTGCGTTCGGTCATTCAATAGACTTAGGGCCAGGCGCCAACTTTCCCCCTCTCCAGCACTAGATCCACAGCATACCTAGGATGGTGTACTTGATCGCGCACCGCGTGGAATAGGTGTGTGTCAATTGCGTGTAAAACCGCGAAAATGCGATGCAGGAGTCTCCAATCCACGATATATCTTGAAGGTAGCCTTCAAGACATGGTGCGGCCGCACGGCTCGATGTCGTTCCGCAGTGGTCGCACCCATCCAGTGAGAGTTGCCATGAGGCCAATCGACAAGTCCCTGCTGGAACAGATGCACATCAGCGAGGTCGAGATCCAGCGTCGCAAGGAATTCCTGAGCCTCGACGAAGCCGACCTGGCCGATCTGGCAGCGCTCAAACCCCTCATCAACGAGCATATCGAGATCATCGTCGAAGAGTTCTACGAGCGGCAGACCGAGATCGACGAGATCAGCCTGCTGATCGGCGACTCCGAGACCCTGCAGCGACTGCGCTCGGCCCAGCGCCAGTACGTCCTCGACATCTTCACCGGCTACTACGACGCGGAATACGTCAACAGTCGGCTGCGCATCGGTCTGGTGCACAAGCGTATCGGCGTCGAACCCAAGCTGTTTCTGGCCGCCATGCGCACGCTCAAGGAAATCCTGTTTCGCGTCATCGACGAGAACCTCGAGGACGTGCAGGCGACCAAGTCGGCGAAGAACAACCTCGACAAATTGATGTACTTCGATATCACCCTGGTCTTCGATACCTATATCGATACCCTGCTCAACGAGGTCCACAGCGCCAAGCGCCGAATGGAGCTCTACGCTCGCAACCTGGAAGAGAAGACCAAGGAGCTGGCCGCCTACGCAGAAAAGGACGCCCTTACCGGGCTGTTCAACAAGCGAGGCATGAGCGAGGCCCTGAACAGGGAGATCCGCATGGCCGAGCGACGTCACTCGCTGGTCAGCCTGATCTACTGCGATATCGATGACTTCAAGCAGATCAACGATACCCACGGCCACCACAAGGGTGATGAAATCCTTGTCACCTTCGGCCAGATCATGCGTGAAACGGTCCGCAGCAGCGACATCTGCTGCCGCCTCGGGGGGGATGAATTCTGCTGTATCCTGCCAGACTGTGACGCCAAGAGCGCCAAGACCATCGGCAGCAAGATTGAACTGGCCTTCCAGAGCAAGTACCCGAACTTCTCGATCAGCCTGGGCGTCGCCGAGACCGGGGATCGAGACTACCTGCGCGAGGAAGAACTGCTGCGCGCCGCCGACGCCATGATGTATCGCAACAAGGAAGCCAGAAAGCGCAGTGCCGCAGAGGCCGCCTCGAAGACCTCAGCCAGGACGTTGCCAGCCCCCGCCCAGGCAGCAGAGAAGACAACCAGCTCAACGGCCGCCCAGAGTGACGATCACTGACTTCCACTCGCCTGGCTCGGCATTGTCTCGATAAAAATTTAAATTTCTGCTAATAAAGTTGGGTCTAAAATAAAAAGCCTCGATCAGGGCATGCGGGAAGCTCGGCAGACGCCCCTGCTTCAACCAGGTCCTGATGGTGGCATGTGCTGGTTGTCGTACGGTCTCGAGGAAAATGCCCCATGTCCTACCATGAAGCCAAGGAACACGCGCCCGGTCGCCTGCATCGGCTATTCAGTTCGCCCTATACCGCCTTCGACAACCAGACCAGCGAGCGACGCCTGCATCTACTGCTGGCCCTCAATCTGCTGGTCTTCGCGCCGATGCGCCAGGGCCGACTGACGTTACGACTGCTCGATGGCTGGGAAAACGGCGACTGCGAACAGCACACCCTGAACTTCCGGGACGCCGACATCCACCGCCCTCATGACCTCATCAACGCCGCACCACACACCCAGTCACACCCACTGCTCGCCCCGGCCCTGGAAGAGGCGTTGTCCAGCGCCGAGGCCAATGCCATGGGGCTGGATAGCGATATTCGCCTTCACCCGGCGAAGTGGCCGGCCTTCCCCGGCGGACTCTCGCTCTACACACGCTACAAGGTCTGCCATCGCCTCATCTATGGCGAAGACGACAGCTACCGCTCGATTCGCTGCGAGACCCCGGTAGGCCTGCGCGAGATTCACGAGTTCCACCTCGAAGAAGGCGACTTCGCCGTCAGCCTGCCCCACGATGACTCCCCCGCCGACAGCGATGACACCGTGGGCCTGGTCCTTCATGCGGCCCAGCGCTCCGCCCTCACCCACTGGCTTGCCGATCTGGCAGAGCAACCACTGTCGAAGCTGATGGGCTGAGTTCAGACGTCTCTGGGCACCCTGCCCATCAAGTAGAATTCCGGGTTGGGTGGCGTACCGGTCAAGGTCACCAGGCGGTTGGACAGCCCAAAGAAGGCGCAGATCGCACCGATATCCCAGATATCGTCGCGGCTGAACCCCACCGCCTGCAGACGTTGCTCCCACTCATCGGTCAGCTCGCCCAGATCGATTGCGCAGTGCAGCGCGAAGTCCAGCATGACGCGATGTCGCTCGCTCAAGCCAGAACTGCGATGGTTGACCGCCACCTGGTCGGCGAGCAGAGGATCCTTGCTGTAGATCCTGACCAGCGCTCCATGAGCCACCACGCAGTAGAGGCAGTGGTTGCGGGCGCTGGTGGCGACCACGATCATCTCCTTCTCGGCCTTGGTCAGGCTATCGGACTCACGCTCCATCAGCGCATCGTGATAGGCGAAGAAGGCACGAAACTCCGCCGGCCGATGGGCCAGCATCAAGAAGACATTAGGCACGAAGCCCGCCTTCTCCTGAACCGCCAGGATGCTGTCACGGATATCATCGGGCAGATCGTTCAGTGATTCGGGGACGGGAAAGCGGCTGAGAGATGGGCTGATCGAGGGGCTCATGGGGGCTCCGGGCTGACGTGGGCATGGAAGAAGGGCCAGGCAATACATTGACGTTAACGTAAAGGTCAATTTAGTGCTCTGGTACTTTGATCGAATGCCGGGTCGCCGCTGCCGAAAACGACGATGCCCCCTTGATGGGGGCATCGCAGCCTGCAGCCGGGCCAGGCCCGAGAGCTCGAGTCAGACAGGACGTGGCCGCTGCGTCAGCATGCCTGCTCGGCCCTGGATCAGCCGAGCGAGATGGTGCTGTTGATGCCGCTCGAGACGTTTTCCGGCTCGAACCAGCGCGCGGTCACCGTCTTGGTCTGGGTCCAGAAGCTGATGGCCTGCTTGCCATTGGGGCCAAGGTCACCCAACTTGGAGGCGCGCGAGCCGGTAAAACTGAAGTAGGCCACCGGCACCGGGATCGGCACATTGATGCCCACCTGACCGACATCGATATCGCTCTCGAAGCGACGCGCCACCCAGCCGGAATTGGTGAAGATGGAAGTACCATTGCCGTTGGGGTTGGCGTTGACGAAGGCGATGGCCTCGTCCAGCGTGTCCACCTCGACCACGCACAGCACCGGACCGAACACCTCTTCACGATAGATGCTCATGTCCGCCGTCACGCCGGCGAACAGGGTTGGGCCGACGAAGTTGCCGTCGGGGTAGCCCTCGACCTGGCAGCCACGTCCGTCGACCAGCAGCCGAGCGCCTTCCTGTTCGCCCTTGGCGATCAAGCCTTCGACACGATCCTTGGCCGCCGGTGACACCAGAGGCCCGAGATCCGCCTCGCGGTCGGTGCCAGGCCCCACCTTCATGTTGCGAGCCCCCTCGACGATATCATCGAGCCACTCCCGGGCCTGGCCGACCAGCACCACCACCGAGTTGGCCATGCAGCGCTGGCCGGCGGCGCCGAAGGCCGACCCCAGCAGGTTGTTGATGGCCTGAGAGCGGTTGGCGTCCGGCATCACGACACAGTGGTTCTTGGCGCCCATCATGGCTTGAGCGCGCTTGCCGGACTCGCTGGCACGGCGATAAAGCTGGGTGCCGACATGGGTGGACCCGATAAACGACATGGCCTTGATATCCGGGTGCTCGCACAGGTGATTGGCGACATCAGGGCCGCCATGCACCACGTTGAGCACACCGGCGGGGACACCGGCCTCGAGCGCCAGTTCCACCAGGCGCAGGGTGGAGCTCGGGTCCTGTTCGGAGGGCTTCAGCACGAAGGTGTTGCCGGTGGCGATGGCCAGCGGGAACATGAAGCAGGGCAACATGATGGGGAAGTTGAAGGCGGTGATGCCGGCACCTACCCCCAGCGGCTGGTTGAGGGTATAGACATCCACCTCGTTGGCGGCGTTCTCGGCAAGCTCCCCCAGTTGCAGCGAGGTGATCGAGCAGGCGTGTTCGACCACCTCGAGACCACGACCGACTTCACCTTCGGCGTCGGGCAGGGTCTTGCCGTGCTCCTCGGTGATCAGGGCGGCAAGCTCCGGGGTATGCTCGCGAATCAGCGCCTGCAGCTTGAGCATGATGCGCATGCGCTTGGCCAGCGGCACCTTGCGCCAGGTGGCAAAGGCCTGATGGGCGCTGGCAACGGCCCGGTCGACCTCCTCCAGGGTACAGAACGGCACCCGCGCGACCACTTGCTGGGTCGCCGGATTGATCACATCGCGCCATTCGCTGGACTGCGAGGGGACGGCCTGGCCATCGATGATCATGGGAATTTCGCGGACTGACATGGGCGTGCTCCGGCTGTTGTCGTTGTGCATGAGCGTGGCGTCGTATGAGATGGACTGGGCGTACTGCCATGCCAGCAGCCGCCTTGATCGCTGTGGCGGTGTGCACCACGGCACGGCTATCCATGCTGACCAGTCTAGACACAGGTAGGATGGCCAAACAACGGCCAGCCAGGCACATTGCTTGTGCACTGATGCACAACCACAAACACATCGAAGTCCACGACGTCGTCGCTCAGCGGAGGTGATTTTTGCTCGACTGGCAGGACCTTCAGGTCTTTCTCGAGGTGGCCAGGCATGCCCGCCTGTCCGACGCCGCCCGACGGCTGGGCGTTGACCACTCGACCCTGTCGCGGCGAACCCGCCGCTTCGAACAGCGACTCAACACCCAGTTGTTCGAACGCAGCACCCATGGCTACCGCCTGACTCCCGCCGGCGAACGCCTGAAGAGCCACGCGGAACAGATGGCCCGACACGCCGACGAGGCCGCCGACAGCCTGACCGATCAGAACCTGCGCCTGGAGGGCCAGATCCGACTTGGCGTGACCGAAGGCTTCGGGACCTGGGTGGTGGCCCCGCTGCTCAGCGCCTTCTGCCGGCGTCATCCCGGCCTCACCCTGGACCTGCTGGCGCTGCCTCGCGTGGTCAATCTCAGCCGCCATGAGGCAGACCTGGCGATCACCATCGAACGACCGGGCAATCCCGGCCTGGTCACCTCACGACTGTGCGACTACCGGCTCAAGCTCTACGCGGCGAGGCACTACGTCGAACGCCACGGGGCACCGCAGCAGCTTGCCCAGCTGGGCACACATCCGCTGATCGGCTACGTGGACGACCTGTTGTTCAGCGAGCAACTCAACTACCTGGATCCGTTGCTGTCGCCGCAGGTGCAACAGGCGCAGCAGACCCACTTTGCGCTTCGCAGCACCAGCGTGACGACCCAGATGATGGCCACCGAGAGCGGCGCAGGCCTGGGCATTCTGCCGTGCTTCATGACGGCGGGACGAGACGGGCTGATGCCGCTGCTGGAGGACGAAGTGTCGGTGGTGCGTCAGTTCTGGATCACCGCCCGGCAGGAGCAGCGCCAGCTTGCCCGGGTGCGTCTGCTGTGGGACTTCCTGCGCGAGGCGCTGGCAATGAATCAGGATTTTCTGATGGGACGCCATGACCGGCTGGTGCTGCCGGACGACGTCGAATGAACACCGGCTGGCTGCCACCAGGGCCGGCGCCAGCATAGGACTGGGCCCCCGCTCCAGAACCACGACACCCCGCCTGGGCGGGGTGTCGTCGATGCGCAAGCAACCGCGTCAGGATTCGACCTTGGGTGGCTCGACCTCGAGCTTCTGGGCGGCGATCACCGCCTGGGTGCGCGAGTGCACGCCCAGCTTTCTGAGGATGGCGGTCACGTGGGCCTTGATGGTGGCCTCGGAGACGTTCAGCTCGTAGGCGATCTGCTTGTTGAGCAGGCCTTCGGTCAACATGTTGAGTACGCGGAACTGCTGAGGCGTCAGCGAGGCGATGGCCTCGGCAAAGCGCGCCTCTTCCTCGTTGGCCTCACCCAGGGCGTCGGCCATCTCTTCCGGCAGCCACACTTCGCCGTCGAGGATCTCGCCCACCGCCTCGGCGATCAACGCCAGCGACGAGGACTTGGGAATGAACCCCGAGGCACCGTAGTCGATGGCGCGGCGCACGACGTGCACTTCATCGCTGCCGGATACCACCGCCACCGGCACATCCGGGGTCTGACCACGCAGCTGGATCAGCCCGGAGAAGCCGTGGGCTCCAGGCATGTGCAGATCGAGCAGGATCAGGTCCGCGTCGGGGTGGCGAATGACCACGTCCGAGGTGGCCTCCATGGTGTCGGCCTCGATGATTTCGGCCTGGGGCGCGAGCTGGCGAAGCGCCTGCGTCAGGGCGGCACGGAACAGCGGATGATCATCGGCTACGATGAATTTCTGGGCAAAGGCCATGGACTCTCCTCCGGATTCCGATGCAGCGTGTCAGGCCTGGACGCCGCAACGCAAGACGCTTGTTTGCACAGCATGTTACCCCATGGTTGCCGGCTTTCCCAAGCGCCCTGACGCAAGCATCCTCAACGGCTACCCGTGGTGCCGACTCTGCGGCCTCCGTCACTATGCAAAAACGGGCCGGCGCCGGAAGTTTCCGGCAGCCGGCCCGCGGGACCTGCTGTTACGCCATGAGCCTTACTTGGCGGCGCGGTGCTCGATCAGATCCTCGACCACCGAAGGATCGGCCAGGGTACTGGTGTCGCCGAGGCCATCACACTCATTGGCGGCAATCTTGCGCAGAATCCGGCGCATGATCTTGCCCGAGCGGGTCTTGGGCAGTCCCGGTGCCCACTGGATATGATCCGGCGAGGCGATCGGGCCGATGTCCTTGCGCACCCACTGGGTCAGTTCCTTCTTGAGCTCGTCGGTGGGTTCGGCCTCGTCGTTGAGGGTCACGTAGATATAGATACCCTGCCCCTTGATGTCATGGGGGAAGCCCACCACGGCGGCCTCGGCCACCGCTGAGTGTGCCACCAGCGAGGACTCGATCTCGGCGGTGCCCATGCGGTGACCGGACACGTTGAGGACGTCGTCCACCCGGCCGGTGATCCAGTAGTAGCCGTCCTCGTCACGGCGACAGCCGTCACCGGTGAAGTAAGTCCCCTCGTAGGTGGAGAAGTAGGTCTGGATGAAGCGCTCGTGATTGTTCCAGATGGAGCGCGCCTGTCCCGGCCAGGAATCGAGGATGACCAGGTTGCCGTCGGTGGCGCCCTCGAGGCGCTTGCCTTCGTTGTCCACCAGCGCCGGCTGCACACCGAAGAACGGCAGGGTCGCGGAGCCCGGCTTCTGGTCGATGGCACCGGGCAACGGGGTGATCATGATGCCGCCGGTCTCGGTCTGCCACCAGGTATCGACGATCGGGCATTTGCTGTTGCCGATCACCCGGTAGAACCACTCCCAGGCCTCGGGGTTGATCGGCTCGCCCACCGAGCCAAGCAGGCGCAGGCTATCCCGAGAGCTGGAGTCCATCACCTTGTCGCCGTGGGCCATCAGGGCGCGCACTGCGGTGGGGGCGGTGTAAAGGATACTGACCTTGTGCTTGTCGACGATCTCACCCATCCGCCCGTGGGTCGGATAGCTCGGCACCCCCTCGAACATCAGGGTCACCGCACCGTTGGCCAGGGGCCCATAGACGATGTAGCTGTGGCCGGTGACCCAGCCCACGTCCGCGGTGCACCAGTAGACCTCGTCCTCGTGATAGTCGAACACGTACTGGTGGGTGAGGCTGGCGTAGGTCAGGTAGCCGCCGGTGGTGTGCTTGAGCCCCTTGGGGGTGCCGGTGGAGCCGGAGGTATACAGGATGAACAGCGGATCCTCGGCGCCCATCTCTTCGGCGGGGCAGTCGGTGTCCTGGTCGGCCACTGCGTCGTGGTACCAGACGTCACGTCCCTCGTGCCATTCGATGTCACCGCCGGTACGCTTGACCACCAGCACCTTCTCGGCCACGTCGGTGCCATCACGGGTCAGGGCGGCGTCGACGTTGTCCTTCAGCGGTACCTGCTTGCCACCGCGTACGGACTGGTCGGCGGTGATGATGACCCGTGAGGCAGCGTCCTTGACCCGCTGTGCCAGGGCGTCGGGAGAAAAGCCGCCGAACACCACCGAGTGCACCGCACCGATACGGGCGCAGGCCAGCATGGCCATGGCGGCTTCCGGGATCATCGGCATGTACAGGGTCACGGTGTCACCCTTGCCGATCCCCATTCCTTTCAGGGCGTTGGCCAGCTGGCAGGTACGCTCGTACAGCTCGCGGTAGGTGATCACCGAAGATTCGTTCGGATCGTCCCCTTCCCAGATGATCGCCGGCTTGTCGCCACGCTTGTCGAGGTGTCGATCCAGGCAGTTGGCCGCCACGTTGAGGGTGCCGTCCTCGAACCAGCGGATGTCGACATTGTCGCTGGCGAAGGATACCGACTTGATGGTCTGCGGCGGCTTGATCCAGTCAAGGCGTGCGGCCTGCTCCTTCCAGAAGCCCTCGGGATCTTCCACCGACTGCCGATAGAGCTTGTCGTAGGTGGCCTTGTCGGCCCAGGCGGTCTTGGCAAACGCATCGGAAACCGGATAGACGTGCTGATGATCGCTCATGGTGCTCTGTCCTTGGATACCCATCGAAGTGAAGAGCCAGCCGCCTGAATAAGAGAGACCGACCGGCGCGAATAACCTGACAGCCAGCATAACGTCGCCAGGCCAGGGTTTCCCCTTAGACATTGGTATGACTATTTTTTTATTTTATAACAAGAGGTTAAGCGCAAATTTCAGCACTTCTTCCCAACCAGGCACAGTCGGCCGCGACAGTGCCGGCAGCGATACTCCTGACCGGCCTGGGCGTTGGCGTGACGCCGTGCCGAGAATCCGTGCTCGCGACAGGCGCAGCGATAGCGATACGGGACAGGGCTCGAGCGGGCGGTATCGAAGCGATGGGTGACCCGGGGGGCCAAGCCGAACAGCCTGAGCATGACGGTCTGCCACTCCCTGCCATGGGGGCGAAAGGTAGGCCCATCTTCCAGGTGCCAGACCAGCCAGTGGGCCACCTCGTGGGGCACCACCTCGGTGAAGAAGGCGTGGCGGTTCTCTTCCAACAACTGGCCATTGAAGCGCAGTCCGCCGCGACCGAAGTGGGCCTGCCCTGCGCCCTTGCCGCGCAGATCGCACCACACCTTCGGCTCCGGCAGCCCAGGATGATAGTCACGACACAGCGCCACCGCCTCCACGACTCTTGCCATCAGCGCCTGGCGCAGGGCGGCGACGTCGAGTGACTGAAGCCAGGCGTCGTCGACGTCGGGCAACACCGGGGTGGGAGAGTCACCGCGAGCGCGCGGGCGAATTGATGGCCGGGTCGAGGTCATGACGCAGTCAGAGTAGGTAAAGGAGTGCTAGAATGCCGCCTCGAACGGGGACGGTAAAGACCACCGTCCAGTCATCCCCTCGCCAAGTGAGCGCCCCATGTCCGACGCCGAAACGCCGCTCCCCCTCCCCTTGCTCGAAGACGACGCTCTGGACCTGCTCGATGACTTTCTCGAGGAGCGCGCCGGTCCCGATGCGCTGGACCTGATCGGCGCCCACGGCTTCCTGGTCGCGCTGGCGGTGGCGCCGCGGGATGTCGAGGCTGCCGCCTGGGTCGCGGAGCTGTTTCACGGCACCCCCGAGTTCGAAAGCGACCAGGAAAGGGAGATCATCCTGGGCCTGCTCGAGCAGCTCAGGACCAACGCTATCGGCGTGCTGGAAGGCGGCGGTCTTCCCGAGCTGCCCTTCGAGCTGACGCTGGACGGCATGGCGGCGGAAGAGACGCCCATCGGCGACTGGTGTGCCGGCTTCATGGAAGGCGTCTTCCTCGACGAGGGCGCCTGGTTCGAGGGCGATGAAGAAACCGTGGCCACACTGCTGTTGCCCTTCATGGCGCTGTCGGGACTGTTCGCTGACGAGCCCGACATGGCCGATCTGGCCGGGGAAGGCGAGCGACTCGAGCGCCTGGTCGGTCAGTTGCCGGAACTGGTGCTGGATCTGTACCTGCACTTCCGGGTACCGCCGGACACCCCCAAGCCCAAGCCCCGCGGCAAGGCGCCAGCCGGCGGCAGGGGTGGCAAGGCAGGCCACAAGGGCCCTGGCAACAAGGGCCCTGGCAACAAGAGCCAAGGCAACAAGGGCAAGGGCGGCCAGGGCAGACCCCAGGCCAAAGGCCCCAAAGGAAAGCGATAGCGAATAACAGGCCAAGCGCTAGCGAGTTGCAGGCCAAGCGATAGCGAATAACAGGGCAAGCGATAGCGAGTCACAGGCCAGGCGCTGGTCAGCACCGGAGCAAGCGATAGCCGGCGCCTCAGCGCAAGCGGGTCAGCCAGCCATCAAGGGTGCCGTACAGCCAGGTCCTGATCCTGGCCCACCAGGAGCGGCGCGCCCAGCTTTCCCGGGTGATCTCCCGACTCGCCGCGAAATTGCGCTCGAACAGCGCCGCGACCTCGTCGGCCAGGACGGCGTCCTCGACCTCCTGATTGGCCTCGAGGTTCCACTGCAGGCTCCAGTGGTCGAAGTTGCAGGACCCCAGGCTGACCCAGTCATCGGCGACCACGAACTTGGCGTGGATGAAGCTTGGCTGGAACTCGTAGATGCGCACCCCTGCCCGCAGCAACCGAGAGTAGAAGCGCTGCCCGGCGTAGCGGATACCGGGATGGTCGTGGTCCCGTCCTGGCAGCAGCAGGCGCACGTCACGGCCCTTGCGCGCCGCGCGCTGCAGCCTGAGCCTCAGCCCCAGGGTGGGCACAAAGTAGGGCGTACACAGCCACAGGCGCCGTTCGGCGCGGGCGATTCGCTCCTGCAGTGAGTGGCGAATGGCCTGAAAGCGGTACCCCCGCCCCCAGATCACCCGTGCCCTGACTCCAGGGTCATGGCGCCTCTCGCCACTCGGCGACGGCAGCGCCGGCGCCTGCGGGGCGCCTCTGGTCAGCGGCGAGTTCCACACCTGGGCAAACAGCGCCACCCAGTCGGCCACCACCGGGCCCTCGACACGCACGGCCACCTCGAACCAGGCCGCCAGGAACTCATCGACGGCGCCAAAGCCCCCGGTAAAGGCCAGTCGCTGATCCACCACCACCAGCTTGCGATGATCACGACTGACGTTGCGTCCCAGCGAGTGCCAGCCCAGCGGGTTGAAGTCCCGCAACCACACGCCGGATGCGACCAGGCGTTCTCTATCCTGGCCTGAAAGCCCCATGGCGCCGAAACCGTCCAACAGTAGATAGACGGCGACGCCGCGCTGCGATGCGGCCACCAGCGCCTCGATGACGCGGTCGGCCAGTTCGCCGGACTCCATCAGATAAAGTTCGATCAGCACGCTTTGACGGGCCTCGGCCACCGCCTCGAACAGCGCCGGCAGGAAGCGATCGGCCTCCGGCAATAGATCGACGCGATTATGCTGTCGCCACGCGGTGGTCATGCTGCACGTCTCCCTGGCGGTGTCATATCAACCGGATATCAAGCAGATCATGGCGCCACCCTACCCGATCGTTATACTGACGGCACGACATGGATGGCCCGCAGACGGTCCTCGCCTACTGCCCCGAACAACGGAATTGCTATGCCTGGCATGCTTCGCGCACCGCTGCGCCGACTCATCGAACTGTGGACCGAGGTTCGGCTGGCGGAACCGACGCCGGATAAACTGGCGCTGGATCCGCAGCTGCCGACGCTCTATGTGCTACCGCGCCCCTCGCTGAGCGACGCCCTGCTGCTGGACAGCTACTGCCAACGTCATGGCCTGCCCCCGGCGCGTGGCCGGTTGGCGCTGCCCGACAGCAACCTGCCGCGCTGCGTGGCGCTGCCGGCACGCCGGTTCCGGCTGTGGCCGGGCCAAGCCACCGGTGTCGCGCCCTTCACCGAGCTGATCACCAGCGACACCCGGATACAGCTGGTGCCCGTCAGTGTGTTCTGGGGGCGAGCCCCGGGCAAGGACTTCGGCCTCTGGCATCTGCTGGCAGCGGACAGCTGGCGCCTGACCGGACGACTGCGGCGAGCGCTGTCGGTGCTGGTCAACGGCCGCGACGTGGAAATCCAGTTCGGCGCCCCGCTGCACCTCGAAGAACTGCATGACGGTGACGCCCCACGCACCAACCGCAAGGCGGCAAGGCTGTTGCGGGTACACTTTCGCCGGGTGCGTACGCGGGTGCTGGGGCCGGACCTGTCGCACCGCAGCACGATGATTCAGGGAGTGGTGGCAAGCGACGAGGTGCGTCGGGAGATCGACCAACTGGCAGAGAAGGCCAGCTCACGCAAACGACTCAAGCGACGCGCCAGACGCTATGGCCACGAGATCGCGGCCAACATGACCTATCCGGTGCTGCGCTTTCTGGCCGGCGCCTTGAAGCGCCTGTGGAACCGGCTCTACGACGGCGTCGACGTCAATGGTCTGGAAGAGGTCAAGGCCCTGGCCGAGGATCACACCCTGATCTACGTGCCCTGCCACCGCAGCCATATCGACTACCTGCTGCTGTCCTACGTGCTCTACCGCGAAGGCTTGATGCCGCCCCACATCGCCGCAGGACGCAACCTTGACATGCCGTTGATCGGCCCTTTGCTGAGACGTGGTGGCGCCTTCTTCCTGCGTCGCAGCTTTCGCGACAACCGCCTCTACGGCGCGGTGTTCAACGAATATCTGCACCGCCTGCTGGCCCGGGGCTATCCGATGGAGTACTTCATCGAAGGCGGTCGTTCCCGCAGCGGTCGCATGCTCACGCCTCGTCCCGGCATGCTGGCGATGACACTGCGGTCCTTCCTGCGCTGCCAGCGGGTCGACGAGCGGCCGATGGTCTTTGTTCCGGTCTATATCGGCTACGAGCGTATTCTCGAGAACTCCAGCTACCAGCGCGAACTGGGCGGTGGCAAGAAGCGCAAGGAGTCCCCGCTGGATCTGCTGCGGGTGCTCGGACGTCTGCGCGAGCCCTACGGCCGGGTATCGGTCAATATCGGCGAGCCGCTGCCCATCGGGGGCTTTCTCGATAGCCACGCCCCCGGCTGGCGAGACGACGAGTCGCCGCGCCCCGACTGGCTGGCACCGACGGTCACCACGCTTGGCAGATCCCTGACCCGGCGCATCAACCGGGTGGCGGCGCTGAATGCCATCAACCTGACAGGCCTAGCGCTACTCTCGTCGCCGCACCGCGCCCTGGAGTACGCCACCCTGACCGACCAGCTCGCCCTGCTCTGTCGCCTGGCCGACAGCCCCGCCTGCGGCGAAAGACCCAGTCTGCCCGACGAGTCTCCGGAAGCCTGCATCGCCAGGGCGGTGGACCTGGACATGGTCGAGCGCCACGCCCATAGCCTTGGTGACATCGTTAGCGCCACGCCCGAGCAAGCGGCACTGCTGGCCTGGTATCGCAACAACGTGCTGCACCTGTTCGCCCTGCCGGCGCTGGTCGCCTTCGCCTTTCGCAGCCGCCACCAACGCAGCCTCCACGAACTCTGCGACCTGTTGACGCCGCTTTGGCCACCGCTGGCCCGGGAGTTCTGTGTCGATGAAAGCGCGGACATGAAGGAACGCCTCGCGGCCATTCTTGCCGTCCAGGTGGACCTGGGGCTGCTGGAGCGCCATGGCGAAGGCTTTACGCCGGTGGAAAGCCTCGAAGGCCGAGAACGCCTCGAGCTGATCGGCCGCATGATCCAGCCATCGCTGGAGCGCAACGCCCTGCTGATCGAGGTGCTGCTGCGATCCGGATCGGGGGCACTGGACCGGGCCACCCTGAAGGAGCGCTCGCGTGCGCTGTCGGAACGCCTTGGACTGCTCAGCGGTCGCGAGGCACCGGAGTTCTTCGACCCCAAGCTGTTCGAGACCCTGATCGATACCCTGGAACAGGAAGGCTGGGTGTGGCTCGAGCAGGACCGGCTGCACTTCGACGAGTGCCTCAAGCGCGCGGCCCAGCGGGCCTCACGCCTGCTCGACGCCTCGCTGCGACGGCGGCTGGCGTTGATCAGCCGTCACCGCGAGGAGGCCGTCGAGACTCCCTCGGAGGTCAGCGCTCAGCCTTGAGCGAGCGGTGCACGTAGATGTCGTAGCGGCTGGTCTTCTCCTCGAGTCGATGCCTCGGCTCGGGGCCTGCTATGGCAGGCGCCTTGCGCGGACGCTTGACCACCACGCGGTGGCTGGCGACGTCCAGCGCCGCTTCCAATAGCCGCGGTGCATCGTCATCGTCCCCCGCCAACTCGCGAAACAGCCGCATCTCCTTCTTGACCAGGGCCGACTTGTCGCGGTGGGGGAACATCGGGTCCAGGTGGATCACCTCCGGGGCTACCCCGGCCGCTGCCACGATGGCGCCAAGCTCACGACTGCTGTCGCCGTGGGCAAGGTGCATGTGCGCCGCCGCTTCCTGAGTGTCGCTATCCTCCCGGGCACGCCGGAGTCCGTCATCCAGCAGGGCCGCAATCGCGGCTACCCGCTCGATCAGCAGCACCTCGGCGCCCAGGCTCGCCAGCACGAAGGCGTCACGGCCTAGACCCGCGGTGGCATCGATGATGCTCGGGGTGACGCCCTTGGCCAGACCGCAGGCCCGAGCCACCAGCTGACCGCGCCCACCGCCGAAACGCCGTCGGTGGCCGGCTCGCCCACCGACGAAGTCCACCCACAGCGGCTTGCCATAGCGGGCCTCGTCACCGACCAGCACCAGCCGACCCTGGTCATCCCGTTCCAGCGCCAGCGCCGCCTCGGGGTCGGTGTCCAACACGAAGGGCAGCGCCAGGTCAGGGCTCAGGCGAACACTCACGAACGCGCCTTTCGCTCGGTCTTCTTCCAGGCCACCTGATCGCGCAGATAGACGGGCTGGGCGTCATGGGGACGCTGGGCATCGCCTGCGGCAAAGACCTCGACGGCCAGGCGCACCATGTCCTCGGCGGCAGGGTCGACATCGGTCACGGTCAGATTGAGGCTGGCCTGGATCTCGGCGGGCATCTGATCCCACAGCGCCCAGCCAGACCCCAGCCCCACCCAATCATGGTCTTCATGCTCGCGGGGCAGCACCAGTCGTTCGGGCGGCAGCACCGCTTCGTCCATCAGTGCCAACGGCCGCCCATCCTCGACCCGCCAGGCACCGACGTAGATTTCGCCCATGCGGGCGTCCAGCGCGGTGACCATGTAGCGATAGCGATGGCGCAGGTGGCCGCCCAGCGCCAGTGCCTCCAGCGTCGATACACCGACCAGTGGCCGGTCCAGTCCATAGGCCAGCCCCTGGGCCACACCCGCGGCAATCCGCAAGCCTGTGAAGGAGCCTGGTCCGCGCCCGTAGGCCACGGCGTCCAGTTCGCTGGCCGCCACCCCGGCCTCGGCCAGCACTTCGTCGACCATCGGCAACAGACGACGGGTATGCTCTCGCGGGGTCTGCGCAAAACGCGCTATCACCTCGTCCGGGCTACCCTCCTGGCGACGCAGCAGGGCCGCGGAGCAGGCGCTCGAGGAGGCATCGAGGGCCACAATCAAGGTCATGTCAGGCTCATCCTGGTAGTGAATCCGGCACATTATAAACGACTCACGGCCCGCCTTGGGGCGAGCCGTGAGTCGAATGCAGCAAGCGTGGTGCGGTAGATCAGCCTTCGAGGGCCTCGCGCACCTGACGGGTGATGTCATCGACACTACCCACGCCTTCCACGCGATGATAGCGCGGGGCATCCTCAGGCGCCTGCTGGGCCCATTGCTGGTAGTAGCCCACCAGCGGCTCGGTCTGCTCGTGGTAGACCGACAGACGATTGCGAACGGTGTTCTCGCGATCATCATCACGCTGAACCAGCGCCTCGCCGGTCACATCATCCTTGCCGTCTTCCTTGGGCGGATTGTGGTCGACATGGTAGACGCGGCCGGACGCCGGGTGGACCCGACGACCCGCCAGACGATTGACGATTTCCTCGTCGGCCACGGCGATCTCGAGCACGTGATCGATCTTGACGCCACCTTCCTTCATGGCATCGGCCTGGGGAATGGTGCGCGGGAAGCCATCAAACAGGAAACCGTTGGCGCAGTCAGGCTGGGCGATGCGTTCCTTGACCAGGGCAATGATGATGTCATCGGAGACCAGGCCACCGGTGGTCATGATTTCCTTCACCTTGAGGCCCAGTTCACTGCCTTCCTTGACCGCTGCACGCAGCATATCACCAGTGGAAATCTGTGGGATATCGTAGCGCTCACAGATGAATTGGGCCTGGGTGCCCTTGCCGGCACCCGGGGCACCCAAGAGGATCAAACGCATCGTTGGAACTCCTTCGAGAAAGCGAAAAGTCGGGGTGAAGAATGGGTTAAGCGAACAATACCCGTGCCGTCTTGGCGACACAACCTGAGGTTACTCGCAACTCACCGAAAACCTGCAGAAAAAGCGTTTAACATCAAGCTGCTGGCATCTAGATTGCACTTTGGTCAGGAGTCATAGAAGCGTCACGATTCGCCCGGCCTGGCACATCCACATGGCACGCAGTCAGAGCTGACGGCAGGACGAGAAACGGCGCCTTGCGGCGCCGTTCTGTTCTCGCATTCAGCCTGAATTACAGCAGAAGGCGACGCACGTCGGTCAACAACTGTCCCAGCAACGCGGTGAAGCGCGCGGCATCGGCGCCGTTGACGGCACGGTGGTCATAGGACAGCGACAGCGGCATCATCAGTCGCGGCTGGAAGTCCGCGCCATTCCACACCGGCTTCATCGACGCCTTGGAGACCCCGAGGATCGCCACCTCCGGCGGGTTCACGATGGGCGTGAAGGCGGTCCCGCCGATGGAGCCCAGGCTCGAGATGGTGAAGCAACCACCGGTCATCTCGTCACGCTTGAGCTTCTTCGACTGAGCCTTCTTGGCCAGCTCCACCGACTCCTTGGCCAGGTCGATCAGCGACTTCTTGTCGGCATCGCGGATCACCGGCACCATCAGGCCATCGGGCGTGTCCACGGCAATACCGATGTGCACGTACTTCTTCTGCACCACGGTCTCGCCGTCGGCCTTGAGGCTGACGTTAAACTGCGGGTACTTGTTCAAGGCATAGGCGCACGCCTTGATCAGGAACGGCAGCGGAGTCAGCTTGGCGCCCTGGGCTTCCGCCTCGGCCTTCATCGACTTGCGGAAGGCCTCGAGCTCGGTGATGTCCGCCTCGTCGAACTGCGTGACGTGGGGAATATTGACCCAGCTGCGATGCAGATTGTTGGCGCCCATCTTCATCAGGCGGCCCATCTGCTTCTCTTCGATCTCGCCGAACTGGCTGAAGTCCTGATCCGGGATCGGCGGAATGCCAGAGCCCCCGGCAGCAGGTGCCGCAGCGGCGTCGCTCTTGCCCTTGCCCTGGTTGGCCATGGCCTGCTTGACGTAGTTCTGCACGTCTTCCTTGAGCACTCGATCCTTGGGACCGGAGGGCTTCACCAGGGCCAGGTCGACACCCAGTTCGCGGGCCAGCATGCGCACCGCAGGGCCGGCGTGAACGCTCTTGGCATCACGCGGCTTGTCGGCCACCGCAGAGCCCTGACCGGAGGCCGCCTGCTGCTTGTGCGCGTCCTTCTTCGGGGCATCCTTTTTCGCGGCGTCCTTCTTGGGAGCGTCCTTCTTGGGAGCGTCCTTCTTCGGCGCCTTCTTCTTGGGCGCCGCGCCGGCGACCTCGATGTAGCCGATCAGGTCACCCTCGGAGACACTGTCGCCTTCCTTCACCGACAGCTCCACCACCTTGCCCTTGAACGGGCTCGGCACGTCCATGGAGGCCTTGTCGGACTCCAGGGTGATCAGGGCGTCCTCGACGTCCACCTCGTCACCTTCGCTGACGGCCATCTCGATGATCGGCACGTCGCTGGAACCGGACAGGTCGGGGACACGAACCTCCTGACGACCACCTTCGGCGGCCTCGTCGTCGGAATCGTCCTCTTCCTGCTCTTCCGACGCGCTTTCGGCGGACTCGGCTGCACTCTCATCGGCAGACTCATCGGCAGACTCATCGCCATCACCGCCTTCACCGGCGACTTCCATGGAGCCGATGACGTCACCTTCGGAGACGGTATCCCCTTCCTTGACGGTCAGGCTGACCAGCTTGCCGGCGTGGGGGCTCGGCACGTCCATGGAGGCCTTGTCGGACTCCAGGGTGATCAGGGTGTCTTCCTCGCCGACCTCGTCGCCTTCGGACACCGCCACCTCGATGATCTCGACGTCGCTGGAGCCACCCAGGTCCGGCACCTTGATCTCGACGGTCTTGCTGCCACCGCCGCTCTTCTTCTTCGGTGCCGGCTTGTCGTCGGACTTGGGCGCTTCCTGCTCGTCGCCGCCGGAATCGGCCTGCGACTCTTCAGCCGAATCGGCGTCGGCGTCAGCATCCTCGTCGGCGTCGCCACCACCTTCGGCCTCGATCTCGACGATGTCATCGCCTTCCGAGACGGTGTCGCCTTCCTTGACCAGAACCTTGAGGACCTTGCCGCCCTTGGGCGCCGGCACGTCCATGCTGGCCTTGTCGGATTCCAGGGTAATCAGGGTGTCTTCCGGCTCGATCACGTCACCTTCGGACACCGCGACTTCGATGATTTCCACATCGGTGTCACCACCGATATCGGGCACTTTGATGATTTCGCTACTCAAGGTCGCGCTCCTTCAAACTCTTGACGGAGGCGGGCCACCGGCCCGCCATGCCACCGGACAGTCCAACCGATGCCTTACACCTCGAGCGGGTTGGGCTTGTTCGGGTCGATGTCGTACTTCTTGAGTGCCTCGGCCACGACCTTGCGGTCGATCTCGTCACGATCGGCCAGCGCCTTGAGCGCCGCCACGGTGACGTAGTAGCGGTCGACCTCGAAGAACCGGCGAAGCGCTTCGCGGGTGTCGGAGCGACCATAGCCGTCGGTGCCCAGTACATGATAGTCGGTCGGCACCCAGGCGCGGACCTGGTCGGCGTACAGCTTCATGTAGTCGGTCGAGGCGATCGCCGGTCCCTTGCGCCCTTCCAGACACTTGGTGACGTGAGGCTTCTCGGGGTCCGCATCCGGGTTGATGAAGGCCTGACGATCGAGCCCCAGGGCCTCGCGACGCAGCTCATTGAAGCTGGTCACGCTCCAGATGTCGGAGCCCACACCCCACTCTTCGGCCAGTATCTCGGCGGCAGCCTCGACCTCGCGCAGGATGGTACCGGAGCCCAGCAGCTGGACGTGGCCCTTCTTGCCCTTGGTCTCGCGCAGCAGGTACATGCCCTTGATGATGTCCTCGGCGGGAATCTCCTCGAGCTCGGGGTGCTCGTAGTTCTCGTTCATCAGGGTCAGGTAGTAGAAGCAGTTTTCCTTGTCGGAGAACATCCGCTTCAGACCATCCTGCACGATGACCGCGACTTCGTGCCCGTAGGTCGGGTCATAGGTGCGGCAGTTCGGGATCATCGCTGCCTGCAGCAGGCTGTGACCGTCCTGGTGCTGGAGACCCTCGCCATTGAGCGTGGTACGACCGGCGGTACCACCGCACAGGAAGCCGCGAGCCTGCATGTCACCGGCGGCCCAGGCCAGATCACCGATCCGCTGGAAGCCGAACATCGAGTAGTAGATGTAGAACGGCAGCAGAGTGGTGTTGTTGTTCGAGTACGAGGTGGCCGCGGCAATCCAGGCAGACATGGCGCCGGCCTCGGTGATGCCTTCCTCGAGGATCTGACCCTTCTGATCCTCGCGGTAGAACATGATCTGGCCCTTGTCGACCGGCTCGTACTTCTGGCCTTCGGAGGTGTAGATACCGAGCTGACGGAACATGCCCTCCATACCGAAGGTGCGCGCCTCGTCGGGGATGATCGGGACCACCCGCTTGCCGATCTTCTTGTCCTTGACCAGGCCATTGAGGATCCGCACGAAGGCCATGGTGGTGGACACTTCGCGGCCCTTGGAGCCGCCGGTCTGGGAGGCGAAGGTCTTGTCATCGAGGCCGGGAATCTCGAGCGCCTCGAAGTCATTGCGACGGCTCGGCAGATAGCCGCCTAGCTGTTCGCGCTGATAGTGCATGTACTTCATTTCGGGCGAATCGTCGTCCGGCTTGTAGTACGGCACTTCCTTGAGCTGGTCGTCGGAGATCGGGATGCCGAAGCGATCACGGAAGCGCTTGAGCGCCTCGTACTCCATGGTCTTGACCTGGTGCGCCTCGTTGGCCGCCTCGCCGTCGCCGCCACCCATGCCGTAGCCCTTGACGGTATGCGCCAGGATCACGGTGGGGCGACCATTGGGTTTGGTGGTCGCCTCGTGGTACGCCGCGTAGACCTTGAACGGATCGTGGCCACCGCGATTGAGCTTCCAGATGTCCTCGTCGGACATGTCCTTGACCAGGTCGGCGGTCTCCGGGTACTTGCCGAAGAAGTGCTCACGGGTGTAGGCACCGCCGTTGGCCTTGTAGTTCTGGTAGTCGCCGTCGACCGCCTCGTCCATGCGCTTCTGCAGCATGCCCTTCTTGTCCTTCTCGAAGAGCGGGTCCCAGTGACGACCCCAGACGACCTTGAGCACGTTCCAGCCGGCACCGCGGAAGACACCCTCGAGCTCGTCGATGATGCGGGAGTTGCCGCGCACCGGGCCATCGAGACGCTGCAGGTTGCAGTTGATAACAAAGATCAGATTGTCGAGCTTCTCGCGGCTGGCCAGGTGGATGGCGCCGAGAGATTCCGGCTCGTCACACTCACCGTCGCCCATGAAGCACCAGATCTTGCGATCCTGCATGTCGTGCAGCTCGCGGGAGTGCAGGTACTTCATGACGTGGGCCTGGTAGATCGCCTGGATCGGGCCCAGACCCATGGAAACCGTCGGGAACTGCCAGAACTCCGGCATCAGCCACGGGTGCGGGTAGGATGACAGGCCGTTGCCATCGACTTCCTGACGGTAGCTGTCCATCTGCTCTTCGGTCAGCCGGCCCTCGAGGTAGGCGCGGGCGTAGATGCCCGGTGCCACGTGACCCTGGATGTAGATCAGGTCGCCTTCGAAGTCGCCGTTGGGGGCACGGAAGAAATGGTTGAAGCCCACGTCGTAGAGAGTCGCGGAGGACATGAAGCTGGCGATGTGGCCACCCAGTCCCGGCTTCGCCTTGTTGTTGCGAATGACCTGAGCGATGGCGTTGTAGCGGATCACCGAGCGAATACGACGCTCCATGAACAGATCGCCAGGCATCGGGGCCTCGCAGTGCACCGGAATGGTGTTGCGATGCGGGGTGGTGACCGAGAAGGGCACCTGCATGCCGTCCTGGCGATAACGGTCGGCGAGCCGCGTCATCAGGTACCGGGCACGATCCTCGCCCTCACGATCCAGAACAGACTCCAGGGAATCCAACCATTCCTGGGTTTCGACCGGATCGAGATCTTCTCTTGAACCAAGACTCATAGAACGTCTCTCCGAATGACGATGGGGGTCCATTGCCCCACGATCGAGGCCAATGAGCGAGCGGGATAGAGGGGGTGATTCCCCGCCCGCCTCGCAGCGTCAGGCATGTAGTAATATTACTAGAATGTCCGTGCCAAACGAGCACGATTGGGCAAGAAGATACCTCAAACGCCCTGCACTGCCAATTGAAGCAGCTATGGAAATATTTTTCAATTACCTCATATTGCACTGCAACACAATGGCTTAACCCAAAGGGGGTATGACTTAAGCGCCTCAAGTCAGCCACTTGTAAACAAACTACCGTTTGACCTGAAGGTGATGGCTCGCGCTATGCCGAAACGATGCATGGCATCTTCATCTAGCGGTGCTGCAAACAGCGCCGCAGGTACGCCCAGTCGAAGGAGGGGCCGGGATCGGTCTTTCGCAGGGGAGCGATTCGCGCGTGACTGGTCAGTCGTTGGGGGGTGATCTCGGGGTAGGCGTCAAACAGCGCGTGCAGCACCTGGGCCAGGGCACGGTACTGGGCGTCTCGATAGGGCGACACCTCGTCCCCTTCGAGCTCGATCCCGATCGAGAAGTCGTTGAGCTCGCGGCGCAGGCAATGGCCATCGAACCAGCTGGAGCGTCCCGCGTGCCAGGCCCTCGCCTCGAAGGGCGCAAACTGAACACACTCTCCGTCGCGACGGATCAACAGATGCGCCGAGACCTTGAGTCCGGCGATACTCGCGAAGTAAGGGTGGGCCTCGGGATCCAGACGGTTGGTGAACAGTTCCTCGATGTGCTCGCCGCCGAATTGACCCGGCGGCAGACTGATGGAATGCACCACCACCGCCGATATTTCTCGTTCGGGTCGTTCATTGACGTTGGGCGAAGGCGCTCGCCTGGCCCCGTCGAGCCACCCGTCGTGACACTGCATGCTGGTGTCTCCATTGTCTGAATATGGGATCGTCACCTCGCCCACTGACGTCGAGGTGCTAGTGCCCCTATAATGTCGGCTCCACGCGCCGCAATACAGAGATACCCATGCACTTTCAGGACGCCCTTGCCGAAGACATCCGCAACAGTGCCGCTCGCCTGCTGGCCGAGGACGTCGGTCCGGTGGACATCACCGCCCAACTGATTCCCGAAAAGCATCTGGGCAAGGCCCGCGTCATCAGCCGCGAGCCGGCGATACTCTGCGGCGTGGCCTGGGTCGACGAGCTGTTCCGCCGCCTCGATCCCCGGGTCGCTCTGACCTGGCATGCCGCGGACGGCGATCGACTGACGCCAGACGAGCCCTTTCTCGAACTGGCAGGCCCCGCACGCAGCCTGCTGACCGGCGAGCGCGCGGCTCTCAACCTGCTGCAGACGCTGTCGGCCACCGCCACGCGCACCCGCCACTACGTCGACCTGCTCGAGGGCACCGGTGTGCGGCTGCTCGACACCCGCAAGACGTTGCCAGGTCTGCGTATCGCCCAGAAGTATGCGGTGGCCTGTGGCGGTGGCTGCAACCATCGGATCGGCCTCTACGACGCCTTCCTGATCAAGGAAAACCATATCTCGGCCTGCGGCGGCATCGCCGGCGCCGTGAAGGAGGCCCGCAGCATCGCGCGTGACCTGACGGTGGAGGTGGAAGTCGAGACCTTCGAGGAACTGGATCAGGCGCTGGCCGCCGGCGCCGACGTGATCATGCTCGACAACTTCTCACTGGATGACATGCGAGAAGCGGTGCGCCGCGTCGCAGGCCAGGCGACGCTGGAGGCGTCCGGCAATGTCGACGAGACGACGCTGAAAGCCATCGCCCAGACAGGTGTCGACTGCATCTCGAGCGGCGCACTGACCAAGGACGTGAAGGCCATCGACCTGTCCATGCGCATGGTCGAGGAAGGCCCGGCAGGCTGACGCCCTGTCCGTTTCGAGAAGCGCTCCCCCGGCCTGGACCCTGGCCCATGCCTGGGGGCTGTTCTTGAAGGGCACTCTCGGAGTTACTCTTGGAGATTACTCTCAAGGGGCTCTCCAGCGGGGTCACTCCAGCGGGGGGGCTCTCCAGCGGGGTCACTCCAGCGGGGGGGCTCTCCAGCGTCCAGCGTGGGGGCTCTCCAGCGTCCAGCGGGGGCACTCCAACGTCCAGCCGGGGTCACTCCAACGGCTTGCTCATGCATAGCCGTGGCAGCAGCTCTCCGGCGCGCTCGACCCACTCTTCACCGTGGGATTCCCAGCCGGCGTCGAGCAGTGGCTCTGCCAGCATCAGGCTGGCTTCGATGATCATCCGCCGGGCGCCGGCGTTTCTCAGGCGCTCCTCGGCAAGCGACAGCAAGCGGCCGCCGATGCCCTGGCCGGTCAGCGAGGGCCACACATAGAGCGTCTCGACGCGCGCGCGACCGGGGTCCAACTCGACAAAGCCGACGCAGCGACCGTCACACTCGGCCACCAGGGTAGTAAACAATGCCTGACGAGCACGCCAGGCGGAACCGTCCCTGGGCAGCGCCGAAGCCCAGGCCTGACGCTGGGCCAGACTGTAGTGGCGACTGGCCCCCATCATGACGGCGTGATAGAACACTTCGGCTTGATCCGAGCCATCCTTGGCGAGGGCCTCACGATAGTGAATACGGGAACGTCGCTCGACCGGCATGGCTTGCGACATTCTGGGTTCGGACATGTAGGGAACTCCTGCAGGACTGGAGACGGATAATCCGGCGCGTCGAGGTTCGCCAAGCCTAATCAGATAACGGGCTCGATCCAACACTCCTGACCACCCTGATGCCCGGCGACGCTGTTTCATGCCCAACTGGAGCTTTGTCATGTCACGATACCTGCAAGCACGTTGCTGGAGTCATTCAGGTCACCCCTGACCCACTTCCTGCGTCATCAGAGTTTCGACATCAAAGCATCGACGTAAAAGCATCGACATCAGAGCCTCACCAGATCATGCCCGACGACCTCTATACCCTGACGCCCATCGGCACCATACGCAGCGACTTCCCGGACAAGTTCGGCGTACCCCGTCAGCCAGGGCTTGCAGAAGATGCCAGAGCTCGTCTGGTGCTGGAGGGCGACTTCGCCAATCCCATGGCCGTACGTGGGCTGGAGGGGTTCAGCCACCTGTGGCTGACCTTCATCTTTCACCTTAGTCCGCCCCACTGGAAAGCGATGGTCCGTCCGCCTCGACTGGGAGGAAATGCACGAATAGGCGTATTTGCCAGCCGCAGCACCCACCGCCCCAACCGTCTCGGGCTCTCGCTGGTGGAGTTGATCGACATCGATACGCGCGACGGCGTCAGCCTGGTGCTCAAGAGCGCCGATCTGGTCGACGGCACACCAGTGGTGGATATCAAGCCCTACCTGCCCTGGGCCGAGAGTCGCCCCGACGCCCGTACCGGTTTTGCACCTGAAGCGCCGACGCAGCATCCGGTGGTGTTCTCGGCCGAGGCCGAAGCGGTGCTTTCCAGCAGCGACAACGATGGTTCCTTGCGTCGCTTGATCGCCCAGGTCCTCGCCCAGGACCCGCGCCCCGCCTATCGCAGCAAGGGCAGTGACGACGATCGCCAGTACGGTGTCAGCCTGAGAGGTTTCAACGTGCGTTTTCGCGCCGAAAACGACAAGGGCGCCCTGCGCTTTCGCGTGGACGCCCTTGAAACCGGGCAGGAACCAGGAAGAAACGACTGACCCGCTGTGCTCGTAACTCCACTGGCCGCAGCATCATATGCCGCTACTTCAACTTCCGCGCCCACTGTCACTGTGCATCGACGCCGATCACCATCCGTGATCGCGACACCGTCAGTACCGCTGTGCCTTGCGACACAGCCACACCCAAGGTGAACGACCAGGTTTTCGTTTGACCTGCCCACTGGTCTCAATCGATGACCCCGGAGATTCCCAGACCGACCGTTGGGCCACCGTGGGAGGCGCCAATCCCCATCCCGACACTCCAGCGGCCAGTATCAGCGGTTCGTCGTACGCTCACACCTAGTGCCGATTCTCCGTTGTAGTAGCCAGTCCCCACATGATAGGTGAGCTTTCCTGCGACATAGGGTGCATCGCCCATGGCGGCCAGGGCCGCGATCCCCGCACTGGCATCTCGCTCTACTTCGTCAATCTTGTGGTCGAGTTGGTTGTAGTCGGAAGTGAACTTGCGGTTCAGTTCATTGAGCTGCGACATGTTGACCGCGTCGGTGGGTGCCGAACCGGCAGCCACGTTATGCAACTGGGTGGGGCCACTGCCATTGCCCAGGCTGACAGAGTGGTAGTCGACGCTGCCATCCTCGCTACGATCGTAGTTGACCGCTCCCTCTTGCACGGCACCAAGCTGGCGCACATTGACCGCATCGGTGTCCTCGGTGCCCCCCGCGACGTGGGTGATCTGACGTTCACCACCCTCGTTGCCGACCGCAACAGCTCCCTTGGATGACTCCACCGCCACGTGCGAAAAGGCTTCCTCCTCCCCCTTCATGCCTTCTCTATCGGCCACAGCGCCATCACCAAGTGCAACACCTCCTTCAGCTTGAGCCTTGGCGCCACCTCCGATGGCAACGGTGTCTGCAGCA
This sequence comes from Halomonas sp. YLB-10, assembly GCF_003856855.1. NCBI lineage: Bacteria > Pseudomonadati > Pseudomonadota > Gammaproteobacteria > Oceanospirillales > Halomonadaceae > Halomonas > Halomonas sp. YLB-10. The sequence goes on from NZ_RRCU01000002.1 coordinate 479,412, forward strand.
CTGGTAGTGGCAGCGTCTCCCTGCGAATTCGCCTGGAAGTACTTGGTGTCCTGACCACTCAGTGCCAGGTCGCCGATATCCTCCATCAAGTCCCAGATCTGACCACCATTGACCGCATCAGTACTGCCTTGATGGATATCGCCTTCGGCCAGATTGCTGATCACGGTACCACCGTCGGCACCAGCCAGAGTGATCTTTCCCTGGTGGGAATCTGGGTCATATTGCACGACATTCTGGGCCGGGTTGCCACTGCCGCCCCCCAAGCTGTCGAGGGTCGTCTGGATATCACCGACATCGCCTTCAAGATTGGTGAGACGACCATTGGTGGCGTGGAGCTGACTGCCGTTGACCGCCTCTAGACTGGTGTCGGAAAGCGACCCATCCGCAATATTACCGAGCACGGTACCGCCGAAGGCTCTACCAGGCGACTTCAGGGTTACGTGGTTCCAGTCGACGCTGCCGTCGTTGAAGTGGTCATACGCCACCACTTCCTCAAGCGCCATATTGGTCGCATGGAGCTGGCTGCCATTGACCGCATCGGTACTGGTAGCGGAGATTCGACCCGCGGCCAGGTGGGTCAAGGTTCGCTCCTGCCCTTCGTCACCGATGCTGACGGTAGCAATGGGGTTTGTGCCGGCGTATTCATGCTGTTCACCGAAGATAATGCCTGACTCGGTGCCTATTGCCTCCTGTGAGGTCGACTGGGCCCCCAGCGCCACATCCATAGCCTGATTGGCGCTGGCTCCAGCACCCAGGGCCATCGCCTGCTCGCCCGAGGACACTGCCGTACTACCGACCGCAATCGCATCTTCCAGCAGGGTGTGGCTCTGGTCGCCAATGGCAACCGCACCGGCTGCCCCTATCTCCACCTTGGCGCTCACCCCCATACCGATGGCGTCATCGCCATTGACCGTGGTATCAGGCCCAATGGCGATGGAGCCTTCGCCGGTGGCGAGGGCGTCGACTTCCCCTCCCCCGTTGGCATGAAAATACAGCGATCCCGTATCCGAGAGCGACCCCACGGCCCCCTTGAGCTGACGCATGGTCACCGCATCGTGATCCTCGATACCATCGGCGATGTTGATCAACTGGCGATACTCACCGTCCCGCCCCACGGAGACCGCTCCCATTAGATCGGCGTCCGAAGTGTTGTACTGAATGGTGGCATTGCCCACGACGATCTGGCCGGAAACCTTCGCCACCTCGCGGTTCGCGATCGATCCGCTGCCCAGTGCCACACCGCCAAACACCGAGCTTGAAGCGCCATTGCCGATGGACACCGCATTAGTTGCCGAGGACACCGCCGCCGGCCCCATCGCCAGGCTGTCGGTGCCGCTGGCACTGGCACCGCTACCGCTGGATTTGGCCTGGTAGTACGCGCTGTCGGCGGCGATATCCCCCAGGTTGGTGGTGAGATTGGTGATATCGCCTTCGTTCTGGGTCACCCGCACATTGGTCGCGTTCAACTGACGACCGGTGACTGCATCGGTGCTGTCGGTGGACAGGGTGGCGTCGGTGAGATTGGTGATTCGGGTTCCGGCATCGCCGGCCAGGGTGATACTGCCCTCATTGAGCGTGCCGTCGTCGCTACGGTCGTAGACCACCGCACCGGCCGACAGATCCCCCAGGTTGGTGGTGAGATTGGCGATATCGCCTTCGTTCTGGGTCACGCGCACATTCGTCGCGTTCAACTGACGACCGGTGACCGCATCGGTGCTGTCGGTGGACAAGGTGGCGTCGGTGAGATTGGTGATCCGGGTGCCGGCATCACCGGCCAGGGTGATACTGCCCTCATTGAGCGTGCCGTCGTCGTTACGGTCGTAGACCACCGCACCGGCCGACAGATCCCCCAGGTTGGTGGTGAGATTGGTGATATCGCCTTCGTTCTGGGTCACCCGCACATTGGTCGCGTTCAACTGACGACCGGTGACCGCATCGGTGCTGTCGGTGGACAGGGTGGCGTCGGTCAGATTGGTGATCCGGGTGCCGGCATCACCGGCCAGGGTGATATTGCCCTCATTGAGCATGCCACCGGTGCCGCGGTCGTAGACCACTGCGCCCTCGGCCAGATTCCCCAGAGCCTGGTTGGTGGCATGGAGCTGGCTGCCGTTGACCGCGTCGGTACTGGTGGCCGAGAGTCGACCTGCTGCCACGTGGGTGATGGTGCGCTCGCTGCCGCTGGTGCCCACGCTGACCGTACCGGTCGGGCTGCTGCCGGCCAAGGCGTAGTCAGTACCGGCCACGGTGGCCGTGGTGGTGGCCACCGCCGCTTCCGTGGTGGCACCGTTACCCAAGGCTACGCTGTTGGCGACGCTGGCCTTCGCGCCATTGCCGATAGCCACCCCATTGGTTGCCGAGGACACCGCCGCCGGCCCCATCGCCAGGCTGTCGGTGCCGCTGGCACTGGCGCCGCTACCGCTGGATTTGGCCTGGTAGTAAGTGCTGTCGGCGGCGATATCCCCCAGGTTGGTGGTGAGATTGGCGATATCGCCTTCGTTCTGGGTCACCCGCACATTAGTCGCGTTCAACTGACGGCCAGTGACCGCGTCGGTGCTGTCGGTGGACAGGGTGGCGTCGGTCAGATTGGTGATTCGGGTTCCGGCATCGCCGGCCAGGGTGATACTGCCCTCATTGAGCGTGCCTCCGGTGCCGCGGTCGTAGACCACCACGCCGTCTGACAGATCTCCCAACGCCTGCACGCCTTCCGACAGTTCTCCCAGCGCCTGATTGGTGGCGTTCAGCTGACTGCCGTTGACGGCATCCGTGCTGGTGACAGCTAACCGTCCAGCCGCTACGTGAGTAATAGTACGCTCGACGCTGGCTACCGCATTGCCCCCGCTATCGGTCGTTGCCGCCGCGCCAAGGCTCAGAGTGCCTGTCGGTGCCGCACCGGCGAAACTGTAGCTCTTGCCCGCGATGGTAGCCTGGGTGGTTCCCACCACCGCCTCGGTGGTGGCGCCGTTTCCCAAGGCCACGCTGTTGGCCACGCTGGCCTTGGCATTGGTACCGATGGCAATGGCGTTGCTGGCGGACGCCTCTCCGGAATCACCGAGCACCATGGAGTAGTTGCCACTCGCTTTCGACCAATTTCCCACTACATTGGTAGCGGCGCCAGCGACGGTATTTTGAAGACCTACCACATTGGCACCAGTAGCAGTCGATGACAGCGTGTTACTTGAGCCGAAAACACCGGAAAAATCGCTAGTCACGTTATTGGTATTGCCAACGACCCGGACTGCATTGCCTTTAACGGTATTGTTGAGACCAATCGCAGACGCATATGTCGATGTGCCTTCGATCTTGTTGGAAGTACCAATGGCAATCGCGCTCTTGGCACCTGTCGATGTTGAGTTGCTCTCACCCAATGCAAGGCTATTGTCGCCATTGGAAACGTTGAGATGGCCAACACTGACACTTTTCGCGCCGTTGGCAACACTGCCTGATCCCAGTGCCGTAGAGTGGCCGCCTGTCGCTTTAGCCGTGGCACCAAGTGACGTCGCATTGGTCGCCGTGGAGGTCGCCTTTGCGCCAATAGCAAGACTCGAGGTGGCGCTGGCAACGGACCCTCCGGTCAGGTCTCCGCCAATGGCAATGGCGTTTACACCTATCGCTTGTGCGCCGTTTAATCGAGCGACCGTGCCGCTAGACAGTGCCCCGCCACCGATAGCGACGCCATTCTTGCTTTTCGCATAAGCCCCACGCCCGATCGAGACACCGGCCAAACCGCTGGTAACAGCCTGATCGCCCAGGGCAATACCAGAATCTGCCGCCGCACTCGTGGTCGCATAGTAGCCCATCGCGATAGAGGCATCACCATCGCCAACGACACCGGTGCCTATATGGATGGCAGATGCCCCCGCAGCGGGCTGGATGCCCACCGGCGCCAGATATCGGCTGACGACAAACTGCTCAGGCTTGTCGACAGGCGTCGACGTCTCACCTGGCATGACGCATCTATCTTTAGTCGGTGACGTCAGAGGTATCGTTGCCTCCTCTGACGCTATGTTGCCGACCTCACCTGCCACCGTCGGACAGTCATCAACGAGGGGGCCAGCCTCCGCTTTACTCGACCCCAGTCCAGGCGTGACAGCCGATAGAGACATCAGGATACAGGTGATACAAACGCTTTTTGTCCCACTTCTTGCTGATTTGAGCGAGTTAACGAACAAAAAAGTACGGCCATCCAATTCACTCACTCCGACCTCCTTGTCACCAATACTTAGGTGACATCTTCGTGCGCCACCAAGACACTCACTTTCATCCGAAATCCGTCTTCAACCACTTAAAACTCTCTTATAAGAATCCTGAAAGAAGAAAAAACGAATCAGAAAAAACAGCGTGCAGAAACTCGACTTTCCGGACACAAAACTTTCAAAAAAAACATGATTAAAAAAATCTACACGCGCAGCGCCGTCACTTCCATTTTCAAATGTGACACAGATCATTTCTTGCTTGTAATTGGCGCAGGACGTGCCAAATAAAGCACAAAAACTAACGGTCCGTTTCAGAAGCTGTACGGGCACTGATGAGATTCATCTTTCCCCCCAGCCATAGCCAGTTGCCATCAAAAACTGACGAGCGATGGTCAAATGAACAGGAATTTTCCCGACAGCTCAGTGCAAAGGAAGGTGTTGTACTGCGGTTAGACGCAGCCACACCAGGCACAGGGGGTTTCAGGACTTGCGGGAATGCGAATAACGTTGCCGCACACCTATCCGAGTCGACACTTCCCAGTACCCAACATCAGCGTAGCGCCAGGAACTTCATTCACTCGTGGGAGCCCAGCCATTGGTACAGACGTGGGCAGCGGAAAGCAGATCGCCCGGGCCAGGCCCGGGCGATCCTCTACATGCTTTCGGCGTTATCACCACTTGCACCACCGTCGTTGCATCATGCCCTTGCGGCAGTCAGCGCAGACCAGTGCCGGCAAGCGGCTGTCAGCTGAAATCGATGCCGATACGACGGCCGACTTCCTCGTAGGACTCGATGACGCTGCCCAGCCCCTGGCGGAAGCGATCCTTGTCGAGCTTTTCGCGGGTCTTGGCGTCCCACAGACGGCAGCCGTCCGGTGAGAATTCATCACCCAGCACGATCTTGCCGTGGAATACGCCGAACTCGAGCTTGTAGTCCACCAGCAGCATGCCGCCGTCGGCGAACAGCTGCTTGAGCACCTCGTTGACCTTGAAGGTCAGCGCCTTCATCTCGGCCAACTGCTCGGCGCTGGCCCAACCGAAGCTTTCGGCCAGGGACTCGTTGACCATGGGGTCGTGGAGCTCGTCGTTTTTCAGAAACAGCTCGAAGGTCGGCGGTGTCAGCGGCTCGCCTTCCTTGACGCCGAGACGCTTGACCAGACTACCGGCGGCGATGTTGCGCACCACGCACTCCACCGGAATCATGTCGAGCTTCTTGACCACGCACTCGGTGGGCGACAGCAGCTCTTCCACGTGGGTGGGGATGCCGGCCTCTTCCAGCTTGGCCATGATGAAGGCATTGAAGCGGTTGTTGACCATACCCTTGCGCTCGAGCGACTCCATGCGGCGTCCGTCGAAGGCGCTGGTGTCGTCACGAAAGTGCAGGATCAGACGATCCGGGTCATCGGTGGCATAGACCGACTTGGCCTTGCCGGCATAGAGTTCTTCGCGCTTTTCCATGGGTGCCTCCACAGGCAAATCAAAAAAAGGGGTTCAAGCAGGACCAGGGTCCTGAATCAGTGAATCGCTTGCCAATCCAGGCCGTCATCCTGGGCAGCCACGGTCAGGCGGGTCTCGTCGCCATCCAGCAGAGGCGTCAATGCCTCCAGAGCGAGTTCGGGGCGGTTATTATGCTCCGACAGGTGGGAGCAGACGATACGCTGCAGCCGATCCAGCCCCAGTTCGGTCAACAGCGCCGCAGCCTGGCCATTGGCCAGGTGCCCCCAACGTCCGCCGACACGGCGCTTGAGACTGGGCGGATAGGGGCCTTCAGCCAGCATGCGCACGTCATGATTGCACTCGAGCACGAGGGCATCGCAGCCACGGAAGGCCTGGCGCACGTGTTCGCTGGGGTGGCCCAGGTCGGTCAGCAGCCCCAGCTTCCTGTCACCTGCGGCGATACGAAACTGCACCGGCTCTCGGGCGTCGTGGGGCACCGTGATGGCGTCGACGTCGAGTCCCTTGATGGCAAAACGCGACTGAGGGGTGATCCAGTGGGTCCTGGGCAGTCGGCCGAGCTTGCCGGATAGCCAGGTGCCCGGGGTCAGATGTACCGGCAGGTCATAGCGACGGGCTAGGGGGCCGATGCCACGCACATGGTCGCCATGCTCGTGGGTGACCAGCAAGGCATCGAGCTGACGCGGATGGACACCCAGCCGCGCCAGCCGGCGTTCTGCCTCCTTGAGACCGAAACCGCAGTCCACCAGCAACATCGACTCGCCGTCGCTGACCAGGGTGGCGTTGCCCTTGCTTCCGCTGCCCAGGGAGGCGAAACGCAAGCCTCCCCGGGAACCATTGGCATGCCCGACGCTCATCAGCGCAGCAAGCCCTCCATGCGCTGCAGCAGCTCACGCTGGTCATCGCCGGAAAGCGGCTCGTCGTCGGCGCTACGTGCCTCCATCAGGGTTTCCTGGCCCTGGGGCGACAACCTGAGCTCGATGCGTTGCATCGACTCAAGCAGATCCATCGAGGTCAAGGAGTCGATGAAGCCACGGGTACGCTCGCTCTCGGTGATGTAGTCGATCACGAAGCGCTTGCCGCTTTCATCCACGGAGACCAGCTCGCGACGATCTTCCATCTCGAAGTTGTTCTCGAGCTGGAAGGCGAGCTCGGCGTAGGCCCGCTCGATGTCGAAGGGCATCACCATCACCCAGTCATCGCCGCGGGGCTCGAAGCGAACGCTGTCGGCTTCGGGGGTCTGCTGGGCCGACGCCGAGGCGATGCTGGCCGAGGCGCTACGCGCTTCAAAGTGACGCTGCAGAGAGTTCAGGCACAGCCGGTTGAGCTGGCCCGCGGTATCACAGCGCACCTCACTGGTGCCCGACCTGAGGCCCTGGCGCAGTACCAGGCTGGCGTCGGAGGTCTCGATGACACCGCTGGCGCTGTCGCTGCGGGTGATCTCCAGCCCGCGCTGTTCGACGAAGCGCTCGAGCTCCGGCCACACCACCGCGGGCGCGGCCCCTACCACCAGCCAGCGATCGGCGTCGGTCTCGCGCACCGCCACGTCACCGGCGGCCACCGCGGTGCTGGCAGACAGCGTCTGGGGCAAGGGCGCGGCGAAGTCTCCCTCGCGGGCGTAGAAGTCCCCGCGAGCCTGAGGCACCGGCATGATATCGCGATAGCGGCTCTGGTCGCGGCTGCCGGGGAGGGTCAGCGGAGCCGCCTGACGGGCGCCCGCGTAATCCTCGTTGCGATCGTGATAGTGACCGTCCTTGGCACAGCCGGCCAGGGTCAGGGCCGCGATCATCGCCAGCGGCAGTCCTTTAAGCGCAGAATTCATGCATCCACCTTGATTGAAAATTGGGTCCACGACATCACGACCGGAGGCACGGTTCAGGCGTCAGTCCTCGATCAGTCCTGCCAGCTGCAGGGCTTCGCTGATGGTGGAGTGATACTTCTCGCTCAGCCAGGTCAACGGCAGGCGGATGCCGGGCTCGATGATACCCATGCGGTTGAGCGCCCACTTGACGGGGATAGGATTGGCCTCGATGCCCAGGTTGGTATGCAGGGGCAGAAGCCGGGTGTTGATCTGGTGAGCCTTGTCGCTTTCACCGGCCACGGCGGCGGCGCACAACTCGTGCATGGCCTTCGGCGCCACATTGGCGGTCACCGAGATATCGCCATGACCGCCCATCAGCATGAAGTCGCAGGCGGTGGCGTCATCGCCGGAGTAGAGCATGAAGTCGCTGCCCTTGAGACGTTCGATCAGGTCCTCGGCGCGCTCCAGGTTGCCGGTGGCATCCTTGAGGCCGATGATGTTGTCGACCTCGGCCAGACGCAGCACGGTCTCGTTGTAGATGTCCGAACAGGTGCGTCCCGGCACGTTGTACAGGATCACCGGCAGATCACTGGTCTCGGCGATCACCTTGAAATGCTGATACAAACCTTCCTGGGTCGGCTTGTTGTAGTAAGGCGCCACGGTCAGGCAGTAGTCGGCCCCCACTTCCTTGGCGTAGCGGGTCAGCTCCACCGCCTCGGTGGTGTTGTTGGAGCCGGTGCCGGCGATGACGGGAATGCGGCCATTGACCTCTTCGACCACGCTGCGAATCACGTCGAAGTGCTCGGCGAAGGTCATGGTGGTGGGCTCACCGGTGGTACCCGCCGCCACGATGGCGTCTGTGCCATTGTCGAGGTGGAAATTCACCAGTTTGCGCAACACTTCCCAGTCGATATCGCCGTTGGCCTTCATCGGTGTCGCCAAGGCGACAATACTGCCCGTGATCATCCTCGTTGTTCCTCTGTTGTCTGCCCTCCCGCGACCCTGACGATGGCGGTCGGGGTGAACGAATGTGGCCAAGGGGGTCGCGACCCGGGGAAGCGTGGTCGTGACCAGAGCACAAATGGTACTCAGGCGGCCATATCCTGTACAGCCGCGTCTTTACATGAAGAGCGTCATTGCGTGTAATCGGACGCCTATTTTTGCGATTCTGGAGCCACCATGACAGTGTCCATCGGCGAGCCGGTCCCCGACTTCAGCGCCAGCGCCACCGGCGACAACACCATCACCCTGTCGCAACTGCGCGGTCGCCAGGTGGTGATCTACTTCTACCCCAAGGCCAGCACCCCCGGCTGTACCACCGAGGGCGGCGACTTTCGTGACCACAAGGCAGACTTCGACGGCGCCAACACCGTGGTCATCGGCGTCTCCCGTGACGGCATCCGTGCCCAGGAAAACTTCAAGGCCAAGCAGGGCTTCAATTTCGAGCTGATATCAGACAAGGACGAAGCCGTGTGTGGCCTGTTCGACGTCATCAAGCTCAAGAAGCTCTACGGCAAGGAGCACCTGGGTATCGAGCGCAGCACCTTCCTGATCGACAGCGAAGGTCGCCTGGCCAGGGAGTGGCGCAAGGTCAAGGTCAAGGGCCACGTGGAAGAAGTGCTGGAAGCCGCCCGCGAACTGCACGCCCAGTCCTGACACGCCGGCCCACGGATGCAAGCCTCGTCCTCCCCGGCAAAGAACGAATGCCCGGCCATTGGCCGGGCATTGTGTTTCGCCTAGAGAGCAGGGCTCAGCCGTCGGTGCCGGTCCCTGTACCTGCGTCAGAGTGGGGCGGCAACCTTGCCATGCTGCGCTCCTTGATCCCGCGAGGCCAGGCATAGACCAGCGCCTTCAACAGGGTCGCCAGCGGGATCGCGAAGAACACCCCCCAGAAGCCCCAGACGCCGCCGAAGAACAGCACCGCCAGGATGATCGACACCGGGTGCAGATTGACCGCCTCGGAGAACAGCACCGGCACCAGCACGTTGCCGTCCAGCGCCTGGATCACGCCGTAGGCGACGATCACATAGAGAAACTGGTCGCCCAGTCCGAAGTGAAAGCCCGCCACCGCCGCCACCGGCAGTGTCGCCACCGCGGCGCCGATGTAGGGCACCAGCACCGAAAAACCCACCAGTACCGCCAGCAGCGCCGAATAGGGAAGGCCAAAGAAGGCGAAGGTGAAGAAGGTCACACTACCGACGATGACGATCTCGGTGGCCTTGCCGCGCACATAGTTGGCGATCTGGCAGTCCATCTCCTTCCACACCCGGGTCATCAGGTCACGCTTGGCCGGCAAAAGCGACACGGTAAAGCCCACCAGACGGTCACGGTCCTTGAGCATGAACAGCACCAGGATCGGCACCAGTACCAGGTAGATGAGCAGTCCCAGCACATTGCCGAGCGACGCCAGCGACAGCGTCAGCGCACGCTGGCTCAATTGGGTCGCCTCGCGGCTGAGCACGGCGATCCAGTCCTGGACCAGGTCCGGAGTGATCAGCTGGGGGTAGCTCATCTGCAGGTCGTCCAGCATCTGCTGGCCGGCAGCAAACATCCGCGGCGCTTCCTGGATCAGGCTGGCGAGCTGGTTCCAGATCAACGGCAGCAGGATCAGCGCCAACGCCAGCAGCACCCCGACAAAGGCCAGAAAGACCGTCATGACCGCCACCAGGTGTGGCACCTTGCGTCGCGTCAGGGCGTTGACCGCGCCCTGCAGCAGAAAGGCCACCACCAGCGCGGTGAGAAAGGGCGCCAGCATCTGGCCAAGCCAGATCACCACCGCCAGCCCCACCACCAGCAACACCAGCAGCAGCACCGCCTCTTCATCGGAGAAGTAGTGATCGACCCAGCCACGAAATACGCTACGCAGACTCATGCATCACCCGCCTTGCGCAACCAGTAGACATAGACCTTGTCGCGTTCTTCACGCCCTTCCAGCACGTGGGCGCTGTGCTCGGCAAAGCTTTCAAAGTCTCGCCAGGAACCGGCGTCGGTGGCCCTGACCTCCAGCACCTGCCCAGGCGACAGGCGCGACAGCGCCTGCTTCGCCTTGAGCAGCGGCAGCGGACACGGAAGTCCGCACGCATCTAGCACATCGTCAGGTTGCACTGCCATGATCTCTCCCGAGAGAATGCGATATCGGATCGCTGCACATCGCAGCGCCGTTGCCCCGAGGGGCGAGCCCTTGCGATTTAAAGGCACTTTTCCGGCTGAATCAATGTCCCAAGGCAACCCCCTCCAACGCTATCGACGAGGATTTCGATGCCCAAGCGCACGCTGTTTGCCGTCACCGCTCGCCCCGCGCGGGCACGCCGTCAGGCATCGCCTTGGCATCGTGGCCGCTGGCGCCCGATGCCGGGCCTAGCCCTGGCGTCGACGCTTGCGTTGAGCCTGAACGCCACCACAGTCCAGGCCCAGTATCTGGACCAAGGCACCCTGCTCGATCAGCCGAGGGAGCTGAACCTGCCCTCGCTGATGTCCACCGGCAGCAACGCCATCAGCGGCGAGGAAACCCGCCTTGGACGTGCCTGGCTACGCCAGTTTCGCGCCCACGTGCCGGAATGGCGCGACCCATTGGCCCAGCACTATGTGGAGACGCTGGTCGGCCGCCTGGTGCCCTACAGCGACCTGGGAGGCATCAACACCACCATCACCCTGGTCGACAACAAGACCCTGAACGCCTTCGCCGTCCCCGGCGGCGTGGTCGGCGTCAACACCGGCCTGTTCGCCTTCGCCGACCAGGAGGCCGAGGTGGCCTCGGTACTGGCCCACGAGCTGGGCCACCTGTCACAGCGCCACTACGCCCGTAGCAAGGCACGCGCCGAGCAGACCCAGGTGCCTGCCATGGCCACCATGCTGGCGGGCCTGATCCTGGCCGCCAGCGGCGCCGGTGACGCCGGCATCGCGGCCCTGGCCGGCAGCCAGGCGGCGATGATCCAGGACCAGCTTCGCTACTCGCGTCGCTACGAGGAAGAGGCCGACCGCATCGGCCTGCAGGCCATGGCCAGCGCGGGCTACGAGCCCCAGGCGATGGTCGACATGTTTCGCTCCATGCAACGCCTGATGAGCCTCCAGGGCGGCACTCCGCCGGAATTCCTGCTGACCCACCCGATCACCGAATCACGCATCAGCGACACCCAGGCCAGGGTCAACCAGACCCGGGTGACGGGCTCGGCACCGGATGAACTGCAGTACCAGTTCATCCGTGCCCGGGCACTGCTGGCGATCCACGAGCGTGCGCCCGGCCAGGCGATGACGGTGATGCGCCAGGACCAGGCGCCGGCGGACGCCCAGCGCTATCTGCAGGCGCTGATCGACGCCCGGGCCGGCCAGACCGGCTCGGCACTGAATACGCTCGACGGCCTGGCACGGGCCCACCCGGATACCGCCCTGCTGCCCGCCAGCGCCGTCCAGGTGGCGCTGGAAGGCGGGCGCGTCGACGAGGCCATCGAGCGTGCCCGGCGTCAGTTGCGCCTGATGCCAGGCTACCCACCGACCAGCCAGCTGCTGGGCGAGGCGCTCTTGCAGCGCGACCCCGACGCGGCCTACCGGGAACTCCACGAACTGGCCCAGCGCCGTCCCGAGGACCCCACCGTGTTCGGGCTGCTGGCGGAAGCCGCCGGGCGCAGTGGCCGCGAAGCCTGGGGCCATCTGGCCAGAGCCGAGCAACTGCAGCTGACCGGTGAGATCGATCGCGCCATTCGCCAGCTGGAGGTCGCCGAGGCGATGGCCGAGCGCGAAGGCGACCTCAACGCCAGGTCAAGCATTCAGCGTCGTCGAGACGCCTTCCTCGACTACCGCCGGACCATGGAGAAATTCCGCTGAGCCGGAAGTTCCGCTGGGCCCGGCAGCGATCGACGCGGTGACGACACCGTGCTCAGGCGACACAGTGCTCAGGCGACGCAACGCTCAGGCCCGCCAGCCCACAGACGACTCGGCCCAGGAACAAAAGCGCCCACGAGACTCTCTCGTGGGCGTGGGCTCGTGGGCGTGGGCGCGGGGTGTCACCAGGAAAAGTAACGGCTGGCCTCAGGCCTGAAACTCCAGCATACGCGTCAGCGGCTTAAGCGCCTGGGTCCGCAGGGCGTCGCTGACCTGGATTTCACCGCTGCCCTCTCGCAGCGCGGCGGCCAGATTGTCCAGGGCGTTCATCGCCATCCACGGGCAGTGGGCGCAGCTTCGACAGGTCGCGCCATTGCCCGCCGTCGGGGCCTCGAACAGGGTCTTGTCGGGCACCGCCTGCTGCATCTTGAAGAAGATGCCGCGATCGGTGGCGACGATCAGCTGCTCGTTGGGCAGCTCCTTGGCCGCCTTGATCAACTGGGAGGTGGAACCGGCGACGTCGGCCAGACTGACCACCGCTTCGGGCGACTCCGGGTGCACCAGTACGGCAGCGTCCGGATAGACCGACTTGAGGTCCTCGACCCCCTTGGCCTTGAACTCCTCGTGGACGATGCAAGCGCCGTCCCACAGCAGCATGTCGGCGCCGGTCTGCTTCTGGATGTAGCCGCCCAGGTGCTTGTCCGGGGCCCACAGGATCTTCTCGCCCCTGGCCTTGAGGTGCTCGATGACGTCCACCGCGATGGAGGAGGTAACGACCCAGTCGGCACGCGCCTTGACCGCCGCCGAGGTGTTGGCATAGACCACCACGGTGCGATCCGGATGGGCGTCGCAGAAGGCCGCGAACTCGTCCTCCGGGCAACCCACGTCCAGCGAGCAGGTGGCCTCCAGGGTCGGCATCAGCACGCGCTTTTCCGGTGACAGGATCTTGGCGGTCTCGCCCATGAAGCGCACGCCGGCGACCACCAGCGTATCGGCCTCGTGGCGTGCACCGAAGCGCGCCATCTCCAGCGAATCGGCGACACAGCCGCCGGTCTCTTCGGCCAGCTGCTGGATAGCGTCATCGGTGTAGTAGTGCGCCACCAGTACGGCATTGTGAGCCTTGAGCAGGCGCTTGATCTCTTCGACGCGCGCAGCGTCTTCCGAGGGAATACGGGTAGGGCAGTACGGGCGCGCGAGATGCTCTCTGATCTCGGCGCGAGAAGTCATGATCGTCATCGTGTCTACCACTGTGATCGACAGGGGATCCCCCTGCTGATGGGACAGTGCCGCGAACGCTCCGTTCGGCGACACGCCAGGAGAACCCTCGAGCGTGGAGCCCGGCGCCGATAGCGCCAGCGGCGACTCCTGATGCGGCGCTGGAAAGGCGTCACTGCCGCTCCAGACCCGCTGCCGGTGGTTCTCTCCCTCGCCCATGCGTCTATCGCAGCGGCGAGTCACTTGACAGTTTAACGCAGGCGGACGGTTATGCCGAGTCTCCACGCATGGCATCGGCGCAAGATTGCGCCTGCGGCATACCTGTTCTCGACTCCCTGCCGACACGATGGCATCGGCTCGACGCCGTCGGCGCGGCGTACTCGCGCCGCTTGAGGAACGCTCTGTTCAGGCTGACAGCGCCGTCGTGGCTGCGGCGGCGGCTCCAACCGCGGACTGCGCACACGAAAAACGGCCCCCGCTGCAAGCAGCGAGGGCCGTGAATCTGGTGGGTCGTGTAGGATTCGAACCTACGACCAATTGGTTAAAAGCCAACTGCTCTACCAACTGAGCTAACGACCCGATCATGGCAGGACATCGTCCTGACCATGCACAGGTTCGGATGGTGGGTCGTGTAGGATTCGAACCTACGACCAATTGGTTAAAAGCCAACTGCTCTACCAACTGAGCTAACGACCCTTCCGAACGGGTGCAGATATTACGGATATGCCCCTTTCGACGCAAGTGTTTTTTTCGATTACCGTATCTTTAGCGCTTCTTGTCGCCGCGATCCGGCTTGCCGCCACGCTTCATCGTGTGCACCGGGCGACGCTTGTTCTTGTCGCGGCTCCAGCGATTCTTCTCGTCCGGCGTCAACTCAGGCACCTTGCGCGATTCGAGTCCCGCCAGTCCGGCCAGGTCGTCGACCTCGTCCTGGGAAAGCTCGGTCCACTCGCCGGCCTTGGCCCGCTTGTCGAGGAAGATGTTGCCGTAGCGGACCCGCTTGAGGCGACTGACGGTCAGCCCCTGGGACTCCCACAGACGCCTGACCTCGCGGTTACGGCCTTCCATGATGACCACGTGGAACCAGGTGTTGATGCCCTCGCCACCGAACTCCTGGACGTCGCTGAAGCGTGCCGGGCCATCCTCGAGCATCACGCCTTCGACCATGGCCACCACGTGCTCGCGCTTGACCTCCCCCATCACTCGCACCGCGTATTCGCGCTCGATCTCGGTGGAAGGATGCATCAGCCGATTGGCCAGCTCGCCGTCGGTGGTGAACAGCAACAGCCCGCTGGTGTTGATGTCCAGGCGGCCAATCGCGATCCAGCGCTCGCCCTTGAGGCGCGGCAGGCGGTCGAATACCGTACGCCGCCCCTCTGGATCCTTGCGCGTGCACAGCTCGCCCTCGGGCTTGTTGTACATGATCACCCGCCTTGGCACCTCGTCGGCGGCGCGCAGGGTGATCGGTCGGTCATCGAAACTGACCCGGTCACGGGCCTCCACTCGGTCGCCCAGGGTCGCCACGCTGCCGTTGACCTTGACCCGGCCATCGGCGATGGCGGCCTCCATCTCCCGGCGGGATCCCAGGCCGGCACGCGCCAGCACCTTCTGCAGTTTTTCGCTGGTGGTCGTCATTCGTCGTTCTCACTCTCTGTGGGTTCCACCCCCGAGGCAGCGTCATCATCGACGCGGCCCCGGGCGCGTTCGGACAGCCTGGCTTCCAGATCGGCAAAGCTCAGGCGAGCCCGTTCGGACGCCATCCCGGCGTGCTCGTCGTCGGCCGTCCCGGCCGTCGGTTGATTGACGTCGGGCGTTTGGCCCGCCGTCGTCTCGGCTTCCTCGCGGGAAGCCGTCACTTCATCCTGATCGGGCGATACAGCCTCGCCTTCCTCGGTCTCGCCTCTTTCGGTTGCAGCTTCAGCGCTGCCAACTTCAGCGCTTCCATCTTCAGCGCTTCCATCTTCAGTGGGTTCACCCTCGGCAGTTTCACCCTCGGCGGTCTCACCATCGTCGTCCAGCGGCTCGTCGGCCTGGGCCAGCAGCGCCGAGGGCGGAGGCGGTGGCTCGTCCTCGGTGTCGAACTGCTCGAACTGCTTGAGCTCGTGCATCGGCGGAAGTTCGTCGAGGGTCTTGAGCCCGAAATCGTCCAGAAAGCCACGGGTGGTGGCGAACACCGCCGGGCGTCCCGGCACGTCTCGGTGCCCTACCACGCGAATCCAGCCACGATCGAGCAGGGTGCGCATGATCGAGCCACTCACCGTGACCCCGCGGACCTCCTCGATATCGCCCCGGGTCACCGGCTGACGATAGGCGATCAGCGCCAGCGTCTCCAGCAACGCCCGGGAATAGCGCTGGGGGCGTTCATCCCACAACCGGGCGACCCAGTTGGCCAGCCGCGGGCGAATGCGCAGCTGGTACCCGGAGGCGGTCTCGATCAGCTCCATGGCGCCTCTCAGGTGACGCTCCGACAATCGCTCCAGCGCTTCCTTGAGCGCCCGTCGCGGCGGGCGCTCGTGTTCATCGAACAGCTGTTCGAGGCGGTCCAGCGCCAGCGGTTGGCCGGCGGCCAGCAGCGCCGCCTCTACGATGTCGTCCAACGCATCGGGCGTCTCCATCACGCTCATGCGGGCTCATCTCCCTGTGTCTTGTCAACCGACTGACCGATACGCCCATCCGGTTCACCAGCATCATCGAAGGCGCTGTCGTCGCCCGCCTCGTCGTCAATAGCGCTGTCCTCGGCGGCGCTATCATCAAAGGCATCATCAGAGGCATCACCGAAGGTATCGCCGAAGGTTTCGTCGTCGAAGGTTTCGTCGTCGAAGGCGCTCTCGCCCTCGTCCTCAAGCCCTTCGTACGGATCTTCGTCGCCGTCCTCGGCCAACCTCGCCCTGACGTGGATCGGTGACATCGGCGCATTCTGGACGATTTCGATCATCGCCTCCTTGGCCAGTTCCAGGATCGCCATGAAGGTCACCACCACCCCGGCCCTGCCCTCATCAAGCGAGAACAACGCCTCGAAGGGGGTGTAGTGCTCATGGGTCAGGCGCTCCATGATCGCCAGCATGCGCTCCCGGGTCGACAGTACTTCACTTTCGATCTGGTGGGCCTGGTTGAGTTCGGCCCGGCGCAGAATGCCGGCCAGTGCGCCAAGCAATTCATCGAGCTCGACGTCCGGATGGATGACCCGGGCCTCCACCGGGGGCAGCGCCGCCCGGGCAGGAAACCAGTCACGTCCAACCCGGGGCAACTCCGCCAGGGCCTCGGCCGCGAGCTTCAGCCGCTCGTACTCCTGCAGGCGGCGAATCAGCTCGGCGCGGGGGTCTTCATCCTCGTCACCGTCTTCGCTTCTGGGCGGACGCGGCAGCAGGGTGCGCGACTTGATCTCGGCCAGCATCGCCGCCATCAGCAGGTACTCGCCGGCCAGTTCGATTTCCATGGCCTTCATCAGTTCCACGTACTCGATGTACTGGTGGGTGATGGCGGCCACATTGATCGACAGGATATCCAGATTCTGCCGGCGAATCAGATAGAGCAGCAGGTCAAGCGGTCCCTCGAAGGTCTCGAGAAAGACCCTGAGCGCCTCCGGGGGAATGTACAGATCCTCGGGCAGCTCGGTGATCGGCTCATCGAACAGGCGTCCCAGCACCTGGGCGTGGGCTTCGACCTCGGCGTGAGGGGCAGCACCGGCCTGGGCCTGCAAATCGCCCTCGGTGTCAGGCCGAGTCGCTGCACCTTCCTCGTCAGTCCCACCCTGGGGTTGTTGTGTCGTCGGCGAGTCGCTCACGCGTGGGGGACCTAGGTTGCCATGGTAGTGGTTACGATGAACAAGGGAGGATGCGGCCGCTTGGACCGAGGCGCCACCAATCCCCCAGTCTATCAAGCTCCGCGCGATCTGGCTAAATCAGCGAGGCCCAGTCGGTGCGTCAGGCGGCGCTTCAGTCGGCGCTGTCGGCGGTGCGATAGCGGCCGCGATAGTCGAACAGCTTTTCACGCACCTGCCAGTGACGCCCCACCTTGCGCCCGACCACGAAATCCGGGGCCCTGAGCCTTTGCTGCTCGCGACATACCTGATCGGGTGACGTCGGCGACCAGGGCACACCGGGCGCCCGGGCGTGATCACGCAGAAACACCGCCTCGAAGGCCCGCCGCTGGGCGGGCGTCTCCAGTGCGAACCACTCGGCCAGGGTGGCGCCGTCCTCATCATGGTAGGTGACCTTGAGCCGCGGCAGCCCCCGCCCATTGACGGTGGACTCGAGCAGCATGCCGCTGACCCGCAGCACCCTGGCGTCCTTGAGCTTCAAGGCCTCGCGCAGCTTGTCATCGGCGTCCACCAGCAGCGTCTGGCACCCATGGCAGCGTCGGGCGGCGATATCGTTCTCGGCGCCACAGTCGCCGCAGGTCTTGAAGCGAAAACGAAAATCGCACTGGCGCGCCCCTGGCTCGGCGGCGGCCAGCGCCCTGCCTTCGGCGTCGACCAGGCCCTGGCAGCGACGGCCGAAGTGTTCGATCACCAGCTCGCCGTCGCGCTTGCCCCAGAACAGGTTGGCGTGGCCACACAGTGGACAGGGCACCTGCACCGGCTCGCTGTCGCTGTCCGGCCGCGGACTGCCCACCTCCGGCGCATACAGGTCCCAGGGATTGCCAGCGTAGTCGAGGATCAGACAGTCGCGCTTGCCGGGCGAGAGCCTGAGCCCTCGCCCGACGATCTGCTGGTACAGGCCGACGGACTCGGTAGGCCTGAGGATCGCGATCAGGTCCACATGGGGCGCATCGAAACCGGTGGTCAGCACCGAGACGTTGACCAGGTACTTGAGCCGTTTCGCCTTGAAGTCCTCGATCAGCCGGGTGCGCTCGTCGCTGTCGGTATCGCCGGTGATCAGTGCCGAGGCTTGTGCCGGCAGATAGCCGAGGATCTCCTCGGCGTGGGCCACGCTTGCCGCAAACAGCATGACACCCTCGCACTCCCGCGCCCGCTCGATCACCTCGGCGATGATGCCCGGCGTGGCCCGGTGCCCGGCCACCACGCGATTGAGATCTTCCTCGCGATATAGCCCGCCGGTCCCCGGCGACAGTTGCGAGAAGTCGTAGCGGGCCACCGCCGCATCCACCTTGAGCGGGCTTGCCAGGTAGCCCTGGCGCACCATCAGCCGCAGCGGCTGCTCGAACACGCAGTCGCCAAAGAAGCTGTCCGCGTCACCGCGCACCATGCCGTGGTGGTGGCGGTGGTAGATGAAGCCCTGGCCCAGCCGATACGGAGTCGCGGTCAATCCCAGCACCTTGAGCGAGGGATTGCGAGAACGCAGATGGTCGATGACCCGCCGATAGGAGGAGTCCGCGTCCAGCGATACCCGGTGACACTCGTCGATCACCAGCAGGGTGAAGGGGCCATGGGCGTTCTGCTCGTCACTTACCGCGTCCAGGTGGCGGACCACCGACTGCACCGAGCCGAACACCACCTGGCGAGCGCTCTCCTTGCGCCCGAGTCCGGCGCTGAAGATGTCCGCCTCGAGGCCGTAGGCCAGGTACTTGGCATGATTCTGCTCGACCAGCTCACGCACGTGGGCCAGCACCAGTACCCGCCCCCGGGCCAGGCGGGCCAGTTCGGCGATGACCAGTGACTTGCCGCTGCCGGTGGGCAACACCACCACCGCGGGCTCGTCGGACTGACGAAAGTGACCAATGA
The DNA here is from genome assembly GCF_003856855.1 of Halomonas sp. YLB-10. Taxonomy (NCBI): domain Bacteria; kingdom Pseudomonadati; phylum Pseudomonadota; class Gammaproteobacteria; order Oceanospirillales; family Halomonadaceae; genus Halomonas; species Halomonas sp. YLB-10. The sequence continues at coordinate 498,577 of NZ_RRCU01000002.1, forward strand.
CGCGTTTCACCGCCTCGTGCTGATAGGGCCGCAGTTCTGGCCTGACGGAGGCGGGAGGCGACGATGGCGGGAGCCGGGACTCGGTCTGGGGCATGACGACGCCTTTACTCTGCAGGGTTCGGCAAATATTGATCCAGGGCACATCAGCGTGCACTCGGCGCCAGTAGCATAGGCGCCTGCGCGTCGAACCGACGCACTCTACGCCAAGCGCTCGATGCTCCACAACAGGGCCTGCCCCTCCCCCACCCTCCGGGCAGCCCTGGGGCACCGGCCTCGGCGAGTCACGCCGCACGTCAAGCGGCTCCGTCTTCAAGGACTCAGCCATGTCGCTTCGCCAACTCTGTCAGATGGCCTCCCTGCTCGTCTTTGCCGGTCTGCCCCTGCTGCAGGGCTGCTCCGAGGGAGATCCGCCCTTGGCCAAGCAGGTCACCCGCCCGGTCAAGCTGCTTACCCTGGACGAGATGGGCAATCGGTCCCTGACTCGGTACCCCGGTGTGGTCGAGGCCTCCGAACGCACCGACCTGGCCTTTCGCATCGGCGGGGAACTCAAGGAGTTGAACGTCCAGGCCGGCCAGGCGGTGACCAGTGGCGAGCGTATCGCCCTGCTCGACGACCGCGACGCCCGCAACGCCTTGTCCAACGCCCAGTCGAGCTACGACCTGGCGCTGGCGACCTACCGCCGCATGCAGATATCGCTGGAAAAAGGCGCCATCAGCCGCGCCGCCTTCGATGAAGCCCGGGCGGCCTTCCTGTCGGCCCAGGCCCAGTTCGACCTGGCCAAGGATCAGCTCGGCTACACCGAGCTGAAGGCGCCCTTCGACGGCGTCATCGCCAGCGTGCCGGTGGACAATTTCCAGGTGGTGGCCCCCCAGCAGACCATCGCGGTGCTGCAGCAGCCCGGCAATATCGACGTGACCTTCGACCTGCCCGAACAGCAGATCCGCCAGCTCGATCTGGAACGCGTGCGTGCCGCCCTCGAGAAGGCCGACAGCGTTGCCTGGGTGCGCTTCGGCGATGACGAGCGTCGTTTCCCCGCGCGCTACAAGGAGCACGATACCCGCGCCTCCAGCGGCACCCTCAGCTACACCGTCACCCTGACCCTGCCGACGCCGGACGACGTCTACGTGCTGGCCGGCATGAGCGCCGTGGTATCGATGGACCTCAACGCCCTGACCGGCGAAAGCGACGGCCTGTGGCGGGTGCCGCTGGGCACCGTGGTCACGCTGGAGGACGACCCCGAGGCCACGGTGGTGTGGCGCTATATCGCCGACGACGAAGCCTCGGGCAAGGTGGAAGCGGTACCGGTAGAGGTCCGCACCGCCAGCGACGACGGCATCTTCATCGCCGGCGACCTGGCGGCCGGCGACCGACTGGTCGGCGCCGGCGCCCATCTGATGCGCCAAGGTCTTCGCGTCACCGCCTGGACCCAGGAAGAGGGGCTCTAGGTCATGGTCGGCTATTTTCTGCGCAACAAGACCATCAGCTGGATGGTCACGATCCTGCTGTCGGTGGGCGGTATCGTCTCCTTTCTGGGCCTGGGGCAGCTGGAGTTTCCCGACTTCACCATCCGCATGGCGCTGGTCAGCACCGCCTACCCCGGCGCCAACCCGCAGCAGGTCGAGGAAGAGGTGACGCTGCGCCTGGAGAAGGCGATCCAGGAGATCCCCAACCTCAAGCGGGTCAGCTCGGTGAACAGCGCCGGGCTCTCCCAGATCACCGTGGAGCTCGACACCGACGTCCAGGGCACGGCCCTGCCCCAGTACTGGGACCTGCTTCGGCGCAAGATCGGCGATGCCCAGGCGGGCCTGCCCCCCGGCACCTCGGAGTCGCTGGTGGTGGACGACTTCAGCGACGTCTACGGTCTGCTGTTCAACCTGTCCGGCGATGACTACAGCCTTTACGACCTGAAGAATCAGGCCGACTTCCTGCAGCGCGAACTGCGCCTGATCGAAGGCGTCAAGAAGGTGGTGATCGCCGGTGATCGCCCGGAGCAGGTGACCATCTCGCTCAACCGCGAGCGCATGCAGGCTCTGAACATTCCCCCGGATGCGCTGATCGGCCTGCTCAACGCCCAGAACGCGGTAGCCGACGCCGGCAGCGTGCGTCGACACGGCAAGATCATCTCGTTGCAGCCCAGCGGCGAATTCAGAAGCGTCGAGGCGCTGGAGGACCTGATCGTCGGTCGCCCCGGCGCCAACCCGGTGCACCTGGGCGACATCGCCACGGTGACGCGCGCGCTCACCGACCGTCCCGGTCAGCTCTACCATGCCGACGGCAAGCCGGCGATCTCGCTTGGCCTGTCGTTCGTGTCCGGGGTCAACGTGGTCAAGGTCGGAGAGGCGGTGGACGCCCGCCTGGCCGAACTGGAATCCCGCCTGCCTCTGGGCATGCAGCTGACCCCGGTCTACCACCAGCCCCAGGTGGTCAAGGAGGCGGTGTCCGGCTTCGTCATCAACCTGATGGAGTCGGTGGGCATCGTCATCGTGGTGCTGCTGGTGTTCATGGGCCTGCGCTCCGGCCTTCTGATGGGGCTGATCCTGTCGATCACCATCCTCGGCACGCTGATGCTGATGGCCGCCCACGGCCTGCAGTTGCAGAAGGTCTCGCTGGGGGCCCTGATCATTGCCCTGGGCATGCTGGTGGACAACGCCATCGTGGTCACCGAGGGCATGCTGATCGGCCTTGGCAAGGGCAAGAGCAAGCTCGAGGCAGCCAAGGAGGTGGCCGGCCAGAACTGGCTGCCACTGCTCGGCGCCACCGCCATCGCCATCACCGCCTTCGCCCCCATCGGCCTGTCGCCGGACGCCACCGGCGAACTGGTGGGCTCGCTGTTCTGGGTGCTGTTCTATTCACTGCTGCTGAGCTGGATCACCGCCCTGACGCTGACCCCCTTCTTCTTCGACATCTTCTTCAAGGATCGTGAGATCGGCGACGGCGACAGTCACGAGGATCCCTACAAGGGAGTGATCTTCCAGCTGTTCGGCTGGCTGGTCGACAAGGGCATTCGCTTTCGCTGGCTGACCATCGCGGTCTGCGTGGGCCTGCTGGTCGGCGCCTTCGCGCTGTCCTCCAACATCAAGAACGCCTTCTTCCCGGATTCCACCACACCGCTGTTCTTCGTCGATGTGTGGATGCCGGAGGGCACCGACATTCTCGAGAGCGAGCGGGTGGCCTCGCGCCTGGAGGCCCAGGTGGCGACGATGGACCAGGTCACCCACGTGACCAGCGTGATCGGCGGCGGCGCCCAGCGCTTCACCCTGACCTACTCACCCGAGGACCGCTACGCGAGCTATAGCCAGCTGATCGTGGAGACCGAGGATCTCGACAGCCGAGCAAGCCGTATGGCCGAGATCATCACCCTGCTGCGCGATGACTATCCCGAGGTGCAGTACAAGGTCCAGGCGCTGCAGGTCGGTCCTGCGGCCAAGGCCAGCCTGGAGGCGCGCCTGTACGGCCCGGACCCGGACACCCTGCGCAAGCTCGCCACCGAGGTCAGCGAGGTGTTCCGCGCCGAGCCCTTCGTCGACAGCATCCGCCTGTCCTGGGGCAATCGGGTGGAGGAGCTGACGCCTGAGTTTCTCGAGCAGCAGGCGCGGCGCGTCGGCGTCACCCGCCAGGCGCTGCACCAGGCGTTGCTGATCCACAACGACGGCCAGATGGCCGGCGTCTACCGCGAGGGCTCCGACCTGATCCCCATCGTGCTGCGCGATGAACGGCAAGAGCGCTACGGCCTCAACGACATCGCCAGCCTCAACGTCTGGAGCGCCGAGCAGCAGACCTACATCAGCGCCGGCAGTGTGCTGGGGCCGCTCGAGACCCAGCTGCATGATCCGCTGATCAAGCGTCGCGACCGTCAGCGCATGCTCGCGGTCTACGCCGAGCCGCTACCGCTGTCCGGCGAGACGGCGGCCAACATCCTTGCGCGGCTCAAGCCCCAGATCGAGGCCATCGATCTCCCCGAGGGCTACCACCTGGGCTGGGGCGGCGAGGACGAGACCTCGCGTGACGCCAAGAAGGCGCTGTTCAAGTTGTTGCCGCTGGGCATCCTCGGCATGTTCATCCTGACCATGCTGCTGTTCGGCAACCTGCGCCAGTCGCTGGCGATCTGGGCCATCGTGCCCTTGACCGTGATCGGTATCGTCGGCGGTCTTCTGACCTTCAACGCCCCCTTCACCTTCATGGCGCTGCTCGGCACCCTGAGCCTGGTCGGCATGGTGCTCAAGAACGCCATCGTGCTGGTCGAGGAGATCAAGATTCAGATGCCGCTGTACGAGGCGCCCTTCGATGCGGTGATGGCCGCCGCCATCAGCCGGGTACGGCCGGTGTCCATGGCGGCGATCACCACCATGCTGGGCATGATCCCGCTGTTCGGCGACGCCTTCTTCGCCTCCATGGCGGTGGTCATCGTGTTCGGTCTGGGTGCGGCCACCCTGCTGACCCTGGTGATCCTGCCGGTGATCTACGCCACCCTGTTCCGCATCCATCCTCCGTCGCCAGTCAAGGGGCCTACCGGAACCTGCCCCCTATAGGAAGGTGACTGCAAGACAAGGCCCTCGCGGGCGATACCCGCGAGGGCCTTGTCGTTGGCTTGCGGCATAGGCCGCCGGCGCTCAATCGAAGCGCGGTGGGCGCCCGTCCAGGCGTGCCCGGGTCGCTTCTCGCTGCTCGCGCCCGGCCAGCAGGTTGCGCTGCAGTTCGGCCTCCATGGCCAAGCGTCCGCGCTCATCCAGGCGTGGCGCCTCTCGCCACAGCCGACGCGCCGCGGCCACCGCCTTGGGCGAGCGCCGGGCCATGGACACGGCGAGCTCCAGCGCCGCCTCGCGCGGGTCCTCGTCCAGCCGCGAGGCGAGCCCCAGCACCATGGCCTCGTCGCCGGCCAGATGACGGCCGGTCAGCATCAGATCCTGAATCACGTCCTGGCGCAGCGCGGCAGCGGTGACGCTGACCGCCATATCCGACATCAGCCCCCACTCGATCTCCGGCAGCGCCAGCGTCGCTTCCGGGTGGACGATACGCAGATCGGCACCCAGCGCCATCTGCAGGCCGGCGCCAAAGACGTGACCATGCAGCGCCGCTACCACCGGCGCCCCCAGGTCACGCCAGCCAAGCGCCAGGCGCTGGGCCGGATTGACCCCACTGGCGTCCGGCGTCAGCAGCCAGGCCACGCGCTCGGGGCTTGCCACCACCGAGGCCACGTCCAGTCCCGAGCAGAAGCTCTCGCCCTCGCCGGTAAGCACCACGGCGCGCAGGCCCACCCGCTCGCCGAGCCAACGCTGAACCTCGAGCAGGGCGTCGATCATCGGCGGATCCATGGCGTTGTGGCGATCGGGCCGCTCGAGATGTACCCGTGCCACATGGTCGATCAGGGAGACGCTCAAGCGGTCATGAAAACTGCGCTGGGTGGATGAGGACATGGAAGCTCCGTCGATAAGGTGGCCGGTCAGGTGATCGATAAAGAGGCGAAACTGCGAAAGCGGGAACTTCAACTTGGCACCTGACGCCGCTCGATACAACACCTGGCTAGCTCCTGGATACGACAACGCCGCCCGCAGGCGGCGTTGTCGTGGGTCTGGAGGGACTGGAGGGACTGGAGGATCAGCCCAGCCACACCCGGGCATTGCGGAACAGCCTGAGCCAGGCGCCGTCCTGGCTCCACTCGGCCGGCCGCCAGGAGTTGGTGACGGCACGCACCACCCGCTCCGGGTGGGGCATCATGATCGTCACCCGGCCATCCGGCGTGGTCAGGCCGGTGATACCGGAGGGCGAGCCGTTGGGGTTGGCCGGATAGCGGGTGGTGCACTGGCCGTGGTTGTCGATATAGCGCAGGGCCACCTGGCCCGAGCCCTGCATGCTGCGCAGGTGGGCGCTATCGCGAAACTCGGCGCGGCCCTCGCCATGGGCCACGGCGATGGGTAGGCGCGAGCCTTCCATGCCGGCCAGCAGGATTGACGGGGTCTTCTCCACCTGCACCATGGCCACTCGGGCCTCGAACTGCTCGGACTCGTTACGCACGAAGCGCGGCCAGTTCTCGGCGCCGGGGATCAGCTCCTTGAGCTGGGACAGCATCTGGCAGCCGTTGCACACGCCGAGTGCGAAGCTATCTTCGCGCGCGAAGAAGTCGGCGAACTGCTCGCGGGCACGGGGGTTGAACAGCACCGACTTGGCCCAGCCACCGCCGGCGCCGAGCACGTCACCGTAGGAGAAGCCACCGCAGGCGGCCAGCCCCTTGAACTCGTCGAGACCGACACGTCCCTCGAGCAGGTCGCTCATGTGCACGTCGACCGCCTCGAAGCCGGCCTTGTCGAAGGCCCAGGCCATCTCCAGGTGACCATTGACGCCCTGCTCGCGCAGGATGGCGGCACGCGGACGTGCGCTGTTGACGAAGGGCGCGCTGATGTCCTCGTCGACGTCGAAGGTCGGGCTGGCACTCAGGCCCGGGTCACGGGTGTCGAGCAGGTTGTCGAACTCGTTCTTGGCGCACTCGGGGTTGTCGCGCAGGGCCTGCAGGCGGTAGCTGGTCTCGCTCCAGGTGCGCTGGGTCAGCTGCCGGGTGGTCTCCAGCAACGGCTCCTCGAACAGGGTCACGCGGATCTGGTCGTCGTAGCGCGGACGGGCGATGACGCCGCAGGTCTCGATACCGGCGGCGGCGAACTGGGCCAGCACCTCTTCGGTGTGCTCACGGCTGACCTGGATGACCGCCCCCAACTCCTCGCTGAACAGCGCGTCCACCGCCTCGGCGGCCTCGTCGATCAACCAGTCGAGCTTGATCTCGAGCCCGGCGCGGCCGGCGAAGGCCATCTCCAACAGGGTGACGATCAGGCCACCGTCGCTGCGGTCGTGGTAGGCCAGCAGTCGACCGTCGGCATTGAGCCCCTGGATGACGCTGAAGAACGCCTTGAGGTCCTCGGCGTCGTCCAGGTCCGGGCAGTCGTTGCCGACCTGACCGTAGACCTGGGCCAGGGCGGAGCCGCCCAGACGATTCTTGCCGGCGCCCAGGTCGATCAGCAGCAGGTCGCTCTCGTCCTGGTCGAGGCGAATCTGCGGGGTCAGCGTCTTCATGGCGTCGGTGACCGGAGCGAAGCCGGTGATCGCCAGGGTCAGCGGCGAGGTCACCGCCTTCTGCTCACCGTCCTGCTCCCAGGCGGTGCGCATGGACATGGAGTCCTTGCCCACCGGCACCGCGATGCCCAGCGCCGGGCACAGCTCCATGCCGACGGCGTGCACGGCGTCATACAGCGCCTGGTTCTCGCCTTCATGGTCCGCCGCGCTCATCCAGTTGGCCGACATCTTGATGTCGCCAAGCTGGGCGATCGGGGCAGCGGCCAGGTTGGTGATCGACTCGGCCACCGCCAGGCGTGCGCTGGCGGCGGGGTCGATCAGCGCCACCGGCGAGCGCTCGCCCATGGCCATGGCCTCACCGGCGTGGGTATCGAAGCTTGCCGTGGTCACCGCCACGTCGGCCACCGGCACCTGCCAGGGACCGACCATCTGGTCACGCGCGACCTGGCCGGTGATCGAGCGGTCGCCGATGGTGATCAGGAAGCTCTTGGAGGCCACGGTGGGCAGACGCAGCACCCGATCCAGCGCCTCGCGCAGGTCCAGGTTGTCGAGCATCACACCGGGCAGCTCCAGCGGCGCACGCTCAAACTCACGCTGCATCTTGGGTGGCTTGCCGAACAGCACGCTCATCGGCAGGTCCACTGGACGGGTGTCGAAGTGGCCGTCCACCACCGCCAGGTGGTGCTCTGCGGTGGCCTCGCCGACCACCGCGTAAGGGCAGCGTTCGCGCCGGCACAGGGCGTCGAAGGTCTCGAGATCCGCAGGTGCCACCGCCAGCACGTAGCGCTCCTGGGCCTCGTTGCACCAGATCTCCAGCGGGCTCATGCCGGGCTCGGCGTTGGGCACCTCGCGCAGGCTGAACAGACCACCACGATCGCCGTCCTTGACCAGTTCCGGCAAGGCGTTGGACAGACCACCGGCGCCTACGTCATGGATAAAGCAGATGGGGTTGTCGTCACCCAGCGCCCAGCAGCGGTCGATGACCTCCTGGGCACGCCGCTCGATCTCGGGGTTGTCGCGCTGAACAGAAGCGAAGTCGAGATCGAAGCTCGACGAGCCGGAGGCCATCGACGACGCTGCACCGCCGCCGAGCCCGATCAACATCGCCGGGCCACCCATCACGATCAGCTTGCCGCCCACCGGGATCTCGCCCTTGGCCACGTGCTGCTCGCGGATGTTGCCGTAGCCGCCGGCTATCATGATCGGCTTGTGGTAGCCGCGACGCTCGATGCCGCTGGCACCGAGGGCGTCCTGCTCGTAGGTACGGAAGTAGCCGGTGAGGTTGGGACGGCCAAATTCGTTGTTGAAGGCGGCGCCGCCGATGGGGCCCTCGAGCATGATCTCCAGGGCGTTGACGATGCGCTCGGGCTTGCCGTAGTCGAACGCCTCCCAGGGCTGCACGAACTCGGGGATACGCAGGTTGGACACGGTAAAGCCGGTCAGCCCCGCCTTGGGCTTGCCGCCGATGCCGGTGGCGCCTTCGTCGCGGATCTCGCCGCCGGCACCGGTCGCCGCGCCGGGATGCGGTGCGATGGCGGTCGGGTGGTTGTGGGTCTCGACCTTGGTCAGGATGTGGATCGGTTCCACCTCACCGCCGTAGCTGGCGCGCTCACCGTCACGACCGGTCAGCGGGGTGGCGAAGAAGCGACGCGCCTCGCTGCCCTTGATCACCGCAGCGTTGTCGCTGTAGGCCGACAGGATGCCGTCCGGTGAGGCCTCAAAGGTGTTCTTGATCATCTTGAACAGCGAGTGGCTCTGGGCCTCGCCGTCGATGACCCAGTCGGCGTTGAAGATCTTGTGGCGGCAGTGCTCGGAGTTGGCCTGGGCGAACATCATCAGCTCGACGTCGCTGGGGTTGCGGCCCAGCTCGACAAACGCCTCGACCAGGTAGTCGATCTCGTCCTCGGCCAGGGCAAGCCCCAGCTCGCGATTGGCGACCTCAAGCGCAGTACGGCCACCCTCGAGCACGCCCACCTGGCCCAGCGGCGCCGGCTCATGGTGGGCGAACAGGGTGGCGGCGTCGGAGCTGTCTCGCAGCACCGTCTCGGTCATGCGGTCATGCAGGCCGGCGACGATGGCGTCGAAGTGGGCTTCCTTCAGCGTACCGCGCACCTTGATGCGATAGAGGATGCCGCGCTCCAGGCGGTTGATCTGGGTCAAACCGCAGTTGTGGGCAATGTCGGTAGCCTTGGATGACCAGGGAGACTGGGTGCCGATACGTGGCACCACCAGCAACGCAAGCCCCTCCACATCGCTATCCTGCTGTGCCGGCCCGTAGTCGAGCAGGCGCTCGAGCAGGCTCAGTTCGGTGGCATCGAGCTCCCGCTCCAGATCGGCAAAGTGCACATACTCGGCGTGCAGCGCCTCGATCTCGGGGACGGACACACGCAGTTGAGCCAGCAGCTTGGCGTGACGGAAGGTGGACAGGGCGGGCGCTCCGCGCAGTTCGAGCATATCCAGGAGCCTCTGAAGATCAGCGATAAAAGAAGGGGGCCGCGGCGGGCGAGACGGCATATGATACTGGAAACCGACGGGTGCGAGAAATCGATGCGGATGACAGCGCCCCGTGGGCTGGGTAAGGTGGGCGCTCCACCATGAGCGATTTTGCCCCGATGAAGGACGGTTTCCGTCATGCGCGGCGCCTGCGCATCCTTGCCGCGAGTGGCCTGGGCCTGCTGTGCGCGCTCTGGCCAACACCGCCCGGCCCCTCCTCAAGCGCCGCCCTGGAGCGAGTACTGGCACGTGATTTCATCACCGTGCACACCCGCAATACCCCCTTTACCTACTACGAGGGGCGCCAGGGACCTACCGGCTTCGAGTACGAACTGATGCGTCGCTTCGCCGACCGCCTCGGGGTCAGCCTGAACCTGAGCGATGACCACCATGTGCAGAGCGTGCTCGACGCGGTGCGCCACCAGGGCGACCTCGGTGCGGCCGCCCTGCCGCTGGATCCGCTGGCGGAAGGCCTGGTGTTTTCGCGCCCGATCCTGTCGATGCAGCCGATGGTGGTGTATCGCCGAGGACTGCAGCCGCCCAAGGCGCTCGATGACCTCAAGGACTGGAACATCGGCATCGCCAAGGGCACCGGCATCAGCCGCGTCATGCACGAATTGCAGCGCGAGCACCCTCGCCTCAGCTGGAAGGAAGCGGAAGACCTGGAGATCGCCTCGCTGCTCAGGCGCATCGAGGATGGCGAGCTGGACGCCGCGGTGGTGTACGCCCACCAGTTCCGCCTCAATCGTCTGTTCTTCCCCGAAGTGGAAGACGGCTTCGACATCGGCGAGCCGGTGACCATGGCCTGGGCCTTCTCCGGGAAAGACGGTCTGGCGCTGATCGAACGCGCCAATACGTTCTTCGACGAGCTTCGCGCAGACGGTGAACTCGACCGCCTCACCGCCCGCTACTTCGGTCATGACGACTATCTCGAGTACGTTGGCGCCCGGGTCTTCATCAACCACGTCAACAAGCGCCTGCCCCGCTTTGATGCCCTGTTTCGAGAGGCCGCCCGCGCGCAGCACTTCGACTGGAAGCTGCTGGCAGCGGTGGGTTATCAAGAGTCCCACTGGGACCCGGAGGCGACGTCGCCCACCGGGGTGCGTGGGCTGATGATGCTGACCAACGCCACCGCCGAGGAAGTCGGAGTATCGAACCGGCTGGACCCGGCCCAGAGCATCGAGGGCGGCGCACGCTATCTGCGCAGCGTCGAACAGCGATTGCCCGAGTCGATCACCGGTGAGGACCGCCTCTACATGGCGCTCGCGGCCTACAACGTGGGCCTCGGCCATCTGTATGACGCCCGTGACATCGCCCGGATGCGGGGTGGCAACCCGGATCTGTGGCGTGATGTGCGTGAGGCGCTGCCCCTGTTGCAGGAAAGCCAGTGGCACAGCAAGACACGCCACGGCTACGCAAGGGGTGGCGAACCGGTCATCTATGTGCAGAATATTCGCCGCTATCTCGAGATCCTCGACTACGTCGATCGCAGCCAGCAGCAGTTCCACCAGCTGAATGCCCGCCTGCCCGATCAAGCCGACGCCGAGATCTTCGAACTCGTGCCCCCCATGCCCTAGGACACCTTGCCTTCATGTCTCGAATTGCCCTGTCCATGACGCTGCTGGTCATCCTGCTGGCCACGGCAGGACTGATCGTCGATCCCTCGATGATCCAGGATCAGAGCCACAGCGCCAGCTGGACCCTGCTGCTGCTGACCGGCATCGGCCAGGCGATGTGGTACTGGCGTGGGGTGAGGATGTCGGTCGTGTGTCTGTTGCCGGTGCTGGCGATCCTGCTGCTGGGCCTGGCCAGCTACCTGCTGCCCGAAGCCCTGATCTCTTACGTCACGCTCGACCAATGGGCATCGTGGCTACCCGGGGTCCAGGGCCTCGACGATCTTCGACCGCCCTTGATGGAGCTGCTCATCCTGCTGGCGCTGACTGGCGGGCTGCTGGGACGCACCCGGGCGAGCCTGGCCGCCCCGCTGCTGCAGGCGCTGGCGGCGCTGTTACTGGTCACCGAAGCGCTGCTGGTGATCACCGACGAGATCCGCTCGCCGCAGAACCTGGCAGGCACCCCCGCCAGCATGCTGTTGCTGGCGCTGTTGCTGGTCGCCCAGTTCGTCGGCGTGGTCTCGGGGTGGCGCCACACCCGGATCAGCATCCTGCGCAGCCTGATTCCCTCGCTCGCCCTGGTGCTGGTCAGTCTGTTCGTCTGGAACCAGCAACGTGTGTACGTGGACCAGCAGCTTCAAGACGAGCTGCAGGGCGAATCGGATCGTCTGGCGACTCAGCTTGGCGCCGAGATAACGGCCCACCTGGAGGCAGTGAGACGTTTCGCCAGCTTCTGGAGCCTGCTGGAAGAGGCCCCCAGCGCCGAAGAGTGGGAGCGCCAGGCCGCCTTTTACCACCAGGACTTCAGCTACTTTCTCAACATCGCCTATATCGAAGCCGACGGTACCATCCGCCTTGTCCACCCACGCGATGACAGCAACCGGGCGATCATCGGCATCAATGCACTAGACGTGGACCGCCCCTACGTCGACGCACTGGCGAAGGCACTTTCCGACAACCAGGAGGGCCACACCGGCGTCGTGCCACTGCTGCAGGGGATGCCCGGCATGATCTACTACCTGCCGATCACCTCCCCCGACCAGCAGCGCGTCACCGGCGCTGCGGCCATGGTGCTCAGCCTCCCGGTGCTGGCCGACAAGCTCTACGCCGAGACCCTGCTGGACCGTAAGCATATCCGCATGCGCTTTGCCGTGGACGGTGACACCATCCGCGACTGGCCGACCAGCGAGTCGCCAGGCCCATGGACCACGCTGAGCCTGCTTGCCCTCGACGAACAAGAACTGACCGTCGCCTTGAACGCCTCCACCGGCTACCTGCTGGGTCTGCGTTCGCGCCAGCCGGTGGCCAGTCTCAGTATCGGGCTGCTGCTGGCTTACCTGCTGTACATGGTGGTATTCGGCCACCACCGCATGTCGGTACAACACTCGTCGATGTACCGCTCCAACGAGGAGCTGCGCCGAGAGGTCCGCCATCGTACCGAACTGCAGCGTGAGGTGGAGTGGCTTGCCGGCCACGACGAGCTGACGCTGCTGCCCAACCGCCGCCTGTTCATGTCGACGTTGCGAGAACAGCAGGAGTGCCGCCCGCTGAGCGTTCTTCTGTGTGACATCGATCACTTCAAGAGCATCAATGACCAGCTCGGCCACCAGGCGGGGGACGAGGCGCTTCGTCGCTTCGCCCGAGTGGGACGCCTGGCGATGCCCGAAGGGGTGGTGCTGGCCCGTTACGGCGGCGAGGAATTCGTGGCCCTGCTGACCGGGGTGGCCGCGGACGAGGCCGTCGAGATCGCCGAATCCCTGCGCCAGAGCGTGATGAACTGCGGCGTTGAGCATGCCGATGGGCGCCCCATGACGGTGAGCATCGGCATCGCCAGCCACGGCGCCGGCGACCTGATCGCCGAAGACCTGCTCCACCGCGCGGACCTGGCACTTTATCGGGCCAAGCGACAGGGGCGAAATCGCATCGAGGTTTGTGGATCACCTGCCTGAGCGCGGCCTCGCGCGGATCTGGCGCGCTGACTTGATACACCAGGAGCCAACCAGACACCCACCCGCCCTCTCGATGTCCTTGATCTACATCAGGAAAGGCATGGTTCCGCGCCCACTTGGCCGCATTTTCCAGCACAATCCCCCTAACGTCTATTCTTCTCGCTGATCGGTTCGGCGAGATATTTCGCTGACCACAACGTCCAACAACCGCCAGCTCCTCGCCTGGAAAGTGGGTACATGCTACGTCTAAGAATCCCGCTGACGCTGTTGTCCCTGGCACTGTACATTGCGGGGCTCTGCGCCAGCCTCGCCGGCTATACCGCCTCGACCACCTTGCCCACCCTGGTACTGGGCGGCTTGATCGGTCTTGCTCAACTGGCCTGGTACCGCCAGCGGCTGGGCTTGAGTCTGACGCTGGTGGTGGCGGTGTTGGCCGCTCTGCTGATCGGCGTGGCCGGCGATATCCTGCCCCAGGGCTGGCTGTCTCTGGCGACTTTCGATCCACCAGCGCCGCTCGATACTGGCCACCCACGCCTTTCCTGGCAGTGGCCGGGGTTGGCCGACAGCCTGCTGCTGGCGTGCCTGGCCTTGAGTCTTGCCCTGCGCACCCGTGCCAGCCTGGGCACCCCCTTGCTCCACGCCATCGCCGTCCTGCTGTGGGGGAGTCTGGCCTACCAGGTGGCGGCGCCCGAGACACTGCCGCCGCTGGCGCCACCCGCAGGCCCCTGGGCGCTGGCGGGCAGCGGGCTGCTATTGCTGACCCAGTTCCTGGCGGTGGTGACCGGCTGGCGCCATAACCAGGCGAGCCTGTTGCGCGCCCTGGGCCCCGGTCTTCTGATTGCCACGGCAACGGTTCTGCTGTGGTGCCAGCAGGACAGCGAGGCCAATCGACAGCTATTCGAACGTGCCCAGCGGGAGACCGATCGCCTGTCGGCAACGATGACAGACCGCATCGACGACACCCTTCGAGCCATGCATCGCTTCCATCTGGTCTGGGAGATCGATCAACGCCTGCCCTCGGCATCGATGTGGCGCCACGAAGCCCAGAGCTTTATGAACGACTTCCCGGAACTGCCCCTGCTGGCCCTGATCGATCCCTCCGGACGGGTCCAGCACCTCTATCCCGACGACAACTGGCACCAGGCCTACCCGGGCATGCGCTTGCTGGATGGAGCCCTCGACCAGCCACTGATGGAAGTGCTGCAGCAGAGCTTTCACCAGCGCGACGCGGTGTCATCGGATATCCTGCCACTGCCCGATGGGGGCTGGGGCATCATCCACTTTCTGCCGATCCACACGGTTGATGGTGGGCGGCTGCTGGGTTCGGTCGCCATGGTCTTCAGCCTCGACGCCTTAGCTTCCAATCTCCTGCCCGCGCTCGCCGATATACCGGACGCCATGACGCTGACATTGAAAGACGGCGACAGCACCCTATGGCGGGTACCGACGTCAGCGGCTAATTCGCCCTGGAGGCTCGTCAGCGACGTTCGTCTGCTGTCCCATACCCTGAGCCTGGAGCTCAGCCCCAACCGCCGTTTGCTGGAGCACCTGAAGCTGCACTATCCGAGTTCAACGCTGTGCACCGGCCTGATCATGGCTCTGCTGCTCTACCTGCTGTTGTTCAGCCGCCATCGGCAGCGCCAGCAGCACCGCCAGATTGCCGATACCAATCTCGAACTACGCCGAGAGATGCGGCGTCGTTCACGCCTGCAGAAAAACATCGAATGGCTGGCAGGACACGACGACCTCACGGGCCTGGCCAATCGACGCACCTTTCTCGCCAGCCTGCCGACGAACGCCGGACAGAACCCTCTCAGTCTGCTGTTATGTGACCTCGACCATTTCAAGCGCATCAACGACCAACAAGGCCATCAAGCCGGAGACCAGGCACTCAAGCGCTTCGCCGCCTGCGCGCAGAAACTGCTTCCACAGGGTGGCGTGCTGGCCCGCTACGGCGGCGAGGAATTCGTGGTCTATCTGCCACAGGGCGATATCGCCTGGGTACATGCCTGGGCAGAACACCTGAGGCGAGAGGTGCAGGCCTGCGGCGTACAACACGAAGACGGCAGTCCCATGACGGTATGTATCGGCCTGATCACCCAGACCGACGGCCCCGTTGTGCCAAGGGACTTGCTGCATCGAGCGGATATGGCGCTGTATCGTGCCAAGCGGCTGGGCCGCAATCGGGTGGAGATCGCCGAGGCGAAGCCCGCTGCCGAGCCCAGCGAGGCCACAGAGCCCAGCGGTCTGTTGCACTCCTGACTCAGGTCAACCCCACTGGCGCGAGGCGGCGCAGTTCTTCCTGAGCCTCGTTCAGCGCCTGGGTAAGCTGGTCGTAGCGCGGCCAGTCAGGCCGCGAGCCGCCAGGGTTGGAACGCCTGAATGTGGTACACCTCGACACCCGTTGTTCGTCACTACCGGCTATTGAGCCAAGGGCTGACCCTGCTCGCCCTGGTGCTGGCAGTCGCCTCCCTCACCGTGCTCGATACGCGGGTAGCGTCTCTGCCAGCGAATCAGACGACCCTGGCGCTGGCCCTTATCGTCGCCATTGGTCAATGGCGATGGACACGCAAGGGGGTCTTCACCAGTGCCCTGGTGCTATGGCCACTGTGTCTGTGCCTGGTCACTCTGCTATTCGGCACCTGTGCACCGGAAGACTGGCTGTCACTGGAGCGCCTGTCCGAACCCTTCCGTTGGCTGACGACACCTTCGACGCTGCTGGACTGGCGCCCGCCGCTGGTCGAACTGGTCGTGCTGACGCTGCTGACCCTGGGGATACTGGCGCGCACGCGCTCGAGCCTGGGCGTCCCCTTGCTCCACATGTCCTGCTTGCTGCTGTTGCTGCTGGACCAGACACCACTGCATCACTGGCTGCCTTCAGCGGCACTGCTGCACGCCCACTCGCTCACCGTCACCGCCGTCCTCGGCCTGTTGCTGGCCGGCCAGTGGGTGGGCGTGGTAAGCGGCTGGCGTCCCACCCGCGACAGCCTCAGGCGTGGGCTTTGGCCTTCGACACTTCTGGTCGTGATGACCCTGGCACTTTGGCAGTACCTGGAGATTCAGGCCGATGGCGAACTGCAATATCTAGGACAGCGCGAAGGCCGTGCCATGGAGGAACGCCTGGCTAGCGAATTCAATGACTTTCGACACTCACTGCAACATTTGCAGGTTTTCCTCGAACAATCGCCGCTCCCGCCCTCTACCGAACGCTGGCAGCACCTGACGCGACCTCTTCGCGACCACTTTCCCTACCTTGCGACGCTGCGCTACGTCGAAGTGACCGGCGGCAATGTGCGAAGCCCCGCGACCACAGTCGTCCCCAGGTCCACTGATATGCCTCAACCTGCCGCAGTGCTTCCCCCGGAGGCCCCGATCACTACCCTCGCCATCGACGCTCCTGCACCGACGATGAAGATCACGCTCTCGCTACCGATTCGCCGTCCCGGTGGAAAGCTGCTCGGGCACTTGGCAGCGACCTTGTCACTGTCAGCCATGGCCGAGAATATGTATACGCATCCCCCCTCGGGGGCGGGGAGCCTGCAGGTCCGACTTACCTACCACAACCGTCTGATCAAGGAATGGCCCATGGAGGGGCATCCGGCCCCGTGGACAGTATCCGTTCCCCTCGACGCCATTCCCCTGCATCGACCCGACAATAAGGCGGCGACAGTCGACACAGCCTATCTACCGCTCGAGCTGACCTTGCGCCCCGATACCCGATTGCTGACGCGCCTGCGCAGCCGTCTTCCGGCTGTCACCCTGATGCTGGGTCTGCTGTTCAGCCAGTTCCTCTATCTGACATTGTTCAGCCAGCACCAGATGGCCTCCCAGCATCGTGCGCTTGCACGCTCCAACGGAGACCTTCGCCGCGAGGTCCGCACTCGCCATCGCCTGCAGCAGCAACTCAGCTGGCTCGCCGACCACGACGAACTCACCGGTCTGCCGAACCGACGTCACCTTCAGGCCACCGCCCAGACCTGGCGGGCGCGCTTGCCCCTTAGCGTTATTCTTGTCGACATCGACCACTTCAAGCGCATCAACGACTGCCTCGGCCATGCCGAAGGCGACAGAGTGCTCAAGGCGGTAGGTCGACTTGCACAGGAGACCCTGGGGGATGACGGCCTGCTGGGGCGCTACGGCGGGGAAGAGTTTCTGGTGATCATTCCCGAAGGACGGCTAGCCGAAGCCAGCGCTGTGGCCGAGCGTCTGCGGCGTGCCGTCCGACAGGCACCGCTGGCTCATCACGACGGCACGCCACTGACCATCAGCCTGGGGGTGGCATGCCAGGACCAGGCACCGCTAGATCTGGCACGCCTGATACAGCAGGCGGACCAGGCGCTCTATACAGCGAAGCACCAGGGACGCGACCGGGTCGAGCTTTTCGTGGATACCGTCGACGGCGCATCGGACCTGGACACACCGCCCTTCACCGCCTGAACGAGGCTCGACGCCTATAACGGGAGTCTTGAGTACCCTGGTCTGCACCGCCGACGTTGCCTCAGTGCTTTGCGCTTCGGCAAAGGCTCATCGGCGCTCGGCAAAAAACGTCTTGAGCAGGCGAGAGGCTCGGCTCGCCAGCACCCCACCTTCGACCTCCACCTGGTGGAAGTGCCAGGGCTGGGCGAACAGGTTGGCTCGGGACTCGACCATGCCGGAACGAGGCTCCGCGGCACCGTAGACCAGACGCCGGATCCTGGCGTGGATGATGGCCCCGGAGCACATCATGCAGGGTTCCAGCGTCACGTACAGCGTGCAGCCCTCGAGCCGATAGTTCGACAGGCTCACCCCGGCGTCCCTGAGCGCCTGAACCTCGGCATGGGCGCTGGGATCATGGCTCGCCACGGGGCCATTGGCGCCGCGTCCGATGATCTCTCCGGCCGCGTCCACCACCACCGCACCGACCGGCACCTCTCCTGCCTGGGCCGCCCGCTCGGCCAGTTCCAGCGCTCGATGCATGTAAAATTCGTCACTGCGCAAGGTGTTGCACTCCCGTACACTGAGCCCAGGCAAATGCTGAACCATTGTCGCGGGCACGGCAATCGCCACCGTGTCACCGCCATCGACTAGCCGGGCTACCCCGGCGCAAGGAGGATACGCGAATGTCGGACGCCTTGAAGGGTCTGGTAGACCTGCTGGGCCTGGAAATGCTGGAAGAGAACCTGTTTCGTGGACGCAGCCAGGACCTGGGGCTTCCCCAGCTGTTCGGCGGCCAGGTACTGGGCCAGGCGCTGTCGGCAGCCACCCAGACCGTCGCGGCGGAGCGTCAGGTGCACTCGCTGCACGGCTACTTCCTGCGTCCCGGCGACGCCGCCATGCCGGTGGTCTATCAGGTCGACCGCGTTCGTGACGGAGGCAGCTTCACCACCCGCCGCATCACCGCGATCCAGAAGGGCCGTCCGATCTTCTTCTGCAGCGCTTCCTTCCATGGCCAGGAACACAGCCTGAGCCACCAGGCCAGCATGCCCGCCCTCGAGGCAACAGAGCCCGGCGACAGCGACGAGATCCTGCGCTTCCCCGGCCACCCGATCGAATTTCGCCATGTGGAAGACACCGCCGAGGACGGCGCGCCCGCACGCAAGCGGTTGTGGTTCCGGCTCAATGGCGAGCTGCCCGATGACCCCGCTCTGCATCGCTACCTGCTCGCCTACAGCTCGGATTTCAACCTGCTGACCACCGCCCTGGTGCCCCATGGCATCCGTTTCGGCGACCCCAAGCTGCAGATTGCCAGCCTCGACCACTCGCTGTGGTTTCACCAGGACGTGGCCGTCAACGACTGGCTGCTGTACGACATGGACAGCCCCTGGGCCGGCGGCGCCAGAGGCCTGGCTCGTGGCAGCATCTACAATCGAAAAGGCGAACTGGTGGCCTCCAGCGCCCAGGAAGGCCTGACACGCCTGAGGGAGCCCCGGGACTAGCGCACGGGAGGCCATCAGGGACGCCTGGAAACCCCGCTAGCCGGGCTGGCGGTAGGCCCGGTGTGATCGAGAAGGTGGTGTCAAGCCGGTGTAGCTCAGCAGGTAGAGCAACGCATTCGTAATGCGTGGGTCGGAGGTTCGAGGCCGTGATGCCCGGTGGTCCGCCCGAATGTCACCCGGTCAGCATGGCCAGATAGTCCTTGAGCACCACGGCGTTGTTGTGGGTCTCATCCTTCGAGGAAAACACCAGGGTTACCTTGTGCTGCTGGCTGCGCTCGGCCAGGGGTCTGAGCGTTTCCCTCTGCTCCTTCAGCTCAGCCAGATAGCGCTGACGAAACTCGCCCCAGCCCAGTGCTTCGCTGTGAAAGGCCTTGCGCAGGTCATCACTGGGAGCGGCCTCCTTGATCCATTCATCGATACGCGCCTCGTCCTTGGCGATCCCCCGCGGCCAGAGCCTGTCCACCAGCACCCGATAGCCGTCGTTGTCGGCGGGCGCATCGTAGGCCCGCTTGAGCTGAATCGTCATCGTGCCTCCACGTCCGAGAATGTGCTCCATCCTTAACAGACGCATGGCCCGGCCGTCACCCCGTGTGGCTTTGGCAGTCGCAGCCGATGCCGATGCCGATGCCGATGCCGATGCCGATGCCGATGCCAATGAGACAATCAGACCAGGCGCCAGCGTCCGACTATTCGAGGCGTTCGAGAATGGTGCAGGAGCAATCCCGCTCCCCCACCTCGTCGATCAGTACCCGATAGCGCGGCAGACGTATGTCGTCACCGTCACCTTCGACCAGGGCCGAGGTATCGATGATCTCGGCGGTGTTACCCGAGGACAACTGGTCCTCGGCTACCATGACCAGATCACGGGCAATCAGCAGGGTGTCGCCAATGTGCATGGGGGCTTCCTCTTGATGGCTCTTTTCTCTTGATGGGGAGCGGCCACGCCCAAGGGCGAAGCCATCTACCGACATTGGCTGGCGCCTGATCATCCCAGTGCTGGCGTGCGCTCGCGCGCCGCCAGGTGCTCGGGCCGTGGGGACTTGGCGCCGAAGGGAGTGACCAGGCGGTTGTCGACGCTGTTGTAGACGAAGAACAGGTTGGAGCGCGGCCACGGTGACAGGTTGCTGTTGGACGCATGCAGCGCGTTGCAGTCGAACAGCAGAATCGACCCGGCCGGCCCCTTGGGTGCCTCGATGCCCTGCTGTTCGATGATCGGCCCCAGCTGCTCCCGGGTCGGTACACCGATGTGCTGCGCCTTGAGCGAGGTCTCCCAGTTCTGGTCCGGGGTGCGTCCCACGGTGGGGACAAACTGGCGATGGGACCCCGGCACCAGCATCAGCGGTCCGTTGAACTCGCCGTTGTCGGTGAGCATCAGCGAGACACTCAGCGCGCGCATGCCGGGCATGCCGTCTTCTGCGTGCCAGGTCTCGAAGTCCGAGTGCCAGTCGAAGCCACTGCCCTGGAAGCCGGCCTTGTCGTTGATCCGCGACTGGTGCACGTAGACACCGCCCCCGAGCAGCTGCTCGACGATCTTCAGAAGCCGCGGCGAGCGGGTCAGGCGATCGAAGCGCTCGGACAATTCGTGCATGCCGAACACCGAACGAATGGCGCCAGAGACAGGATCGGTGATGACCTTGTCGCTGCCGGTCAGCTCGGGATCGCGCTCCATGGCGCTTAGCTCATCGAAGAAGGGCTCAATGTCGTCGGCCTCGAAGAAGCTGTCGAACCAGAGAAAGCCACGTTCTTCGAATGCGGCCAGCTCCTGCTCGTCGAGCGGCCCGGCCTGGCGCTGCTCGGGCGTCGCATGGACGACCGGGCAATGGCGGGCGATATTGCCCATTGGCGCGTCGAGGCGTGTGGGATAGCCATCATCCGAACGGATCGACAGTTGGTTGGGTGCGTAAGTCATGACTCCGCCTCCGTAACGATTCCAGAATGGATCGCCGTGACCGGAGACGCTGTGCCTTGACCGACCTCGGCGATGGACCCCCATCCTGGGCCTGTATCTACCGCGCCGACATAACCTGAGTTAACGTAAACCCCTAATACGCATTCTCCATCGAGCCTGTCGTGCAAGGAGCCTTGCCGTGTCGAACCGGGACAGCTGCATCGTCAAGCATTTTCGCCACTATCACCCGCTCAGCGATGGCGATCGCCAGCTGCTGGGCGCGCTCGAGAAGTCACCGCTGGAGGTCAAGGCCGGCGATAGCCTTTGGGAGGAACGCGATCCTGCCCAGGACTTCTTCACCCTGAGCCAGGGCTGGGCCTTCTCCTACCGGCAGCTGGAAGACGGCGCGCGCCAGATCCTGGAGGTCTACCTCCCTGGCGACGTGATCGGGCTACGCGAATACGCCTTTCATCAGCGTCTTACCGGCGTCCAGATGATCGAGGACGGCACCATCTGCCGCTTCCCCCACGCCCGTCTGACCGACATCTTTCAACAGTCGACCACCCTGACCTCGATCCTCTTCGCCATGGCCAGCCGCCAGCAGGTGCTGCTGACCGAGCGCCTGGTCAATCTGTCGCGACGCAGCGCCAGACAGAAGCTGGCTCACTTCATCATGGAAATGTACGAGCGCCTGGCCAAGACCGCCGGCCGCCAGGAAGACCACAGCATCCGTCTGCCACTGTCCCAGGAAATGCTGGCCGACGTGCTGGGGCTGAGTCCTGTGCACGTCAGTCGCACCTTCAGCGCACTCGACGAGGAGGGCCTGCTGCACCGAAACCGTCATCGTCTGCTGCTGCCTGATCCGGCCGCCCTGGCCGATGCCGGCCAGTTCGACGAACGCTACCTGGCCGACAGCGTATTCGCGGCCAACGACGCGGTGGGCTAGGGCTTGTCTGAAAAGTGCCTGCGCTCGGTAATACGGCGTTAAAAATCGGATCAAAATGCTCATTTACACCCCGTAAACTGCGCTTTCTCACCGATTTTTGCCTTGTCTAACCTTCGCTCGTCGACTTTTCGGACAGCGCCTAGGACTGGTCCACCACCGGGGAATCACCAGACGCTGCATGCAATTTCGACCAAAAGTCTAACTTCGCCCATCCATAAAGCCCTCTACTCTTACGATTGTATGCAATGTAAGAGATTTCCTCGTGACTCCGACCACCCCGCTCGAAGCCAGCGGTGCCCGCACGGCCACCGCCCAGGTCCATGAAGCCATCAAGCAACGCATCCTCGACGGCGTCTATCGACCGCTCGAATTCGTGCGTGAGGCGGCGGTTGCCCGGGAGCTCGAGGTCAGCCGTACCCCGGTCCGCGAGGCGCTGCGGGAGCTGGTCTCCGAGGGCTGGCTCGAGGCCATCCCCCATCAGGGCGCCAGGGTGGCCGAGTGGACCGAAAAGGACGCTCGTGAAGTGTTCGAACTGCGCCTGGTACTCGAACCCATGGCGGTCGGACTCGCCTGCCGACACATCGACGCTGACACCCTCGCCCATCTGGACGACCTGGCCTCGCGCATGGAGGCCCTGACCGAGAGCCCCCTCGATGGTGCGGGCCACAGCGAGCTGGCCTCGCTCAACCACGAGTTTCACCGCCTGTTGATCCAGGCCAGCGACAACCAGCGTCTGGCCCAGATCCTCGAGAGCGTGGTGCGTACCTCGATCATCCGACGCAATTTCGCCAGCTACGACCGCTCGGCGCTCAAGCGCAGCATGCAGCACCACCGCGAGATGCTGATCGCCATCGGCGCCGGCAACGCCGCCTGGGCGGAGAACGTGATGCGCGCCCATCTGCTGGCCGCGCGGGTACTGCACGTGACCGTCGACACCTCGACCGCGACCTCATCGCCCCCGTGATCCTCCCGACGCGGCCCTTTTTGCGTTTCACCCTTCATCTTCCACCCTCGACCTCTGACCACGGACCTCCAACATGAACGAGCTTATCGCCTCACTCCCGCTGGACGACCTCAAGGTGCTCGAACTCGGCCAGCTTATCGCCGGGCCCACCTGCGGCCAGGTACTGGCCGACTTCGGCGCCCAGGTGGTCAAGATCGAGCCACCGGGCAAGGGCGACGCCATGCGCCAATGGGGCCAGACCGACGAGAGCGGCGAACCGTTGTGGTGGAACGTGATCGCCCGCAACAAGCAATCGCTGACCCTCGACCTGCGCAAGCCCGAGGGCCAGGACCTGCTGCGGCGACTGGCGGCCAAGGCCGACGTGCTGATCGAAAACTTCCGCCCCGGCACCATGGAGCGCTGGGGCCTGGACTACCAGAGCCTATCGGCCGACAACCCGGGGCTGATCATGGTGCGGGTCACCGGCTTCGGCCAGGACGGCCCCTACGCGTCGCGTGCCGGCTTCGCGGCGGTGTGCGAAGCCATGGGCGGGCTGCGCTACATCAGCGGCTACCCGGACCGCCCCCCGGTCAGGGTGGGGATTTCGCTGGGCGACACCCTGGCCGGGGTCCAGGGCGCCATGGGCGCGTTGCTGGCGCTGCACCAGCGCGAGAAGACCGGGCGTGGCCAGGTGGTGGACAGTGCCATCTTCGAGGCCGTGATGGCGATGATGGAGAGCCTGATCCCCGACTACGCCCGGGCCGGCAAGATCCGTGAGCGCGCAGGCAGCTTCCTGCCCAAGATCGCGCCGTCCAACGCCTATCCCGCCAGGGACGGCCGGGACGTCATCATCGGCGCCAATCAGGACACCGTCTTCCGCCGGCTGTGCGAGGCCATGGGTCAGCCCACCCTGGCCGATCATCCGGACTATGCCGACCATCGCGCGCGAGGCGAGAACCAGCAGGCCATCGACGAGCTGATCGCCGCCTGGACCGCCCACCACGATGCCCAGCATATCGTCGACCTGCTGGCCGACGCCGGTGTCCCGGCGGGCCTGGTGTACACCGCCAAGGACATGCTCGAAGACGAACACATCAAGGAGCGCGGCTCCATCGTCGAGGTGCCGGACCGCCACGGCAAGCCGCTGCCGATGCAGAACGTCTTTCCGCGGCTGTCGCAGACGCCTGGCAAGGTACGCCAGGTCGGTCCGGCCCTGGGCGAACACACCGAGGCGGTGCTCGGCGACTGGCTGGAACTCGACCACAACAGCATCGATGCCCTGCGCAAGGACAGCGTGATCTAGCTCCGCCAACCAGCGACCACTCTGCCGACAACAACAACCTAGAGGCTCTTGCATGGAACCCCTACTCGTCCTGGCGCTGCTGATCGTATTGATCGCCGTCGGCCTGCCGATCTTTCTGTCCCTGGGGCTGGCCGGGCTCGCCGGCCTGTACATGGCCCGGGGCTCCATGGCGTTCTTCTTCGCGCCGTCGTCGCTGTTTGGCCAGCTCAATGCCTTCGAATTGATTGCCCTGCCGCTGTTCATATTGATGGGCAACCTGCTCGGCGCGACGCCGGTGGGCAGCAACCTGTTCCAGGCGGCGGTGAGGTGGCTGCACTGGCTCAGGGGTAGCCTGGCGATCTCCTCGGTGGGTGCCTCGGCGGTGTTCGGCGCGGTGTCCGGGGTGAGCCTGGCCGGCGTCGCCGCGGTCGGTTCGATCGCCGTACCGCAGATGCTCGAGCGCGGCTACAGCCGCTCGCTGGCCGCCGGTGCGGTGGTCAGCGCCGGCGCCCTGGCGATGCTGATCCCGCCCAGTGTGCCCTTCATCATCTATGGCGCCGTGGCCAGCGTATCGGTGGCCGACCTGTTCATCGGCGGTATCGTCCCCGGGGTGGTACTGGCCCTGGCGCTGTCGCTCTACATCTTTATCCGGGTGAGTCTGAAGCCCGAGGAAGCGCCCAGCGTCGAGCAACGCTTCAGCTGGCGCGAGCGCTTCGCCAGCCTTGCCCACATCTGGCACGCCGCCCTGCTGGTGCTGGTGGTGCTTGGCTCTATCTATTCTGGACTGGCCACCCCCAGCGAGGCCGCCGGCATCGGCGCCTTTGGCGCCTTCGTGATCGCCGCGCTGATCTTCCGCTGCCTGACGCTTGCCTCCTTCGGCCGCATCCTGGCCAGCACCGCACGAGTCAGCGGCGCCATCCTGCTGATCATCGGCTGCGCCAAGATCTTCGGCGACTACCTCAACATGGTGCGGGTGCCGCAGCTGCTGACCGAATCGCTGACCGCCTCGGGCCTGCCGGACTGGGCGATCCTGCTGGCGGTCATGCTGCTGCTGATCCTGCTCGGCATGATCGTCGATGCGGTCTCGCTGATCGTGGTCACCACGCCGGTGCTGCTGCCGCTGATCCAGGCCATGGGCTATGACCCCTTGTGGTTCGGCATCGTCATGGTGCTGAACCTGGAGATCGCGGTGATCACCCCGCCGGTAGGGCTAAACCTCTACGCGCTCAGGGGGGTCTGCCCGGAGCTGTCGGTGGAGGAGATCATCAAGAGCGCGCTGCCCTTCGTGGCGGTGCAGTTCCTGGTGCTGATGCTGTTCGTGTTCTTCCCCAGCATCAGCCTGTGGCTACCGAGCCTGATGCACTGAAGGGGCCCCGATTCACTCGCCCCGCTGGCCAGGGGCAACAACGACAATGACAAGACGGAGACATTCCCATGAACCTGACCCGCCGCCAACTGCTCAAGACCACCGCCTTCGCCACCGCAGGGGCCTCGCTGCTGGGCCCCCAGGCGCTGATGCCACGCCATGCCCGCGCCGCCACCACCTTCACCGGCGTGACCTACCTGCCACCGTCCTACAAGGCGCTGACCTACGGCTCCGCCGGCTTCGTCAACTACCTGCGCGACAACGGCGGCGACGTGCTTGAGGTCGATTTCTACGACTCGGGCCAGCTGCTCAAGGCCGACGAACAGCTTCCCGCGCTGCGCTCGCGCAATATCGACTTCATGTTCCACACCACCTCCTACATCACCCGCTCGCTGCCGATCCTCGGCATCACCGGGCTGCCCGGTGTCGTCGGCGAGCTGTACCGCCACCCCGAGCGGCTGCGTCAGGGCAGCCCGCTGTTCGACCTGATCAATGAGGAGCTGGCCAAGGAAAACCTCTACATGCTGACCTCCGGCGGCGGCATCCTCGAGCCCGAATACATCTGGAGCACCCAGGACAACGCGGTGCGCAGCCTCGAGGACATTCGCGGCAAGAAGGTCAGGGTGGTCAGCTTCGAGGCCACCTCGGCGCTGGAGGCCTACGACATCGGTGCGGTGCGCATTCCTTCGTCCGAGACCTACATGGCGCTGCAGCGCGGTACCGTGGACGCCGGCGTGTTCAATATCTCCACCATCATCGGGCGCAGCCTGCAGGAGCAGGTGGACGTGTGCTACCAGCTGCCGATCACCGGCTTCTCGGTGGCGCCCTTCATGCTGCGTGACCGCTGGGACAGCCTCGACGACGACAGCCGTGCGATCCTCGAAGATGCCGCCCGCTGGTACGACGAGAACTTCATCAGCCACTGCAACGACGATATCTATCCCAACGAGTACTGGCCTCAGGTGCGCGAGGAGAACGTCGAGATCATCGCCCCCAGCGACGAGGATCTGGCCGCCTTCAACGAGGCCACCCACAAGGTATGGGACCACTGGAAAGGCGAGGTCGGTGAGGAACTCGGCGAACGTGCCATCAAGCTCGCGCTGGGACAGGCCTGAGGTCGCCATGAAAGCGCACGCACAGAGGATCCCCCTCAAGGGCTGGGATGGCGTACTCGCCATCCTGCGCCTGGCCTCGATGGCGGTGCTGGTGTTCATGACGGTGTCGATCTGCTACGACACTGTCATGCGCTACGCCTTCTCCGCCCCCACCCACTGGAGCCTGGAGATCAACTCCTTCCTGCTGGTGTATCTGGCGGTGATGGGCGCCGCCGAGGCCCAACGCTTCGACGCCCATATCCGTATCACCTTCTTCAAGGACAAGCTTCCCGCCAAGGCGCGTCGCCTGCTGGAAGTGTTCACTGGTCTTGCCGGGATGACGTTCTGCGCGATCCTCGCCTGGCGCGGTTATCTGATGGCGGCCCAGGCCTTCGAGTACGGCGAACGGGTGTCCAGCGCCCTCGGCACCCCCATGGGCATCCCCTACGCGCTGCTGCCGATCGGCTTCACCGCACTCGGCCTTCAGTTTCTGATCGACACCCTGGCGAGCCTTTCCCGCGGCGCCCCACTGCCGCCGCCGGACGGCTCCGATCACATCGATGCCACCCACCCTTGAACCCGACGGAGACTCCCGCATGACCACCACGTCACCCGCCCCGATCGAACTGGTCGAGGTCGCCCCGCGCGACGGCTTCCAGTCGATCGCCGATCCGCTGCCGACAGAGCGCAAGATCGAGGTCATCCAGGCGCTGCTCGACGCCGGCATCCGACGCATGGAGATCGGCTCCTTCGTCAGCCCCCGGGCGATTCCGCAGATGGCGGACACCGGCGAGCTGATCCGCGCCTTCGCCCATCGCCGCGATGTGAGATTCTCCGCGCTTGTTCCCAACCTCAAGGGAGCCGAGCTTGCGCTTGAACACGATGTGAGCGAGCTGGTCTACGTGGTCTCGGTGTCCGAGGCGCACAACCGCAACAATGTGCGCCAGTCGGTGGATGAATCGTTGGCGGCCTTCGCCCGTGTGGTCGAGGCGGTGCGCGCCAAGGGCAACACCGCCCTGCGCCTGGACCTTGGCACCAGCTTCGACTGCCCCTTCGACGGCAGGGTCGACTGGCGCCGGGTCGATGAGGTGCTCACTAAGGCGCTCGCCATCACCGGCGAGTTGCCGGTGGAAGTCGCCCTGTGCGACACCACCGGTCGCGCCACACCCTTCCAGGTGGCGGACCACTTCACCGAGCTGACCGAGCGCCACCGATCCCCCGCCCTGTCCTGGGCGTTCCACGGCCACGACACCTTCGGCATGGGCGTGGCCAACGCCCTGTTCGCGGCCCGCCACGGTGCCACCGCACTCGACGCCGCCTGCGCAGGACTCGGCGGTTGTCCCTTCGCTCCGGGGGCCACCGGCAACACCGCCAGTGAAGACCTGGTCTACGCCCTGCAGGGGGGCGGGATGGCAGGTGACATCGATCTTGGCGCGCTGCTGCACGCGGCCGACTTGATCGCGGCACTGCCCGGCGGCAAGACCGAAAGCCACCTGCGCCGGGTTCCACGTGAGGGCCTGGCCGGGGCAGACGCGGGGGCATGAACCAGCAGACGGCGCCCTCTACAGCTCCCTCTTCACCACCCTCTCCGCCTCCCCAGGTCGGTATCGCCCTGCTGGCAACGACCCTGGTGCTGGCCTTCTCGTCGCTGGTGGCGCTGTTTCCCTCGGCGATCGCGCCGACCCTGGCGGACTCGCTGGGAGTTTCCACCGCCACCGTGGGTATCCAGGTCAGCCTGATCTTCGGTGGCGCCATGCTGACCTCGCTGGTCGGTGGGCCGCTGACCCGACGCTATGGCCCCTGTCGCGTCAGCCAGCTGGCGCTGGGGCTGCTTGGCGGCGGCGCGGCGCTGCTGACCCTGCCGTCGCTGGCCACCTTCGCCCTGGCCTCGCTGATCGCCGGGCTCGGCTATGGCCTGACCAACCCCTCTGCGTCGCTTTTGCTGTTTCGGGTGACTCCGCGTCACCGCCAGGGCCTGGTGTTCTCGCTCAAGCAGACCGGGGTGCCCTTCGGTGGCGTGCTGGCGGGCCTTGTCGCCCCCGCCCTGGCGCTGGCCATCGGCTGGCAGGCGGCTCTGGGCTGCCTGTTCCTGGTCGCCGTCATCGGTATTCTGCTATTGCAGTTGCAGCGCCATCACTGGGACCGCGAGCGCGACCCTCGCACTCCTTGGCTGACCACGCCCCTGGCCGGTCTCCAGGTCGTCTGGCAGCGCCCGGCGCTGCGCTACCTGGCCCTCTTGAGTCTCTGCTTTTCAGCCATCCAGCTATCGGTCTCGGCCTTCACCGTGGCGCTGCTGGTCGAGGATCTGGGCGTCGGCCTGGTCGTCGCCGGCGCCACCATGTCCGCGGTCCAGGTCTTCGGCATCATCGGCCGAGTGCTGTGGGGCCTTGTCGGCGATATCCTCGACGATCGCCTGATCACCCTGATGGGGCTGGCCTGCCTGAGCGCCGGTAGCGGCCTGGCCATCGCCACCATGGACGCCGACTGGCCGCGCTGGGCAATGGTCGCGGTGCTGTGCCTCATGAGCCTGTCGGCGCTTGGCTGGAACGGCGTGTTCATGGCCGAGATCACCCGTCTGGCCCCCGCCGAACGGGTGGCCGACGCCGCCGGCGGTTGCCTGGTGCTGACCTACAGCGGTGTGCTTGTCGGGCTACCCCTGCTGGGTGCGCTACATGGGCTGTTCGGCAGCTATACCGCCCTGTTCGGGCTGTTGGCGGGACTTGCCCTGGTGGGCCTTGGCTTTCTGCTGAAGGCGCGACGGGCCATCGCCGCTCCCGGCTAACCGTCGACGCGGTGTGACCAGCGTTCGGCGGCCAAAGGTCGCTGAAGCGGCTGGTTCAAGCGGCAGGCTCAAGCGGCTGGCTCAAGAGGCTGGCTCAAGTGGCTGACGGGGCCTAGATAAAACGCCAGCGCTTGAGCACCACCAGCTCCACCGCCACCAGCACCACCATGAAGGTGCAGAACAGGGCGAAGGACATGGGATTGTCGACGCCAGGCATGCCGCCGATATTCACGCCCAGCAGGCCGGTCAGAAAGCTGATCGGCAGGAAGATGCCGGAGATGATCGACAGCAGGTAGGTGTTGCGGTTGACCTTTTCGGTGTGCTGATGGGTCTGGTACTGCTGAACCATGCCTACATGCTCAAGATAGAAGTCCACCGACTCGTTGATTCGCTGGATGGTGTCGCGGGCATTGGCCAGATCGAATCGATCATCGGCAAGCAGCGGTGGCAGGCTGTCGATCATCGCTTCAATGGCGTAGCGCTGGGGCTTGAGGAAGCGACGCAGCTTGATCAACCGCTTGTTCAGCGACATCAGGACGGTGTTGTCGGCCTCAGGCTCTTCTTCCTGGGCGGCGATGGTGGCGTCGAAGGGCTCGACGAAATCCTCGATGCGCTCGTGGAGCTTTTCGATGATATCCACCACCACTGCTCCCAGATCGTCAGGCCCCTTGCCCTGCTCGAGCTCACGGCGTATGTCGGCGATGGCCCGGGAAGGCAGCTTGCGGGTGGAAATCAGCACCCCATCGTAATAGAGGATGCGGATACTGAGCATGTCGTCGGGCTGCTCGCCCTGGTTGAGGTTGACCCCACGCAGAATCAACAGGAAGTTGCCGTCGCCCAGGGTCTCGAAGCGCGGCCGGGTGTCCTCGGCCAGCACGCCGTCGATGGCGGATTCGGGGATTCCTGCCAGCTCGAGGCGCTCGCAGGTGGCTTCGGCATCCCGCTGAAAGTGGTACCAGGCGCCTGCCTGAAGCGGGCCAGGCGCTGGCTCGGGCAACTGGCGGACTTCCTGGCCAAACGACCAGGCGTCGATGAAAAAAGGCGCGGTCATGCAGGCTCCATCAGGTGTTCGTCTGGCGGGCCGCGCCCGCCGCTTACAAGGTCGAGAAATCAAGCTCGGACAGCGGCGCCGGCTGTCCGTACAGAAAGCCCTGGTAACGGTGGCAACCGTGTCGATGAAGCCAGTCCCGCTGCTCCGCTGACTCCACTCCCTCGGCAATCACATCAAGCCCCAGGCTGCGCGCCAGAGCAATGGTGCTTGCCACGATGGCGGAGCTGGTGGCGTTGTCGAGCACGTCGCGAACGAAGGACTGGTCGATCTTCAGCTCGTCCAGCGGCAGACGCTTCAGATAGGCCAGCGACGAGTAGCCGGTGCCGAAGTCGTCCAGCGCGAAGGTCACGCCCAGTGCCTTGAGCCGCGTCATGGTGCGTTCGACCCCGTCGCGATCCGCCACGAACAGCGACTCGGTTACCTCAAGCTTGAGACGCCGGGCCGGCGCCCCGGTGCGCGCGAGGATATCACTGACCCGGGCAACGAAGCCGGGATCCTGAAACTGCCTGGGACTGACGTTGACCGACACGGTCCTGGTGGTGTCATCACCCTGCTGCACCCAATCCACCAGCGTCAGGCAGGCCTGCTCGATGACCCAGAGACCGAGTTCGTGGATCAGAGGGCGCTCCTCGGCCAGCGGAATGAACTCGGACGGCGGAACGAGGCCCCTGTCGGGGTGTCGCCAGCGGATCAGCGCCTCGACCCCGGTGACACAATCAAGCTGATCGACCTGCTTCTGGTAGACCAGATACAGCTCAGAGCGTGCCAGCGCGCCAAGCAGGTCTTCGTATAGCTGAGCACGCTGCTGCATCCGTCGCTGCATCCCCGGGTCGAAGAAGCAGACGTCGCTGGCGGTCTGACTCTTGGCCTGGAACAAGGCCATGTCGGCCTGCTGCAACAACCGTTCGCGAGAGACCTCGTCGCGAAACGGACTGATACCGACGCGCGCATTCGGCGACACCGGACGTCCTTCGATCCAGACCGGCATATCCAGCGTGTTCAGCAGCTTGCGAGCAACGGTATCGGCCACGCGCACCGCGGTCTCGAGTTCCACGCCCACGCCTTCGAGGACCACCACGAACTCATCGGCGCTGAGGCGTGCCAAGGTATCCTCTTCTCGCAATACCGACTCGAAGCGACGGGCGGCTTCTCTGAGCAGCTCATCACCTCCGTGGTGGCCGAGGATGTCGTTGACCTGCTTGAAGTTATCGAAATCAATGAGCAACAGCGCGCCGTAGCAGCCATCCCGTTGACAACGTTCCAGTTTTTCGCCGAGTCGATCGAGCAGCAGGCGTCGATTGGCCAGCCCCGTCAGCGGGTCGAAGAAGGCAAGCTGATGAATTTCTTCCTCCGCCGCCTTGCGCTCGGTGATGTCGCTGAGCGTCGCCACGTAGTTGCGCAGCTGCCCCCGCTCGTCACGCACCGCGCTGATGGTCAGCCATTGAGGATAGATGTCTCCGCTCTTGCGACGATTCCAGATCTCGCCCTGCCAGGCACCGGTATCACCGATCCGCTGCCATAGCTGTCGATAGAAGTGTTCGTCATGTCGCCCCGAGCGCAGGATGTCTGGGCGACTCCCCTGGACCTCGTCTTCGCGATAGCCGGTGATGTCGGTAAAGGTCCGATTGACCTTGAGAATGCGGCCATCGACATCGGTGATCATCATGCCCAGGTGGGTCTCGAAGGCTACCGCGGCGATGCTCATCTTGGCCTGATGCAACCGCTCCAGGGTGACGTCACGCACTACCAGCAGGACACCGTCATGCTCCCCGTCACCGCTGAGCAGCGGACTGATCAATGCACTGAAGTCACGGGGGCCACCACCTACGCTCAGAGAATAGTCTAGCCGACGTACTTCACCGCTGGCCGCCACCTCGGCCAGCGCCTCGTCCAGACGTCTGGCGATGTCCGGCGGCAGAAAGGCGCGGTAGTGGCTGCCGACCAGGACCTCCGGCGGTGCCAGCAGCAAGGCTTCGTCTCCGGCATGGACAAAGGAGAAGTGGCCACCGCGATCCAGCACCAGTACCAGGTCCTGCATGGAACCGATCAACGCCTTCAAGCGAGCTTCACGGCGGTGGGCGGCCTGTTCGGCGCGCTGCCGTTCGACCACCTCCCCCTGCAACGCCAGCTGGGCACGCCCCTGCGCCAGCACGTGACGCAGCAACCATAATCCGAGCAGGGCCAGCAACGCCCCCAGCACTACCAGTGGCCACAGGCGCTGGCTCCAGCCCGACAGCAACGCCTCGTGACTGTAGCCCAGCACCAGCCACAGAGGCAGTTCGGCCACTCGCCTCGCCACGAACAACCGCTCCTGACCATCCAGCGGGGATTGCTGACGAAAGTGAAGCGTATCCGGCGCGTCCGCGGTCAGCGATCGACTTCCCGCCTGCGACACCAATTCTCCCGGCGCCAGCCCAGCCGCAGGCACGCGGACCACCAGCCGTGCCTCGCTGTCGACCAGGGCGATGCTTTCTCCCTGCATCAGGCCGAACCCCTTGATCGCTTCCGCCAAGGGCCCGGGGTCGATCGATGCCATGGCAACATGCATCTGAGTGGTCTCTGCCGTGCTCCGTTGCACCAGAGTCATGCGATATTCGCCGGCAGACGGCGAATAGTGCAGAGACGAAACCAGGGTCTCTCCCCTCCTCAATCCGGCCAACTGTCGAAGAAACGCATCCTGGGGTAACCAACCCTCGAAAAAGCGAGCTTCTGCGCTTGTCGGGTCCGAGAGGATCGCCAGGTCTTCTACCAGGGGAAGGGACCTGGTTCGCTCCCTGAGCAAGGGTGCCATCGGCGGTCCATTGCCGGCAGGATTGATCATTTCATCGAGAGCCAGTAGCCCGGCAAGCGCGTGAGTCGCGACATCAAAAGGCTCGGCCACCAGCGCCTCGACCACCTCCGCTCGCGCGTCGAGACGTTGCTCCACACGCTCCACCTCGGCCAGATACTGGCCCCTGAGGGTCCACACGATGCTGGCGACCAGCAGCATCAAGGCGGTCACATAGAGCGCAATGGCACGACGACGCCCCGAGTCGGACGCATTCGTCACAAAGGGGGATGGATCAACTGACACGGACACGTCGTCGTTTCGCCTCTAGAGCATTCATGTGGAAGGTGCGCATCCAGATTCCGTCGACTGTCTTGGGCATGGACGAGTGATCATAGCCAACCCTGCACTACTTGCGCAGTACTTGCGCACCACTCGCGCATTAAACCGCCTAGTTTCTTGATCACACCATGCTGACCATGGTCCATCATTCCCCCAGAAAACCTCCGACCTGACGGCGCCACAGGGAAGCATAGAGGCCATCCCGGGCCAGCAAAGATTCGTGCTCCCCCATCTCGACGATGCGCCCCTTGTCGATGATTACCAGTCGATCGAGCATGGCGATGGTCGACAGACGATGGGCAATGGCGATGACGGTCTTGCCCTCCATCAGGGTATAGAGATGCTGCTGAATTGCCGCTTCCACCTCGGAGTCCAGCGCCGAGGTGGCCTCGTCGAGCACCAGGATCGGCGCATCCTTGAGCAACACCCGAGCGATGGCGATCCGCTGGCGCTGCCCCCCGGACAGGGTCACGCCGCGCTCTCCCACCTGGGCATCCAGGCCCCGACGCCCATGAGGGTCGACCAGATCCTCGATAAACTCGTGAACATGCGCCTGGCGCACCGCCTGCCACAACCTTTCTTCGCTGCAGTCTCGGCAGCCGTAGGTCAGATTCTCGCGCAGCGATCGATGCAGCAGGGACGTATCCTGGGTCACCATACCGATCTGTCGACGCAGCGATGCCTGGGTGACCTCGGCGATATTCTGACCATCGATCGTTATCTGCCCGGCCTGCAGGTCATGAAAGCGCATCAGCAGCGACGCCAGGGTCGACTTGCCGGCGCCGGAGCGGCCGATGATGCCCACCTTTTCGCCCGGGGAAATGTTCAGATCGAAACCGTCGAACACCCTGGGGCCCGCCTGGCTTCCCCGGGCGTAGCCAAAGACCACGTCCTCGAAACGAATCTCGCCGTGCTGGACCCGCAGCGCAGGGGCCGCTGGTCGATCCTGCACTTCGGGGATACGCGACAGGGTGTTGATACCGTCCTGAACGGTGCCGACATTCTCGAACAGGCCAGCGACTTCCCACAGGATCCAGTCGGACATGGAGCGCACCCGCATGACCAGACCGATCGCCACCGCCGTTTCACCAAGGGACACCCAGCGGTGATACCAGGCCAGTACGACCAGTCCCGCCATACCCACCAGCAGCAGGGTATTGAGGGTCGCCAACGACACCGATAGCCAGGTGGCCAGGCGCATCTGCCGATGTACCGTTCCCATGAAACCATCCATGGCTTCCCGGGCGTAGGCCCGCTCCGCCCCGGCATCGGCAAACAGCTTGATCGTCTGGATATTGCTGTAACTGTCCACGACCCGCCCGGTCATCTCCGCCCGCGCGTCCGCCTGGGCCATGGACACTCGGCGCAGCCGGGGGATAAAAACCCTCATCAATGCCAGGTAGCCCGCAAGCCATAGCACCAGAGGAGCCATCAACCAGGGCTCGGCGGCCCCCAGCACCACCAGCGCGCCGGTGAAATACACCAGCACATAGACCAGCATGTCGAGCACCTTGGTGACGGTCTCGCGCATGGCCAGCGCGGTCTGCATCACCTTCTGCGAGACGCGCCCCGCAAACTCGTCATGAAAGAACGACAGGCTCTGCTCGAGCATCAGCCGATGGGAGAGCCAGCGCCCGAGCATGGGGTAGTTGCCGAAGATTCCCTGGTGGGTGATCAACGACAGCAAAAACACCAGAAGTGGCAGTCCTGCCAGCACCGCCGCTCCCAGGCCGATCAAACTGGTCAGGTGGGTGTCGACGAAGCCCTCACGGTCGGCTTCGGCCAGCCAGTCCACCAGTTCGCCCATGGCGGTGAAGAACACCACCTCGGCGATGGAGACCAGCGCCGTGACCACCGCCATGGCCGCCAACAGCCCGGTGAAGGGACGCGAATAGTGCAGCACGAAGGGCCACAACCGGTCCGCGGGTACCGACTCGGGCTGATCGGGATAGGGATCCACCAGCCTCTCGAAAAAACGCAGCATGTTCCGCTCTCGTATCGCATGACGTCAGCCGCTCATCATACCCTTGTGCCGTTCATGCGGCGTGTCCTGTCAGGGTCGGTGCACCAGTGCCATGTCGTGGTCGGTCAGGCGCATCGCGCCTCGATCGGTGACCCTCACCGTATTGCTTAGACCGATGCCGAAACCTCCCGGCAAGCGCAGACACAGCGGCAGGTGGAAGACCATGTTGCGGGCAAGCGGTGTGGTCTGCCCGGCGGCGAGAAAACCAGTGCCTTCCACCCAGCTCGGCGGAAACTGGGCACCGACCGCGTAGCCGTAAACCCCCGAATGGAAGAAGCGTTCGCGGTGTGGCGCCAGGATAGCATCGGCGAGCCGGGCGACGTCTTCGAAAGGTGTGCCCGGCGTCATGGCCTCGCACATGCGGGCCTCCATCTCGACACACAGGTCGGCGGCGAGGCGCATCTCGTCGCTGATCGGCCCGACCACCACCGTGCGCATGGTCGGCGCAGTGTAGCGCTGCCAGACGGCACCAAACTCGAGGAACACCGCATCGCCCGAAGCGATGCCCCGGCGCTTGTGGTTGACGTGGATGATGCCACTGCGCGACCCGCTGGTGACGATCGGGGCCAGGCTGAAAAATTCACTGCCGGCCTCGAGCATCACCTGGGCACCGACGGCGGCCACCTGGTTGTCGGTAACACCGGGCTCGACCACCTCGATGGCACGCGCAAGCCCTAGCGATGTCATCTTGGCGCTGCGCGTCAGGCAATCGAGTTCGGCGTCGCTCTTGACCAGTCTCAGGCTCGCCATCAGGCCACCGGCACGATCATGAAAGCGATCGCCACCGAGTCGCCCCTGCAGATGACGCATCAGGCCAAACCGTAGACCGCTACTGCTGCCATCGATGCCGATGTCGTGACTGTCCGCCAAGGCGTCAGCCAACGGATCGATCACCTCATCGAGGGCTTCCCAGCGATAGCCGACCACTTCATCGACCCTCGCCGTTACCACGGCGGGCCCGGTCTCGATGGACGCCACCTGCAGCAGCGTGCGCGAAGGGGTGACCACCAGGGCCGCGTGCACGGAGACTTCGAAGGTGTGATAGCCACACAGATAGAAGATGTCCGCCGCCTGGCACAGCAGCAGGGCGTCCAGCCCCTGTCGCTGCATGGCATCGCGAGCGCGTGCCAGCCGGCGTTCGAACTCCTCGGCGGCAAACGGCAGTTCGCTTCCGGCGTGCTCTACCGCCAGGGCCTGGCGGTACTGATGGTGATCCATTGGCCGTCTCCTTGATCGATTCACCACAGTGTAGACAGTCAAGCCGGTTCGTCTTCCAGGCGATCCCGGGCAAGCCGAGGGGAAATAAGACTTCTCGCCGAGGGGCGGACTCTCGTAGAATTCCAGACTCGTGTAGACACGCCACAGGAATACGCAATGGGCAGGGCCTTCCAGAACCGCAAGGAATCCATGGCCAAGACGGCCGCCGCCAAGACCAAGGTCTACAGCAAGTACGGACGCGAGATCTACGTCTGCGCCAAGTCCGGAGGCGTCGATCCGAACGCCAATCTGTCGCTGCGCAGCCTTCTCGACCGCGCCAAGAAGGACCAGGTACCGGGTCATGTCATCGATCGGGCGCTGGAGAAGGCGTCGGGCGTCGGCGGCGAGGACTACTCGCTGGCACGCTATGAGGGCTTCGGTCCCGGCAACGCCATGGTGATCGTCGAATGTCTGACCGACAACCCCAACCGGACCTTCGGCGACGTTCGTGCCTGCTTCACCAAGACCAAGAGCAAGATCGGCACACCGGGCAGCGTCAGCCACATGTTCGACCATCTGGCGATCCTCGCCTACACCGGCGAGGATGAAGAAGCCGCGCTGGAAGCCTTGATGGAAGCCGACGTGGATGTCACCGACATCGAGAACGAGAACGGCCTGATCACCGTGTTTGCTCCGCCGACCGACTACGCCAAGGCGCGTCAGGCGCTGCGCGAATCCCTCGGCGCCGAGGAGTTCGAGATCGACGAGATCCAGTTCCTGCCCCAGGCCACCACGCCGGTGGAGGGGGATGACCTGGCCATGTTCGAAAAGCTGCTCGACATGCTCAACGACCTCGATGACGTCCAGAACGTTTACCACAGCGCTGAATTACCCTAGCGCATCGACGCCTTTCGACTGACGAAACTGCTACAGTTAAGTAGCATCGCAGTGCCCGGCAGGGGCTCGTACCCAGGCATGAGCCCTGCCCTGACACTGCTTCCGGGCATGGGATTCGATAGAACTGCGAGGACTCTACCGTTCGTTGGAACGCTTCGACGACTACTTCCACCGAGAGCGAGTTTCCGTGCATGGCCCCATTTTCGACCCTGACCCAGGCTGCCGCACAACGCCCGGACAACATTCGACACCGCAATCTTCGCAAGCACCTGCTCACCCGCTGGGCCAGTCTGATGGGTGCGGCGGTGCACTTCCTCTTCATTCCACTGTTCTGGGTGCTCGATCACTCGCTGCTGGCACTGATCAACGTGATCAGCGTGGCCATGTGGCTTGGCGCCTATCTCGCCAATCAACATGGCGAGCAGGACCGCGCGGTCTACCTGATCACCACCGAGGCTTACTGCCACGCCATCATCGCCACCGTGATCCTGGGTACCTCCGCCGGCTTTCACTTCTACCTGCTGACACTGTCCTGCTGGGCGGCCGTCACCCACTCGGTCAAGTGGGTCGCGCTGGTGCTCGGCCTGATGGGGATGCTGATCTTCCTGTTCCTGGAGTTCCCGCTGTCCCAGATGTTTCCGCTGGAAAGCGGCCCCGGCTTCCCGCTGATGCTGGCGACCCTGAACCTCTCCTGTGCGCTGTTCACCATGGTCGGCTTCGCCATGCTGGCCCGCCACGTCTACGAGACCCAGGAAGAAACGCTGACCAGCATGGCGACCCGTGATGCCCTCACCGGCCTGCACAACCGTCGTTTTGCCGGCGAATACCTGCGCCAGTTATCAGGCGACAGACAGGATGGCACCAACACGCCCTACAGCCTCGCGCTGATCGATATCGATCATTTCAAGCTGATCAACGACAAGCATGGGCACAAGGTCGGCGACCAGTGCCTGATCCAGATTTCCGATCTGCTGGTGCGCCACTTTCGCCGCTCGGATGTACTCTGTCGCTGGGGCGGCGAAGAATTCCTGCTGATCTTCCCCGGCGCCGACTTGAACGAGATCCTTCCGGTGCTCGAAGGTTTCCAGGAGCGCCTTCACAGCCTTCCCATCATGCACAACGGCGACGTCATTTCCTTGACCGTCAGCGTCGGCGTGACCAGCCATACGCCCGGCATGCACTATGATCTGCTGATCAATCGCGCCGATCACCTGCTTTACCGAGCCAAGGCCGAAGGTCGGGACAGAATCATCAGCGATCAGACCGGGGAGCAGGTCCCACCGCCGCTCTAGCCGGCAAGCGCCAAGCGCCAAGCGACCACTCGGACAGCGCTCGGTCATCGCTCCCACGCCAATCATATGCCGCCCGTCAAAGCCTGCCTTCAGGCAGGACTCAGGTCAGGTCCACCACCTCGAATCGCGCCAGCACCTTGTCGTTTTCATCGAGCAGTTCAAGTTCATCGGCCAGCAGACGAAACGCTCTGGTGGCCCCCAGTGCCTCGACCAGCGCGCGCTCCTGGGCCATGACAGGCCCCTGGCAGGCCTTCCTGGTAGCGGCCAGCGGGGCCAGCGACAGCGCATCCCCCTCCCGCTGGTAACTTCCCATCAGGCGGTTGCACCCTCCGGATCCGGCCAGGCGTCCCTCCTGGGAGTGCAGCACGATATGCGCAGAACCGTCGACAGCGACTTCTCCGTCGACTTGCACCAGCTTCCAGTAGCGCTCTTCCAGTGGTTCGCGCAGCGGTTCGGGCAGCCGCGCCAGGCGAGCAGCCTCGCCATCCGGCGTACGCGACGCCTGCGACACAAGATCGCCACCCTGCGCGACTTGCCACCGCTGCGCCGCCACCGGGGCGGACTCGCCCAGCGACAGTTCGCCATCCGTCAACTGCCACTGACCACGGTGGCGGCGGCGAGGTTGCTCGCCGGGTCCCAGATGCGTCTCCTTGAGCAGATATCGCCCCCCATCATCGAGCGCCAGATCGAGACGTACCGCCTTGCAGTCATCACAGGACAGTTCACCACGAAAGCTCGCAGGAAGTGGCGCCAGGCTGGACGCCTCTGCCTGGAACGACTCGTTCGACCCGGTGCCACTCGACGGCGCCCCGGTACAACCGGCCATCAGCAGCAACAGCCAGGCCGTCCCCCACAGACGCGACTGGCGTAGAGTTCCTGGAGTCGGTTTCATGGTGCCCCCTTGGTGTTGAAGAAACGATGCTGGCACACGGCTGTGGCAACATGTGACTGATCTTGGACCGCCATCCTGCCAAGGGTTCCACGCCTGCGCATGTCGAAGATCAGGGAACCGGCCAGACGCCAGACTTCAGAAGGTACCTTCATGAGGTTGTCGAGGCGACGCCACCGGAGGCATTCAGCACCACCCGATCGCGGCCGGCGTACTTGCCTCGATACAGCGCCTGGTCGGCCCGCCGCAACAGGGCTGAGGCGCTCTCGCCCTCCAGTCGCTTGGCCACCCCCAGGGTACAGGTCAACAACACCTGCTCTCCGGTAAGCAGCGTCAATGGCGTCGTCGCCAGCCCCTTGCGAATGCGTTCGGCGATATCCAGCGCCTGATGCTCGTCGCGCTCCTTGAGCAGAATCACGAACTCTTCTCCCCCGTAGCGACACACAGGATCGATGTCGCGCACGACCTCCTCGATCACCTTGCCCAGATGCTGCAGCGCGCGATCGCCCTCGGCATGCCCCCAGCCATCGTTGAATCGCTTGAAGTTATCGATATCCAGCATGATCAACGACAGTGGTCGCCCGCTTACCTCGGCCTGGGCCACCGCAGCGGGCAAGGCTTCGTCGAGATAGCGGCGATTATGCACGCCAGTAAGACCATCGAGATAGCTCATGCCGTGCAACCGCGCCTTCTCCTCCAGCAGCGTCTCTCGCTCGCGCTGCAACAGACTGATGCGATCGGCCAGGGCCAGCGACAAGAGGATGGCCTCCAGCGCGGAACCGATCTGGAAACCGTGCAGCGTCCAGAAGTTGTGGGGGGACAACCCATAGGTCACCAGCAGCAACAGGACCACGCCGACCACCAGCACCGACCACGCCATCAACAGCCATTGCGCGGGGCGAAAGCCACGCCACAAGCCACGCACCGACGACAGCAGAAAAGCCGTTAGCGTCAGCACCCCCAGCAGCGAATAGAACACTACGGTCAAGAAGCTCGGCAGCAGCCAGGCGATGGCGGCGGCCAGCGCCAGGAGCCAGCACAGCCACCGCATCAACGAGTCCACTCTCGGGTCCTGGCGCGCCGTCAGCAGAAAACGCCGGCAGAACTGCAACCCGCAGATGCTGATCACCGACAGAGCCGTCAGCAGCAAGGCCTCGTTCAGGCGTGCCCCCATCTGCGGCAAATAAAGCAGCAGCAAGCCGTTCTGACACAAGAAGTAAGCGCCCGCTCCACTCAAGAACCCCAGATACCAGAGGTAGTTGGTATCGCGAAGACTGAACAGCAGAAGGCTGTTGTAGATCACCAGACCCGCAATCAAGCCGAAATAGAGCCCCTGCCCCAGCAACAAGTCACGCCAGTAACGGTGTAGATCGACGTCATCCAGTACCTGCACATTGAAGCGTATCGCCTGATCGGTCTCGACGCGCAACAGCAGTTCATTCGTTGCCACAGGCAAGCGGAACTGGGGCAAGGCAGCAGCGAGCCCCGGATCATCGGCAAAATGCGTCTCCCTCGCGACGGGGCGACACCCCGAGTCGTCACAGACCAGCAGCTCGACTCCCTGAACCAGCGGATTGGACAGCACCAGGCGCTGCCCGGGGAGTGCACCCACCACCCTCAGTCGCAGCCATACCGGATGCGCCTTGAGTCCTAGGCTGACCTGCTCATCGAGAGACTCTGCGGTAACCGTAGAAAGCGCTCCTTTCTCCGGTGGTTGCTGCCCCTGGTGGTCGAGTACCCACAGCGACACATTGGGCTGTGGGCGTGAGGCCTCCCCCGCCAGCTCCCACGCCAGCAGCACCACCATCGCGGTCAACAAAAGCCACAGCCGCCCCATGCCTCTGCCCGACTCACCTCCGCCGCCCCACTGCATCGCAGCACTCCTTGTCGCCCAGACTCAGTGTAGCCGCTTCCTTCCGGCATACCTTTCCTGCGGCACTGTGCCGCCAGCGAAGTTTCAACCCAGAGGAAGGATAGTGCCCAAATCCCCCAGCAAGGACTCACTTACACGAGACGACCCAACAGGGTTGAGGTAGCGCCCCCGAGGGAGGGAGTGGCAAGGACGTCATATGCGAGTATGCTGGGACCTGAACGTGATGAAAGAACAGGAGATCGCTCACTTCACCAGCAAGGAGGTTCACATGAAGGTCTACAAACCTCAGTGGCAATGTACCCTCAACGTGACCGAGGGCGCAGAGCAGACCGCAAGCTGGAAGAATCGCCTGGCCTGGCAGCTCAGGCAGATGGCAGACCGTCTCGAAGGAGGCCGCCGCACCCTGATTCTGGATGTGGATGTCCAGCCCTCCATCGCCAAGGACGATGTGGATCGTTGCCTGGGCAAGGGCTTTGCCCTTTCCCAGACCCTGATGACCGAGCTGGCCCAGCAGGCCGCCTGCGAGGACATCATGCGTGACGCCAAGGCAGAACTGTACGAGAGCGATTGAACGACAGAGTCCCCGACCGGCGCGGCTTGATGGTGCGCCAGGCCCGGGCCAATAGTCTGCACCTGAACGCACAACACCCGCCAAGTGGCGGGTGTTGTGGTTTTCGAACATTGCACCGACGCCGTCAGGTCGTCGGAGAAGGGATCATTCCCACTCGATCGTCGCCGGCGGCTTGGACGAGACGTCGTAGGTGACGCGGGAGACACCGGACAGTTCGTTGATGATGCGGTTGGAGACCTTCTCCAGCAGTTCGTAGGGCAGGTGGGCCCAGCGGGCGGTCATGAAGTCGATGGTCTCGACGGCACGCAGGGCGATGACCCATTCGTAGCGGCGGCCATCACCGACCACACCGACGGACTTGACCGGCAGGAACACCGCGAAGGCCTGGCTGGTCTTGTGGTACCAGCCGGAGTTGTGCAGCTCTTCAATGAAGATGGCGTCGGCCTCGCGCAGGATGTCGGCGTACTCCTTCTTGACCTCGCCGAGGATACGCACGCCCAGGCCCGGCCCCGGGAAGGGGTGACGGTAGACCATGTCGTAGGGTAGGCCGAGTTCCAGGCCGAGCTTGCGCACCTCGTCCTTGAACAGCTCACGCAGCGGCTCGACCAGCTTGAGCTTCATCGTCTCCGGCAGGCCACCGACGTTGTGGTGGGACTTGATCACGTGGGCCTTGCCGGTCTTGGCGGCGGCCGACTCGATCACGTCCGGGTAGATGGTGCCCTGGGCCAGGAAGTCCACACCCTCGATCTTGGCCGCTTCGCTGTCGAAGACGTCGATGAAGGTGTTGCCGATGATCTTGCGCTTGGCTTCGGGGTCGGCCTCGCCTTCGAGCTTGCCGAGGAACAGCTCTTCGGCGTCGACGCGGATCACCCGTACGCCCATGTGCTGAGCGAAGGTCTCCATCACCTGGTCGCCTTCGTTCTTGCGCAGCAGGCCGTTGTCGACGAACACGCAGGTCAGCTGATCGCCGATGGCCTTGTGCAACAGGGCCGCGACAACCGAGGAGTCGACCCCGCCTGACAGTCCCAGCAGCACGTGGCGGTCACCGACCTGGTCACGCACCCGGGCGATCTGGTCCTCGATGATCTTGGCCGGCGTCCAGTTGCGCTCGGCGCCACAGATCTCCAGCACGAAGTGCTCGAGGATGCGCTGACCCTGCAGGGTGTGGGTGACCTCGGGGTGGAACTGTACGCCGTAGAAGCGCTTTTCCTCCCAGGCCATGGCGGCGATCG
The DNA here is from genome assembly GCF_003856855.1 of Halomonas sp. YLB-10. Lineage (NCBI taxonomy): Bacteria > Pseudomonadati > Pseudomonadota > Gammaproteobacteria > Oceanospirillales > Halomonadaceae > Halomonas > Halomonas sp. YLB-10. Next base: position 542,041 of record NZ_RRCU01000002.1, read on the forward strand.
GGCAGCTCGGGGTGGAGGCGGTGACGGTGAAGGTTTCCGGCACCTGGGCGACCTTGTCACCGTGGCTCATCCACACGTCCAAAAGGCCGCGCCCGCTGTCCGGATCGACGTGATCCTTGATGTCCTTGAACAGCGCCGTCTCGGCGTCCAGGCGGATCTGGGCGTAGCCGAACTCGCGCTTGTTGGAGCCCTCGACCTTGCCACCCAGCTGCTCGGCCATGGTCTGCATGCCGTAGCAGATACCGAACACCGGCAGCCCCATCTCGAACACGCAGGCCGGCGCTCGCGGCGAGTCCAGCTCGGTCACCGACTCCGGGCCACCGGCCAGGATGATGCCGTTGGGGCGATACTCGCGGATCTCCTCCTCGGTGATGTCGAAAGCGCGAATCTCGGAGTAGACGCCGATCTCGCGAACCCGGCGAGCGATCAGCTGGGTGTACTGGGAGCCGAAGTCGAGGATCAGGATCTTGTGGGCGTGGATATCGGTCATGGGGACTTACCTTGCAGGCAGTGGGGCCGGTGGGCCGAGCAATCGAAAAGCGAAAAGCTGGAAGCGGCGGACCGCTTCCAGCTCAGGGTGACGAGGGGCGAGTCGCCCCGCGCGCCCTCTGGTGCAACGCGTCTGGTGCGATACGCCTGGCGCGTCACGTCAGCGCCTACCCTGCTCGATAGTTGGGCGCTTCCTTGGTGATCTGGACGTCGTGAACGTGGGATTCGTTGAAGCCGGCGCCGGTGATCTTGACGAACTCGGGCTTGGTGCGCATCTCGTCGATGCTGGCACAGCCGGTGTAGCCCATGGAGGCACGCAGGCCACCCATCAGCTGGTGCACGATGGCACCCATCACGCCCTTGTAGGGCACCCGGCCTTCGATGCCTTCCGGCACCAGCTTCTCGACGCCGTCGTCCTTGTCCTGGAAGTAGCGGTCGCTGGAACCCTGGGTCTGGGACATGGCGCCCATGGAACCCATGCCACGGTAGGCCTTGTAGGTACGCCCCTGGAACAGCTCGACCTCGCCCGGCGCCTCCTCGGTGCCGGCCAGCAGGCCACCGACCATGATGCAGCTGGCACCGGCGGCTACCGCCTTGGCGATGTCGCCGGAGAAGCGCACGCCACCGTCGGCGATCAGCGGGATGTCGAACTCCTTGAGCGCCTCGGCCACGTTGGACACCGCGGTGATCTGCGGCACGCCGACACCGGCGACGATGCGGGTGGTGCAGATGGAGCCGGGACCGATGCCCACCTTGACCGCGTCGGCACCGGCCTCGGCCAGCGCCCGGGCGGCGTCGGCGGTGGCGATGTTGCCGCCGATGACCTGGATCTGCGGGAAGTGCTCCTTGACCCAGCGCACCCGCTCGATCACGCCACGGGAATGACCGTGGGCGGTATCGACGACGAGGGCGTCGACACCGGCTTCGGCCAGCGCCTTGACCCGATCAGGGGTTTCCGGACCGGTACCCACGGCGGCGCCGACCAGCAGGCGGCCGTCGGCATCCTTGGCGGCGCTGGGGAAGGTACGCGCCTTCTCGATGTCCTGGAAGGTCACCAGGCCACGCAGGCGGAAGTCGCCGTCCACCACCAGCATCTTCTCGACCCGGTGCTCCTGCATCTTGCCCTTGATGACGTCCAGCGGGGTGCCTTCCGGCACGGTCACCAGGCGATCGCTCGGGGTCATGATGTCGGCGACGCTGTCGCCATGGTTGGGCTGGAAGCGCATGTCACGCTCGGTCACCAGGCCGACCAGGGTCTCGCCCTCGACCACCGGGAAGCCGGAGAAGCCGTGTTCCTTGGCCATCGCCAGCAGGTCCTGCAGCTTGGCCTTGGGTCCGACGGTGACAGGATCCTTGACGATGACGCTCTCGTGCTTCTTGACCTTGCGCACTTCCAGCGCCTGCTGAGCGATGCCCATGCTCTTGTGGATGATGCCGATGCCACCTTCCTGGGCCATGGCGATGGCCAGGCGGGCTTCGGTGACGGTATCCATGGCGGCGGAGGCGAGGGGAATATTGAGGAAGAGGTCGCGAGTCAGGCGGGTCCGGAGACTGACGTCCTTGGGGAGAACGTCGGAATAGCCGGGAACGAGCAATACGTCGTCAAACGTAAGTGCTTCTTGGGCCATACGTAGCATAATCGGCAACACCCACTGAGGCTTTAGAGGGAGGGAAGAAGTTAATCGCCCATTATAACGTTCCGCCCCGGCCTCCGGCAATGTGCCAGCTTGACACATCGATGCTCCTCGGTTGCCATCCGCCGTCTACTCCGGCGCCAGCGCCCCGCTACCCCGTTCGACCGCATCGTTGGCCGCCGGCTCGCCCTGAAAACGCGCTCGCCAGTGGTCGGCGAAGGCCTCCCGGCGGGCAGGATCGACGAAGGCCAGCAAGGTGGCGTTGGGTAGTATCGGGTAGAGCCGCTCCCCCACCTGGGTGCGCAGCCTGGCGGCGGTGTAGGGGCCGGTCACCCCCGGCAGCACGCTGAACAGTGGCGTCTGTCCCGCCAGCACCCGCTGGCCACGCTGACTCAGCAAAAACCTGACGAAGGTCTCGGCGGCCTCGACGTGGGGGGCATCGCGATGCACGAAGGCCATGCGCATCAGCACCAGCGAATAGTCCCTGGGCACCTGCACGATCACCTCGGGATGTTCCTGGGCGTAGACCATGGCGTAGGACCCCAGCAGGTTGTAGCCGAGCCAGTAGCGTCCCTGGCTGAGCCCTTCGAGCATGGCCCGGGTGGTCGTCTCCAGGCGGGTATCGACACGCCCCATGGCGCCGACCAGCTCCCAGAAGCGCGAGGAGTAGCGTGCATCCTGCTGGGCCAGGGTGTAGCCCACCCCGCTGGAAAGCGGCGAGTAGGTGGTCACCTTGCCCGTCAGCCAGCGGGCCTGGGTCGCCAGCAGTGCGTGCAGGTCGCCATGGGTCTGAGGCGGCAGCATATGCCGCGACAGATCCAGCCGATAGGCCATCACCACCGGCTCGAAGGTGAAGGCGAAGACCTCGTCGCGCCAGCGCGCCCACTCGGGCCAGCGCTCGATCTCCGGCCCGTTCAGGCGCCGCGCCAGTCCTTCATTGACCCGGGCCATCTGCCACGGCATCGCCGAGCTGATCACCACGTCCGGCGCTCTGCTCGCCCCTTCGCCCGTCGCCTGGCCTCCCTGAAGATGTCCCACCACGCTGTCGTCCACCTCCCGGGTGGTGCGATCCTCAAAGCGCAGGGGAATCTGGGGATAGGCCTGGCGAAAGGCGTCCAGCAGCGGCGCCACCACGTCAAGATCCAGCGCCGCCGAGATCACCAGCGGATCTTCATCTGTGGGGGTGCGGCTGTCGCCGCTGTGACAGCCACCCAGCAGCAGAAGCATGAGCAGTAAAAGCGGCAGGCACGGCGATACCACCAGGGGCTGCCGCCGTGTGACCTGCGTCGCACAGCGGGCCGGGAGACGTCCACAGGATCGAAGGCGTTGTCCGGGCTGCAGGGACATCAAGTACTCTCTCCTTGATTCACGTCGGCCGCAAAGGCACCGGTGACATCCTGTTCGTCCTTCGCCAGCGGCAGCCACAGCACCACCTCGAGTCCCTGCGGCGAGCGGTTGGCGAATTGCACGCGGGCGCCCATGCGCCGGGCGGTGGTATCGACGATGGCAAGACCAAGCCCGGAGCCCTCGGTGTCCTGGCGCCCACCCCGCTGAAACGGCTGCCCCAGCGTCGCCAGCGCCGCGTCGGCGACACCAGGGCCGTCGTCGACGATCGACAACCGCGCCCAGTCGCCCTCGCGCGACAGATGCAGGGTGATCTCGCAACCTGTCGGCGTGTAGCGCAGGGCGTTGTCGATCAGGTTGCCCAGGGCTTCGCGCAGTGCCCAGTCCTCGACACAGACCTTCAGCGGCTCGGCTGGCAGGCTGCCAAGCCCGAGGTCATGCTCCGCCGCCCGCTCCCGCGCCGCCCAGTCCAGGGCGACGTCGCGTACCAGCTCACCCAGGTCGAGCGCAGGCAGCGCCGTCTCCCGGTCGAGGTGGCGCAGTCGCGCCAGCGACAGCAATTGGCCGGCCAGTCGGCTGGTGTCCTCGGCCCGGGCGTGAACGCGCGTGAGCGCCTGGCGCCATTCATCCGGATCACTGCTGCGAAGGCCCAGCTCGCTGACGGTCTTGAGTCCCGCCAGCGGCGTCTTGAGCTGGTGGCTGGCGTCGGCGGTGAAGCGCAGAAGATCCTCGCGGCCCTGGCGCTGACGGGCGAACAGGTGGTTCAAGGCCTGGGCGAGCTCATGAAGCTCCCTGGGCACCCTGGCCGCCAGCGGACTGAAGTCATCGGCGCCGCGTCCACGAATCTGGCGGCGCAGGCGGCGCAGGGGAGACAGCGCCGCGCGCATGGTCAAGCCCATCAGCACCCCGGTCAGCAGCACCATGGCAATAAAGCGCGACAGCGAACGCTCGAACAGTGAGCGGGCCAGGGCTCGGCGCCCCTCGAGGGTATGCCCGACCCACACCTGCACCGGCAGCTGGGTGACCCAACCCGCCGAGGCCACCCGCTGGGCATGCAGACGCAGCTCTCCCAGCGTCGTGGTCAAGTCCCGCGACATACCGCCTTCATCCAGCGCCTGCTGCCAGGCGACGGGGATGTCCACCGGCCAGTTACGCGACAGCGTCCTGCCTTCATCGTCCAGCACCGCGTAGAACACCCGCGCCTGGCTGTCGGTGGCGAGGATCTGCAGCGCCGCCGCCGGCACCACCACCTGGGGGATGCCGTCCTGCCAGCGCACCGCCTCGGCGATGGTCAGCGCCGCCGCCTGCAACTGGGCGTCGAAGGCCCGCGCCGCCGCCCGCTGACTGCTGACCCAGGCCTCCACCATCAGCGCCAGCCCCAGCACTCCGACGGTGACCACCAGCCAGCCACCGAGCCGACGCTTGAGTGATCCCTCGACCTCGATCACCCGTCGTCCTCTTCCAGACGGTAGCCGAGACCGCGAAAGGTGCGGATGCGCAGACCTGCGCCCTTGAGCCGCTTGCGCAGCCGGCTGACGTAGACCTCCAGGGCATTGGAGCCCACCTCGCCGAAGCCGAAAAGTCGCCCTTCCAGGGTCTCGCGAGGCGCGATGGCTCCAGCGTGCAGCAACAGGCTTTCGACCAGCAGCAATTCGCGATGGGGCAGCGCCATGGGCTCGCCGAACAGACTGGCGGCGCCGCTGGCCGGATCGAAGGACAAGGGACCCAGGCCAAGACGGTTGTCGGCACGCTGCTGGCTGCGCCTGAGCAGCGCGCGTACCCGCGCCTCAAGTTCGGCCAGCTCAAAGGGCTTGGCCAGGTAGTCATCGGCGCCCAGGTCGAGTCCCCTGACCCGGTCATCCAGGGCGTCCCGGGCGGTCAGGATGATCACCGGGGTGCGATCGCCCGCGTCACGCAACTCGGCCAGCAGTGACAGGCCGTCGCCGTCGGGCAGGCCGATGTCCAGAAGCATCAGGTCGACCCCACCCTGGCGCAGCGCCGCCCTGGCATCACTGCAGCAGGCGAACACCTCCACGGTATTGCCAAGGGGGGTCAGGGCCTCGACCAGCGAGCGGCTGATGAGGGCATCATCTTCGACGACGAGAAGGCGCATGCGACTAATGTCTTATCCAGGCAGGGAGGGCATGACAGGTTGATGAAAGCTAGTCGGCCTAGCATCTCTCACGCTAAAGCACCCCGGTTTCATCAACCCATAATAATAGTTGTCAGGAGTCCGCATGAAGAATATCACAGCTCTGCCCGCCGCCCTGCTGCTCGGCGCCAGCCTCAGCGTCGGCACCGCCCAGGCCGCCGACGAGGCCGAATGCATCGCCCCGGCCAAGCCCGGCGGTGGCTACGACCTGACCTGCCGGCTGGCCGCCAATGGCCTGCTCGAGACCGGACTGATCGAGGACCCGATGCTGGTCACCTACATGCCCGGCGGCATCGGTGCGGTGGCCTACAACCACGTCAACGGCGTGCGCACCGACGACCCCAACCTGATCGTCGCCGCCAGCACCGGCGCTGCGGTCAACCTGGCGCTGGGCAAGTTCGGCCAGTACGACGCCAGCGAAGTGCGCTGGGTCGGCGCCCTGGGGGTCGACTACGGCGCCATCGTGGTCAAGGCCGACGCGCCCTGGCAGACCCTGGATGAGCTGATGACGGCGCTGCAGGAAGACCCCACCCAGGTCGCCTTCGGCGCCGGTGGCAGCGTGGGCAGCCAGGACTGGATGAAGGCCGCGCTGACCGCCAAGGCCGCCGACGTCGACCCGCGCAGCCTGCGCTACGTGGCCTTCGAGGGTGGCGGTGAGGCCCTGGCCGCACTGCTCGGCAACCATATCCAGGTGTTCTCCGGTGACCTGTCGGAGCTCAAGTCCCAGCTCGAGAGCGGCGACATCCGCGTGCTGGCGGCGCTGTCCGAGGAGCGCATGGGCGGCCCCTACGCCGAGATTCCCACCGCCGCCGAACAGGGTTACGACGTCCAGTGGCCGATCTGGCGCGGCTACTACATGGGCCCCGAGGTCAGCGACGAGGCCTACCAGGCCTGGGTCGAGCGCCTCGAGAACCTGGCCGGCAACGAGACCTTCGCCGAACTGCGCGAAGCTCGCGGCCTGTTCCCCATGGCCCGCTTCGGTGACGACTTCGACGGCTACGTCAAGGATCAGGTCGCCGGCTTCAAGGAGCTGGCCACGGAAGTGGGTCTGACCCAATGAGTATCGCCGCCGACCGCTGTCTGGGTATCGCCCTGATGGGGTTGGCGGCGTTTACCGCCGTCAACGCCCTGTCCCTCGAGGTGCCCTTCAGCTACGACCCCGTCGGCCCCAAGGCCTTTCCGCTGGGGCTCTCCATCCTGCTGGGGCTGCTGTCGCTGGTGCTGGTGATACGTCCGGGAGAAAACGGCCACTGGCCCGACAAGCGCCTGGGATTGCGCCTGATCGGCGTGCTGGTGCTGCTGCTGGTCTACGCCGTGCTGTTCCCGCGCCTGGGCTTTTTGTTGAGCTCGATGCTGGTGATCGCCGCCCTGGCCTGGCTGTTCGAGGCCAGTCCGCTCAAGGCCGTGGCCACCGGTGTGCTGATGGCGCTGGGCGGCCAGTGGCTGTTCACCCATGGCCTTGGCATCGGCCTGCCCGGCCTGCCGTGGTAGCGCGAACCGCCGCCCTGAAGCCAGCTCCTGTAACAGCTCAGCTGCCAGCGCTGCCCCAGCCCTGACCGCCACCGATCCCTGATCAAGGTGTTCCCATGTTCGACTTTCTTATTGAAGGCTTCGGCGTCGCCCTGACGCCGCTCAATCTTGGCCTGGCCTTCCTCGGCGCGCTGCTGGGCACCCTGTTCGGCGCCCTGCCGGGCATCGGGCCAATCAACGGCATCGCCATCCTGATGCCGCTGGCCTACACCCTGGGCCTGCCCGCCGAATCCGCGCTGATCCTGCTGGCCGGCATCTACACCGGTGCCGAGTACGGCGGGCGCATGTCCAGCATCCTGCTCAATGTGCCCGGCGACGCCGGCGCGGTGATGACCACCCTCGATGGCCATCCGCTGGCCAAGCGTGGCCTGGCCGGTCCGGCGCTGGGCCTGTCGGCGGTGGCGTCGTTTGTCGGCGCCACCATCGCCATCATCGGCCTGACCCTGTTCGCCCCGCTGCTGGCCCGGGTGGCGGTGATGTTCGGCCCCGCCGAATTCTTCGCGCTGATGGTGTTCGCCTTCTCGTCGATGTCGGTGATGATGGGCAAGGACCCGATCAAGACCGCCATCGGCGCCGTACTCGGCGTGCTGATCGGCACCGTCGGCGTCGACTCCGGCACCGGCGTGATGCGCTACACCTTCGGCATGCCGGAGCTCTATGACGGTATCGACTTCGTGGTGATGATCATCGGCCTGTTCGCCATCAGCGAGATCCTGCTGATGCTCGAGCACGCCCATCGCGACGACGTCGATGACACCCTGCCGCCGCTGGGCCGGGTGTTCGTCAGCCTCAAGGAAGTGATGGCCTGCAAGGGCACCATGCTGCGCTCCGGCGTGCTCGGCTTCATCATAGGCGTACTGCCCGGGACCGGCGCCTCGGTGGCCGGTGCGGTGTCCTACACCACCGAAAAGCGGCTGGTGGACAAGGACAACACCTTCGGCACCGGCGACATGCGTGGCCTGGCGGCGCCCGAAGCGGCCAACAACGCCTCCGCCGCAGGCTCCTTCGTACCGATGCTGACTCTGGGCATCCCTGGCTCCGGCACCACCGCGGTGCTGCTCGGCGCGCTGATGCTCTACAACATCACCCCGGGTCCGATGATGTTCACCGACAACCCGGAGGTCGCCGGTGGCCTGATCGCCTCGCTGTACATCGGCAACCTGGTGTTGCTGGCGCTCAACCTGCCGCTGGCCGGGGTCTTCGCCAAGGTGCTGACCATCCCGCGCTGGGTGCTGGTGCCGGCCATCGCCGTGCTATCCTTCGTCGGGGTCTATCAGCTGCATTCCGACCTGACCGCCATCTATCTGATGCTCGTCATCGGTGTCTTCGGCTACCTGCTGCGCAAGCTCGGCTTCTCGCTGGCGCCGGTCATCCTCGGCTACGTGCTGGGCGGCCTGATGGAAGAGAACCTGCGTCGGGCGTTGGCGATCAGCGGTGGCGACACCGCCATCCTGTGGCAGTCCGGCATCTCGCTGTCGCTGTGGATCGCCGCCTCGGCACTGCTTGTACTGCCCTGGCTGGTACCCAAGCTGCTCAAGCAACGGCCCTCGAGCCAGGCTTGATGCAACGGGCTTCAGGGCCATGCTCGAGTCGCCCCGGCAAAGGCCCTGGCATCGCTCTCGGCATAGATCTCGGCATCGCTCTTGTGTGGCCCGCACGAAGCCCCAGCGTAGCCCTTATGTAGCCCTTATGTAGTCCCTGCGCGGCGCCATCTGGCGCCGCGCGCCGTCGTCAGGCTCGATCACCACCACCTGTGCACAGAGTACAGGCAACGCACACAGGAGACGCCATGCCCGCCGCCCCCTCACTCCTTCCCCCCGGCGCCTGGCGCTTCCTGCCCACACTGGCCCTGGGCAGCCTGGGCGGGGTCATCGCCTACCTGATCGACCTGCCGCTTCCGTGGCTGCTCGGCGCCCTGATCACCACCACCCTGGCGAGCCTCGCCGGGGTGCGCCTGGGCTCGCCGGGACGGTTGCGCAAGGGGGTTCTGGTGGTCATCGGGGTGATGCTGGGCTCGGCCTTCACCCCGGAGCTGTCCGGCGATATCACCGCCTGGGCCGCCAGCGCCGCAATCATGCTCGCCGCCACCGCGGTAATGATGGTGGTGGCGGTGGCCTTCAGCTACCGCGTGGCCGGTCACTCGCTGGACACCGCGCTCTACGCCGGCGCCCCGGGCGGACTGTCGGCGCTGTTGATGATGGCCCACGAGTCTGGCGCTGACCTGCGCGCCGTCGGTATCACCCACGCGGTGCGTATCCTGGTGCTGCTGCTGGCGATTCCACCGATCCTCGGCCTGTTCGGCCACGTGGATCTGGCCGGCGCCAGCAACGGGCCGGCCCAGTGGAGCCAGCTACCCTCGCTCGCCGGCACCGCCTGGCTGGTGGTAGCGGCGGTGCTCGGCGCCGTGGTCGGCCGGGTGCTGCGCCTGCCCAACGCCCTGCTGTTCGGCCCGGCGCTGGTGTCGTCGCTGCTGCACTTTTCCGGGCTGACCCACGCGGTGCTGCCACCGGCGCTGATCGCCCTGGCTCAGGTAGTCATCGGCACCTCGGTGGGCGTGCGCTTCGTCGGCGTGGCGCTGTCCGACATGGCGCGACAGCTGGGACTGGCGGTGGTCCAGGCGCTGATCCTGGTGGTGCTGGCGGTGGCGGCAGCCTGGGTCGGCCAGGCGCTGACCGGCATCTCGGTGGCCGCGGCACTGCTGGCCTACATGCCGGGTGGGGCGCCGGAGCTGAGCCTGGTGGCGCTGTCACTGAACATCGAACCGGCCTTCGTCACCTCCCACCATCTGCTGCGCATCACCGTTCTGCTGGTGGCGTTGCCGCCGCTGGTGGGCTGGGCCCATCGCCGCCTCAGGGCCTGACGGCATCTGGATTCTGGCGTGGCGCCTGGGCTCAGGCGTGGGCGTTCAGGAACGTCATCAACCGGGGAAAGACCTCACGGTCGACCCGGGCGCCCATGAACACGTCCTGATGACCGTAGCCGTCGATGATCGCGAGCTCATGGCGGCCCGGGGCGGCCTCCTCCAGGGCCCGGTGGCAGTGCACGTTGCTGTCGGTGAAGACGCGATTGTCGCGTCCCGTCAGCAACAGGCAGGGGGTATCGACGCGGCGCGCCTCGAGCAGGTAGTCGTCGGGTAGCGCGGCGTATTCGGGTGCCTCGCGCATCTTCACCGTGCGATGGCCCCGGCCCAGCATCTTCAAGACATGACGGTGATAGTTGAGCCCTACCGGGCCGTAGAGGTCACCACCCCGTCGGTGGGTGCGCTCGTCCAGGTTCTCGTGGTTGTACAGTGCCGGCCAGCCGGTGCCCCACATCAGTGACAGCATATGGCAGGCCGGCACGTCGCATTCGCGGTGGAACAGCGATACGCCTTTCGACAACAGCTTGCCCAGCGTGAATCTTGGATCCTCGCTCCAGCGCGGGCTGACGTAGGGCTGCTGGAAGATGCGCTCGATCACGAAGGGAAAGATGTGGCCCTTGATCCTCGACCAGCGCGGTACATGGGGCGTCAGCGCAACGCTGTTGAGGATGCAGGAGCGAATGCCGCTGACGGTGCCGCCGAACAGTGCCATGGCAAAGCCCATCGAGCCGAGACAATGAGCGATCACGTGCAGCTCGACGTCGTCACCGGCGACCTGACGGATCTTTGCCACCGCCGCGGGAAAGTCAAACAGCGCACAGTCATCCATGGAGTAGCGGTTGGGCTGCAGGTTGTAGGGGTGGCGGTTGCTCATGCGGAAGTCCAGCGTCCACACCTCGTCGACCCCTTCGTCCAAAAGGAAGCTGACCAGATTGCGATGCTCGGGCTGGATGAACATGTCGCTGGAGGTGGTCAGGCCATGAACGATCATCACCGCCATGCGCCCCTGGCCACGCCGAAAGCGCAGCAGCGACAGCCCCAGGCCATCCTCGGTACAGAAGCCGTGTTGGGTGACCTCGGCGTCGACAACGCCGTCGAGGGTGTAGAGGGGGATCTCGCGGGCCATGATGTTACCTCCCGGTGGGTCGCCGCTTCCGTCTGCTAGGCCAGCATCCGCGCCATGGCGCGCTCGGCCAGGGCGGCGATGGTGCGCGAGGGATTGAGCCCCAGCGCGCGCGGCACGATGGCACCGTCGAGCACGTACAGTCGCGGATAGCCGAACACCTCCCCGGCATGGTCGACCACCCCGTCCCAGCGATTCTCTCCCATGGGACAACCGCCCAGCGGATGCGGGGTGATCAAATAGTCCAGCAGGCGCCAGCTCGGTGGCTCGATGGCGACGCCTCCGGTGGCCGCACTCAGGCGCTTGTGGCGTTCGCACAGCGCCTGCACCGTGGCCCGGGACGCGGCCACCCGATAGTCCAGGCTCAACGACGGCTCTCGCTCCAGCCAACGCCGCGTCAGCCTCAGCACCCCGTCGGCGGTGTCCATGCCCTGGCCGAACCAGGGCATCAGGCAGCGATCGGGATCATTCTCCTTTAGCGCCTCGGCCAGCACCGCACGCCAGCCACCCCGCAACATGCTCGCTGTGGCCGAGCGCGACAGCAATTGCGTCAAGGCGTGGGCGATCAAGTCAGGGTAGCCGCCGTCCTCGACGAAGTAGCGCTCACCGCCGTCGCTGCCGTCGAGATAGTCGATGGCGGCGCTGATGGTCGGCCCGCGACAAGCATCGATGCGTCTGTTCGGGTAGATCGCGGGGGTCAGGAAATCGCCATTGGCGCACCAGTGATGGCCGAGCAGCGGCGACAGTTCCGGCAGGGTGCGGTACTGGTCCCTGGCCCGCAGCAACAGCTCGGTGGACCCCAGCGAGCCGGCGGCAAGGATCACCCGCTCGGCGCGCTCGTGACGGATCGTCGGCGCGCCTTCCAGATGCTGAAAGGTCACCCGATAGCCCCCGGACTCCGGCACCAGCGATCGCACCATGCTCAATGGACGGACCTGTGCCCCCAACTGCTCCGCCCGGGCCAGGTAATTCAGGTCAAGGGTATTGCGGGCCCCCACCGGGCAGCCGATATCGCAATAGCCGCAGTGGATGCAGGTCCCCTGTTCCTTGCCGTGGACATTGAGGGTCTGCCGACTGTGTCGACGGTGGTGAGGCTCACTGAGCTGATAGTTCCAGTCGGGGTCGAAACGCACCGCCAGCGGCAAGGGGCGAAAGCGATCGCCGTCTCCGCTGCGCACGGCGGCCTCCTGGACCAGTCGATAGCGCTCGCTGACCTGGCCCGCGGGGACCTCGGCCACCTCCAGCATCTGGCCTACCCGGTCCTGGTAGGGGACGAGCTCATCGAAGTCGATCGCCTCCGGCCAGCCACTGTCGAAGGCGAAGCGCTCAGCCGGCACCGAGACATTGGCGTAGACCAGCGAACCACCACCCACGCCAGCGCCCTGTGCCACCGCCATGCGCGAAAAGAAGCGCAGGTCGAGCCAGCCATGACGCTCCCGAGGGGCGTCCACATCGAAACACCAGTCATCATCCGGCCCCCGGGGAAAGTCCTCGCGCTCCCAGCGTCTTCCGCGCTCAAGCACCAGCACCTTGAGCCCGGCCTCGGCGAGCCGGCAGGCCGCCACGGCCCCACCAAACCCTGACCCCACCACGATGGCGTCGTAGTTCATGCCTCGGGCTCCCGGCGAATGACCCAGGGCGCATAGAGGTGCCACAGTTCACCAAAGAAGAAGCGACCGAAATCCGCCACCGTGCGCAGGTCCCCTTGGCCCGTCGGCGTCATGGTCTTGAGCATGGCCATCAACTCGGCCACGCCCAGGTGCAGGATGCCCGCCCCGAGAATGTCGGCCGTGGCGCTCTCGCCCTCGTGCAGGGTGGTATAGAGGGTGGTGGTATCGCGCCAGAGATCAGGCCCCGGATCGTCGTTGACCCGCTTCACCCCGTGCAGGAACAATCGCCGCTCATCCAGTTCCAGAACCGCGTCGTAGACCATCTGACGCCCCGCCCCGGGGCCCTGGGAAAACAACTGAAAGTCACCCTCGAGAATCACCAGCCCGAGGCCCAGCGGGGCAAAATCGACGACACCACCCAGCCTGCCGTGGTGGCGGTCGTCGGCCAGGAAGGCGCTCATGTCATCGATCTGGACCTTGGCGTGGAGGGCCAGTTCGGTGCCTTCTGTATGCCCCAGCCGTTCACCGCGCTCGGGCGCCTGGCTTCCGAGCGAAAAATGGCCTCGCATGGTTTCCTCGAACAGCAATCCCGCCAGCATGGGGTTAGTCGTATTCACCGCCATTTCTCCAGGAAAGGACCTGCTCTTGCGCCTGTCGTCCGGGCCGCCCGCCCTTTGGCGACCGGCCCGTCAGCACTCTTCCAACGAGCACTCTTCCGACGAGCGCTCTCCAGCCCAGCGCCCTTCAGCCCCGCTTTCGACATTGCCGCTACCGGCCATATCGCTCGCTACCAGGGCACCAGCGCCAGATCGTTATAGGGCACCACGGAGCCATCGGGGTCCGTCACCCTGACTTCATCGCCGTAGCGATCGATCACCTTGACCCGCAGACGGTGGTGAGCGCGGTCCAGCTCCAGGCGACAGAAGTTTTCCTGCTGATAGAAGCCAAAGGCCCGGTAGTGCAGCGTCATGTCACCATCAAACAGCGGAAAGCCATCCACCTGACCGGGCAGACGGGAGTCGTGAACAAAACCGTTGGGGTCCCCGTCGGCCCAGAAGAACGGCCAGTACAGCGCCGAGGAGGTGACGTCATACAGCCGTCGCGGCTCGCCGCCGCCCCCTTCCACCACCATCTCGGCGATATTGGCGCAGTGCACGTCGCCGCTGAGGAAGATCACGTTGTCGATGCCGGCCTCGACGATATGTTCGACCAGCGCCTTGCGGGTGGCCGGAAACCCCGACCAGCTATCGCTTTCGGCACGCCGGGAGAGGTTGGTCCGCACCAGATCCGTCGGCGCCTGGGCGTCATGGCCATCCAGGGCCGGATCGAGCCTTTCATCCAGCGGACTGGGCGCGAACACCGTCGAGGTAACGACAAACTTGGGCATCGCGCCGCAGCGGGCCTGCTGGTCGCTCAGCCACCTGAGCAGCACGTCCAGCTGGGAAGGATGCTGGGGGTCGATGCTGGGCCGTCCCAGCAGATGGTTGTCCATCACCCGGTTCTCGCGACCGTAGGTACGATGGGTACGGGTGTCACAGACGAAGAAGGGATAGCCGCCGCAGTCGAAGTGATAGTGCAGATGACGCCCGAAGCTGCGCGGGCAGTGTGACCACTGGTAGCTCATGTAGGCGCCAATGGCGACATTGAACAGCTCGCGCTTGGCGGCGAGGCGGTCACGATGCCAGTTGTCCTCGATCTCGTGGTCATCGAGGATCATGTACACCGGTGCCTGGCGCAGGAAGTGGCGCATCTGCGGGGAACCAAAGGCCTGGCGATAGCGGTCCTGAAACTCGGCGAAGGTCTCGGCGCGACCGATCGGCACGAAGCGACTGTACTGATCGGCGTAGATCTGATCGCCCACCAGCAGGCTGAAGCGCGCCGCCGGCCGACTGCCTCGACGCCTCAAGTGACTGGCCATGGGGCCGAAGATGCGATCGGCTTCCTTGGTCTTCCACAGGGTACCGGGATAGCGACAGGACCCCAGCAGAAAGGCCAGTCGTGGCTCCACTGCGGCGGCGAAGGTGGTGAATTCGGCCTCGCAGTGCTCGCCATCGAGGTCGGCGAGCAGCGACGCCATGCCGTTGACGTCGGGCAGCCTGGCGGCGATCTGGGCGTCACTCAGGCTTTCCACATCGGGCGTCGTGTCATCCAGGGTGAGGGTCGCGACACGCACCTTGTAGCGGGTATCGGGCGTCAACGGCACCACCCCATCGGGCTGGCCCAGCGGCGCCACGCCATCGATCGCTCCCAGACCTTCCTCGGCCCCCAGCTCGAAGGTTCCGGTACGATCAAACTCCCGGTGCAGACGAAAATAGAAGGCGTGGGGACGTGACGGATCACCGTCGATCAGGCGGGGCAAGCCATTGTCCTCGACCACCGCCAGCAGGCCCACGGTACGCAAGGACGCGGTCAGGTCGACGCCATCATCATTGGGAGCGATACCGCGAACCCACAACCGACAGCTGTGAGCCGTGGTGTGCCCCACGATAGGCCCGATATCGGGCGCGCGAAGTCCCGACATGTGCCCTCCTCCGTCGCAGCGGCGCGTGCGAGGCAGACCGGTTGCCCGCCTGTCCCGTTAAGCGTAGTTCGACTTTGCTGAAGCGGCGACCTGGGCTCTGGTAACCTGTCACTTGCCAGCGTGGTCCTGCCAGTCGCTGATGCTCGCCGATTCTCTTCAATGCCAGCCCAGGAAGCCTCCATGACAGCGACGTCGGATAGCGCCCAGGACGTACTCTCGGTCAGCGACCTCAATCGACGCGCGCGCGCTACGCTGGAAGCCGATCTCGGCGAACAGTGGATCGAAGGCGAGCTGTCGGGGGTCTCGCGCCCGGCCTCGGGGCACGTCTACTTCACCCTCAAGGATGAACGCGCCCAGGTGAAGGCGGTGCTGTTTCGCACGCGTGGACGCTTTGTGTCGACGCCCATGCGTGACGGTGATCTGGTGCGGGTGCGCGCCCGAGTCTCGCTGTTCGAGCCCAGGGGCGACTACCAGTTGATCGTCGAGGCGGTGCAGGCCGCCGGAGCCGGCGCCCTGCTCGCCGCCCTGGCGGCGCTCAAGCAACGCCTGGGCGACCAGGGGGTCTTCACCAACGCTCGCTCGCTGGCCTTTCCCCCGCGACATCTGCTGGTGCTGACCTCCGCCAGCGGCGCCGCCCTGCGCGACGTGCTGGCGGTACTCCGGGCACGCTGGCCGCTGGTCACGGTGACCCTGATACCGGTACCGGTCCAGGGGGCCGAGGCGGCGCCCGCGATCATCGCCGCCCTGGGCCTGCTCAATCGCCAGGCGACGCTGGACCAGGACCGGGACGTGGTGCTGATCACCCGTGGCGGCGGCAGTCTCGAGGATCTGTGGGCCTTCAACGATGAACACCTGGCCCGAGCGATCCACCACTCGCGCCTGCCGGTGATGTCTGCGGTGGGCCACGAGACCGACCAGAGCCTGTCGGATCTGGCCGCCGACGCCAGCGCACCGACGCCCTCCGCCGCCGCCGAACGTCTGGTGCCCTCGCGCCAGGAACTGACGGCCCGGCTAACCCAGGCAGACAATCGTCTGAAGGGTGCACAAGCACGCCTGTTGCAGCGGGAAGGCCAGCGGCTGGATCACCTGCGCTCGCGCCTGCGTCACCCCGGCGAGGCGATCGCACGTCAGCGCGATAGTCTTGGCCAGCTGAAGGAACGCCTCGGACGCGCCATCAGCGGTCGAGTGGTCGCCGAGCGGCGCCGCCAGACAGACCTGGCTCACCGTCTGTCGCTGCGCTCGCCCGGACTCACCCTGGACGAGAATCGGCGCCAACTGAGCCGCTTGAGACGCCGTCTCGACGGCGCCCAGCGGCTATCGCTGGTCCATCGGCGCGAGCGCCTGGCAGCCGCCGCCCGGGAGTTGCAGGCGGTCAGTCCGCTGGCCGTATTAGGTCGTGGCTACGCCATCCTCACCGCCAGCGACGGCCAGGCGGTGCGCCGTGCCGATCAGGCCGCGCCCGGCCAGCGACTGCACGCTCGTCTCGCCGATGGCGAGCTGGACGTCGAGGTGATCGAGACATGGCCGGCAGCCGAGCAGGCCCCGGACAACCGATCCGACGACGAGGCCTAGGGCTTGTCTGAAAAGTGCCTGCGCTCGGTAATACAGCGTTAAAAATCGGATCAAAATGCTCATTTACACCCCGTAAACTGCGCTTTCTCACCGATTTTTGCCTTGTCTAACCTTCGCTCGTCGACTTTTCGGACAGCGCCTAGGTTGTCGGTATCTTGCCGGCGGCACCTTGCCGGCGGCACCTTGGCGGCGAACCGCCGCCGGCTGAAGCAGCCGGACGGGGCCGGAGTGGGGATCTTCGGGGGCTCGGCCCATCGGACCAAGCCTGCCCATCGGGCTAGCGACAAGGGCTTGCCACCCCCGGCTTGAACGAGGCGGGTTCCAGCTCGTGGCGGGACAATAGCTTGTAGAAGTCGGTACGGTTACGTCCGGCGATGCGCGCCGCCTGGGTCACGTTGCCCTCGGTAATCTTCAGCACCTTGACCAGGTAGCTACGCTCGAATCCTGCGCGAGCGTCGTTGAAGGTCGGCATGGCGTTGTCTTCCGCCGCCAGCGCCTGGGCCACCAGGGCTTCCGGGATCATCGGCGCACTGGACAGTGCCACGCACTGCTCGACCACGTTGACCAGCTGACGCACATTGCCGGGCCAGGCACAGGTTGCCAGCAGATTGAGCGCCTCCGGCGAGAACCCCTTGACGAAGGGCTTGTGGCGCGACGCCGCCTGGGCTACCAGATGCTTGACCAGCAGCGGCACGTCCTCGGCGCGATCCTTGAGCGCCGGCAGCTTCAGGTTGACCACGTTGAGGCGATAGTAGAGATCCTCACGGAACTCACCTTCATGCATGGCCTGATCCAGATCGCGATGGGTCGCCGACAGCACCCGCACGTCCACCGGCACCGACGTGGTGGAGCCCACCGGGCGCACCTGACGCTCCTGCAGTACCCGCAGCAGCTTGACCTGGATCGCCAGTGGCATGTCGCCGATCTCGTCCAGGAACAGGGTGCCACCGTCGGCCGCCTGGAACAGCCCGCCGTGTTCGCTGATGGCCCCGGTGAAGGCGCCCTTGGCGTGGCCAAACAGCTCGCTTTCCAGCAACTGCTCCGGCAGCGCGCCGCAGTTGATCGCGATAAAGGGCTTGTCGGCGCGGGCGCTGGCTTTGTGGATGGCATTGGCCAGCAGCTCCTTGCCGGAGCCCGATGGTCCAGTGACCAGCACGCTGACATCGGACCCCGCCACCATCCGCGCCTGCTCGAGAATACGCTCCATTTCAGGGCTGCGGGTGATGATCTCGTCGCGCCAGCTATCATCACCTTCGCCGCTGCTAGCGGTATTGGACAGGGCATCGTCGATGGCCCCGAACAGCTCTTCGCGGTCCACCGGTTTTGTCAGAAAGCTGAACACGCCCTGGCGAGTGGCGCTGACCGCATCCGGAATCGAGCCATGGGCAGTCAGGATGATCACCGGCAGGCCGGGCATGCGCCGCTGGATATCCTGGAACAGCGCCATGCCGTCCATTTCATCCATGCGCAGGTCGGACAGCACCAGATCCGGCCGCCCTTCTTCCAGCCGTTTGAGCGCCTCGCGACCGCTCTCGGCGGTGGTCACCCGGTAGCCGCGGCTTTCCAGGCGCATGCCCAGAAGCTTCAGCAGGCTGACATCATCGTCTACCAGCAGTACATGGGCCGATGTCCTGGCGTTCGCGGTCGCTGCGACTTGCTTCATATCACCGTCTCCACAATTTCACTCCATCCGCTGTCGCTGGTTGGTGCTCTGCTCTCATTCCGCCTGCTGTCGCAGATTGATGTTCTGTTCGATGGCGGTCATCGCATCGAGCTTGTCTGCCAGTTCCTTGTTTTCCTGGCGTAGCCGAGCCACCTCGCCATGATGGCGACCGGCGCGGTCATCCAGGGCGCGCCGCCCTTCGAGTTCATTGAGCCAGTAGCGCAGCAGGGGCTGGAGTTCAACGGGCGCCAGGCTCAGGTCCGCCTTGTACAGCTCCGAGGCCTGGTCCCACTGGGCTTCGCTGCCCCAGCTCAAGGCCACGGCGCGCCCCAGGCGTTGCTCGGGCGCATGACCTTCCAGCCGCGCCAGCATGGCGTCACGCCACTGGCGATCGCCACGCTGGGAGGCCAGACCGAAGGCGATCCAGTCGGTCAACATGCAAGAGGACTCGGCAAAGGTCGGCACCTCTGCATGGCAGGTGGTCAGATCAAGCGCTTCGACCGCCGGTGTTTCGTCACCGACTGACTCGATAGGCAGCATTTCACAACCGCTGATCACCAGCATCAGACTGACAACAGCGGCAGGGCCGACGACTCGGGTAAGCGAGCGTCGAGGTGTCAGGGTCACACCCCTTGAGTTCATAGCGTCAGGTTCCTTGCGTCCTGACCCGTCAATGCGGGCCTTGTATCGTTATGTAGGCCGTAATGTCGGCCATCTTCCGGTGGTGCTGCCGGCAGCGTCAGTCGAAAGCACACCGGCCACTCGGGATCATCGATCAGCTCGAGCCGGCCGTGCTGTAGACGAGCGCAGTCGGCCGCCACGGAGAGTCCGATGCCGGAGCCCTTGAGCGCACCCTTGCGTCGTGCTCGTCCTTGGTAGAAGGCCTCGAAAAGGTGGTCACGGTCCTGCTCGGCGATCGGCTCGCCGGTGTTGGCCACCTCGAGCTCGAGCCTGTCGTGGCGTGCACGGGCGCGAATCAGCAGCTTGCCACCATCCTCACCGTAAGCCACGGCGTTGGACACCAGATTATCGAGCAATCGGGCGGTGGCCTGATGATCGGCACGCCACTGCAGCGGGCCCGAGAACACTTCGACCGCCATTTCCTTGGACTGCAGGCTCAATCGATGCTTGGCCAGCACCTCGCGTGCCACCGTGGCCATGTCGAGGCGCTCGATGGCCGCACTGCGGTGGTGCTGCAACAGATTATAGTCGAGCAGTTGCTCGATCAGGCGCTGCAGTTCGGCGCCGCTGGCGTCGATCAGGTCCAGCACTTCACGCTGACGCGGGCTCAACTCACCGGCCACGCCATCGGACAAAAGCGCCGATCCCTCACGAACGCTGGCCAGCGGTGTCTTCAGTTCATGGGACATATGGCGCAGGAACTGCTGTTTCTGGGCTTCGAGTTCTTCCAGGCGATGGGTCAACCAGTCGAGCCTCTCGCCCAGCGCTACCAGCTCCGCAGGGCCCTGAACGTGGCGCTGCTGGCTGTCCTGATAGCCACTGCCGATGCCGAGGATGCGCCGCTCGAGCTGACGCACCGGGCGTATGATCAAGCGGGTGAACAACAGCATCAGCATCAGACTCGCCGAGACCAGCGCCCCGGTCTGCCACCACAGGCGTTGCTGCACTTGTCGAGCACGTTCACGGATGGCGTCCAGGCGTAGATCGATACGCCTGTTGGTGGCCTGGCGCATACCCTCGACGTGTCGGGAAAAAGCTACAAAGTCGTCGAGCGAAGCCGCGTAGGCCTCCGGCGGCTGTTGCGGCAGGGTCGCGAGTTCGTCGAGCAGGCGTTCCAGCGCCTGGATGTCGGGGTCATCGGGCAGCAGCAGGCGCTGGCGCGCCAGCAACTCACGGAACTCGGCCAGACGATCGGCATAGATGTCGAGCAGGCTTTCTTCCTGGATCACCGCGTACTGGCGCGCACCACGCTCCATTTCCACCGCCAGCGACCCCAGGGTGCGTGCCCGACGCGTCTCGGACACCGCCTGACGAGCGCTGACCTCGGCCAGCCGCGACAGCTCCGACAGCGCCTGACCAGCCTGGTACATCAGCACACCAAGCGGCAGCATGACCACCACGAAGGCCAGCAGCACCAGTTGCAACAACGAGCGGGGGCGCCAACGGCGCGTGGCAGCAGAGGTCATGACCAGAGTTCTGTGAAGGAAGGTGAATGAAGCGTCCATCAATCCATCCAGAAGAATACCAGAATTGGCCCATTACCCCCGCGTCAAACGCTCAGCCGACTTCGCAAAAAACCGTATGAAAAAAAAGGGGCCGGCTAGGCCGGCCCGAATACGCAGGGAACTGAAGGGTCGAAAACAGATCAATCGATGGCCTGGTCCGCCCATTGAACGGTTTTCGGGTGGCCCGAAGGGCCCGAAGCCAAGGTGCGATCGTCGTTACCAGGAACCTGATCTCACCTCTCGGATGGTCTCCCATCCTGCCTCGTTCTGGCTCCGTCGCCTGGGCGGCGGAGCGAAAGACTCCCCCGAAGGGGTCGGCTTCCTTGCCAGAGCATCCTTGCTCTTCACGACACCTCTCCATGCCTGATCGGCCGGTGCCGTCTCATCGCAACCTTGTGTCGCACATCACGCGGAGCAGGCGCTGGGTTCGTCGGAGTCGCACAGGGCAGTGATTTCTCCGCCGATCCCGGAAGGACAACGACACTTGATCGCCACCTTCCCTGCTCGCCAAGACTATTGCGATCACCGTGCCAAAAACAAAGCAACTTATTTATTATCAATAACTTAAAATTATCAAAAATCGCCAACCATAGACATCTTGAGCGTCATGGCCGACTTTCGAGGCCTGACCTTTGAACAAACGTCGCCAAATCCAGACGCAAAACGAGTAAAAATCAAAATATCCTTACTTAACAAAAAATTACGGCGTCTCCATTTGGAGACGCCGCAATGGTTGGCCGAAACGTCGACGAGCACCTTCCCTGGTACGCCCTACAAGGCCTTGCTCATTACCTTCGACTTCCGCGCATGATTGTAGGCATCGCGTCGCAGCGGTGGCAGTTCATCGAGCGCCGAGGGGACAAAGCCGTGCTCAAGAAACCAGTGGGCGGTGTGGGTGGTCAGGGCAAACAGACGATCGATGCCCTGGCGCCGGGCCTGACGCTCGATCTCTGCCAGCAGGCGTTCACCACGGGCCCCGCTACGATAGTCCGGGTGCACCGCCACGCAGGCCAGCTCACCGACGTTGGCGTCGTCGAAACGGTGCAGGGCGGCGCAACCGATGACCATGCCATCACGCTCGATCACCAGGTAGTCGTCGATCTCGTGCTCGAGCCGTTCGCGGGATCTCGGGACCAGCATGCCGCGCTTCTCCAGCGGATCCAGCAGTTCCAGTAGCCCGCCGATATCCTCCACGCCCGCCGCTCGAAGCTGTTCGTAGCGATGCTGGGTGATCATGGTGCCGACGCCGTCACGGGTGAAGAGTTCGCCCAGCAGAGCGTCGGCGTCGCGCCAGGACAACAGGTGGGTGCGTGCGACGCCATGGGACGCCGCCTCGCAGGCGGCTCCCAGGTGGCGTGCGCGCTCCTCACCGATAGAGGCGTCGTCCAGCAGCGGCCGCGCCTCCGCCGGAGACAGCTGTCGCAACAACCGCCCGCTGTCATCGCGCAGACCGTCGGATTCCCCCAGCAGGATCAACTTGTCGGCCTTCAGCGCCACTGCCACTTGCTGGGCGACCTCTGCGGCGTCCAGGTCGAAGACCTCGCCAGTGCTGGAAAACCCGAGCGGCGGCAGCAGCACCAGCGAGTGCTGCTCGAGCAGGGCTCTGACCGCCCCCGAACGGACCCGACGTACCTCGCCGGAACGCTGGAAGTCGACGCCGTCACGCACCCCCAGGGGCTTGGCCATGACCAGATTGCCGGACACCGTGGTCAACTCGATACCGTGCAGCGGCGTGTTGGGCAGCCCCAGTGACAGCCGCGCCTCGAGCCACAGGCGCTGCTCGGCGGCGACCCGCTCGACCCTGGCCATGATGGTTTCGTCGGCGACCCAGCGCCCCTGATGGCGCACCGGCGAGATACCCTCGGCCTCGAGCACGCTGTGTACCTGATGGCGAATGCCGAAGGCCACCACCAGCTTGACCCCTAGGGTGTGCAAGAGCGCCAGGTCCTGGATCAGCGACTCCCCTCGCCCCGCCGCCATCGCCTCCCCTTCGACCAGCACGACGAAGGTGCGGCCACGGTGGGCATTGATATAGGGCGAGGAATGGCGAAACCAGTCGACGAAGGAAAAGGACGTGTTCAAGGACCGGACCTGCTGCGGAGGACAAGGAGAAAGGAGTTCTCACTATATCAGAGCCTGCTATCGACCCACACCCGCCCCGCCCGTTACGCCCGGTTGCCCGAATGCCAGACACGACAACGGCGCCCGAAGGCGCCGTAGCGGGTGTGTGTGTGGTGGGGGGGGAGGAGTGAGCGACATAATCGCCTGGCGATCTCGCCTGTCAGCCCTATCGCCCCTTTCCAACCCGTTAGTTGAAGATCCCCTTGAACATAAAGAAGAACATGATCGCAAGGCCCGCCCCTGCCGGCAGGGTAATCAGCCAGGACATCACGATGGTACCGATGACCCGCAAGTTGAGGGCGGCAAGACCGCGGGCCAGACCCACGCCCAGCACCGCACCCACCAGGGTGTGGGTGGTCGAGATCGGCAGGCCGGTTCCCGAGGCCAGCACCACGGTGGTGGCGGCGGCCAGGGTGGCGGCGAAGCCACGGCTCGGGGTCAGCTCGGTGATGCCGGTGCCGACGGTGGCGATGACCTTGTGACCATAGGTCACCAGGCCGACCACGATGCCACCACCGCCCAGCACCAGCACCCACCAGGGCACCGCCGAGGCGCCTTCGATGCTGCCATGCTCATGCACCACGCTGATGACCGCGGCTAGAGGGCCGACGGCATTGGCCACGTCGTTGGAACCGTGGGCGAAGGCCATGGCACAGGCGGTGAAGATCATCAGCACGCCGAACACTCGCTCGACACCCTCGAAACCGAAGGAGTCGGTCTTGCGCTGGCTACGGCCGATGCTGCGCTCGCGCCAGATACCCAGGCCCATCAGCGCCAGGCCGAAGAGCACCGCGATCAGCAGACTCTCGAACGGAGCAAGGTGCAGGCCCACGTGCTTGAGGCCCTTGGTCAGGGTCACCATGGCGACGATGAAACCCACCAGGAACACGTACATCGGCACATAGCGCTTGGCAGCGGCGAACGGGTCGTCGGCTTCGAACACCAGACGCTGCACCGACTTGAACAGCATGAAACCGATGGAGCCCGCGAGCAGCGGCGAGACGATCCAGCTGGCGGCGATCTGGCCCACCTTGCCCCAGCCCACCGCCTCGATGCCGAGCCCGGCCAGGGCAAAACCGACGATGGCACCGACGATGGAATGGGTGGTGGACACCGGCCAGCCCTTCATCGAAGCGATCAGCAGCCAGGTGCCGGCGGCCAGCAGCGAGGCCAGCATGCCGTAGACCAGGAACTGGGGGTCGTTTTCCAGAAGGGCCGGATTGATGATGCCCTTGCGGATGGTTTCGGTGACCTGGCCACCGGCCAGCCAGGCACCGAGAAATTCAAAGATGACGGCGATGATGATCGCCTGCTTGATGGTGACCGCCCGTGAACCTACGGAGGTACCCATGGCATTGGCCACGTCATTGGCACCGACGCCCCAGGCCATGAAGAAACCGAACGCGCAGGCCAGTAGGATGAAGATGTCACCGTGCTGGGCAATGATCGACATGGGAGAAGATCCCTTGATTGCTGACTGAGGAAAGTCTGAATGACGTCAGACCGCCCGCGGGCGGTCGGATGGAAAGACGGTCTTCAGTTCGCCGTCATGATCTGGAGTCGGCTGCCGACCCGCTCGGCGCGGTCCGACACTTCTCCGATCCATTCGATGATCTGATAGAGGAACATCACGTCTACCGGCGGCAGGTCCTTCTCGAGGGCGAACAGCTGGCGACGAATGGCGATCTGCTGCTCGTCGGCACGCTGCTCCAGATCATGCAGCCCACGGATCAATTTCTGCATCAGCTCGGTGACATTGCGTCCGAAGCCGGATTCGAGCAGGTCCTTGAGTTCCTCGAGGGCCTGACGCGCCTGGGCGACACAGTCGACGGCGGTGGCGATGTACTCGCGCATCGGGGTCGCCAGGGCGTCGGGTACCTGCATCTGGCGGCCGAGCATGATGCCGGTGATGTCGCGGGTCTTGTTGGCGATCTTGTCCTGAACGCTGACCAGGTCCAGCAGGTCCGAACGGGAAACCGGCAGGAACAGGGTGTTGGGCAGGTTCAGCCTCAGCTCGGTCTTCAGCGAGTCCGCCTCGTGTTCGAGCCGGGTAATCACTTCACGATGCGAGGCCGCCGCATCCCAGTCGCCCCTAAGGGTCGCCTCGAAGAAGGGCAGCAGCTCGGCAGAGCAGTCGTGCGCCTTTTCGATATGGGCCAGCAGCGGTTGAAAGGGGGAGCGGCCAAACATCGCCGAAAACGGATTTGATGTCACCATAGGGAGTCACGGACACTGGAGAAATGGCGGCGACAGTATAGTGACCCCAAACTGTCACGTCATGGAAAAAATACCGCCACACTAACGTCACATTGATGTGATTCACCCTCCATTATCCCTGTCAGGACGCTCCGCATGAGCCATGAAGTCGAACTCAAACTCGCCCTGGGGCCGGACGGCCCGGATGCGCTACGACGCCACCCCCGCCTCGCCGGAGAGGCTTCCCGCCGTGAGACGCTGGTCAATACCTACTACGACACCCCAGAGGGAGATCTCAAAGAGGCCCGCGTCGCCCTGCGTCTGCGGCGTATCGGCGACGAGTGGCGCCAGACCCTGAAGACCAGCGGCCAGGGCGGTGGCGGCCTGTCCACCCGGGGAGAATGGGAATGGAAGGTGGCCGGCGACACCCTCGACCTGGAAGGTCTCAAGGGGCTCGAGCCGATCCAGGCATTGGACGAGCCCCTGCTGACCCGCCTGGTTCCCTGCTTTACCACCGACTTTCAGCGGGAGGTGTGGCTTTTGCAAAGCGATGGTGGCGAGGTCGAAATCGCCCTCGACGAGGGCGAGATTCGCGTGGGGGAGCTAAGCGTTACCATTCGCGAGGTCGAGCTCGAGCTCAAGCGGGGAGACGCCAGACAGCTACTGGAGCTGGCCGACGGCTTCGCCGAGAGCGTCCCGCTGCGCCCATCGGACACCAGCAAGGCGGCTCGCGGAACGGCACTGGCGGAGGGCTGGCGGCTGCCGTCCGGCGACAGCCCCTCGGCCCTGCTGCATCGCCTGGTGGTCGCCCTCGACGCCTACGCCGACACCCAGGACAGCGGCTGGATGGTCACCGCCCGGGAGACGCTAAAGCGGCTTGCACAGTGCTCGTCGGCGCCCGGTGTCGGTGAGGAAGTGAAGCACCTGCAAGGCTCCCTCGAGGACGCCGAGCACCGTCCCGACTGGCTCAGTGCCGAGGTCGGCGCCGGCCTGTTGAGACTCGGTCGCCGGCTACCCGACAACGTCGAGATGGAGTAACGTCAATAGCGAGCAACGCCGACGATGGCCCCATTTCCTGTAGGCGATAGCCCGATCCCTGCAGGAGAATGCCCCGAGACCACAAGGACACGCCCGTGATCAACGGCTACAAGCCGGCCGCCGAAGGCCTCAAGACGCGCATCTTTCAGATCATCTTCGAGTCGGATACCCGGCTGGCCAAGGGCTTCGACATCGCCTTGATCACCGCCATCCTGGCCAGCGTGCTGGTGGTGGTGCTGGAGAGCGTCGATAGCCTGCGCATGCAGTATGGCGAGCTGTTCCGGGCCATCGAGTGGACCTTCACCATCCTCTTTACCATCGAGCTAGTCCTCAGGCTCTACTGCCTCGAGCGGCCACTCAATTATCTGAAGAGCTTCTACGGCACCGTCGACCTGATCGCCATCCTGCCGAGCTGGCTGGCGCTGCTGATCCCCGGGGCCCAGTCGCTGATCGTCATCCGCCTGCTGCGCAGCCTGCGCATCTTCCGGATACTGAGACTGATGGAATTCGTCGGCGAGGGACGCCTGTTGATCGACGCGCTGAAGCGCAGCGGCCACCAGATCTTCCTGTTCCTGTTCACGGTGTTCATGCTGGTGACCATCTTCGCCTCGATGATGTATCTGATCGAGCCGAGGGAGGCCGGTTTCACCAGCATTCCGGTAGCCATCTACTGGGCGGTGGTGACCCTGACCACGGTGGGCTACGGCGATATCTCGCCGGTGACGCCGCTTGGCCAGGCCATCAGCGTGGTGGTCATGTTGATCGGCTACTCGATCATCGCGGTCCCCACCGGGGTCTTCTCCGCCGAGGTAATCCGCTCGATTCGTGCCGATCGCTACTCCGACGAAGCCTGCCCAGGCTGCGGCCACGACCGCCACGAGCAGCGTGCCAAGTACTGCCTGATCTGTGGCACCTGGCTCGACGAGGACACCCCCGACCCCAACGCACCGAAGGAAGAACCAGAAGAGGAACCGGAGGACGACGGCGGTGAGGAAAAAAAGGCCAAGCGCGAAGATGACGACGATGATGGCGACGATGGCGTCAGCAATCCCGACCGCAGCGGCCCCTCTGTCTAAGGCCCTGGCCGCAACGGGCCCTCTGTCCAAGGCCCTGGCCGCAGCGGGCCCCTGTCCAGGGCGGGGGTTCAGGAGAGCGAGCCAGGGACGGGACCAGTCGAAACATCGTGGCTGCATGCGCCTGTCGCCTTTCTGACAATGCGCCGCATGCTTTCGCTGGTTTGCGTCGAGCGCTACTCCTGGAAGGGTGAGATATCGCCGCGCCCTTCGCGCACGATGACCGGCGGCATGTCGCGCAGATCGATCACGCTGGTCGGCTCCAGCTGACAGGCGCCACCGTCGATCACCAGGTCCAGGTGCGCACCGAAGCGATCGCGAATCTCTTCGGGGTCGGTCATCGGCAACGCCTCCCCTACCGGAATCAGGGTCACGCTCATCAGCGGCTCGCCCAGGCGTTCAAGCAGGGCACGCGAGATCTCGTGGTCCGGCACCCGAACGCCGATGGAGCGGCGCTTGGGATGCAGCAGCAGCCGGGGCACCTCGGTGGTGGCGTGCAGGATAAAGGTGTAGGCGCCCGGGGTGTGGGCCTTGAGCAGGCGGAAGACGGCGTTGTCCACCTTGGCGTAGGTGCCGATCTCCGACAGGTCCGAGCACACCAGGGTGAAGTTGTGCTTGTCGTCCAGCGACCTGAGCCACTTGATCTTCTCGATGGCCTTCTTGTCCCCCAGGTGGCAGCCAAGGGCGTAGCCCGAGTCGGTCGGATAGGCCACCACTCCGCCCTTGTGGATGATCTCGACCGCGCGGTCGATCAGGCGCTTCTGGGGGTTGTCGGGGTGAATCTGAAAGTACTGGGTCATGTTGCCTCCCTGGCGAACAAACGGGCAAAAGAAGTTGGCGAAGAAAGCACGAGGCGCAGCGCGGGCCTTCCCTCTGAGACTAGACCGAATGGGCGGCGTTCTTGTCTTCCGGGCTCTGGTATTCCGGGCTCTCGCCTTCCGGGCCGGCGCGCGGGGTGTCATCGTCCACGCTCCCATTTGTCGCGCCAGGGCCCGCCACGTCCGTACTCGCCGCGCTGGCGAACCAGGCGGCAAGGCGCGGATGGGCCCACACCGGCGCCACCGCGGTGCGCGGAATCGGACTCATGCTGCCCGGTGCCAGGTGTCCTCCCGGAAAGTGAAAGTCGCTGCCCAGCGATCCGTACAGGTCGCGCTCCATCAACTGTCGCGCCAGGTCCCGGGTGACATCCGGGTTCTGGAAGCCGCTGACCAGCTCCGCCGCCTGGCCCCCCGCCCGACAGAACTCATCGAGCAGCAGGCCGCGCTTGCGCCGGGTCAGCTTGTAGCGAAGGGGATGAGCCAGCACCGCCACGCCGCCGCTGTCGAGGATCCACTCCACCACCTCGGACAGGTAGGGCCAATGCGACTTCACGTCGCCGATCTTGCCGTTGCCAAGATACTTGCTAAAGGCCCCGGACAGATCCGCCACCAGCCCTTCTGCCACCATCACGTGGGCGAAGTCGGGGCGATTGAGCGGCCGGTCGCTGCCGGCCCAGGCACGCGCCTTGGCCAGCCCGTCGCTCAGGCCGATGCGCTCGAGTCGCCGGGCAATGGTCTCGGCACGCTTCTCGCGGGCGATGGCCTGCTCGGCAAGGCCGGCTTCCAGCATGTCCCCCGGCCCCGACGGCAACAGCCCGACCACATGGATATTGAGTCCCCGCCACTGACAGGACAGTTCGCTGGCGGGCAGCACCGACAGCCCAAGCTCGCGGGCGCGACGGTCGGCCTCGGCGACCCCCTCGAGGCTGTCATGGTCGGTCAGGGCGATATGCGAAAGCCCCTTGGCGTGGCACAGCGTCACCAGTTCCGACGGCGCAAGAGCGCCGTCGGAAGCGGTCGAGTGCATATGCAAATCGATGGCGAGGGCCGTGCCCTCGAAGGACTCAGGAAGGGCTGGCATGGGACAGGAAACTGGCTCCTCGACATGACGCCGGGCGGCGACTTTGACAGAATATGGCCTCCATGGTGCGCGTGGCGCCTGCCGCGGTCAATGCTGGTCGCGTCGCGCATGCGCCTCCCCGAGCCGGGTGATCGTCATCCAGGATGCCGTAGAGCGGCATCCGACCGCCCGGCGAGTCTGCCCGGGCCAACGTCAACCGGGCCCTATCGAGGAACTATCGATGCTCTACGCGATCATCAGCGAAGATGTGGACAACAGCCTGGAACGTCGACTGGCCGCCCGGCCCGACCACCTGGCTCGACTCGAGGCCCTGCGCGATGAGGGACGCCTGGTGCTGGCCGGACCGCACCCGGCGGTGGACAGCGAAAATCCCGGAGACGCCGGCTTCAGCGGAAGCCTGGTGGTCGCCGAGTTCGACGACCTGGCCAGCGCCCAGGCCTGGGCCGATGCCGACCCCTACATGATCGCCGGCGTCTACGCGTCGGTCACCGTCAAGCCGTTCAAGAAGGTCCTGCCCTGAGGCGAGCCGAGTGCCTGCCCCGCGCACCTGGCGGGATCGCGGGCACCCAGCTTCTGGCACCTGTTCGTGGACAAGCGATGTCCTGGCTGCCGTTCACGAACAGCCTGTTTGCACAGGTCTTGTTCACAGCCTGCTTGTTCACAGAGTCTGTGGAAAAGTCTGTTGAAACGCCGCGGACGCATTGCTGTAACCCTGTTGCCACGCCCTCGACAACAGAGTGATCAATTCTTGACCAGCCCCGCCAGCCGGAAATCTTCGACGTGACATCATCTCCAGATGGCCTCCCCGCCCTGACCGCCGCCACTACCGCCGAACTGGACTGGCGCGAGGACGACAGCGGAATCAGCCCTCACTCCCGTGCCTTCGACGATGTGTACTTCTCGCGCCACGACGGTCGCGCCGAGACCGAGCACGTGTTTATCGCCGCCAACCGGCTGCCCCAGCGCTTTGCCGCCTGGCACGAGCAGCGCCCCTTCGTGATCGGTGAAACGGGCTTCGGCACCGGGCTCAACGTGCTGTGCGCCTGGCACAGCTTCGAGGCGCTGGCGCCCCCCGGGGCGCGGCTGCACATCGTCTCCACCGAGCGCTATCCCATGAGCGCCGAGGATCTGATTCGGGCCCTGGCAGGCCAGCCGGATCTGGCCGACAAGGCGGCGGCGTTGATTCGTCAATGGCCGGTGGCGGTCACCGGGGTGCATCGACTGGTGCTGTCGCCCCGGGTCATTCTCGATCTGCACCTGGGTGACAGCAGCGAACGCCTTGCGCTGCTCGACGGCCTGGTGGACGCCTGGTTCCTCGACGGCTTCGCCCCCTCGAAGAATCCCGAAATGTGGCAGCCTGCACTGTTCGCCGCGATGGCGGCGCACTCCCGTCCTGGCGCCACCTTCGCCACCTTCACCTGCGCAGGCATCGTCAAGCGCGGGCTCAAGGCCGCCGGCTTCACCTGGCGCAAGGTACCGGGCCATGGACGCAAGCGCGAGATGCTCGCCGGCGAGATCGACTCGCCTCCCGACGATACCGGCAGACGTCACACCCCCTGGTTTCGCCCTCCTGAGGCGCGGCCCTGTCGGCGCGTGGCCATTGTCGGCGCGGGCATCGCCGGCTGCAGCGCCGCCGAGGCGCTGGCCCGACGTGGTGTCGAGGTCACCCTGATCGACGCTTCGCGACCCGGCAGCGGGGGCTCCGGCAATGTCCAGGGCGCGCTATACGTGAAGCTCGCCGCCGACACCAACCACCAGAGCCGGGTCTATCTGGGCGGACTGCTCTACAGCCAGCGCTGGCTCGCCCGGCTCGACCCCGAGCAGCTCCTGTGGTCAGCCTGTGGCGTGCTGCAACTCGGTGCCAACGAGCGCGAGGCCCGTCGCCAGCGACGCTTTCTCGATCACCACGGCCTTCCCCACACGGTGGTGCGTGGCATCGACGCCGACGAGGCCTCCAGCCTCGCCGGGCTCTCGCTGCCCCACGGCGGCCTTTACTATCCGCTGGCAGGCTGGGCCAGGCCGCGCGAGCTGTGCGAGCAGCTCGCCCGCACGCCAGGGGTGACCTTCGTCCAGGCCAGCATCGACAGCATCGAGCCTCTGGAGGACGGCGGCTGGCGTCTTGTCGGCAGCCACGCCCTGAAGGGCGATCACACCAGCGTCGCCATCGAGGTGGATCAGGTCATCGTCGCCGCCGCCTATCGCTCGGCTGACTTCAGCCAGGTCACTGGCCTGCCGCTGCAGGCGGTACGCGGCCAGGTCAGCCGCGCGCCCCTGGCGCTCGAGGCCCCGGCGCCGAAGCGAGTGGTCTGCGCCGGTGGCTACGTGGCACCGCCGCTGGATGGCGTGCTGACCTTCGGCGCGACCTTTGCCCCGGGGCGTAGCGACAACGACACCCTCGACGAAGACCACCAGGCCAACCTGGAGGAACTCGACAGAACCCTGCCGGGCTACCTCGACCAGCTGCGCCAGGCCGGCCATCCTCTGGCGATAGAGAACCTCGATGGCCGTGGCGGTGTGCGCTGCGCAAGCCCCGACAAGACGCCCTACGCTGGCCCGCTGCCCGATCAGCCGGCATGGCTTCGCGACTACGCGGTGCTGGCCAAGGACGCCACCCGGGTGCCGGACGTCGCTAGCAGCCACCATCCCGGCCTGTGGATCAGCGCCGCCCACGGCTCACGGGGGCTGGCCAGCGCGCCGCTGTGCGCCGAACTGCTGGCCTCGCGGATCTGCGATGAACCGCTGCCGCTGGAAGCCCCCCTGGCCGACCACCTGCACCCGGGGCGGCGGCTGATCCGCGATATCGTCCAGGGCAAGCGCCAGGGCTAGCGACAGGGCTAGCGACAGGGCTAGCAAAAGGGCGGGCTCCAGGGCCTGGCTATAGAGCTAGCTCCGGGGCTTGCACCAGGGCTAGCACCAGAGCTTGCTCCAGGGCTGGACGCGAGCAGCAACGCCCAGACGCCGACGGCCCGCCTTGAAGGCGGGCCGTCGTCTTTTTCACCCGCCGCAGCAAGCGTCAGGCGGCCGGGGGCATCGGCAGATCAGATGTCTCCTTCTTCCTCGTCATCTGCGATGTCTCTGCCAAAAGATCGCCACTGGGCCAGGGTCAGCACCTCGGTGCTCTCGGTCTCCAGATCGTGGGCGATGATCAGCTCCGAGCGCTCGAGCTGGCCCTTGAGCTCCTTGACCCAACCATTCATGCCCTCTCCGGTGTCGGTGGTGTCGTAGCCCTGACGGGTGACGAAACTCTCGAGCAGGGCGTCCAGTGTCTCCCCGGGCAACATGCGATAGGGTACTTCGACGAAACGGCTCATGCTTGCTCCTCCGAACTCTCGGATTCCCACTCGTTAAGGCGCGCGAGGAAGGTCGCCTCGTCGATCACCTCGACCCCCGCCTGCTCGGCCTTGGCCAGTTTGCTGCCGGCACCGGGGCCGGCCACCAGGCAATGGGTCTTCTTCGACACGCTGCCGGCCACCTTGGCGCCCAGCGCCTGCAGGCGCGCCTTGCCCTCGTCCCTTGTCATGGTCTCCAGAGTACCGGTGAGCACCCAGGCCTGGCCTTCCAATGGCGTGGGGCGCTCGCCGACGTCGACCTCGTCCCAGTGCACCCCCGCGGCGATCAACGCCTCCAGCGTTTCGAGGTTGTGCGCCTGGTGGAAGAAGGTGGCGATATGGGCGGCCACCACCGGCCCCACGTCGTCCACCGCCTCCAGCGTCTCACGGTCGGCCTGCTTGAGGGCATCGAGGTTGCCGAAGTGGCTCGCCAGGTTGGCCGCGGTGGCCTCGCCGACCTCGCGGATACCCAGGGCGTAGATAAAGCGTGCCAGGGTGGTGGCCTTGGCCCTTTCCAGCGCCTCGACCAGATTGCTGGCCGACTTCTCGGCCATGCGCGGCAATTCTGCCAGCCGCTCGGCGGACAGGCTGAACAGGTCCGCCGGGGTCTTGACCCAGTCACGCTCGACCAGGGCATCGATCAGCTTGACGCCGAGGCCGTCGATGTCCATCGCCCGGCGCGAGGCGAAGTGCTTGAGCGCCTCCTTGCGCTGGGCGGCGCATACCAGCCCGCCGGAGCAGCGTGCCACCACCTCGCCCTCGATCCGCTCTATCTCGGACTCGCACACCGGGCAGCGCTCGGGGAAGACGATATCCTGACCTTCGCCTGCCGCCTCGACCACCCTGACCACCTGGGGGATCACGTCGCCGGCGCGGCGAATGGCGACCCGGTCGCCGATGCGCACGCCAAGCCTCGCGATCTCGTCGGCGTTGTGCAGGGTGGCGTTGGACACCGTCACCCCGGCCACGCTGACCGGGTCGAGCCGTGCCACCGGGGTGATCGCCCCGGTGCGCCCCACCTGAAATTCCACGTCGGTGAGGGTCGTGGTCTGCTCCTGGGCCGGGAACTTGAAGGCGATGGCCCAGCGCGGCGCCCGCGAAACGAAGCCCAGCTCGCGCTGCAGGCGTAGCTCGTCGACCTTGATCACCACCCCGTCGATATCGACGTCCAGGCGCTCACGACGCTCCCCCAGGCGGCGGCAGTAGTCGATAACACCGTCCGCCCCCTTGACCACTTCGAGCTCGCGACTGACCGGCAGGCCGACCTCGGCCACCCGCTGCATCAGTTCGCTATGGGTGCTCGCGCCTCCATCGGGCTCGAGGCGCGCTACCTGGTAGCCACGGAATTCGAGTGGCCGCGTGGCGGTCACCCTGGGGTCGAGCTGGCGCAGGCTGCCGGCGGCGGCATTACGAGGATTGGCGAAGACCTTGCTGCCCTGCTCACGGGCACGCTCGTTCATCGCCTCGAACTCCTGGTGACGCATGATGACCTCGCCGCGCACCTCCATCAGCGTCGGCGGCGTCTCGCCCCGAAGGCGCAGCGGAATGGACTTCAGCGTCTTCAGATTGGACAGGATGCCCTCGCCGGTACGGCCGTCGCCACGTGTGGCACCGCTGACCAGCACACCGTCTTGGTAGACCAGCGAGACCGCAGCGCCGTCGAACTTGGGCTCACAGGAGAACGACAGTGCGTCGGCGTCCAGCTCCATACGCTCGGCCACCCGCTTGACGAAAGCTCGTATCTCATCGTCATCGAAGGCGTTGTCCAGCGACAGCATGGGCAGCGCGTGGGTCACCTCGGGGAAGCCGTCGGCGGGCTTGGCACCGACCCGCTGGGTCGGCGAGTCGGGGCTCGCAAGCTCGGGATGGGCCTGTTCGAGCTCC
Organism: Halomonas sp. YLB-10; assembly: GCF_003856855.1. Classification (NCBI taxonomy): domain Bacteria; kingdom Pseudomonadati; phylum Pseudomonadota; class Gammaproteobacteria; order Oceanospirillales; family Halomonadaceae; genus Halomonas; species Halomonas sp. YLB-10. Next base: position 576,265 of record NZ_RRCU01000002.1, read on the forward strand.
GTCAGCCGACGCAGCAGCCGGTCGTACTCGGCGTCGGGCAGGCGCGGGTCGTCGAGCACGTGATAGCGGTAGTTGGCGTCATCGAGTTCGGTGCGAAGCCGCGCGACCTCGTCACGGGTCGAAGCATCGGTGGTCATGTAAACCCTTGTCCTGGCGAAGTGCGAAGTGCTGATGATCGGCCATTCTACCCCATGCCCGCCGGGAGAAAACCGCCAGGCATCACCGCCCCCGACAGGCAACCCCGGTCCGCCCCATCAAGACACAGAAGGAAAACGCAGACGGCCCCGTGTCTCCACGGGGCCGTCGCGTGCCAGGCAGCGCCTGCGCGGTCAGTTCACCTGATAACGATGCAGGCGGTGGCGGCGCTCGAACTCCTGCACCCGCTGGCGGGCAAACTCCACGGTCTGGGCGGTCATCACGCTGTGATTCTCGTCCTTCAGCTCACCCCCCATATGGCGCACGATCACCATCGCGGTCTCGACCATGGCCTCGAAGGCCGCCGAGCTGTCCTTGGCGCTGGGCAGCGGCATCAGCAGGGTGATACCAGGTGTGGTGAAGTCGTCCATGGCCTCGATCGGGAAGGTCCCGGGCTTGAGCACGTTGACCATGGAGAACTGCAGGGCGCTGCCCTCATCCTCGGTCTCGAAGCGATGGAAGATGCCCATGTCTCGGCTGTAGCGCAAACCGCAGGCCATCATCAGCTCCAGCAGGGTCGTGCCAGGGAAGCCGTCCTCGTCACGGGACATCACGCTGATGACGATGATTTCCTCGGCATTGCTCAGGCTGTCACGGGCATGCTCGGCGTTGACGTCGTGGCGCAGGGCCTTCTCGAGCACCGGATGGGTGCGCACCCTGGAGTCTTCGACATCGATGTCCTTAGTTTCATCAAATGCGGCTTCGTCATACGCGGCTTCGTCGTACGTGGCATCGTCGAACGAGGCTTCGTCTTCCATCGACGAGGCGCCACGCTGATCGGCAGCGGCCTGCCTGGCAAGCAAGGCTTCCTGACGGCGGCGCTCGGCCTCCTCCTGACGCAGCCCTTCTTCCTGCTGCCGCTGACGCTGCTGTTCGGCCTGATGCTGTGCCTGTTCGGCCTGCCGGCGAGCTTCTTCTTCGGCCTTGAGCTTGGCTTGTTCGGCCTTCTGCTCGGCCTTGAGCCGTGCCTTCTCGGCTCTTTCCTTCTCACGCTTCTCGCGTTCGATACGCTTCTGTTCCCGGCGCTCTCCCAGCGACTTCTGCAGCGAAGCGCCAAAACGATGCACGGAGGACCCCATGCGACGAGAGCGATCCTTCAACGAATCTCCCATCCCCTCGAAGTCCACCAGACGATACTGATCTTCGTCGAATTCTTCGTGGTCCTGTGGATCCGCCGCCAGAGACGGCATGGCAGCGTCGCCGGGCTCGCTGGCGACGTCATCGTCACGACGCGCGCTCAAGCTGGGCTCGCGGCGCCCATCACCCGCGTCGGCGACATCGTCACGCACCGCGTGTTCGTCCTGGGCAGTCTTGCCGGTGGAGGCGTCAGCGTCCACCGGAGCGTCCATCGTCGTCTCGCTGGTGGCCCGTGGCTCCTCGCGGCTGTCGGCCGCCATGGGCTCGTCTGACAGGGAGGACTGCTCGGCCACTTCTTCAGCGTTCGGGGCCTGCGCGGGCGCTTGATCGACCCGCACCGACGGCTCTGCCTGTGCTGGAGTCGGTTCTGCCTCGGCGGGCGCTTGTTCTGCACCCTCTTCTACACCCTCTGCCTGGGCGGGCTGCTCGGCCCGGGCTACAGGTGCCGGCTGACTGGCTCGCGGGGCAACGGTGTCCGCCGGCCGGTCATTGGTCGACGATCCATCGGCGCGCTGGCTGTCACCAGCCTCCTGAGCGCGACTGGCCTGACTGGAGCGGAATTCGGACAACACCCGGGATGGCCCGGGGTGCTCCTGGCGCTGCAGCTTGGGCTTGGGCTGAACATTGGAGAAGTCCGCAGGCCTGACGACCCTGGCCCCTCCATTGGGCAGCTCCCAGTTGATTTCTTCCTGGCGCGCACGCTCCTCGGGGTCGTCCTCTACCGAGGCCACCTCCCGACGCTCTGGCGCGCTGGGTCCGGGGCTCGCCGCCATGGCGGGTTCCTGATCATGGCGACTGCCATGACCACTGCCATAGCCGCTTTCGTAGCTACCGTAGCCACTATCGAGGACGTCTCCCTGCACCTCATCAAGGCGGGGAGTGCGACGTTGGCGCTGGAGGCGACGCGCCCCATCGATAACGATGAGGGTCACCAGTGCCAGCCCCAGAATGATCAGCCACTCTCTTAGTTCCATGGGTCGTCATGCCTTTGCTAAGGCGCCATGCCTGATGGTTGTCCGTCAACAGCATAGCGTGATTGCGAAAAAAAGGGCCACTTTTTTTATTTGTCAAGCGCCGGATTTTCTCCGGTCTTCTCGACAGTGCCCTTCGCATTCGCCCTTCCAACTCCCTTTGCTTACCTTGCCATGCAGTATCATGGTCTTACTTGGTAACCCTATTATAACCACCTTTCAAGTGCATCATGCTTCTGCCAGCGCGGCCGCCTCGTCCACGCCCACCGAGACCAGTCGCGAGACGCCAGGTTCCTGCATCGTCACACCCATCAGTCGTTCACCGGCCTCCATGGCGATCTTGTTATGGGTGATATAGATGAACTGAACGCTCTCGGACATTTCCTTCACCAGCTTGGCATAGCGCCCGACATTGGCATCGTCCAGGGGCGCATCCACCTCGTCGAGCATACAGAACGGCGCCGGGTTCAACTGAAAGATGGCGAATACCATGGACAACGCCGTCAGTGCTTTTTCTCCCCCGGACAGCAAATGAATCGTGCTGTTCTTCTTGCCCGGAGGTCGCGCCATGATGGCCACCCCGGTTTCCAGCAAATCATCGCCTGTCAGGGTCAACCATGCGGTTCCACCACCGAAGACTCGCGGGAAAAGCGACTGCAGGCCGGCGTTGACCCGCTCAAAGGTATCGCGGAATCGCATCCGCGTCTCCTGATCAATACGTCGGATCGCCTTGTCCAGGGTTTCGAGGGCCTCGTTCAGCTCGGCCTGCTGCGCTTCGAGATAGTCACGCCGCTCGGCCTGCTGCTCGTACTCCTCGATGGCGGCCAGGTTGATCGCCCCCAGCCGGCGAATCTTCTCGCCCAGCTCCTCCAGCCGGGTCTGCCAGGCGGACTCGGTGGCATTGGGGTCCAGCCCTTGTGTCAGAGCCTCGGCATCGTGGCCAAGTTCCCTGAGCTGCTCATCCTGGGTCTCGGCCTTCAGCGCCAATGCCTGAACCTGCATACGCGCCTCCTGCAGACGCTCGCGCACGCCATCGAGATTTCGCTCGTGGCTCTGCCGCGCCTGCTCGTCGTCGCGTAGACGCTCGACCAGCGCCGCCGCCCGTGCCCGCGACTCATTGAGCTGGCGCTCCTCCTGCTCGCGCCGGTGCAACAGCTCATCGAGGCGCTCGCGACGTTCCTCATCCGGCTCATGCAGTCCCTCACGCGCTTCCTCGAGTTCGGCCACCCGCTCCTCCAGGCGTGAGCGGGTATCCCCCGCGCGCCCCTGCTGCTCGGCAAGGCCAGCACGCTCGGTGGTCAACCGCTGGTGCTCCAGGGTGAGCTGCTGGGAGCGCTCGCTCAGCGGACGCTGGCGGGTACGCAGCGAGGCCAGCCGCTCGCGCGCCTGGGTGCGCTCGCGCTCGAGACGCTCGCGTACCTCGGCGCCCTCTTCCAGCCGAGCCATGGCGCTCTGCCACTGCTCGCGCATTTCCTCGATGGCCAGCCGCGCTTCCTCGTCGGCTTCGGCCAGGCCCTCGAGCTCCTCGTGGATCTCCGCGCCGCGACTGGACAGATGCTCAAGCCGGCTGGCCAGACCATTGTCCTGGACCGCCAGTTGCTGACGCGCCTGATCCAGCTCACGCTCCGACAACCGCAGTTGCTCGAGCCCCTGCTCGGCCTGATCGACCAACGCCTGGGCACCTTCACGGGCCTGCTCGACGGACGCCAGCCGCTGTTCCTGCTCTGCCAGGGCGGCACTTGCCTCGTCCAGCCGGGCACGGCTCACCAGCAACGCATCCGGCCCATCTCCCTCGCCCCGCTGGCGCGCCCAACCAGGGCCTAGCCACAGGCCGTCGGCGGTCACCAGGCTGGCCCCTGCCTCGAGCCGATCCTGTGCCTGCCAGGCCTCGTCACGGGAGGCCGCACAGCGAATGCAGGCGAGCCACTGCGCGGCCGCACCGGCGCCCTTGACCCTCGCCGCCAGGCTGTCGCCGGCAGCGTCGAGGCTGGCCTCTGAATCGAGCAGTGCCAGTTCGGCGGCAAGCGGCGAGGCCATCACCTCACGACAGTGACTCGACGACGCCATGCGGGCCCTGAGCCAGGGACCCAGCACCCAGGACACCGTCTCCTCCCAGCCGGGCTCGACATTCAGGCATTCGCCCAGGCGTGGCGCCTCGGCAAGACCATGCTCGGCCAGGTGCCGGTCCAGGCTTTCGTCGTGGTCGGCCAGGGCCGCCTCGATCAGCGCCTCCAGCGAGGCGATCTCGCCACCCAGGGCGCTGTGACGGGCAAGCGCCTGCTCGCGCGCGCGGTCATGTTCGACAACCTCGCGACGGTTGGCGTCGCGCTGCTCGATCAGCCGTTCACGACGCTCCTCGAGCTCCTCGGCGCGGGCCTCGTGCTCGGCCAGCTGACTCTTCACTTCTTCGCGCTGAGCGCTGAGGCCGGCCAGGTCCGGCAATTCATCGAGCTGCTGACGGCGCTTGGCACGGTCGGCGGCGATGCGCTCGAGCCGAGCTTCCAGCTCACGCAGTCGGTCCTGGGTGCGTTCAGCCTCGTGGCTGTCGCTGCGCCAGCGTTCGTTGAAGGCCTCCCATTCGGCGTCGGCCTCCTCCACCGCGGGCTCGGCCTCCTCCAGCGCCGCTTCCAGCTCGGCCAGTTGCTCTGCCAGTTCTTCCTGCTCGGGGCCCAGGGTCTCCAGGCGATCCTCGAGGGCCAGCAGGCGCTGACTGTCGTCCTCGCCGAGACGATCGAGCTCCTCGAGCTCGCGGCGGGCACTCTCGAGATCCCGCGCCAGTTGCTGATCGCGGGAGCGGGTGTGTTCGAGCTCCTGCTCGAGGCGGGCGATGGCGGTGGTGGTCTCGTAAAAGCGTGCCTGGCGCTGGTCGAGCTCCGAGGCCAGGCCATCGTGCTCGGCGCGGGCCTCTTCCAGCCGAGTCTCGCACTGGCGCATGCCGAGCACCTCGCGCTCCACCGCGGTCTCGAGCTCGCGCACCCGGGTGTCCTGCTCGGTCTGGGCGGCACGCAGGGCGCGTCCGCGCAGCAGTGCGAGTTCGCCCTTGACCCGGTGCTCTTCTTCTTTCAACGACTGGTAGCGTCTGGCCGCCTCGGCCTGACGCTTGAGCCGCTCGAGCTGCTTGTCCAGCTCCTCACGGATATCGTCGAGCCGGTCCAGGTTCTCCTGGGTGCGACGCATGCGATTTTCGGTCTCGCGACGGCGCTCCTTGTACTTGGAGATACCGGCGGCCTCTTCCAGGGTGGCGCGCAGCTCTTCGGGACGCGCCTCGATCAGCCGCGAGATCATGCCCTGGCCGATGATGGCGTAGGAGCGCGGCCCCAGGCCGGTGCCCAGGAACAGGTCGGCGATGTCGCGTCGGCGACACTTCTGGCCATTGAAGAAGTAGCTGGACTGGGCGTCCCGGGTGACCTGACGCTTGACCGAGATCTCGGCGTACTGGGCGTAGACCCCGCCCATGGTGCCGTCGCGGTTGTCGAAGGTCAGCTCGATGGAGGCCATGCCCACCGGCTTGCGCCCGGTGGAGCCGTTGAAGATGACGTCGGTCATCGACTCGCCACGCAGGGTCTTGGCCGAGGATTCGCCCATGACCCAGCGTACGGCGTCGATGATGTTCGACTTGCCGCAGCCATTGGGACCGACGATGGCGGTCATGTTGCCGTCAAAGGGCACCGTGACCGGATCGACGAAGGACTTGAACCCGGCCAGCCGGATCGACGTCAGACGCATGGACTATTCAATCACTCGATCGATGATAAGCGCGACAGGATCCATGTCCGGGCCGCCTACTGCAACCCCTTGTCGTTCACCCATGAGATCGCCGGCCTGGGGCTGGGCCTGGCCGCTGGACGATACGCGCGCCAGCAGACGTACCTCATCGACCTGCGCGAGGCTTGCCATGGGCGACATGGCATCGCTGGCGTCAAGCGTCAGACTGGCCGGCAGGTCGGCCAGGGTCAGGCGCTCGATGGCCAGCGGCGGCAACTTGCCTTCGCTGTCCCGCGCCACCACGAACACCGTGGTCTCCGGCGCTAGACGCCCGACCAGTTCATCGGCCAGCGACAGGCTGACCAGGACATTGCGCTCGCTCGCCGCAGGGGCCAGGCGTTGCTCGGCCTGGGCGACGCCCTGGCGCATGGCCTCGGACAACGGCGAGTCGTCTGCCGTCGACAGACCACGCCGCCAGAAGCCCAGGGCGCCCTGATAGTCCTCGTTCTGAAAGGCCTCGACCCCCAGAAACCACATGGCCGAGGGCAGATTCGGCGCCTCACGACTGGCCTCCCGGGACAGCGCCAGAATACGATCGTCGAGCCGCCCTTCGTTGATGAAGTACTGCATCTTGGCCAACTCGCCGATCCACCAGGGTGAACGCCCCTCCAGCGCAAGCACACGCTCGATGGCATCGCTGGCCTGGGCGTAGGCGCCGCTGTCGCGGTAAAGCGGATACAGCGTCTGCCACACGCGAGGGTTGTCGGGTTGGCTCTCGGCCTGCTGCTCGAGGCGCTGGATCATCAGCGCGAGGCTGGCCTCGGGGTCGTTGCGTACCTCTTCGATGGCCTGATACAGCACCAGGTCGCCCTCGGCGCCCTCCCAGCGGTACCACACCACGCTGACCACCACCACCGCCACCAGCACCAGCGGCACCGCCAGCTTGCCCGCAGCGGCAGACTTCAGCGGCGAGCGCTTGAGCCGCTCGGTGTCATCGAGCAGGCTGCGCTGGAGTTCACTGAGATCCTCGTCGAAGCGTGCTGCGTCGATGTCTCCCCGAGACTTGGCCGCTTCCAGCGACGCCACCCGACGACGATAGACCGCCACGTTCTGGGCGGCGGCGTCATCGCTGTCCTCCAGCGCACGTTGCAGGCGTTCCACCTTCGCCGCACGGCGCAGGGGCAGGATCAGCAGCCAGGCCGCGAGCAGCAGCAGAACGGAAAAGGCCAGCCATAACAGGGTCATGCGGATCCCTCTCTATCGATCAGGTCGTCCAGGCGCGCCTGCTCCTCGGCGGACAGCCTGCGTACCTGGGTGCGTCGCCGTGAGCGGATGATCAGCCACAGCACCAGGGCGCCGATGACGACCAGCGCGCCGGGCAGCCCCCACAGCAGCAGGGTGCGCCCCTCGAGACGCGGATTGTAGAGGACATAGTCGCCGAAGCGCTGGACCATGAAGTCGATGATCTCCTTGTCCGAGCGGCCGTCCTGAAGCTGGGCGTAGACCCGCTCGCGCATGTCGGCGGCGATCGGCGAGTTGGAGTCGCCGATGGCCTGGTTCTCGCACTTGGGGCAGCGCAGGGTGGCGGTCAGCTCCTGATAGCGCTTTTCGGTCACCGGGTTGTCGAAGCCGCGTACCTCGATGGCTTCCGCCCGAGCGTCGAGCGCAGCGACAAGCATCAACAGCCCCAGCACCATGCCCGCCAGCCAGCCAAGGCCCGAGCCAGGCAGATTACGTGCACGGGCGCTGCGGTCGTCGCCGCTAGCGCCGCACAGATCGATCAACGCCATTTTTCCACCTCCGGCAAGATGATCTTCTCCACATCGTCGGCGGTGATATAGCCGGTGTGGTGGTAGCGAATGATCCCCTCGGCGTCTACCAGAAAGGTCTCGGGAGCGCCGTAGACGCCGAGATCGAAGCCGAGGGTACCCTCGGGATCGAAGATATTGAACTCGAAGGGATTGCCGAACTGGGTCAGGAAGGCGCTTCCCCTGGCTCTGCGCTCGCCGTCGCTGGCACCTTCTTCCTTGTAGTCGACCCCGACCAGGCGTACCCCACGCTCGGCCAGATCCAGAAGCTGCGGCATCTCCTGACGACAGGTCGGACACCAGCTACCCCAGACATTGACCAGGGAAAGCTCGCCGGACAGCGCGTCCTGGCTCACCCGACGGTCGGGATCCTCGAGGGTCGACAGCTCGAAGTCGGGGAACTCTCTGGCCATCAACGCGGATTCCCTTTCAAAGGGGTTGATCGACAGCCCCTGATAGAGAAAGATCCCGAGCGCCAGAAACAGCACCAGCGGCAACAGCAATAAAAGTCGACGTTTCATGCACGGGTCTCCCTGGCCGTGACGACAATGACAGGAGCGAAGGCCAGCGGCTGACGATCTTTCATGATGCACTGGCCTCCCTGGCCGTCACGACAGGTTCGGGCTCACGTACGCTCAAGCGGCGACGGTAGCGCCTGTCGGCGACGGCGATGATGCCACCGGCGGCCATCAGCAGTGCGCCCAGCCACAGCCAGCGCACGAAGGGCTTGATCTGCACCCTGAGCGCCCAGCTGCCGTCGTCGAGCTCCTCGCCCATGGCCACGTAGAGGTCGTGGAACAGGCCAGGCCGCAGCGCCACCTGGGTCATCGGCATGCCGCGCGCGATGTACAGGCGCTTCTCCGGGTGCATCTCGAAGCTTGCGCTGGCGCCCTCTCGGGTCACCTCGATGGTGGCCGCGTCGGAGACATAGTTCGGCCCACGACGCTCGTCCAGCGCCGTCATGTGAAAGCCGATGCCGTTGACCTCGACGCGGTCACCGACATTCATGCGCACGTTGCGCTCCACCGAATAGTTGGACACCAGGGCGACCCCGATGATGGTCACGGCAAGCCCCAGATGGCCGAGCACCATGCCCCAGTAGGCAGGCGTCAGGCGCTTGAGGGCACCAAGGCGCGAGCCGGCTCGGGAGGTCTTGCCCCACAGGTCGCGCACCAGCGACAGCACCAGCCACAGCGCCGCGACCAGGCCCAGCGACGCCTTCAGGTTCCACTGCCCGGTGTAGACCAGCGGCGCCGCCACGCCGATGACCAGAGCGCCGAGACCGGCGATCCACAGGCGGGTCAGCAGCTCGCGCCCGGCCATGCGCTTCCAGCGGGCGCTGGGGCCAAGCCCCATGAACACGCAAAGCAATACGGTCAGGGGCACGAACAGGGCGTTGAAGTAGGGAGGCCCCACGCTGATCTTGCCCAGGTTCAGCGCGTCGAGCAGCAGCGGATAGACGGTCCCGAGCAGCACCGTCACCGTCATCACCACCAGCAGGATGTTGTTGACCAGCAACAGGGCATCGCGGGATACCCAGTTGAAGCCTCCGGGCTGGCTGACCCGTGGCGCGCGCAGGGCGAAGATCAACAGTGACAGGCCCACGGTGATGCCCAGCAGCACCAGAATGAACAGGCCCCGCGAAGGATCATTGGCGAAGGCGTGCACCGAGGTCAGCACCCCTGAGCGCACCAGGAAGGTGCCCATCAGCGACAGCGAGAAGGTGGTGATCGCCAGCAGCACCGTCCAGCTCTTGAAGGTGCCGCGCTTTTCGGTCACCGCCAGGGAGTGGATCAGCGCGGTGCCGGCGAGCCAGGGCAGCAGCGAGGCGTTCTCCACCGGGTCCCAGAACCACCAGCCGCCCCAGCCCAGTTCGTAGTAGGCCCACCAGCTACCGAGCGCGATGCCGACGGTGAGAAAGGCCCAGGCGATATTGGTCCAGGGGCGCACCCAACGGGTCCAGGCGCTATCCAGGCGTCCGCCCAGCAGCGCAGCGATGGCAAAGGCGAAGACCACGCTGAAGCCCACGTAACCCATGTACAGCATCGGCGGATGGATGATCAGACCGACGTCCTGCAGCAGCGGATTGAGGTCGGCGCCGTCGGCGGGGATATTCGGCAGCGAACGCTCGAAGGGGTTGGAAGTGATCAGCACAAAGGCCAGAAAGCCCACGCTGACCAGCCCCATCACGCCGAGCACGCGCGCCACCATGTCCGGTGGCAGCCCCCGGGAGAAGCAGCCCACGGCGAAGGTCCAGACTCCGAGGATCAGGCTCCACAGCAGCACCGAGCCTTCGTGGTTGCCCCACACCGCGCTGAACTTGTAGTACCAGGGCAATAGCGAGTTGGCGTTGTTGGCGACGTTGACCACGCTGAAGTCGTCGAGCATGTAGCTCGCCGTCAGACAGCCGTAGGCGATCAACAGAAAGGCCAGCTGGCCCGCCGCCATCGGCCGCGCGTAGGCCATCCACAGCGGGCGCCGAGTGGCAGCCCCGGCCAGCGGCAGCACCGCCTGCACGCAGGCCATCAGCAGCGCCACGATCAGCGCGTAGTGTCCGATTTCCGGAATCATCTTGATCAGCATGGATTCACCTTGGCCCGCCTTCCGTCCGCGTCAGTCCACTGGCGCCTGGCTCTGCGACTGAATCGCGTGGGCCCATGGGCCCGGAACGCCTGCGTTATGGTCGATTGACCCTGTCCCCTTCTGGCTCGAAGAAACGCCTTCGGCCCTGCCCCCCTCGGGCAAACAAGGCCCCGCACCACGGAGCCCTGTTGTCGGGATACCTTTTTTGTCGATGCACGCAGCCTACTGCGACGTGCCTGGGCCCGCCTGCTTGTAGTCTGCCGGCGAATAGCCGGCGTCTTCCAATGCCTCGGCGACCTCGGGCGGCATATAGTTCTCGTCGTGCTTGGCCAGCACCTTGTCGGCCGCGATATAGCCGTCGCCGGTCAGTTCGCCGACCACCACCACGCCCTGCCCCTCGCGAAACAGGTCCGGCAGGATGCCGCTGTAGCGCACCTCGACATCGTCGACGTAGTCGGTGACCACGAAGCTGACGTCCAGGCTGTCACTGTCACGATGGACGCTGCCTTCCTTGACCATCCCGCCGGCACGTAGCTGCCGGTCCACGGGGGCTTCTCCGGCGGCAATCTGCACCGGGCTGAAGAACAGGTTGATGTTGGAGCGCAGGGCGTACAGGGTCAGTCCCACCGCCACCGCACACAGCGCCACCAGTCCAAGCACCAGCAGCATCTTATTTCGGCGTTTAGCCCTCATCTTGATCCTCCGAGGGGGAACTTGCGACCGCGGCGTCACGCCTCAGCCGGCGGCGCAAGGTGCGCCGAACACCGCGGCTTTCACCGCGAACCAGAATCACGCTCAACAGCAGAAAGCCCAGGGTCGCACCCCAGGCGGTCCACACATAGGGGCCGTGGCTGCCCATGCTGACCAGCTCGGCCAGCGATTCGAAAGCCATCATGGACGCTCCTCGAACAGCTCTTTCACCCAGCGCTTGTGGCCTTCACGGCGCAGGATCTCGGTACGGGTGCGGGTCAGGGTGAAGGCCGCGAAGAAGGCGTAGAATCCCAGCACCATGATCAACAGCGGCATCCACATCTCGACCGGCATCGCCGGGCGTTCGGTGATGGTGAAGCTGGCGGGCTGGTGCAAGGTATTCCACCACTCCACCGAGTACTTGATGATGGGTATGTTGATCACCCCCACCATGGCCAGCACCGACGCCGCCTTGGCGCCGCTCTGGGGGCGGGCGAAGGCGCGCCGGATCAGCATCACGCCAAGATACAGAAACAGCAGGATCAGCATCGAGGTAAGGCGGGCGTCCCACTGCCACCAGGTGCCCCAGGTAGGCTTGCCCCAGACCGACCCCGACAGCAAGGCGATGGCGGTCATGGCGGCGCCCAGCGGCGCCATCATCGCTGCCGCCATGTCGGCGATCTTGATCTTCCAGACCATGAACACGAAGCCGGAGGCGGCCAGCGCCATGAAGATCGACTGGGCCAGGAAGGCCGCAGGCACGTGCACGTAGATGATGCGAAAGCTGTTGCCCTGCTGGTAGTCCGCCGGAGCGAAGGCCAGCCCCCAGACGCTGCCGACCAGGATCAGCGCCAGCGCCAGCGCCCAGCACCAGGGAGAGAGACGCGCGGCTATGCCGTAGAACCAGCGCGGCGATCCCAGCTTGTGAAAGAAGGCCCACATGAGCGTTGTACCTCGATCAACCTTGAATTCGTGATGGCCACGACGGCCCGATCAACCATGGATACTGATGCGCAGCGACGCGGCAATGGCCACAGGAGCCGCCATCAGCGCTACCGACAACAGCGCGCCGATCACCGCCAGGTGCCCAAGCCATTCCCCGCCGCCCAGCGCCGCGCCCATGGCGCCGGTGCCGAAGATCAGCACCGGCATGAAAAGTGGCAACACCAGAAGCGACAGCAGCATGCCACCACGCGCCAGCCCCACCGTCAGCCCTGCGCCGATGGCACCAATCAGGCTGATGCAGCCACTTCCCAGTGCCAGGGTCGCGCTCAGCGCCAGGTAGCTGCCCTGGGGCAATGCCAGCAGCACCCCCAGCAAGGGGGCCATCAACGCCAGCGGTAGCCCGGTGGTCAACCAGTGCACGGCGACCTTGGCCAGCACCAGCAGCGACAGCGGGTGCGGTGCAAGCAACAGTTGCTCCAGGGTGCCGTCCTCGAAGTCGCCACGAAACAAGCCGTCCAGCGACAGCAGTGCCGACAGCAAGGCGGCCACCCACAACACGCCAGGGGCGATCAGCGCCAGGCGTTCGGGTTCCGGCGAGATCCCCAGTGGAAACAGGGTGATCACCATGGCGAAGAACACCAGCGGGGTCAGGGCGTCACCCGGTCGACGGGCGACCGCCGTCAAGTCACGGCGGAAGGTGGCAGCCATCGCGCGACCAAGGCCATCACCGGCCTCTCTGACCGGCTCGGCGGCTTCGATCGACCCAGACGTCGGTGTGTTCATGAAGCCACCTGTCGTTGTCCGTCCAGGGTCAGCCGGCGCACGCCAGGCACATTGGACAGCGGATGGTGGGTGGTGACCAGCACCGCGCCGCCGCTGGCGGCATGGTTGGCCAGGCGGCGCTCCAGGGCGGCCACGCCGGCCACATCGATCGCGGTAAAAGGTTCGTCCAGCACCCACAGGGCACGGCGACTCGACACCAGACGAGCCAGGGTCACCCGGCGCTTCTGGCCGGCCGATAGCTGGGCGGTGGGGACGTCCTCGAAGCCGGCCAGGCCGACTTCGGCCAGGGCCGCCTCGAGCTCGGCATCGGGGCGCCCCTCGCCCCCCAGCGCCTGATACCAACGCAGGTTTTCCAGGGCACTCAGGTTGGCCTTGATACCCGGGGCATGGCCCAGATACAGCAGGTTGGCCAGCAGGTCGGCGCGGGCGCGGGGCAGCGCCCGCCCCTGCCAGCGCACCTCTCCATCGACGTCGGCGATCTGGCCGCACAGGATCTTCAACAGCGTGGTCTTTCCACTGCCGTTGGGTCCCTCGACTCGGAGCACTTCCCCCGCCTTGAGGACAACATCCAATCCTCGAAACAACCAGCGGCCATCGCGCTCACAGGCCAGTTGTCGGGCTTCAAGACACAGACGCAAAGGGCACTCCACAACCAGGGACGGGGCAGCAAATCACGCACAGACTTTACACCGATTGCACTACCCGAACCAGACAGCCAGCGCAGCTGACAGCCGCAATCGCACAGGCAATGCACCTTTCGTTGATCCATGGCACTTGCACGAGCGGCGAGGCCTGCTATCTTTCACATACTGTATGAATCGACAGTATCAAGATCCCTCGACGTTAACACCAATCGCCACCCGCTACTCCATCCCGTGACAGCCCGACCCTCACAACAAGGGAGACCCCGCGCCATGGATATCGCGACCTGCCAGTTCCTCGAACGCCTGCCCAACCTGCCCATCGCCGACAGCTGGGCTCCCGTCGACTCCACCTCGGATGCCCTGGTGGAGGTCCCCCTGCTGGGGCAGGTATCCGCCGGCATGCCGATCGAGGCCTGCCTGGACAACGCCACCCTCCAGGTGCCATCGCGCATGGTCAGGCGCAACACCTACGCCCTCAAGGTGTGCGGCAACTCGATGATCGATTGCAATATCTTCGACGGCGATGTGATCATCATCGAACGCCAGGAAAGCGCCGAGAACGGCGAAACGGCGGTGGTGATGATCAATGACCAGGAGGTCACCCTGAAAAAGCTCTATATCGAGAAGAATGGTGTTCGCCTGCAGCCGGCCAACGAGACCATGCCCCCGATCTACCTGAAGAACAGTGACATCCGCGTGCTGGGCCTGGTCATGGGTGTCGCCCGCCAGGAAGAAATGGCCGCCTGATGCGCTACCCGATACCCGAGCTTGCCCCCGGTGAGTGGCACGAAAGCGAGATCGAGGTGGAAAAGAGCCGCTTTATCGCCTGGGTGGCCCACGCCCCCAAGGTGGCGGACTTCGAAGCGCTGCTGGCCGAGGCTCGCAGGCAGCATCCCAATGCCAGCCATCATTGCAGCGCCTACATCGCAGGCCCGCCCGGGGAGCAGGTGCACATTGGCTTCTCCGATGACGGCGAGCCGGGCGGTACCGCCGGCCGACCGATGTTTCAGGCACTCGATGGCGATGGCATCGGCCAGGTGGGCGCGGTGGTGACCCGCTACTTCGGCGGCACCAAACTCGGTACCGGCGGACTCGCCCGCGCCTATACCCAGGCGCTGGTCACGGCGCTGGAAAGCCTGCCCAGGGGCGAATGCATCGAGCGCCGCCCACTCAAGATACGGGTCGACTTTGCCGGCGAGGCCGACGCCCGGCAGTGGTGCCAGGCGCAGGATATCCCGGTGCAGGCGGTGGACTACGGGGCCGAAGGCGTCACCTTGACCCTGGGCTGGCCCAGTGAACGGACCACCGACCTGAGCGAGCTCAGCACTCGCCTGAAGGGCCGCATCGAGTCCCTGGACCATCAGGCAGGCTAGGCCCGCTCGATGCTAACGTCGAGGGAGCCTCCAGCCCCGTATGATCCGCCTCCGGGGCCGGTCTGACGCGGCCCCTGCTAAAGCGGCCTTTCCAGGACGGCGTGTTCGTCCTTGGTGAGAGCGTCCTCTCCAGACGAGACAGCGTCTTCACCGATATAGCGTCTGCGCTTATCGGCCTTGAGCCGTGCCACGTCGACCACCACCAGGCCATCGATGCAGTAGCCGAAGGCGGTATCCACGCCGAAGGCCTTGAAGCTGACGCCGCCAGGTTCGGCCACCTCCACGTACTGCTTGTAGAGCGCCGGCACCCCCGCCCCCATGGCCTGCAGGGCGCCTTTCAAGCGCTGAAAGTCCTCGCCGGCCTCGTTGCCGGCGAACAGTCGATCCGCCTCCTCGCGCCCGGCGCGCGACATCGTGCACACCGCCTTGGCCCGGATCGGGCTGTCACCGTCCCCGTGGTAGTGCCGGTAGTAGCTGACCAGCAGGTCCTTGGCCAGGGGCGGTAGATGATTGGGAATGGTCACCGGCCCGAACAGCCAGCGCACCTCGGGATGATGGCGCAGGTAGGCGCCAAGACCATGCCAGAGATAGTCGAGACTGCGACGTCCCCAGTAGCGTGGCTGGACAAAGCTGCGGCCCAGCTCAAGCCCGTGGCGCCAGCGATCCATCGGCGCCTGTTCGAGATGAAAGATGGTGGCGCTGTAGAGCCCTTCGATGCCTTTGCTATCGAGGATGCGCCCGACCTCACCGAGACGATAGGCCCCGGCGATTTCCAGGTCACGATCGTCCCACAGCACCAGATGACGATAGTGCTCGTCGTACTCGTCCAGATCCCGCTTCTTGCCGGTGCCCTCGCCGACCCGGCGAAAGGCAATTTCACGCAGCCGCCCGATCTCACGCATCACCGCAGAGTCGGGACGATGGTCAAACAGCAGGATCTGCTTGCCGTCAGGCGTCCTGCCCAGCACCTCGGCGTCGACCAGCTCCTCTCGCAGGTGCTGGCGATTTTCCGGATGGGCGATGCCGGCCTCGGAGACGAACACGCCCTTGCGTCCCCGCCCCAGACGGTAGACGTGCTTGCGCAGCAGCTTGAGCTTGGCGACGGTGGCCAGGTCCTCGCGGTCGAAGCGTGACAGCGGGATCTCGCCCCCCACCTTGAGCGTGATGTGCCGCCCTTTCTGGCGGAACATCTCGTGGGGCAACAGCAGCGTGCCCAGCGGCGAGTACAGCGAGGCCAACGAGTAGAACAGCGAGGAGTTGCGACCGCCCACGTGCACCGGCAGGATCGGCGCATTGGTGCGCCGGGCCGCGTGCAGGAAACCTGACAGCCAGTTGCCGTCCTTTACCCCCTTGGGCCCCGCCCGCGACACCTCGCCGGCGGGGAAGACGATCACCGCCTGTTCATCGTCGAGGGCATCGACGATGCCCTGCAGGCTCTTGCGAAAGCCCCTGCGCGACAGGTTGTCCACCGGCAGCAGCAACGGTGCCAACGGCGAAAGCTGCATCAACAGGTCATTGGCGACGATTTTCACGTCAGGGCGTACATCCGCCACCATGCGTACCAGCGCCAGCCCATCCAGAGCACCGAGGGGATGATTGGCGACGATCACCACCCTGCCGGCGACCGGAATGTTGTCGCGATCACGCGACGACAGCGAATAGCCGAAGTTCAGCTGATCGAGCACCGCGTCGATGAACTCGAGCCCTCCGGCGCGGCGATGACGCTCGAGAAAGGCATTGATCTCGCGCTCGTGCACCAGGCCCTTGAGGCCGGCGCTCAACAGGCGGCGGCACCAGGCTGGCCAGCTCTGTGCCTTCGGCACCTTGGCCATCAAGGCCTTTTCGACATCGATCATGCCCGTCCTCTGTCGGTGGCAATAGCCGCCAGACTAGAAAGCGCGCATGACAGCACCGTGGCGATCGCGTGTAAGCGGGATGACGGGCTCGACCAGAGTCAGCTACAAAAGCAGCGCCCCCACCTGGCGGCGGGGGCGCTGCGTTCGGTCAAACCTGGGCTGCGGGCCCGGATGACTCTACTCCCGGGTCTTGATCACCATCCCGGGACCATCATGTCGGGGACCCGATCATCATCCCAGGTACTTGATCATCACCCCGGCGGCCACTGCCGAGCCGATGACACCAGCAACATTGGGCCCCATTGCGTGCATCAGCAGGAAGTTGTGGGGATTGGACTCGAGCCCCACCTTGTTGGACACCCGCGCCGCCATGGGCACCGCCGAGACACCGGCGGAGCCGATCAACGGGTTGATCGGATGCTTGCTGATGAGGTTGAGCAGCTTGGCCATCAGCACACCGCAGGCGGTGCCTATGGCAAAGGCCACCATGCCGAGCCCGAGGATGCCCAGGGTCTCCACCGCCAGGAAGCGGTCGGCCATCAGCTTGGAGCCAACCGACAGTCCGAGGAAGATGGTCACGATGTTGATCAGGGCGTTCTGCGCCGTGTCCGAGAGCCGTTCGACCACCCCGCACTCACGCATCAGGTTGCCGAAGCAGAACATCCCGAGCAGCGGCGCCGCATCCGGCAGGAACAGTACCACCAGGATCAGCAGTGCCAGCGGAAACACGATCTTCTCGAGCTTCGACACCGGACGCAGCTGGGTCATGGCGATGCTGCGCTCCTTCTGGGTGGTCAACGCCTTCATGATAGGCGGCTGGATCAACGGCACCAGCGCCATGTAGGAGTAGGACGCCACCGCGATGGCACCCAGCAGCTCGGGGGCCAGAATGCTCGAGACATAGATCGAGGTCGGACCGTCGGCTCCACCGATGATGCCGATGGCCGCAGCCTGGTTGAGGCTGAAGTCCATCCAGCCCATGGCGGTCATGCCCACCGCCCCGATCAGAGTGGCGAAGATGCCGAACTGGGCAGCGGCGCCGAGGAACAGGGTGCGCGGGTTGGCCAGCAGCGGACCGAAGTCGGTCATCGCGCCGACCCCCATGAAGATCACCAGCGGCGCGATACCGGAGGCGATGGCCACGCTGTAGAACTGATACAGCATGCCATGGGAATAGCCCCCATCCATGGCCAGGTCGTTGGCGGTACGAAGCAGCGCCGGCGAGATATCACCGTGCAGCGTCTCGCTGATGGCGTAGCGCCAGGTATCCACGTCGGCGCCCGCCGGCAGGCTGGTGCCGAGCGCCTGGGCCATCTGCGCCAGCAGCTCGGGACGGCCCAGGTGGGCCGCCTGCTCTGCCGCCGACAACGCCAGCCCTGCCTCGGGAATATTGGCCAGGATGCCGCCGAAGCCGATCGGCACCAGCAACAGCGGTTCGAACTTCTTGGCGATGGCCAGCCACAAGAGCAGCAGGCCCACCACCAGCATCACCGCCTGGCCCAGGGTCAGGTTGTACAGCCCGGAGCCGTACCATAGGGTCAGAATCTTCTCCATGGGAGGTCCTTAAAGCACGATCAGGGTGTCGCCGACGGAGACGCTGTCGCCCTCGGCGACCTGGACGTCAGACACGGTGCCGGCAGCGGCAGCGCGGACCTCGGTCTCCATCTTCATCGCCTCGAGGATGACCACCACGTCACCCTCGGCCACGCTGTCGCCGGGCTTGACGTTGACCTTGAAGATGTTGCCGGCCAGCGGTGCATCGATGGTCTCGCCGGAGGAAGCTGCCGGCGCCGCCGGTGCAGCGTCAGAAGAGCCAGCGGCGGGCGCTTCCTTGACCTGGGAAATGTCGCCACCCTCGGCGACCTCGACCACGTAGGCGGTGCCGTTGACCTTGACGGTGTAGGTCTCAGGTCCGGCGGTACCAGCCTTGGCCGCCGGCGCCTTGGCGGGCGCAGCGGGCGTCGCCGCCTCGACGCTGGGCGCGGGTTCGAAGGCGTCGGGGTTGTCACGGTTCTTGAGGAACTTGAGCCCGATCTGCGGGAACAGTGCGTAGGTCAGAACGTCGTCTACCTGACGCTCGCCTTCGGCCAGGCGGATGCCGTCGTCCTTGGCCTTGGCGGCCAGCTCATCGGTCAACCGCGACATCTCGGGATCCAGTCGATCCGCGGGACGTTCGGTGATCGGCGAGGCACCGTCCAGCACCCGGCTCTGCAATTCGCTGTCGAAGTCCGCCGGCGCAGCGCCGTACTCGCCCTTGAGCAGCGCCTGCACCTCCTTGGAGATGGACTTGTAGCGCTCCCCCATCATCACGTTCATCACCGCCTGGGTGCCGACGATCTGGGAGGTGGGGGTCACCAGCGGAATATAGCCGAGGTCTTCACGGACCCGAGGAATCTCCTTGAGCACCTCATCGAGACGGTCACCGGCGCCCTGCTCCTTCAACTGGCCTTCCATGTTGGTGAGCATGCCACCGGGCACCTGGGCCACCAGAATGCGCGAGTCGATGCCCTTGAGCGAGCCCTCGAAAGCGGCGTACTTCTTGCGCACCTCACGGAAGTAGGCGGCGATATCTTCCAGGGCCTCCAGGTCCAGGCCGGTATCGCGCTCGGTGTCCTTGAGCATCGCCACCAGCGATTCGGTGGGGCTGTGGCCGTAGGTCATCGACATCGAGGAGATGGCGGTATCGACGTTGTCGACGCCTGCCTCGGCGGCCTTGAGCGCGGTCGCCGACGAAAGCCCGGTAGTGGCGTGGCAGTGCAGATGGATGCGAATATTCAGCGCCGACTTGAGCTTGGTGACAAGCTCGAAGGCGTCATAGGGAGTCAGAAGCCCCGCCATGTCCTTGATCGCCAGGGAGTCGGCGCCCATGTCGGCGATGGACTTGGCCAATTCCACCCAGCTGTCCAGGGTGTGCACCGGGCTCTTGGTGTAGGAGATGGTACCCTGAGCATGGCCATCGTTGGCCTTGACCGCCTGGATCGCACGCTCGAGGTTACGTGGGTCGTTCATCGCATCGAACACGCGGAAGACATCGACCCCGTTGGTCTTGGCGCGCTCGACGAAGCGATCGACCACGTCATCGGCGTAGTGGCGATAGCCCAACAGGTTCTGGCCCCGCAGCAACATCTGCTGGGGCGTATTGGGCATGGCTTCCTTCAACGCCCGTATCCGCTCCCACGGATCTTCGCCGAGGTAGCGGATACAGGCGTCAAAGGTGGCGCCGCCCCAGGATTCCAGCGACCAGAAGCCGATCTTGTCGAGCTTCTCGGCGATGGGCAGCATGTCGTCGATACGCATGCGGGTGGCG
This sequence comes from Halomonas sp. YLB-10, assembly GCF_003856855.1. Lineage (NCBI taxonomy): Bacteria > Pseudomonadati > Pseudomonadota > Gammaproteobacteria > Oceanospirillales > Halomonadaceae > Halomonas > Halomonas sp. YLB-10. Next base: position 596,262 of record NZ_RRCU01000002.1, read on the forward strand.
AACAGAGACTGATGGGCGTCGCGTAGCACGACATCGGTGATGCCTAGCGGGCGTGCAGATTCGCTCATGGCTGGGTCCTTATCGTTATGAAGCGCTTTGTCGAAATTCACGGTCAGGGTCGTCGCCTGGTACGGACGACCTCAGCGACGCTGGCGGTAGCGGTGAACCGCGGCCGAGATCGCCGCCATCACCGCATCGTCCTGGCCCGGCGCGGCGGGTGCCGCCTCGCGCTTGGGCGCCTCGACCGGCACCGGTTCGGGAAAGTAGCGACCGATGACACGAGACATCAGCGTGGTGGTGATCACCAGCACCGTAAGAAAAACAAAAACAAAACCCATGCCGAGCGCCATCAGGCTGAGGCCCTCGTTGAGCAACTGAGTGTCTTGCATGCGGGATCCTCCGCGTTGTAGCGCCAAAGTTGCCTTGATCTTTCTGGATCATACGGCTTGCGCAAAAATTTTGATGCTATACCCTGCCACATCCCCGGCACAGCACCATGGTCTAAAGGTAGCAGTTTTGGTTGTTAAATTACTACATAAACAGGGGCTAGACGAAGGTCGCATCGGGCTCGCGCCCATGGAGGGCGTGATCGACGCCCATACCCGCGACCTGCTGACCCGTGACGCCGGCTTCGACTGGACGGTCACCGAGTTCGTACGGGTGGTGGACGCGCGTCTGCCGCCTCGAGTGTTCTACAAGCACTGCCCGGAACTGGCGACCGAGGGCGTCATCACCCCCAACCACATCCCGGTGCACCTGCAACTGCTCGGCTCCGACCCCGACGCCCTGGCCGCCAATGCCCGCCAGGCGCTACGCCTCGGCGCCATCAGCCTGGACTTGAACTTCGGCTGCCCAGCCAAGCTGGTCAACCGCCATGACGGCGGCGCCTCATTGTTGCGCGATCCGCGACGCCTGGAGCGTGCCGTGGACGCCGTCCACCGTGCCGTGGGCGACAGCATCCCGGTCACCGCCAAGATCCGCCTGGGCTTCTCCGACCGCCGCCGGGCGCTGGACTGCGCCCTGGCCGCCGAGGCCGCCGGCGCCACCCAACTGGTGGTGCATGCCCGCACCCGGGACGAGGGCTATCGCCCGCCGGCCCATTGGGAGTGGATCGGCCGCATCAACCAGCGCCTGCGCATCCCGGTCGTCGCCAACGGCGACATCTGGACCCTCGAGGACTACTGGAAGGCACGCACCCTGTCCGGCTGTCGCGACGTCATGCTTGGCCGCGGCGCCCTGGCCGACCCGAAACTCGCCCCGCGCATCCGCCACTGGCAGCGCACCGGAGAGCGCCTGCCGGCCACGACATGGGCCGAGCGTGCCGACATCCTGACGTCCTATGCTGCAATGCAGCGTACCACACTCCCGGCAAAAGTGGTGGTGTCCCTACTAAAGCAGTGGATGAACCACATGAAGGCGCGCGATCGCGAGGCCGCCTCCCGCTTTCAGGCCCTGCGACGCATCACCGACCTCGATGAATTCCTTGCGGGGCTCGGCGCCCAGCACCCTGAACCAGGCCCCGTCACGGCTCCAGACGCCACACTGCGCCAGAATCTCGTCTCCCCCAAGCACCGAAGCGAGGCAGTCGCCGCCGCCCAATAGGGATAGGCAGGCCAACCTCCCCTCCCAGAAAGGAATCTGATCGGAGCAGCGCCTAGCTCTTGTCCTTGAGATCGGCCCAATCCACATCGGGATCACGCCGCCCGTGGGCGCCTGCATAGGCCGGAGATTCGGGCGGCTGCCACTGCGCCAGCCGTTCGGACTCGACCTCGAACACTTCCACCGCCAAGGGGTGGCAGGTGGACAGCGGATCCCTGGCGTCCGGCCCCCATAGATCCACCGACAGATCGCCACCGGGACAGCAGGACAGCGCGCACAACAGGTCGATCTCGGCGAACAGCTCAAGATAGTCCCCAGGCCGCGCCGGGCAGGCCTTCATGAAGTACTGGTCATCGTCGTTGAGCCCGGTGCACTGGAAGACATTGAGCACGTCATGCACGTCAAACTCGGTCAACCCCCAGGGTGCGACCGCCCTCACCAGGTTGGAATGGCAGTGAAAATCGAAGTCCTCGCCGGTCAACAGGCGATTGACGTAGGGATCACAGCGGGTTCCCAGCAGGTCATGCACGCGCCCGCCTTCGGCGTCCTCACCGTAGCCAGCCAGGGTGTCGTCGATGATGGTGGCCATGGGGCGCAGAAAGGGCAGCGTCGACCACAGCCTGTCGTAGGTGCTGACATGGGCCCGCTGCAGCTGACGGGTGCGCGAGGCCCACATGCGCTCGCGCGGGTCATGGCGATGCCACATGTTGAAGTCACCGACCTGGGCGCCATCGACGATGGCGATGCGAAAGACCTGCCCCGCCTTGACCTCCCAGGCCAGCCCATCACGAATCGGCACCCGGTGACTGGCCACCCGCCGCCGCCTCCCCGCCCGCTCGGTCAGGCCGTCATAGAAGGCGCAATCCACGTCGAGCACTGACCCCCTGGTCGCCTGATACGCCGCCGCCACCTTGCCGCCCATGCGCCACCCTCCCGATGCGTGAATGTCAGGCTTCAGCCTAGACCAGGCCAGGGAAGACAACGACCGACGCTCGACACAGCACCGTTCATAACGAATCGACGCCAGTCGGCCGGTCAGCCGGTCAGCACGAAACTTGTCTGGAAACTTGTCTGGAAATTGGGCAGGAAACAGCATAAAAAAAGGCGCCCATCTCGCGACAGGCGCCTAAACGATCGCAACCGGCAGTAGCGGCCAGCCGGTCAGCACGAAACTGGACAGGAAACTTGGCAGGAAACAGAAAACCCGCCCTCCGAAGAGAGCGGGTCTGAATCTGGCGCGCCCGGGAGGATTCGAACCTCCGACCACCTGATTCGTAGTCAGGTACTCTATCCAGCTGAGCTACGGGCGCGTAGGCAATGAAATTCATTGCGATGTCGTATTCCAGGAAACTATCGGAATGCAACCTGGGAGAAGATGGCGCGCCCGGGAGGATTCGAACCTCCGACCACCTGATTCGTAGTCAGGTACTCTATCCAGCTGAGCTACGGGCGCGTATCAATCTCTTGATGCACCAGGCATCCAACATGCCTGATCATCGGTACCCATGAAGCCGCTTCACGACATGCATCGTAAAATGGCGGAGAGGGAGGGATTCGAACCCTCGATGAGGCTATAAACCCCATACTCCCTTAGCAGGGGAGCGCCTTCAGCCACTCGGCCACCTCTCCCTCATCGGCACGGTGCGTATCCTACCGAGACGTAAGGCCTTTGTCCAGCCCGAGGCGAAAAAAGTTCTCCGCTCGGCCACCACCTTCACTCATCATCGGCAGCGCCATCGTCAGCCTTCTCGCGCTGGATGCGCTGGTAGATCTCTTCACGGTGGACGGCAACGTCCTTGGGCGCATTCACGCCGATACGCACTTGATTTCCCTTCACCCCCAGAACGGTGACGGTGATATCGTCCCCGATCATCAGGGTTTCGCCGACGCGGCGTGTCAGGATGAGCATGACTGATCTCCTTCTCAGACTTGTTACGTGAGTCGCTACGCCGTCACGCTTCCGGACGACGTGCCCTCTTTCTTGGTGGCGAGCACTAGCGACTCATGACACCTGATTGTGCCGTTTAAGGGAAGCCCCCGGCCGAATTGGCGAGGGGGACTCCTTAAAGCGTAGAAGGTGTGCGCCGCGCCGAGAAACTTATTCGCTCTCGATATCGGCCTTGTCGAGACCAAATGCCTTGTGCAGCGCACGTACTGCCAATTCCATCTGCTTCTCGTCGATCACCACGGAGATCTTGATCTCCGAGGTCGAGACCATGCGGATGTTGATGTTTTCCTCGGACAGCACGCGGAACATCTTCGAGGCGACCCCGGCGTGTGAGCGCATACCCACCCCTACCAGAGACACCTTGGCGATATTATCGTCGCCACGCAACTCGCCACCGCCCAGATCGGGGATGACCTGCTGCTCGAGGATGCGCATGGTCTGCTTGTAGTCACCCTTGGCTACGGTGAAAGTGAAGTCGGTGTAGTCACCGGCCGGCGCCACGTTCTGCACGATCATGTCGATCTCGATGTTGGCGTCGGCGATCGGGCCCAGGATGCGCGAGGCCACGCCCGGCACGTCCGGCGTGTTGAGCAGGGTCAGCTTGGCTTCGTTGGCGGTGAAGGCGATGCCTGAGATCAGCGGTTCTTCCATGGAATCCTCGTCTTGTTCGGAGTCTGCAACGATCAGGGTGCCGGGGCCGTCCTCGAAACTGGACAGCACGCGCAGCGGAACATTGTACTTGCCGGCAAATTCGACGGCGCGAATCTGCAACACCTTGGAGCCGAGGCTGGCAAGCTCCAGCATCTCCTCCACGGTGATCGAATCCAGGCGCTGGGCCTTGGAGCAGACCCGCGGGTCGGTGGTGTAGACGCCGTCCACATCGGTGTAGATCTGGCACTCGTCGGCCTTGAGCGCGGCCGCCAGCGCCACACCGGTGGTGTCCGAGCCGCCACGACCCAGGGTGGTGATATTGCCTTCCTCATCGACCCCCTGGAAGCCGGCGACCACCACCACCTGGCCAGCGTCCAGGTCTTCGCGCATCTCGTCGGTCTCGATGCGCTGGATACGCGCCTTGGTGTGGGCGCTGTCGGTCATGATGCCGACCTGAGAGCCGGTGTAGGACGTTGCCGGCACGTCCAGCTTGTGCAGCGCCATCGCCAGCAGCGAGATGGTCACCTGCTCGCCGGTGGACACCAGCATGTCCATCTCACGGGGGGTCGGCTCGTCGTTGATCTCGTTGGCCATCCCGATCAGGCGGTTGGTCTCGCCGCTCATGGCGGAGACCACCACCACGACCTGATGGCCCTGGTCGCGGAAGCCCTTGACCTTCTCGGCCACGGCCTTGATGCGCTCCACCGAGCCGACCGACGTCCCACCGAACTTCTGTACGTATAGTGCCATATGCCGTCTTCCTCGCTCGTTGGATTCAATGAATGAAACTGTTGTCTCTGCGAAGTTTTGTCAGGGCAGAAAAAAGGGCCGGGGACCCTCTCGAGCCCCCGACCCCAGAGGGATCACAATTTGGCGTCCACCCAGGCCGGGACGCTCTCCAGCGCCGCCGGCAGTGCATTGACGTCGCTACCGCCGGCCTGGGCCATGTCGGCACGACCGCCGCCCTTGCCGCCGACCTGTCCGGCGACGTGATTGACAAGCTCCCCGGCCTTGACCCTGGCGGTCAGATCATCGGTCACCCCGGCGATCAGGCTGACCTTGCCGGCGGCCTCGTCGGCCACCCCCAGCACGATGATGCCGGAGCCAAGCTTGTTCTTGAGCTGGTCAAGCACGCCACGCAATTCCTTGCCCGACACGCCATCCAGGTGCGTCGCCAGTACCTTGACGCCCTGAACCTCTGTGGCGCTTGCCAGCATGTCGCTGCCGGCGGCGCTGGCGAGCTTGGCCTTGAGCCGCTCGAGCTCCTTCTCCAGGCCGCGATTACGCTCGACCAGGCTGTCGACGCGCTCCTCGAGCTGCTCGGGCTTGGCCTTGAGGCGCTCGGCCACACGCGCAAGGCGCGCCTCCTGTTCGCCGAAGTAGGCCAGCGCGCCCTCACCGGTGATCGCCTCGATCCGACGCACGCCTGAGGCGATGCCGCTCTCGGCGACGATATGACAGCAGCCGATGTCGCCACTGCGGGCCACGTGGGTACCACCACACAGCTCGATGGAGAAGTCATCGGCACCGATGGTCAGCACCCGCACGCTGTCGGCGTACTTGGCCTCGAACAGGGCAGCGGCGCCCTTCTCCTTGGCCTCATCGAGGGTCATGCTCTCGATCCGGGTCGGCGCATTGGCCAGCACCTGCTGGTTGACCAGGCGCTCCACTTCCTTGAGCTGTTCGGCGCTCATTGCCTCGAAGTGGCTGAAGTCGAAACGCAGGCGCTCAGGCGTCACCAGCGAGCCCTTCTGCTGGACATGATCGCCCAGCACCAGACGCAGGGCCTTGTGCAGCAGGTGGGTCGCCGAGTGGTTACGCACCGTCGCCGCACGCAGGCTCTCGTCCACCTGGGGCGTGACCTCGCTGCCGACCACCAGCTCACCTTCGAGCAACACCCCCTGATGCAGGTGATGCCCCGCCTGTTTCTGGGTGTCCTTGACCAGGAACCGTCCGCCCTCGACGTTCAGGTAGCCGGTATCACCGACCTGACCCCCGGACTCGCCGTAGAAGGGGGTGCGGTCCAGCACCACCACGGCGGGATGCTCAGGCGTCAGGCGCTCGAGCGCATTGCCTTCGCTGTCATAGAGCGCGACCACCCTGGCGTTGTCCTCGAGGCGATCGTAGCCGGTGAACTCGGTCTGGCCCTCGAGCTCGATGGTGGCGCTGTACTCGGCGCCGAACTGGCTGGCCGCCCGGGCCCGCTCACGCTGCGCCTCGAGCTCCCGCTCGAAGCCTTCGGCATCCAGGGTGACGCCCCGCTCACGGCAGACATCGGCGGTAAGGTCATAGGGAAAGCCGTAGGTGTCGTAGAGCTTGAACACCGTCTCGCCCGGCAGGGTGTCACCGTCGAGCGCGGCCAGCGCCTGCTCCAGCAGGCCCATGCCATGATCCAGGGTGCGAGCGAACTGCTCTTCTTCCTTCAGCAACACGCGCTCGATCTGTGCGCGAGCCTGGCGCAGTTCCGGGTAGGCCTCGCCCATCTCGGCGTCCAGCGCCGCCACCAGGCGATGGAAGAAGGCTCCCTGGGCGCCCAGCTTGTGACCATGGCGGATTGCCCGGCGAATGATCCGCCTGAGCACGTAACCACGACCTTCGTTGGAAGGCAGCACGCCGTCCGCGATCAGGAAGGCACAGGAACGGATATGGTCGGCGATCACGCGCAGCGACGGCGCCTCCAGGTCGCTCGCACCGGTCGCCTCGGCGGCGGCCTTGAGCAGATTCTGGAACAGGTCGATCTCGTAGTTGGAGTGGACCCCCTGCATGACCGCGGCGATGCGCTCCAGCCCCATGCCGGTATCGATGGACGGCTTGGGCAGCGGCTTCATCTCGCCGCTGGCGTCGCGATCGAACTGCATGAACACCAGGTTCCAGATCTCGATGTAGCGATCACCGTCTTCCTCCGGACTGCCGGGAGGGCCGCCCCACACCTCGGCGCCATGATCGTAGAAGATCTCGGAGCTGGGTCCGCAGGGGCCGGTGTCGCCCATCTGCCAGAAGTTGTCTTCGTCCAGCTTGGAGAAGCGCTCGGGATCGATACCGATCTCGTCTTTCCAGATGCGTTCGGCCTCATCATCACTGACGTGGACGGTGACCCACAGCTTCTCCTTGGGCAGTCCCAGCACCTCGGTCAGGAAGGTCCAGGCAAAGCCGATGGCGTCGCGCTTGAAGTAGTCGCCGAAGCTGAAGTTGCCCAGCATCTCGAAGAAGGTGTGATGACGCGCGGTGTAACCGACGTTGTCCAGATCGTTGTGCTTGCCACCGGCACGCACGCAGCGCTGGGAGGAGGTAGCCCGCACATAGTCCCTAGGGTCACGCCCGAGAAAGACGTCCTTGAACGGCACCATGCCGGCGTTGGTGAACAACAGCGTCGGATCGTTGCCCGGCACCAGCGAACTGGACGGCACGCGGGTATGACCCTGTTCTTCGAAGAACCTCAGAAAGGCCTGTCTGATATCTGCGCTTTTCATGAAATATCCGTGGCGATGAGCGATAGAGCGCGTCGAACCGGCCCACTGCCGTGGCACGCCGGAGCATCCGAGCATGAAACCGCGACCCGGGACTGTCGCAAAAGGGGACATTATAGCGTAGTTGTCAAGCGACTAAAGTGGGTCGTGCAAAACCGCATCCGAGAAGGCCCGTCTGGCGGCGGTTCAATGATCGCCGAGGGCCCGTATCGCCTCGCGCACCTGGTCGAAGTCGAAACCGCGCCCGGCCAGAAAGCGTTCACGCCGAGCACGTTCCCTGGGATCCGCTGGCAGCTCTCGGCCGAAGCGCCGCTCCAGCGCTTCGCTGGCCAGTCGATACCAGTCGACGGACTCCTCGCGCTCCAGTTCCGCCAGCGCCTCCCTGGCCAGCGCTCGATCGACGCCCCTCTGGCCCAGTTCCGCCAGCATCTTCACCGGCCCCTGCCCCCGCATCAACCGACCGCGCAGAAAGCTCTCGGCGAAGCGCCGGTCGCTCTGCAGACCTTGATCGGCCAGCGCTTCCAGGGCCTGGTCAATGTCCTCGAGGACGTGACCCTTGGCCAGCAATCGCCCTCGCAGCTCTTCACGGCCGTATTCGCGTCGAGCGAGCAGATCGATGGCGTGCTCGCGTGGGGACATCTGGCTGGCAGCCTTGTGCATGTCATCTCCTGTTGGCACGGGACGGCGAGCACCGACGGCGCGAGCCCCCTTTCACAAACGCCTCGGGCCCCTGTCGAGGGGCCCGAGGAAAGTCGTACGTTGCGACGTCACAGGCCGGCGTGCCGGCCTGCCGCGAGTCGACCTGCTACAGCAGATCGTCGCCAAGGTCGTCGCCAGCGGGCGCCGCGGCTTCCGCTTCCTTCTCGCTCTTCTTCGGCTCCGGCTGGGTCAGCAGCTGGGCACGAATCTGGGACTCGATCTCTTCCATGATGGCCGGGTTGTCCTCGAGGAACTGGGCGGCGTTGGCCTTGCCCTGGCCGATCTTGTTGCCCTGATAGCTGTACCAGGCGCCGGCCTTGTCCACCAGCTTGCACTGAACGCCAAGGTCCACCACCTCGCCGGCGTGGTAGATGCCCTTGCCGTAGAGGATCTGGAATTCGGCCTGACGGAAGGGCGGCGCCACCTTGTTCTTGACCACCTTGACCCGGGTCTCGTTGCCGGTGACCTCGTCGCCCTGCTTGACCGAGCCGGTACGACGGATATCCAGACGCACGCTCGAGTAGAACTTCAGGGCGTTACCGCCGGTGGTGGTCTCGGGGCTACCGAACATCACCCCGATCTTCATGCGGATCTGGTTGATGAACACCACCATGCAGTTGGCGTTCTTGATATTGCCGGTGATCTTGCGCAGCGCCTGGGACATCAGTCGGGCCTGCAGGCCGACGTGGGAGTCGCCCATCTCGCCTTCGATCTCGGCTCTGGGCGTCAGCGCCGCCACCGAGTCGATGATGATCACGTCGACGCCACCGGAACGCACCAGCATGTCGCAGATTTCCAGCGCCTGCTCACCGGTATCCGGCTGCGACACCAGCAGATCATCCAGATTGACGCCAAGCTTCTCGGCGTAGCTGGGATCGAGGGCATGCTCGGCGTCGATAAAGGCGCAGGTCTTGCCGTCCTTCTGGGCCTGGGCGATCACCGACAGTGTCAGGGTGGTCTTGCCCGAGGACTCCGGACCAAAGATCTCCACCACTCGACCATAGGGCAGACCGCCGATGCCAAGTGCGATATCGAGACCCAACGAGCCGGTGGATACCGACGGCATCACCACCCTGGGAGCGTCTCCCAGACGCATCACCGTACCCTTGCCGAACTGGCGATCGATCTGGGAAAGGGCGGCGTCCAGCGCCTTGCTGCGGTTCTGATCCTGCGCCATTACGGAGCTCCTGTAGACAATGGATCGGGGTCGAGCGCCTTGCCCGAGTCCCCATCGGGCCCTGCGCCGGACCCTGGCAATTACTGTATGACTGAACAGTAGTATGACGAAATTTGCGGACGACGACCAGCCCTTCGAGGTGACAAATCGAGCGCATAGGGCAAATCAATAGTGGATGAGGGGTTGATCGCTGCACCGCCACAGCCGCGGGGCCGGAACGCTTGCGCCCCACGCCCGGCACACGGCGCTGGACGCTACACCCCTAGGCACCTCAAGGGCTCCGCCTGCTGGGCTCAGGTCAGGCTTTCGAGCCGCCTGATCAGGCCTTCGAGCGCATGGACCACGGCGGCCTGGCGAACCTCATCGCGACCGCCGGCAAAGCGCTGCCGATCGGCCTCGAGCCGCCCGTCGACGGCGAAGGCAAACCACACCGTACCGACAGGCTTTTCAGCGCTGCCGCCATCCGGACCGGCGACGCCACTGACCGAGACGCCAAGTCGGGCACCACTGTCGCGACAAGCGCCCTCTACCATCGCCTCCACCACCGGCTGACTGACGGCGCCGTGGGCGTCCAGAGTCTCGCCGGGAACCCCCAGCAGCCGCTGCTTGGCGGCGTTGGAATAGGTCACGTAGCCGGTCTCGAAGTAGCGTGAACTGCCGGCGATATCGGTAATGGCAGCGGCCACGCCGCCACCGGTACAGGACTCGGCGGCGGTCACCGAGACCCCACGCTCGACGCACAACTCACCCAGCCGAATCGCCAGGCGACGAACACGATCGTTTGCATTTGTCATCGCAGGGCCCGTCCCTTGTGGTGAAAACAGGGTGTCACGATACGACATCACGACAACAATGACAGGCTCGTCGTCGCCTCGGAAACGTCTTGCCACGACAACCGCGACAACAAGCCGACAGGTACAGCGCCCACCAACGCATCGCGGCGACCGAGGTCGCCGCGACTGTGATACCCGTCATCCAGGCAGGTTCAGCGCTTGGCAATGATCCAGATGGCGTGAACGATACCGGGAATATAGCCCAGCAGGGTCAGCAGGATATTGAGCCAGAAGTGCAGACCAAAGCCCACCTGCAGGAAGACGCCCAGCGGGGGCAGCAGGATCGCGAGAATAATGCGTACAACGTCCATATGACAGCTCCTTTGAATAGTCCGTGAAGACAGTTCCTTGTGGACGACTCCTTGAGAGAGTCCCGCAAGGGAAGAGAGTTCCTTGAAAATCGCTCCGCACTCACCAGAAAAGGCGTCGACCGATCACCCACAAGGGTAGACGGACACCCTCTGGCCCCACAAATGCTGCATCGTGGATACATCATGCTGACACGCCTGGCCCCCGGGAAGAAAGCCCGAGACGGATCTCGGCACAGCGGTACAGGCGCGCCCTGTGCCCATGCTATCCTTGACGCCTTTCGCCAGCGTCCCTCGCGATGCCGGCCCGCCGCCGACGACTCATCAACATCGCTTCGAGATCCCATGAACGACATGGCCAAGCCCAGCGCCCCCAGCCATACGCCGATGATGACCCAGTACCTGCGGATCAAGCGCGAGCACCCCGAGGTGCTGCTGTTCTACCGTATGGGGGACTTCTACGAGCTGTTCTACGAGGACGCCAAGCGCGCCGCCGCGGCCCTCGACATTACCCTGACCCAGCGCGGGCAGTCCGCCGGCAAGCCGATTCCCATGGCCGGCATTCCCTACCACAGCGCCGAGGGCTACCTGGCACGCCTGGTCAGCGCCGGCGAGTCGGTGGCGATCTGTGAACAGATCGGCGACCCGGCCACCTCCAAGGGACCGGTGGAGCGCAAGGTGGTGCGTATCGTCACCCCCGGCACCCTCCACGACGAAGCCCTGCTCGACGCCCGCCGCGATAACCTGCTGGTGGCGATCGCGCCCCAGGGCGAGCGCATCGGCCTGGCCTGGCTCGAGGTCTCCAGCGGCCGCTTCAGCGTGCTCGAGGTGGAAAGCGAGGCAGAGATGCTGTCGGAGCTGACCCGCCTGGACCCGGCGGAGCTGCTGGTACCGGAAAGTACCGAGCTGCCGCCGGCGCTTGGCGAACGCCGGGGCCTGCGGCGTCAGAGCGACTGGCTGTTCGACCACGAGAGCGCCCATCGGGTGCTGTGTGACCAGTTCGGTGTGCAGGACCTCAAGGGGTTCGGCTGCGCCCACCTGCACGCGGCGATCATCGCCGCCGGGGTACTGGTGGACTACGCCAGAGACACCCAGCGCAGCGCCCTGCCCCATGTCACCGCCATCGGCGTCGAGAGTCGCGACGACACCGTGGTCATCGACGCTGCCAGCCGGCGCAATCTGGAGATCGACACCAACCTTGGCGGGGGCGGCGACAACACCCTGGCCAGCGTGCTCGACACCACCACCACCGCCATGGGCTCACGCCTGCTCAAGCGCTGGCTCAATCGACCGCTGCGTGATCGCGAGCAGGTCATGGGGCGCCAGGCGGCCATCAGCCTGCTGCTCGACCATGACGGCCATGAGCCTCTGCGCGACGACCTCAAGGCGATCGGTGACGTCGAACGCATTCTGGCCCGGGTGGCCCTCAACAGTGCCCGCCCGCGGGACCTGGCACGGCTGCGCGACGCCCTCAACGCCCTGCCGGCACTCGAGGCGAGCCTTGCCGGCTACGCCGACGGCACCACGCTCGACGGCCTGCGCCAGCACATTCGCCCCTTCCCGGAGCTGGCCGAACTGCTGACCCGAGCCCTGGTCGACAATCCTCCCGTGGTGATCCGCGATGGCGGTGTCATCGCCGAAGGCTTCGACGACGAGCTCGACGAGCACCGGGGCCTGGCCGAACACGCTGGCGACTACCTGGTGAAGCTCGAGACCCGCGAACGCTCGCGCACCGGGCTTGCCGGGCTCAAGGTCGGCTACAACAGGGTTCACGGCTACTACATCGAGATCCCCCGCGCCCAGGCCAAGGAGGCTCCGGCCGACTATATTCGCCGCCAGACGCTGAAGAACGCCGAACGCTTCATCATCCCGGAGCTCAAGGAGTTCGAGGACAAGGCGCTGTCGGCCAAGTCCCGCGCCCTGGCCAGGGAAAAACTGCTGTACGACAGCCTGCTCGACAGCCTCAACGCCGAACTTGCCAGGCTCCAGGCGACGGCCAGGGCGCTGGCCGCACTCGACGTACTGTGCACCCTGGCGGAGCGTGCCCGGGCGCTGGACTTCGTCCGCCCGACGCTGTCAGAGACCCCAGGCTTCGATATCCGCGGTGGTCGCCATCCGGTGGTCGAACAGGTCAGCGACGGCCCCTTCGTGCCCAACGACCTGTGCATGGACGACGATCGCCGCATGCTGGTGATCACCGGCCCCAACATGGGCGGCAAGTCGACCTACATGCGCCAGGCGGCCCTGATCACCCTGCTCGCCCACAGCGGCAGCTTTGTGCCCGCCGACAGCGCCACCATCGGCCCGGTGGATCGCATCTTCACCCGCATCGGCTCCAGCGATGACCTGGCCGGCGGGCGCTCCACCTTCATGGTGGAGATGACCGAAACCGCCAATATCCTGCACAACGCCACCGACCACAGCCTGGTGCTGATGGACGAGATCGGCCGGGGCACCAGCACCTTCGACGGCCTGTCACTGGCCTGGGCCAGCGCCGAACACCTGACCCGTACCCGCGCCTTTACCCTGTTCGCCACCCACTACTTCGAGATGACGGCGCTGGCCACAGAGGCGCCGGCGGTGACCAACGTCCACCTGACCGCCGCCGAACACAATGATGGCATCGTCTTCATGCACCGGGTCGAGGACGGCCCCGCGAGCCAGAGCTATGGCCTGCAGGTGGCCCAGTTGGCCGGTGTGCCCCAGACCGTCATCGCCGAGGCACGGACCAAGCTTGCCGCCCTGGAGCAGCAGGAGATCGATCATGGCCGCAGGAGCGCTGATCCGGATGGCGGAAGCCGACACCACCAGTCCGCCCCCCAGCAGGCGGACCTGTTCGCCAGCGCCCCCCACCCTCTGGTGGAAGAACTCGGCGGCCTGGCGGTCGACGACCTCAGTCCACGCCAGGCACTGGAACTGCTGTACCGCTGGAAGTCGGCACTGTGAGGCCCTTGTGAGGCATACTCTTGCCCGATAGCGGCGCGAGGACTAGAATGTGGCACCCAAGGACCGTAGATTATAAAAAGCCATTTCTATATAACATTAAGGCTTAAGACGCGCCGGCATGTTACGCCGGACGCGAAGGTTGCATGGCCTGCATGGGCGCCACGCCGCACGCACGTCACCAACGACCCGGGCGAAAGCCACCACTGTACAGAGAGGCCGGCAAGGCGCTGGCCCGAGGAAGGGAGACTGGCATGACATTCGTCGTCACCGAAAACTGCATCAAGTGCAAGTACACCGACTGTGTCGAGGTCTGCCCGGTGGACTGCTTCTACGAAGGCCCCAATTTCCTGGTGATTCACCCCGACGAATGCATCGACTGCGCCCTGTGCGAGCCGGAATGCCCGGCCGAAGCGATCTACTCGGAGGATGAACTGCCCGAGGGCCAGGAACAGTTCCTGGAGATCAATACCGAGCTGGCGGAGGTGTGGCCCAACATCACCGAGAAGAAGGATCCGCCGGAAGACGCCGAGCAGTGGGACGGCAAGCCGGGCAAGCTGGAAAAGCTCGAGCGCTGAGCACCGCGCCAGGCAGTACCTGAACAAACGCGACAGCCGCCTTATCCGGGCGGCTGTCGCGTTTGTGTAAAGCAAATCTTGAAGAAGGGTTCCGGCCCACTCGCCCCCGGACAAGCATCGACCGGCCCGGACTTCTGCCCGACATCGGCGCAGGAAGGACGTGGCGCAATGGCCTTTCGAAGCAGGTGCCCGACAGGCAGGCATAAAAAAAGGCGGCCCGTAGGCCGCCCGCTCCAAGCGTTTCCTTGGGCGGCTCCCTCCGCCCTACTCCCTGAGCGCCCTCCGTGCCCAGAAGCGACTTCCTGTCGCACCAGGCGCGCTCTTGACTCCTGAACGCATCCCGAAAACACCTACCTGAACCGAAGAGTGGCAAGTCCGGCCCATCCGGGTGTCAACCACCGAGGACATCCATGCCCCTTCACTGCCGACGTCGACTCCACCTCCTTGCGGAAACGATGCCGAAACAATGAAGTTTCCGTGGGACAGACGGGCGGCTTGCCGCCGCGAAGCCTGACCTCTCGATTCGTGTGGCCATTCTGTCAGTTTCTGGGGTCATCACAAGCACCCTACTTTTCTCACCCATGACGCAGACCGAGAGGGCCTGGTGAAAAAAGTCTCAAAAAATCAAGGCGATAAAAAAGGCCCGCAACACGGTTGCGAGCCTTTTCGGCGCCAAAATAGTCAATGTCTTACAAGAACTGTAGTCAATCTCTTACAAGACGCGTCGACACTAGCACCATCGGCGCCTTGCCAAGGGCCTACGCCTGCCCCTTGATGGCGGAGCGGCCCGGATAGCTCGCACGCTCACCCAGCTCCTGCTCGATGACCAGCAGACGGTTGTACTTGGCCACACGATCGCTGCGGCACAGAGAGCCGGTCTTGATCTGACCGGCACAGGTGCCCACGGCCAGGTCGGCGATGGTGGTGTCCTCGGTCTCACCGCTGCGGTGGGAGATGACCGCCGTGAAGCCGGCGTCCTGAGCCATGCGAATGGCATCGAGGGTCTCGGACAGGGAACCGATCTGATTGAACTTGATCAGGATGGAGTTGCCGATGGACTCGTCGATGCCGCGCTTGAGGATACGGGTGTTGGTCACGAACAGGTCGTCACCCACCAGCTGCACGCGATCGCCGAGCTTGGCGGTCAGCGACTTCCAGCCGTCCCAGTCGGACTCGTCCAGACCATCCTCGATGGACACGATCGGGTACTCGTCGCTGAGGCCCACCAGGTAGTCACCGAAGCCCTCGGCGTCGAAGCTCTTGTCCTCGCCGGCCAGCAGGTACTGCCCGTCCTTGTAGAACTCGCTGGCGGCGCAGTCCAGCGCCAGGGTGACGTCCTTGCCCAGCGCGTAGCCGGCGTCTTCGACGGCCTGCTTGATGACCGCCAGCGCCTCGGCGTTGGAGGCCAGGTTGGGGGCGAAGCCGCCCTCGTCACCGACGGCGGTGGCCAGACCACGCGCCGACAGCACCTTCTTCAGCGCATGGAAGATCTCGGCGCCGACGCGCAGCCCTTCGCGGAAGCTCGGCGCGCCGACCGGCTGGACCATGAACTCCTGGATGTCGACGTTGTTGTCGGCGTGCTCGCCCCCGTTGAGGATGTTCATCATCGGCACCGGCATCAGGTACTTGCCCGGCTGGCCGTAGAGCTCGGCGATGTGCGCGTAGAGCGGCACGCCCTTGGCGTTGGCGGCGGCCTTGGCCGCGGCCAGGGAGACCGCCAGGATGGCATTGGCGCCCAGGTTTTCCTTGTTGTCGGTGCCGTCGAGCTCGAGCATGGCATCATCCAGCCCGCGCTGATCGCGTGCGTCCATACCCAGCAGACGCTCACGGATCTTGCCGTTGGCCGCGTCCACCGCCTTCAGCACGCCCTTGCCCAGGTAGCGACTCTTGTCACCATCACGCAGCTCCAGCGCCTCGCGAGAGCCGGTGGAGGCGCCGCTCGGTGCGCAGGCGACACCGATCGCGCCGCTTTCCAGGCGGACTTCCGCCTGCACGGTGGGGTTGCCGCGAGAGTCCAGCACCTCGAGGGCACGAATATCGACGATCTTGGTCATCTTGAGGATCCTTGTGGGTGAAAAACTCGTGTCAGCGTTGTCGATCCGCCCGGGTGACACCATAGGCCCCAGGGCCAGAACACACGATCCAACGGAGGTAGCGTCAGCGTATCTCGATCGACGGTAGTTTTTTTACTACGTCATCCAGCGCCTTGATCTGCGACAGGAAAGGCTCGAGCTTATCAAGCGGGAGTGCACAGGGGCCGTCGCATTTTGCTGAATCGGGATCGGGGTGGGCTTCCAGGAACAACCCGGCGATGCCCACCGCCACCCCGGCCCTGGCCAGGTCCAGCACCTGGGCGCGGCGGCCATCGGCGCTGTCACTGCGCCCGCCCGGACGCTGCAGCGAGTGGGTCACGTCGAACAGCAGCGGGAAGCCGGTGTCCTTCATCTCGCCGAAGCCGAGCATATCCACCACCAGGTTGTTGTAGCCGAAGCTCGAGCCACGCTCGCACAGCAGCAGCCGCTCGTTGCCGGCTTCCTGGAACTTGGTGATGATGTGGCGCATCTCGTGGGGGGCCAGAAACTGCGGTTTCTTGATGTTGACCACCGCACCGGTCTCGGCCATCGCCACCACCAGGTCGGTCTGGCGAGCCAGAAACGCCGGCAGCTGGATGACATCGGCCACCTCGGCCGCCGGCGCCGCCTGGTGCGGTTCGTGGACATCGGTGATCACCGGCACCCCGAAGCGCGACTTGACCTCATCGAGGATCGCGAGCCCCTTGTCCAGGCCAGGGCCCCGGTAAGAATGCACCGAGCTGCGGTTGGCCTTGTCGAAGCTGGCCTTGAACACATAGGGGATGTCGAGCTTGCCGGTCACCTCGACGTAGGCCTCGGCGACCTCGAGGGCCAGCTCACGAGATTCGAGCACGTTCATCCCTGCAAACAGCACCAGAGGCAATGAATTGCCGGCCCTCAGGCCGGCAAATTCGATGGTACGCTGGGCGTCTGACATGGCGATCACTCCTGATGCGCGGACTGGGCGCGGGTGCGCTTGGCCTTGTGACCCAGGGCCGCGTTGACGAAGCCGGTGAACAGCGGGTGGCCATCACGCGGCGTCGAGGTGAACTCCGGGTGGAACTGACAGGCCACGTACCAAGGGTGGTCCGGCAGCTCGACCATTTCCACCAGGGAGTTGTCGACGCTGCGTCCGGAGACCACCAGGCCTGCCTTTTCCAGGTCCTCGATGAACTGGTTGTTGACCTCGAAGCGATGACGATGACGCTCGACGATGATGTCGTCACCGTAGGCCTCGCGGGCCTTGGACCCCTTGGCCAGACGGCACTCCTGGCCACCCAGACGCATGGTGCCGCCCAGATCGGAGGCCTCGTCACGCACCTCGATCTTGCCTTCGGGGTTGAGCCATTCGGTGATCAGGCCCACCACCGGGTGCTGGGTGTCGTGGGTGAACTCGGTGGAGTCGGCATCGTTCCAGCCGGCCACATGGCGCGCGTACTCGATCACCGCCACCTGCATGCCCAGACAGATGCCCAGGTAGGGAATGTCGTTCTCGCGGGCGAAACGCGCGGTGGCAATCTTGCCTTCCACACCGCGCTCACCGAAGCCGCCGGGCACCAGGATGGCGTCCTTGCCGGCCAGCCGGTCGGTGCCGTGACGCTCGATGTCCTCGGAGTCGATGTAGTCGACGTTGACCTTCACGCGGGTCTGGATGCCGGCGTGGATCAGCGCCTCGTTCAGCGACTTGTAGGCGTCCAGGAGCTCCATGTACTTGCCGACCATGGCGATGTTCACCGACTTGAGCGGGTTGAGCTTGGCGTCGAGCACCTTGACCCACTCGCTGAGGTCGGCCTCGTCGGCCTCGAGGCGCAGCTTGTCGCAGACGATGTCATCGAGCCCATGCTCGTGCAGCATCAGCGGAATCCGATAGATGGTATCGGCGTCCTGCAGCGGTACCACCGCGCGTTCTTCCACGTTGGTGAACAGCGCGATCTTGCGACGCTCGGTCTCTTCCAGCTCGACCTCGCTGCGGCAGATCAGGATATCCGGCTGGATACCGATGGAGCGCAGCTCCTTGACCGAGTGCTGAGTCGGCTTGGTCTTGGTCTCGCCGGCGGTCTGGATGTAGGGCACCAGCGTCAGGTGCATGAAGATGGCGTTGCTGGCGCCCTTCTCGCTGCGAATCTGACGGATGGATTCGAGGAACGGCAGCGACTCGATGTCACCCACGGTGCCACCGATCTCCACCAGTGCCACGTCGAAGCCCTCGCCACCTTCGTAGACACGACGCTTGATCTCGTCGGTGATGTGCGGGATGACCTGCACCGTGCCGCCCAGGTAGTCGCCACGACGCTCCTTGCGCAGCACGTGCTCGTAGACCCGGCCAGTGGTGAAGTTGTTGGACTGGGTCATCTTGGTGCGGATGAAGCGCTCATAGTGGCCCAGGTCCAGGTCGGTCTCGGCGCCATCCTCGGTGACGAACACCTCGCCGTGCTGGAAGGGACTCATGGTGCCCGGATCCACGTTGATGTACGGGTCGAGCTTGAGCATGGTGACCTTGAGGCCGCGAGCCTCGAGAATCGCCGCCAGCGAGGCCGACGCAATGCCCTTGCCAAGAGAGGACACAACGCCGCCGGTCACGAAGATATATCGTGTCATGGAGAACCTGTCGAAACGTGATCGGTAGGCCCGGCAGGAAGCCGCGCCAGGATGGGACGACAGACTAGCAGATATCGACTAACGGCTCAATTTGCACAACAGGAAGTCATCCTGGAGAAACCGCCCCGCCCCTCCGCCATGGTTCTCACGCGGGGGACGGGGCTCGGCAGAGCCTCAGATGTCGAGGTAGTCGAGGATGCCCTCACCGGCCTGGCGACCTTCATAGACCGCAGTCACCACCAGATCGGAGCCGCGCACCATGTCGCCACCGGCAAAGATCTTCTCGTTGGTGGTCTGGAAGGCGAAGCTGCCATGCTCAGGCGCCTTGACCCGGCCACGCTCGTCGACCTCGATGCCCACCGACTCGAACCAGGGCGCCGGGCTCGGCTGGAAGCCGAAGGCGATGACCACGGCGTCGGCGGGGATGATCTCCTCGGAGCCCGGCACCACCTCGGGACGGCGACGGCCGTTCTCGTCGGCTTCGCCCAGGCGGGTACGCACCACCTTGACGCCTTCGACCCGCTCTTCACCGACCACCGCCACCGGCTGACGATTGAACAGGAAGTCCACGCCTTCCTCGCGGGCATTGGCCACCTCACGCCGGGAGCCCGGCATGTTCTCTTCGTCACGGCGGTAGGCGCAGGTCACCTCACGGGCGCCCTGGCGAATGGCGGTACGGTTGCAGTCCATGGCGGTATCGCCACCACCCAGCACCACCACACGCTGACCTTCCAGCGAGACGAAGTCCTCGGGATTCTTCTCGAAGCCCAGGCGGTGGTTGACGTTGGCGATCAGGTAGTCGAGCGCCTTGTGCACCCCGGGCAGGTCCTCGCCGGGGAAGCCACCTTCCATATAGGTATAGGTGCCCATGCCGAGGAACACGGCGTCGTACTTCGCCAACAGATCCTCGAAGGCGACGTCCTTGCCCACCTCGACGTTGAGGCGGAACTCCACGCCCATCTCCTCGAACACCGCACGACGACGTTCCATTACCGTCTTCTCGAGCTTGAATTCGGGGATGCCGAAGGTCAGAAGGCCGCCGATCTCGGCGTACTTGTCGAAGACCACCGGCTTGACGCCGTTGCGCACCAGGATGTCGGCGCAGCCGAGGCCAGCGGGGCCCGCGCCGATGATCGCGACCTTCCTGTCGGTCCAGGTCACCTGGCTCATGTCCGGGCGCCAGCCCATGGCGAAGGCGGTGTCGGTGATGTACTTCTCCACCGAACCAATGGTCACCGCGCCGAAGCCGTCATTGAGGGTGCAGTCACCCTCGCACAGGCGGTCCTGGGGGCACACCCGGCCACACACTTCGGGCAGCGAGTTGGTGCGATGCGACATCTCCGCCGCCTCGAGGATGTTGCCTTCGCTGACCAGCTGCAGCCAGTTGGGAATGTAGTTGTGGACCGGACACTTCCACTCGCAGTAGGGATTACCGCAGTGCAGGCAGCGATGCGCCTGGCTGGCCGCCTCCATGGGCTTGAACGGCTCGTAGATCTCGGCGAACTGGCGGGCGCGGGTGCGCGCCGCCTTCTTCTGCGGATCCTGACGACCGACGTCGATGAACTGAAAGTCGTTGTTCAAACGGTTTGCCATGATGTTCTCCTGCCTTGTTCGGGACGCCGTCGGGTTATTCGGGCTGACGCGTGGACTGGGCCAAGAGGCCATTCAGGCTCGCCGCCTTGGGCTTCACCAGCCAGAAGTGGCGGATGAAGTCGCTGAAGTCCTCGAGGATCGCCTGACCGCGCAATGACCCGGTCTCGGCCACATACTCCTCGATGGTTTCCCTGAGGTGTCTCCGATAGGCCTCCATGGCCTCGGTGTTGACCCGATGGATCTCCACCAGTTCGTGGTTGTAACGGTCGACGAAGCAGCGATCCTCGTCGAGCACGTAGGCGAAGCCGCCGGTCATGCCCGCACCGAAGTTGACGCCGGTCTCGCCGAGCACGCAGACGATGCCGCCGGTCATGTACTCGCAGCAGTGATCGCCCGAGCCTTCGATGACCGCGTGGGCGCCGGAGTTGCGCACGCCGAAGCGCTCGCCGGCGGTACCCGCGGCAAACAGCTTGCCGCCGGTGGCGCCGTACAGGCAGGTGTTGCCGATGATCGCCGTCTTGTGGCTCTCGAACCGACTGCTCTTCGGCGGGGTGATGACGATCTTGCCGCCATTCATGCCCTTGCCGACGTAGTCGTTAGCGTCACCTTCCAGGTACAGATTGAGTCCGCGGGCGTTCCACACCCCGAAGCTCTGACCGGCGACACCGGTGAAGCGCGCGGTCACCGGCGCGTCGTCAAGACCCGCCTCGCCGTAACGCTTGGCGATGGCGCCGGAAGTCAGCGCACCCACCGAACGATCACAGTTGGTGATGGTGAAGGACACGTCGGCCCCGCCCTTGGACTCGATGGCGTCCTTGAGCGCCTCCAGCACCTCGAGGTTCTTGGCGCCCGGGTCATGGGGCACGTTACGGCTGACCTGGCAATACTGAGGGGCATCTGCCGGCACATGGTCGTTGGCCAGCAACGGCGTCAGGTCAAGCTTGTGCTGCGAAGGCGTCAGCCCCTCGAACACCTCGAGCAGGTCGGTGCGCCCGATCAGGTCGGTGAGCTTGCGCACACCCACCAGCGCCATCAGTTCGCGCA
Organism: Halomonas sp. YLB-10; assembly: GCF_003856855.1. Lineage (NCBI taxonomy): Bacteria > Pseudomonadati > Pseudomonadota > Gammaproteobacteria > Oceanospirillales > Halomonadaceae > Halomonas > Halomonas sp. YLB-10. The sequence continues at coordinate 617,772 of NZ_RRCU01000002.1, forward strand.
CTTCCTCGGCGATGAAGCGGAAGTAGTGCTTGACCATGTCGACGGTGCCACGGAAGTGCTCGTCGCGCAGGTACTGCATCTGGGTGGCGACACCGGTGGCGCAGTTGTTGAGGTGGCAGATACGCAGGTACTTGCAGCCCAGCGCCACCATCGGAGCAGTACCGAAGCCGAAGCTCTCGGCGCCAAGAATCGCCGCCTTGATCACGTCCAGGCCGGTCTTCAGGCCGCCGTCGGTCTGCAGCCGGATCTTGTCGCGCAGGCCGTTTATGCGTAGCGCCTGATGCACCTCCGGCAGGCCCAGCTCCCAGGGTGAACCGGCGTGCTTGATCGAGGTCAGCGGGCTCGCCGCGGTGCCGCCGTCGTAGCCGGACACCGTGATCAGGTCAGCGTAGGCCTTGGCCACGCCGGTGGCGATGGTGCCGATGCCGGGTTCGGAGACCAGCTTGACCGACACCTGGGCGTCGGGATTGACCTGCTTGAGGTCAAAGATCAGCTGGGCCAGATCCTCGATGGAGTAGATGTCGTGGTGCGGCGGCGGCGAGATCAGGGTCACCCCCGGCACCGAATAACGCAGCCGGGCGATCAACTCGTTGACCTTGCCACCGGGAAGCTGGCCACCCTCGCCGGGCTTGGCGCCCTGGGCCACCTTGATCTGCAGCACCTCGGCGTTGACCAGGTAGGCCGGGGTGACACCGAAGCGCCCGGAGGCGATCTGCTTGATCTTGGAGCTTCTGATGGTGCCGTAACGCGACGGATCCTCACCACCCTCACCGGAGTTGGAGCGCCCACCGGCCTCGTTCATGGCCTGGGCCAGGGCCTCGTGAGCCTCCGGCGACAGCGCACCCAGCGACATGCCGGCGCTGTCGAAGCGTGGCAGCAGGTCCTCGACCGGTTCGACTTCCTCGAGCGGCAACGCCTCGGCGGCGGGCTTCAGCTTCAGCAGGTCACGGATGGTGGCGGGCGCGCGATCATTGACCAGCTGCGCAAACTTCTTCCACTTGGCGTAGTCGCCCTCCTGCACCGCCTCCTGCAACGCCTTGACCACATCGGGGTTGTAGGCGTGGTACTCGTGACCATGGACGTACTTCATCAGGCCGCCCTGGGAGATGCCCTTGCGCGGCTTCCAGGCGTCCTTGGCCAGCGCCACCTGAGTCAGCTGAATCTCGTTGAAGCCGGTGCCCTCGATGCGCGAGGCCATGCCGGTGAAGCAAAGATCCATCACCTCGGAGGACAGACCCACCGCCTCGAACAGCTGCGAACCACGGTAGGAGGCCAGGGTCGAGATGCCCATCTTGGAGAGGATCTTGAACAGTCCCTTCTGCAGGCCCTTGCGGTAGTTCTCGCGGGCGTCCGCCGGATTGCCGGACAGCTCGCCGGTGCGATGCATGTCGGCCATCACCTGGTAGGCCAGCCACGGATAGACCGCGGTGGCGCCCACCCCGAACAGCACCGCCATCTGGTGGGCGTCACGGGCGTAGCCGGTCTCGACGATCAGGTTGACCCGTGGGCGCAGGGCCTTGCGACCGAGTTCGTTGTGGATCGCGCCCACCGCCAGCGCCGGATGGATCGGCACCTGCCCCTGGGGCAGGTCGGCGTCGGACAGCACCAGGATCACCTTGTGCTCGTGAACCGCCGCCTCGGCCTCGCGACACAGCTCGAGCAGCGCCGCCTTGAGCCCTGTCTGCTCCGGGTCATAGCCCAGCGACAGACGCTGGCTGGCAAAGGCCGGGTCGTCCTGGCCTACCAGAGCGGTGAACTTGCGCGGCGACAGGATCGGGGTCGTCAGCACGATACGGTGGGCGTGCTCCGGGGTCGCCTTGAACACGTTGCGCTCGGCACCGATGCAGGTCTCCAGCGACATCACGATGGCTTCGCGCAGCGGATCGATGGCCGGGTTGGTGACCTGGGCGAACTTCTGACGGAAGTAGTCCGACAGCATCCGGTGCTTGCCGGAGAGCACCGCCATAGGGGTGTCGTCACCCATGGAGCCCACCGCTTCCTGGCCGCTCTCGCCCAGCGGACGCAGCACCTGGTCACGCTCCTCGAAGCTGACCTGGAACATCTTCTGCTGCACCTGAAGGGTGTCGGAGTCCATGTTCTTGAAGGCGGCGAGCTCGGTCAGCGCGGACTCCAGGAACTGAGCCTCCTGCTTGAGCCAGCGCTTGTAGGGATAGGCCGATTTCAACCGCTCGTCGATGTCGCTGGTGTGCAGCACTTCGCCGGTCTCGGTGTCCACGGCGAGGACCTGACCGGGGCCGACACGGCCCTTGGCCACCACGTCCTCGGGCTTGTAGTCGTAGGTACCGATCTCGGAAGCCAGGGTGATGAAGCCGTTGCGGGTGATCACCCAGCGCGCCGGGCGCAGGCCGTTGCGGTCGAGCATGCACAGGGCCTGACGGCCATCGGTCATGACCACACCGGCGGGACCATCCCAGGGCTCCACGTGCATGGAGTTATACTCATAGAAGGCACGCAGGTCGCCGTCCATGATCTCCACGTTCTGCCAGGCCGGCGGCACCATCATGCGCACCGCCCGATGCAGCTCCATGCCGCCGGTCAGCAGCACCTCGAGCATGTTGTCCATGCTCGAGGAGTCGGAACCGGTGGTATTGACGATCTGGTCGAGGCTGGCGATGTCGGGCAGCCGCTCGGAGACGAAGTTCTCCTTGCGCGAGTTGGCCCAGCCACGGTTGGCCTCGATGGTGTTGATCTCGCCGTTGTGGGCCAGCAGGCGGAACGGCTGAGCCAGCGGCCAGCGCGGCGCGGTGTTGGTGGAGAAACGCTGGTGGAACACGCAGATGGCGGTTTCCAGGCGCTCGTCACCCAGGTCCTGATAGAAGGCCGGCAGGTCCACCGGCATCACCAGTCCCTTGTAGGAGACGACGTCGCTGGACAGCGAGCTGACGTAGAAGTCCGGCTCGTCGATCAGCGCCTGCTCGGCCAGTCGGCGGGCCATGAACAGCGAGACGTCAAAGGCTTCCTCGGCGTCACCGGGCTCGACGAACAGTTGACGGATACGCGGCAGGCACTCCAGCGCCATCGGGCCGCACACGCTGGGGTCCACCGGCACCTCGCGCCAGCCGAGCACCTTGACACCACGCTCTGTCAGGCTCGCCTCGAGCACCTGGCGGGCGCGCTCCTCACGCTGGTCGTCGTCGGGCAGGAAGATCACGCCCACGGCATAGCTGTCGCCCAGTTCGATACCCAGGCTTTCCTTGGCGGCGTGGCGCATGAAGCCGTCGGGCATCTTCAACAGCAGGCCACAGCCGTCACCGGTCTTGCCGTCGGCAGCGATACCGCCACGGTGGGTCATGCAGGTCAGGGATTCGATGGCAGTACTGAGCAGTTCATGGCTAGCCTGCCCTTCCATGTGGGCGATCAGGCCAAACCCGCAGTTGTCACGGAACTCGCCGGGCTGGTGAAGACCTCTGTTCATGGGCGCGCCTCAGGTGAAAGGGTTGTAGTCACAGCATAATCGCGATATTATTATAGGTTTTTCTTTTGATTTTAAGCCCTTAAGGGCTTTCGCTAACTGCACGAAAAATGGGTACCCAGCATAGCCAGCCCCCCGCCCTCGCGCAATCTCCCCGCCGCGCACGCCCCATAAAAAAACACCGTAAATCTGATGCTTGCACCAAGGCTTCGAAAAAAAACCTTATCAGGTCAACGACTTGGAAGCCGTTTCCAGCAAGTCTTGCTGTACGCCTTTCACCACTAGACTTTAGTCGCAAAAACTGTCGACACCCCATGCCGATCAGGCATACGACATACAGATCCACGCATGATCGGCACCCCTTGCCAAAGCCGACCTTGCCGCTCGGCATGCCCCAGACACGACAACGCCCGCACAAGGCGGGCGTCGCAGTCGATACGCTGGAGACTGGCATCATCAGGCCCGCGGGTAGGTCTCGATGCATTCGCCAAGCAGCGCCGGCGGGGTCTGGTCGTAGACGCAGGCCTCACCGAGCGCGCGCATCAGCACCAGGCGCATGCGGTCATCGGTATTTTTCTTGTCGAGCTTCATGCGCGACACGAAATCCTCAACCGTCATTTCCCTGGGAGCCGCCACCGGCAGACCCGCCCGCTCGATCACTCGACGGGTGCGCGTCACATCGGCCTGCTCGATAAAGCCCTGGCGCATCGACAGGTCCGCCGCCATCAGCATGCCCACACCCACCGCCTCGCCGTGCAGCCAGGTGCCATAACCCATGTAGGCCTCGATGGCGTGCCCGAAGGTGTGCCCCAGATTCAAAAGCGCCCGCACGTCCTGCTCGGTCTCGTCGAGGGCGACGATCTCGGCCTTGATCGCGCAACTACGTTCGATGGCCTTGGCGAGCACAACATCGTCGAGGTCACGCAGCGCAGCCATCTCATCTTCCAGCCAGCCGAGAAAGTCACTGTCATGGATCAGTCCGTACTTGATCACCTCGGCAAGACCCGCGGACAGCTCCCGCTCGGGCAGGGTCGAGAGCGTGGCGGTATCGATCAGCACTGCGCGGGGCTGCCAGAAGGCGCCAATCATGTTCTTGCCCAGCGGATGATTGACCCCGGTCTTGCCCCCTACCGAAGAATCCACCTGGGACAGCAGAGTGGTGGGCACCTGGATAAAGGAGATGCCGCGCTGGTAGGACGCCGCGGCGAAGCCGACCATATCGCCGATCACCCCGCCGCCCAGCGCCACCAGCGTGGCCTTGCGGTTGAAACCGGCCTCCAGCAGGGCGTCCCAGATGCGCGAGACGCCATCGACATTCTTGTGGGCTTCACCATCCGGCAGCACCAGGGTCTCTATCCTCAGGCGGTCGTCGGCCGCTGACAGCGCCGAGGTCAACCGCTCGAGATAGTGCGCGGCGACGGTGTCGTTGGTCACCACCATCACCTGGCGACCACTGAGATAGGAGGCCAGACGCTCACCGTCATCGACCAGCCCCGGTCCGATATGGATGGGGTAGCTGCGATCGCCCAGGGCGACGGTCAGGGTCAAGGGATTCACGGACGTGGGTGTGCTCATGATGAGGCCTTGCAGGTGAGAGGGTCGAGGAGGCGATGGACGCGACGAACGATATCGTTGACCACCGAGCGCGGCCCGCGGCGGTCGGTGCGGATCACCAGGTCCGCGGTGGCGCGATACAGCGGGTCACGCAGGGCGAACATGTCGCGCAGCAGTTGCTCGCGATCGCCGCGCTGCAGAAGCGGCCGGTTGCGATCCTTGGCGGTGCGCTTCAACTGCTGCTCCACGGTAGTGAACAGATAGATGACGGTACCGCCCTCGCGGATACGCTGGCGATTTTCCTCGCGCAGCACCGCGCCGCCGCCAGTGGCGATCACTACCTTGTCGTAGTCCACCAGCTCGCTGATCATGGCGCTTTCCCTGTCACGAAAGCCGCTCTCGCCCTCGACATCGAATATCCAGGGGATATCCGCGCCACAGCGTGACTGAATCTCGTGGTCACTGTCGTAGAACGGACGTGACAATTCGGCCGCCAGCAGGCGGCCGATGGTGCTCTTTCCCGCCCCCATGGGGCCTATCAGAATCAGGTTGGGTACTTCCTGCATCAGTGAGTCGCCAGGCCGTCGTCGAGTATCCGGGGAGTGATGAATACCAACAACTCTACCTTATCGTTGACGTCCTCGGTATAGCGAAACAGCTTTCCCAGCCAGGGGATATCGCCAAGCCAGGGCGTCTTGTACAGCGTATGCAGCTGCTGGGTGGTGAGAATCCCCCCCAGCACCACGGTCTCGCCGTCCTCGACCAGCACCTGGGTCTGGATCTCGTTGGTATCGATGGCCGGCTCGCCGTCGAAGCTCTGCTCGGCCAGGGTGTCATTGTTGATGGTCAGATCCATGACGATGCGGTCATCGCTGGTAATCTGCGGGGTGACCTCAAGCGCCAGCACCGCCTCCTTGAACTCCACGTTGGTGGCACCGCTGGAGGTGGACTCCTGGTAGGGGATCTCCTTGCCCTGCTTGATCAGGGCGGTGTGCTGATTGGCGGTAATCACCCGCGGCTCGGAGATGGTCTGGCTCTTGCCCTCGCTCTCCAGCGCATGCAACTCCAGATCCAGCAGTACATCCCCGGCCAGATAGCCGAACTTGAAAGAGCTTCCCGGATCCAGGGCATCGCCCAGATCCACCCCCAGGCCACCGTAGGCATCCCCTCGATTGCCGAAGACCCCATCACCGATCTGTACCGATTCACCCAGCGCCCCGGACAGGGCACCGTCCCCGCTCCCCACAGGCAACTTGTCGTGGCGGCTGCGTGCCCCCCAGTTGACGCCAATCTCCTCGGCGGTGTTGTCTCGGGCCACCACGATGCGCGCCGAAATCTGCACCTGGCGTACCGGCACATCCAGGCGCGCCAGGGTCCAGCGAATCTCGTCAAGCTGACTGGCCACGTCCTGGACCAGCAGGGTATTGGTGCGCGGATCGGTGGCCACGCGCCCGCGATCGGACAACAGCCCGAAACCGTTCTCGCCACGCAGCAAGGCGGCGAGCTCAACCGCCTTGGCATACCGCACTTCGATATGCTCGGTCACCAGGGGCTCAAGCTCGTCCAGCCGCGAGGCTGCCTCGAGCTTGAGGCGATCACGCTCGGCCAGTTCCGAGGCCGGCGCCACCAGCAGGATGTCGCCCTGCCGACGACTATCGAGCCCCTGGCTCTCCAGCACCATGTCCAGCGCCTGGTCCCAGGGCACCGCTTCCAGGTTCAGGGTCACCCGCCCAGCGACGCTATCACTGGCGACGATATTGAGGCCGGTGAAGTCACTCAACACCGACAGCACCGAGCGCACCTCGACATCCTGAAAGTTCAGAGTGATCGGCGCGCCCTGATAGCCCTCACCCTGCGCCCAGCCCGGCGACACCAGCAGCACACCGACCACCAGCCCCACCAGCCACCGCGCGATCGCCTTCCCAGGCGAAAACGCCGATTCGCCTGTCCGACATGAACCGATATCAGGTCGCCTGCTCACTCGCCTACCCTCATGACACGCTCCTTCCAGCGATAGTCCCTGCCTGCAACCGCCTCCAGCCTGACGGCCTCAGCGCTGATCGCCGCGACCCTGGCGGGCGGATTGGCCAGCATCTCCCCTTGCGCCACCCGATAGAGATGACCATCGGGCGCCTCGAACAGCGCCCAATGCCGCTGCCCTCGACCCAGCACTCCCACCAGTTCAAGTTCGTCCAGGGAAAAGGCAGCAAGACCGCTGCCTTGCCCAAACCGCTGACCGCCGAAGCCCTGGCCCTCGAAGCGAAAGGGGCTTCTCGCGTTGGCGTAGCGATACTGCAGCACCGGCAGGCTCACTACCTCGGGCAACGCTACCGGCCGCCGATCGAGCTCCGGCGCCAGCGCCTCGGCCAGACGCCGATCCAGGGCGTCGAGGTCCGCCTGCTGGCAACCCGTCAGGGCCACACCCAACAAGGCGCCCATCAGCACGCCCACCAGCCGGCGCCGCCTCATGAATCCTCCGCTACAACATCTGTCGAGCCCGACGTCGCTCCCTCGACGCGCGCTCCTTCGCCGATACTGTAGGTCTGCGCCAGCGCGTGCAGCTCAAGCCCTCCCTCGACCGGCGACAGGCTGAAATCGTGCAACGTCACCAGTCGGGGCAGGTTGGCCAGGTCAGCCACGAAACCACCGATGGCGTGATAGTCGCCCCGCACCCGCAGATCAAAAGGCCGCTCGACATAAAGCTCCAGGGGGCGCGCCGGCCTCAGTTCGAGCTCCTCCAGCGATAGCCCGCGACGCTTGGCCACCTGGCCGATGCCTTCCAACAGCGATGGGATGGCGGCACCATCCGGCAACATGCGCCTCCGCTCGCTGACACGCTGATCGAGATCCACCAACAGCCGCTTGAGGCGATCAAGCTCCGCCAACTCGCGTGCGCGGCCTTCGAAGTCGGCGACCACCTCTCGCTCCTGACGCTGCAGCTCCACCAGACGCTGTGACAGGGGATGCAGATAGCCCACCACCATGGCCACCAGGGCGAGCACGAAAGCCAGGATCGCCACCAGGGTCCGCAGCGACATCGGCCAGCGCCCGGCCTCACTCAGCTCCAGCCGACGCCAGTCCAGCGCCTTGAGCCGGCGCCACTCATCGAGCCAGCGCTCACGCCAGCTGACGTCACCGCCCTGCTCTGAATTCATGGCAAGGCCTCCAGCGCCGGCAATGCCGCGAGGGTCATCTCCAGCGCAAAATGCTGATAGCCCTGCTCGGCCCCCACCCGCGACAACAGTGGTTCGGCAAAGACCTGCGCACGCTCGAGGGAGCGCAGCTGTTCGACCAGCCTGGCACTGTCCACGGCCTCGCCCTCGAGCATCAATCTGTCGCCGATGCGCTCGACACGCTGATAGCGAACCCCCGGTGCCAGGGTGGCTGCCAGGGCGTTGACCACCGCAAGCGTCTGGCGCCGCTCGTCCTGCAGCCGCTCGAGCAACGCCTGCTCCTGATCCAGCAATGAGAGCTGGCGTTCGAGATCGACCATCTCGGCGGACTTTTCTTCCAGACGCTCGACGGCAGCGGCGACATGTCGCTGGCGGGCCTCCATCTGCCTCAACCCCCACTGCAGCCACAGCGTGGCCATCAACGCGAGCCCGACACCCGCCAACGCCGACAGCGCCACCGCCAGCCAGAAGCGTCGCGTGCGCCTGGCGCGAGCGGCCTCGCGCCAGTCAAGCAGATTGACCTGGACCTCGTTGATCGTCACATCTTTCATGGTCGTCCTCGCATGGCCAGGCCGCAGGCGGTCAGCAGGGCCGGCGCTTCGCCGCGCAGTGCCGCCGCGTCCAGCGATGGCTTGAGCGCCATCCCCTCCAGCGGGTCCACCTGGCTGACCAGCAGGCCGAGGGCCTGGCTCAGACGATCGGCAAGCCCCGCGACCAGGCTGCCACCTCCGGTCAACAGCAGTCGCTCGAGCGGACGCACATGGTCCGACACCTGATATAGCTGCAACGATCGCTGGATGTGCTCCACCAGGGTCTCGACGAAGGGCCCCAGCACCGTCTGCGAATAGTCGTCCGGCAAACCGCCCCGCTTCTTGCCAAAGCCGGCCTCATCCATGCCGATACCGTAGTGACGCTGGATCGCTTCGGTGAGCTGCATGCCGCCGAACAGGCTGTCATGGCTGTAGACGATGCGCCCGGCCACCACCACGTGCAGCGTGTTGAGGTAGGCGCCCACGTCCACCAGGGCCAGAGCGCCGTCCCCCAGTCGGCGACGACGGCAAAGGCCAGCGATGGCCCGCTCGATGGCGAAGCTCTCGACATCCACCGCCGCAGGCATGAGCCCGCTGGCCTCCAGCGCCTGGGTCAACTGCTCGACGTCCTGGCGACGACAGGCCACCAGCAGCACCTCCTGCCACTGCGGATCGTCGGAGCAGCGTCCCAGGCGATAGAAGTCAAAGGCCACCTCACGGAACGGAAACGGTATGTGCTTGTCTGACTCCCATTCGATACGGGCCTCGATCTCTTCATCATCGAGCGCTGCCGGATAGCGCAGCACCCGGGTTATCGCTGCGCGGGATGGCACCGCCACGGCGGCCTCTCGACTCCCTGGAGAGGCCAGCTCGACCACCCGCGACAGCACCTCGATTACCTCGCCCATATCACGTATGCGGCGCTCCACCACGGCCCCTTGACGCAGCGGTCTGACCGCGTAGCCGGCCACGCGGTGGCCGGCGTCGTCCTCCACCAGCTCGATCAACTTGACCGAGGCAGAGGTGATATCGACACCGACCAGACCCTTGTCCTTCGAGGAAAACCACATGAGCCCATCACACTGCCACCATGGCACCGCGCCCGATGCACGACGCTGTGGCGCCAGCCTAGCCAAAACCGGGCCGGGCCTTACTGATCCATGACGGCACTTTGTGCAACAAGACGGGCAATTCGTCACAATGGTGGTGACAGGCCCTCCCAGTTCCTATAATGGCCGACGCAAAGGACTGCCTTACCCCATCTCTTTCGCCCCGCCGTTTTTCGTTCTCAGCATGGACACCGCGATTTCATGAAGTATCTCAGAACGCTCATTTTCTCCGCCGTGTGGCTGGTGATATCGCTTGGCGCCGCCGCGGCCCTGGGCGTCGTCGGTGCCGCCCTCTACTTCGCTCCTGGGCTTCCCGATGTCCGTCAACTGCAGGACTTCGAGCTGCAGACACCACTGCGCATCTATACCCGCGACGGTCAGCTGATCGGCGAATTCGGCGAGGAACGCCGCATGCCGGTCGACTTCGAGGACATTCCAGAACCAATGCTCCAGGCACTGATGGCAGCAGAGGATTCGGCGTTCTTCGAACACCCCGGCGTCGACCCCAAGGGCCTGGCGCGGGCCGCAGTGGAACTGGTGTCCAGCGGTGGCGATATCCAGTCGGGCGGTTCGACCATCACCATGCAGGTGGCGCGCAACTATCTGCTGACGCTGGATCGTACCTTTACCCGCAAGCTGCGTGAGATCCTGTTGTCGCTGCAGATGGAACAGATCCTGAGCAAACAGGAAATCATGGAGCTCTATGTCAACAAGATCTTCCTGGGGCACCGTGCCTACGGCATCGCCGCCGCCGCCGAGGTCTACTATGACAAGCCGCTCGACGAGCTGACGCTGGCCCAGCACGCGATGATCGCAGGCCTGCCCAAGGCGCCTTCGGCCTTCAACCCCCTGGCCAACGCCGAGCGCGCGCTGATTCGCCGCAACTGGATCCTGTTTCGCATGCGCGAGCTGGGCTACATCGACCGGAGCGCCTATGACGAAGCGGTTCAGGCGCCGATCACCGCCAGTCGCCACGTGGCCAAGGCCGAGGTTCAGGCCGACTATGTCGCCGAGATGGCCCGTCAGTTCGCCACCGATCGCTTCGGTGACGAGGCCTATACCGGCAGCTATCGCATCACCACCACCATCGACAGCGAGCTCCAGCCCATGGCTCGCCAGGCGCTGGCCAATGGCCTGATCGCCTACGACACCCGCCATGGCTGGCGCGGGCCTGAGGACACCGAGATTCCTCAGAGTCTGGCCGAAGCCCAGGAAAAGACCGAGCGCACCGGCCTGGAGGAAGAGCTGTCCGAGTCTCCCGAGGTCATGGAAACCGCCCGTCGCGCGGCCGAGCGCAGTCAGACCAGCGTCGAGGGCGTCGATGGCGACGTCAGCAACTGGCTGCAGGTGCTGGAGCGCACCCCGACCTACGGCCCGCTGGAACCCGCCATCGTGGTGAAGAGCGAAGGCCGCGAGATGCAGGTGCTGGCCCATGAGGGCGAGCTGATCACCCTGTCCTGGGACGGGCTGGACTGGGCCGCGCCCTACAAGAGTGCCCGCTATCGTGGCGCCTCACCGTCCTCGGCCTCAGAGATCGCCAGCCGGGGTGACCTGGTGCGCATCCTCCAGCGCGAGGACGGCAGCTGGCGCCTGTCCCAGCAGCCCGGTGCCGAGGGCTCACTGGTGGTGATGGACCCGCAGACCGGCGCGATCCTCGCACTCCAGGCCGGCTTCGACTTCGACGCCAGCAAGTTCAACCGCGCGATTCAGGCCCGTCGCCAGGCCGGCTCCATCTTCAAGCCGTTCATCTACCTGGCGGGCCTGAACAGTGGCGAGGTGACCCCCGCCACCGTCATCAACGACGCCCCGGTGGTGCTCAACGACGGCAGCAACGAACTGTGGCGCCCGTCCAACTCCAGCGGTGACTTCCTTGGCCCGACCCGACTGCGGGTCGGCCTTGCCCGCTCGCGCAACCTGGTCACCATTCGCCTTCTGCAGAACATCGGGCTGAGTCGCACCATCGACTTCCTGGTGGACTTCGGCTTCTCCCGTGATCGTCTACCCAACGGCCTGTCGCTGGCACTGGGCAGCGCCAGCCTGACCCCGCTGGAAATGACCAACGCCTACGCGGTGCTGGCCAACGGCGGCTTCCGGGTATCGCCCTGGTTCATCGAGAAGATCACCCAGGGCGAGCAGCAGACCCTGGTGGAAGAGGCAAGCCCCCGCGTGGCCTGCCGCGAATGCAGCGAAGGCCAGACCACCACACAGATCGACGGCAAGACCTACGAGGTGGCGCCCAGGGTCGCCAACGAGCGTGCCGTCTACCTGCTGCGCGACATGCTGCGCGACGTGGTCGAGCGCGGCACCGCCCGCCGCGCCCTGGCACTCGAGCGCACCGACATCGTCGGCAAGACCGGCACCACCAACGACCAGCGTGATGCCTGGTTTGCCGGCTTCAACGGCGACTACGCTGCCACCGTGTGGGTGGGCAAGGACGACAACACCCCCACCGCCGAGTACGGCGCCCAGGCCGCCTTGCCGATCTGGGTCGACTTCATGGGCCAGGCGCTGGCCGGCAAGCCGGAGAACATCCCCGAACAGCCGCCCGGCATCATCACCGCCAGGGTCGACGCCAACAGCGGTCGCCTGCTGCGCGACGGCCAGGGTGGCGGCGTCGAGGAACTGTTCGACGAAGACCACATGCCCACCGTACAGCCCCGCCGTGTCGAAAGCGCCGTCGAGCGCCACAGCGGCTCCCAGGGTACCGGCGCCTACGAAGCCATCTTCTAAGGCCATTACCCCTCCTTCCCGTCGGGAAGGAGGGGTCCCTTGTCACTTCGCGCTACCCACCACGCCTTGAACCTTCCTAGAGACCACCTTATGGTGATTTCCCGTTTTCATTTGCCCGCGACGGCACTATGCATTTTCGGGCTTTTTGTGCCGATAAAAGCCGCGCTGGCGGACGCCTTCTACGCCCCGATCCCCGTCCATGACGACTCGCCGGACTTTCTCGGCCATGTCGAGTTCGGCTACACCCATCTGTCGGGCAACTCCAACAGCGAGACCTTTCTCGGCAAGGCTCAGCTGACCTGGCTGCAGGGGGCCTGGCTGTCACGCCTGCGCGGCGAGGCCCGCCACGCCAGCGAGGACAGCGAGACCAGTGCGGAGCAGTATCTGGTGTCCTTTCGCCAACGCCGCGAACTGGTCGGCCCGCACTATCTGTTCGGCTTCGGCCGCTGGGAGAAGGATCGCTTCAGCGGCTACGACCACCAGTTCACCGCCATCACCGGCTACGGCCGCCAGCTGATCGACGACGATCGCGCCCACCTGGCGCTGGAGGCAGGCCCCGGCTATCGTGCCGACATCCTGCCCGGCGAGAACGACCAGCGTCTGGCGGTGGCCTACGGCGCCCTGGAGGCCGGCTATGCGCTGAGCGATAGCGCCACCCTCGAACAGGAACTGTCGCTGGAGACCACCCGCAAGAACTCGACGGTGCGCTCCTATACCGCCCTGGATACCCGCATCAACGCCCATATGTCGCTGCGCCTGTCCCACGAGATCAAGCACAATTCGGATCCCCCCGAGGACGCCGAGGCCAAGACCGACCGCATCACCTCGGCGTCACTGCGCTACGAGTTCTAGGGCAGCCCCCGATCAAGAACATACCGGCTCCTTCGCCACGAGTTCTCAAGCAGCTCCCATCCCTTGGGATCCCCCCGAGGACGCCGAGGCCAAGACCGACCGCATCACCTCGGCGTCACTGCGTTACGAGTTCTAGCGACCAGGACCGATCGGATTACGGCCACCAGACGCGACAAGGCCCTCCACTGGAGGGCCTTGTCGTTGCTGTCGAGACGTCTGGATCAAGCGGCGCCTGGATCTATCGGCGCCTGGCTCAACCGCCGTAGACGTCGTCGATGGTCTTGAGCGGATAGTGCGACGGGTAGGGCTTTCTGGCCACGCCGGAGTCCACCGCCGCCTGGGCCACCGCCGAGGTCACCCGCTCCAGCAGACGCACGTCCACCGGGGTCGGAATGATGTACTCACGGCCGAAGCTCATGGCGTCCTTCTCGTAGGCTTCCAGCACCGCCTGGGGCACCGGCTCCCGCGCCAGGTCCTTGAGCGCATGGACGGCAGCGACCTTCATCTCTTCGTTGATGCGGGTGGCGCGCACGTCCAGGGCACCGCGGAAGATAAAGGGAAAACCGAGCACGTTGTTGACCTGGTTCGGATAGTCCGAACGTCCGGTGGCCATGATCACGTCCGGGCGGGTCTCCCGCGCCAGGTCGGGATGGATCTCCGGATCCGGATTGGTGCAGGCGAAGACGATCGGGTCCTTGGCCATCTTGCGAATATGATCGGCGGTCATCAGGCCAGGGCCGGACAGACCGATGAACACATCGGCACCATCGATGGCGTCATCCAGGGTGCGCTGGTCGGTGTCCACCGCAAACATCGCCTTGTACTGGTTGAGGTCCTCACGACCTGTATGGATAACGCCCTTGCGGTCGAGCATCACCAGGTTCTCGGGGCGAGCACCACAGGCCACCAGCAGCTTCATGCAGGCGATCGCCGCGGCGCCGGCGCCCATGCACACGATACGCGCCTGGTCGAGGGACTTGCCGGCAATTTCCAGCGCATTGAGCATACCCGCCGCCGTGACGATGGCGGTGCCATGCTGATCATCGTGAAACACCGGGATCTTGCAGCGCTCGACCAGCGCCTGCTCGATCTCGAAACACTCCGGTGCCTTGATGTCCTCGAGGTTGATGCCGCCCCAGCTGTCGGCGATCCGCGCCACGGTATCGATGAATGCCTGGGGACTCTCGGCGTCGACCTCGATATCCACAGAGTTGATGCCGGCGAAGCACTTGAACAGCACACCCTTGCCTTCCATCACCGGCTTGCTCGCCAGCGGCCCCAGGTTACCAAGACCAAGGATGGCGGTGCCGTCGGAGATCACCGCCACGGTGTTGCCCTTGCCGGTATAGCGATAGGCGTTTTCCGGGTCCCGCGCGATCTCTCGCACCGGCTCCGCCACGCCGGGACTGTAGGCCAGCGCCAGGTCCTTGGCCGTGGCGGTCGGCTTGGTCAGTTCGACCGACAGCTTTCCGGGAATGGGGAGGGCGTGATAGTCCAGCGCAGCCTGCTTCTTTGCGTCCGTCATGCTTGGTGTCCGGATGTCCTTGTGGAACGGTGGCAACACAATATAGAAAAATATTCCATTTCTCAACATGATTGAGAAAAGCGTCAGTTATACGCCCGTTTCAGGATTTTCGCTGACAATGTCGACAACTTTTGCTGCATTGCACCAACCCTTGTCATGAAGAAAGATGCAAGGAAGGTGAGCGCAGAGATGGGCCAAGGGTGACGCTGGAAGCTCACCGCTCGGGCAAGCGCGAGTTCGCCCCGTGACAACGATGAGGCCCGACCATCGCCTCCCTTTGCTGCTTGAAGCCTAGTCGCCCGCCGCGCGTTGCGCATTGATGCAACGCAATAACGGCATCGCTCACGCGGTCGCGGGCCCTGTCCTTTGCTCCCGTTTCTCTGCGCGCCCCCAGACGCAACGAACCCGCCATGAAGGCGGGTTCGAAGGGGACATTGCCCGAGCATCGTCGACCAGCGTTTCTCGCTGGCGCGTTCAGCTCCGTACGATCAACGCTTGAGCGCGGCACCGAAACGCTTGTTGAAGCGCTCGACGCGACCACCGGTGGTGGCCTGCTTCTGCTTGCCGGTGTAGAACGGGTGGCACTGAGAGCAGACGTCCAGGCTCAGGTCGTGGCCAGCGGTGGAACCGACCTCGAAGGTGGCGCCGCAGGAACAGGTCGCATTGACCGTCTTGTAATCCGGGTGGATACCTTGTTTCATCGTGAACCTCACTTTTCGGTATGCCGCCACCTGATCCATTGCCAGGCACCGCATACGGGTAATGGCACGGGCACTCGTTGGTGCGTCGTCAAGCCCCTGTGCCGGCCGGTGATCCGCTCCCATCAAGGAAGCGGCGGAGTATTCTAGCAGACTTCATTGTGGAGGCCAATTGGCTGACTCTCCTGCCCCGCGCGTGCTGCGGATCGCCATTCCATCTCCCCTTCGCCGCCTGTTCGACTACCTCCCCCAGGGGGCGCCCCCGCCAGGGGGCTGGTCGCCGGGGCTGCGCGTGCGCGTCGAGTTCGGCCGCCGCCAGGTGGTGGGCGTCATCGTCGACTGTCGTGACGACAGCGACCTGCCGCTGGCCAAGCTGAAGCCGATCCAGGCCTGTCTGGACAAGGCGCCGCTGCCAGGCGATTGGCTGTGGTTATGTCGATTCACCTCGCGCTACTACCAGCACGCCCTCGGCGACACCCTGGCCCATGCCATGCCGGTGTTGCTGCGTCAGGGACGCCCGCTGGAGGCGCGGGTACGCGAACGCTGGCAGGTCGCCTTGAACGGCGATCCTGCCCGCCTGGGCCGGGCTCCGCGCCAGGCCGAACTGCTGGAGATGCTGCGCCAGCATCCCCAGGGCCTCACCACCCAGGTGATCCAGGCGCAATCCTTCACCCGCGACCAGCTCAAGGCGCTGGAAGCCAAGGGGCTGGTGAGCTGCCACGAGGAAACCCTCACCGGCCCCACCCCCGACGACAGCCAGGGCCTGCTGGCGAGCCCGGCGCTGGCCCTGAACGACGAGCAGGCCAAGGCGCTGAACCAGCTCCACCAGGGGCTCGATCGCTTTCACCCTTGCCTGCTGCACGGGGTGACCGGCAGCGGCAAGACCGAGGTCTACCTGCAGTTGATCGAGGCGGTGGTGGCCAAGAAGCGCCAGGCGCTGGTGCTGATTCCCGAAATCGGCCTGACCCCGCAGACCCTGGGGCGCTTTCGCCAGCGCTTCCGGGTCCCGGTGGTGGCGCTGCACTCGGGGCTGACCGACCACGAGCGCCTGGACGCCTGGGAGGCGGCGGCCAGCGGGAGGGCGCCGATTATCATCGGTACCCGCTCGGCCATCTTCACCCCGCTGGCACGTCCAGGCCTGATCATCGTCGACGAAGAACACGACGGTTCGTTCAAGCAGCAGGACGGGCTACGCTACCACGCCCGCGACCTGGCGGTGGTGCGCGCCAAGCGCCATGGCATTCCGCTGCTGCTGGGGAGCGCCACGCCGTCGCTGGAGAGCCTGCACCGCGCGCGCACCGGTGACTACGCTCACCTGCGGCTGACCCGACGGGCCACTCGCCACGCTCCCGCTCGACTGGAGCTGGTCGACCTCAAGGGGCGCCCTCGGCGCGGCGGCCTGATTCCGCCGGTCATCGACGCCATCAAGGCAACGCTGGATGCCGGCCACCAGGTGCTGGTGTTCATCAATCGCCGCGGTTTCGCCCCCACCCTGGCCTGTCACGCCTGCGGCTGGATGGCCGAGTGCGACCACTGTGACGCACGCATGACCTGGCACCGCCAGCCGCCGATGCTGGCCTGCCACCACTGCGATCGCCGCCGGGTCATTCCCGACGCCTGCCCGGACTGCGGCAGCGCCGACCTGCGTCCGCTGGGTAGCGGCACCGAGCGTACGGAGGAGAGCCTGGCCGAAACCTTTGCCGAGACCCCGGTCCACCGCATCGACCGCGACAGCACCCGGGCCAAGGACGCGCTCGAGAAGATGCTCACCGAGGTCCGGCGTGGTGAACCAGCGATCCTGGTCGGGACCCAGATGCTGGCCAAGGGCCACCATCTGCCCCACGTCACCCTGGTCGTGGTGGTCAACGCCGACGCTGGCCTCTACGCCAGCGACTTTCGCGCGCTGGAGCACTCGGCCCAGTTGCTTGAGCAGGTGGCCGGGCGCGCCGGCCGCGCCGCCCACCCTGGCCGAGTGCTGGTGCAGACCATGCACCCGGACGACCCCAGCCTGCGTCTATTGGCCGAGCGCGGCTACGACGCCCTGGCCGAGTCGCTGCTGGAAGAACGCCGCATCGCCGCCCTGCCGCCACTGCGCTTCATGGCCCTGGTCCGCCTGGAAGGCCCCCGGGAAGACGCCCTGACGGCACTCGCCCGGGAGATCGCCGGAGAATTGCGCGAGCAGGTACGTAGCCTGGCTCTGGATCTCGACTGCCTCGGCCCGGTACCGGCCCCCATGGAGCGCCGTCAGAACCGCTACCACCTGCAGATCGCGCTAATTGCGGAGCGACGCAGTCAGCTGCACCCGGCGCTCGAATGGCTGGCCCACCGTCTGGAAGCCTGGCCCGAGGCGCGGCGTATCCGCTGGTCCATTGACGTCGATCCGCAGACCCTGAGCTGAGGTCCGATACGCTGAGCTTTGCCGCCCCGGCCTTTAAAGGCCAGGCGCAATCATCGATAATACGCGGTCTGCCCGCCGACAGGTGCTCCCGCCAGGATTCGCCGCGCTCGGCCACCGTGCCACAGGACATAGACGCCTCATGAAAGACACCATCGTTGCGCTGCTGGATGCCGCTCTTGCCGAGCTCAAGCAGCAGGAAGTCGTTCCCCAGGAGCTTTCCCCGGCCTACAAGGTCGACCCGACCAAGGACAAGGCCCACGGCGACTACGCCACCAACCTCGCCCTGATGCTGGCCAAGCCGGCCAAGGCCGCACCGCGCCAGGTGGCGGAAAAACTGGTCGCGGCCCTGCCCGAAAGCGCCGCCGTGTCCAAGGTCGAGATCGCCGGCCCCGGCTTCATCAACTTCTTCGCCGCCACCGACGCCGCGGCCCAGGTGGTGCGCCAGGTGCTGGACGCCGGCGACGCCTTCGGCCGTAGCCTGGCCGGCGCTGGCGAAAAGGTGCAGGTGGAGTTCGTTTCCGCCAACCCCACCGGCCCCCTTCATGTCGGCCACGGCCGAGGCGCCGCGGTGGGCGACTGCCTGTGTCGCCTGCTCGAGGCCACCGGCTACGACGTCACCCGCGAGTTCTACTACAACGACGCCGGCGCCCAGATCACCAATCTGGCGCTGTCGGTGCAGGCCCGCGCCAAGGGGCTGGGCCCGGACAGCGACGGCTGGCCGGAGGACGGCTACCGCGGTGGCTACATCGAGGACGTGGCCAAGGCCTACCTGGCCGGCGAGACCATCCACGCCGACGACCGCCACGTCATCGCCAAGGGTGACCCGGAGGATCTCGACGCCATCCGCGAGTTCGCCGTGGCCTACCTGCGTCGCGAACAGGACCTGGACCTGCGCGCCTTCGGCGTCGGCTTCGATGTCTACTTCCTCGAGTCCTCGCTGTACCAGCAGGGCAAGGTCGAGGAGACCGCCCGTCGCCTGACCGATAACGGCCACACCTACGAGCAGGACGGCGCCCTGTGGCTGCGCACCACCGACTTCGGCGACGACAAGGATCGGGTGATGCGCAAGAGCGAAGGCGGCTACACCTACTTCCTGCCCGACGTGGCCTACCACCTGGACAAATGGCAGCGCGGCTTCACCAGCGTAATCAACGAGCAGGGTGCCGACCACCACTCCACCGTGACCCGGGTACGCGCCGGCCTGCAGGCGCTGGATGTCGGTATCCCCCAGGGCTGGCCGGACTATGTGCTGCACCAGATGGTGCTGGTCACCCGTTCCGGAGTCGAGGTCAAGCTGTCCAAGCGGGCCGGCAGCTACGTCACCCTGCGCGACCTGATCGACGAGGTCGGCCGCGACGCCACCCGCTTCTTCCTCGCCGCCCGTCGCGCTGACTCCCAGCTGACCTTCGACATCGATCTGGCGCGCTCGCAGTCCAATGACAACCCGGTGTACTACGTACAATACGCCCACGCCCGGGTCTGCAGCGTGCTGCGCAAGGCCGAGAGCGAAGGCCTGGCCTTCGACCACGCCACCGCCATGGCCAACCTGGGCCTGCTCGAGGCAGACCAGGAAAAGGCCCTGCTCAATCGCCTGGCGCGCTATCCCGAGGTGGTCGAGCACGCCGCCAAGGCCCGCGAGCCGCAGCAGATCGCCCAATATTTGCAGGATCTGGCAGCCGACTTCCATAGCTGCTACAACGCCTGCAAAGTCATGGTCGACGACGACGCCCTGCGCAATGCGCGCCTGGCGCTGGGCCTGGCCGCGCGTCAGGTGCTGCGTAATGGACTCGACCTGATGGGCGTCGGTGCACCGGAGGAGATGTAAGCCATGGCCACTCGCAAGGCGCCCCCGCGCAAGCGCGGAGCAACCACCAGCCAGAAGCGCAGGCAAGCACCCAAGCAGGCCCGCGGGGGTATCCCAGGCTGGCTGTGGGCCGCCGTCGGCGTGGCCGCAGGCTTCCTGCTGGCTCACCACCAGAACGGTACCGCTCCCTGGCAGGATCCCCGTTCACCGGTGGCGGCGGTACTGCCCAAGCCCTCCAGCGGCGAGCAGCAGGGCAGCAATGCGAGTGGCAGTGCACAAGGCGGACAGACCAGCGAAAGCGAGCCGCCGATGCCGACGTTCGAGTTCTATACCCTGCTGCCGGAGTCCGAAGTCATCGCCTCCGATGAGGAGATGCCGGCGTCCACCGCCAAGCGCCCCGAGGCGGCCCAGCCGAGCGAGGACGAGATCTCCGCGGACGACCCCATCGCCGCGGTGATCGCCGCCAACTCCCGCGAAGAGGAAGCGTCGTCCACGCCATCCGAGACACCGCGCAGCGCCGAGCGTCGCTACATGCTGCAGGCGGCCTCCTTCCGCGAGGTCAACGATGCCCGACAGCTCGCCGGGCGACTCAAGGACTTCGGCCTGCTGGCCAAGATCAGCGAGGTCGAGGCCACCGGCGGCGCCACCTGGCATCGGGTGCAGGTCGGCCCCTACAGCGATCGCAATGAACTGTCGCGGGCCCAGGATCTAATGAGCACTCAAGGCATCGAGCCGCTGCTGATCCAGCTGCAGAACTGACGTCGGCACACCTCCTCCTTCTGAAGCTACGCCCACCAGGCCCAGAACGTCATGTCTGGGCCTGGTGGGTGCTGGCCACCGCTCAAGCACCCATCGTGGCGGTATCTCTCTTCCTTCTGCTGCGCCGTCTTCTCGTCGAAGCGAGCCGCATTCCCGAGTCGCCCGCGCTTGAAATCCTTGCGACCCGCCCGCACCTACCAGCCTATCGCTTATGCAGAGGGCTCTGCCCCTCGACAGTCACCGGAGGCCTCGGCTTCCCCAAGGAGAATTCTCCATGACCACGATCGTTTCCGTTCGCCGCGGCGACCAGGTGGCATTGGCCGGCGATGGCCAGGTGTCACTGGGCAACACGGTGATGAAGGGCAACGCCAGCAAGGTGCGTCGCCTCTATCACGGCCAGGTGCTGGCCGGTTTTGCCGGCGGCACCGCCGACGCCTTCACCCTGTTCGAACGCTTCGAGGCCCAGCTGGAGAAGTACCAGGGCAACCTGGTCAAGGCCGCGGTGGAGCTGGCCAAGGACTGGCGCACCGATCGCGCCCTGCGCCGCCTCGAGGCGCTGCTGGCGGTGGCCGACAAGAAGGCCTCGCTGATCATCACCGGCAACGGTGACGTGGTGGAACCCGAGCGTGGCATCATCGCCATCGGCTCCGGCGGCAACTACGCCCTGTCCGCCGCCCGCGCGCTGCTCGAGAACACGGAACTGTCGCCCCGCGAGATCACCGAGAAGTCGCTGGAGATCGCCGGTGACATCTGCGTGTTCACCAACCATCACGTGACCCTGGAAGAGCTTTGATCATGACCCAGATGACGCCCCGCGAAATCGTCCACGCGTTGGATCAGTACATCGTCGGTCAGCAGGATGCCAAGCGCTCCGTGGCCATCGCCCTGCGTAACCGCTGGCGCCGCATGCAGCTCGACGGCGAGCTGCGCCAGGAGGTCACCCCCAAGAACATTCTGATGATCGGCCCCACCGGCGTCGGCAAGACCGAAATCGCCCGGCGCCTGGCCAAGCTGGCCAAGGCTCCCTTCATCAAGGTCGAGGCGACCAAGTTCACCGAGGTGGGCTACGTCGGCCGTGACGTCGAGTCGATCATCCGTGACCTGACCGAGGCAGCGATCAAGCTGGTACGCGAGCAGGCCAAGGAAGAGGTCGGCCACCGCGCCGAGGATGCCGCCGAGGATCGCATCCTCGACGCCCTGCTGCCGCCACCCCGTGGCCAGGAAAACGAGCCGCGCGAGGACTCCTCGACGCGCCAGATGTTCAGGAAGAAGCTGCGTGAAGGCCAGCTCGACGACAAGGAGATCGAGATCCAGGTGTCGCCCCAGGCGCCCAACCTCGAGTTCCAGACACCGCCGGGCATGGAAGAGATGACCAGCCAGCTACAGAACCTGTTCTCCGGCATGGGCAAGGGCAAGACCGAGACCCGCAAGGTCACGGTCAAGGAGGCCTTCACCATCCTTCGCGACGAGGAGGCCGGCAAGCTGGTCAACGAGGACGACATCAAGTCCCGCGCGGTGGAGGCAGTGGAGCAGAACGGCATCGTCTTCCTCGACGAGATCGACAAGGTCGCCAAGGGCAGCGGTCAGTCCAGCGGCGGTGAGGTCTCCCGTGAGGGCGTCCAGCGCGACCTGCTGCCGCTGATCGAAGGCTCCACGGTGTCGACCAAGTACGGCATGGTGAAGACCGACCACATCCTGTTCATCGCCTCCGGCGCCTTCCACCTGTCGCGTCCCTCGGATCTGATCCCCGAGCTGCAGGGCCGTCTGCCGATCCGTGTCGAGCTGTCGGCGCTGACGCCGGACGACTTCAAGCGCATCCTGACCGAGCCGTCCGCCGCCCTGACCCGTCAGTACGAGGCGCTGCTGGCCACCGACGGCCTCGAGGTGCGCTTCACCGATGACGGCATCGAGCGTATCGCCGAGATCGCCTTTAACGTCAATGAAGGCACCGAGAACATCGGCGCCCGTCGCCTGCACACGGTAATGGAGCGGCTGCTCGAGGAGGCCTCGTTCAAAGGCTCGGATCTCGGCAACCCGCTGGTCATCGACCGTGCCTACGTCGACTCTCAGCTCGGCGAGCTGGCCATGGACGAGGATCTGAGCCGGTATATCCTGTAACCACCGGCCAAGCACCCTCGATGACCGGGCCGCCGCGCACTGCGCTGCGGCCCGGTTGTGCTTTCGACGCCGCCAATACTGACGTCCGGGCACGCCAACCGTGCTGAAACAGAGAGGATCGCCATGAGCGCCCCCACTCCGACCCTGGTGCACTACCACAGAAAGGCCCGCGAGCTCGAAATCGGCTACGCCGACGGCTCCCGCCACCGCCTGTCGGTGGAGTACCTGCGGGTGTTTTCTCCCTCCGCCGAGGTCCGTGGCCACGGCGGCGACACCGCCACCCTTCAGGTCGGCAAGAAGGACGTGGGCCTTGCCGACATCACCCAGGCGGGCCGCTACGCCCTCAAGCTGCACTTCGACGATGGCCACGACAGCGGCCTCTATAGCTGGGACTATCTGGACTGGCTGATCCGCGAGCGCGAGGCCAACTGGGCCGACTATCTCAAGCGTCTGGACGAGGCCGGCGCCAGTCGCGAGCCGTTGGGTATCGAGATCCGTCAGCTCTAGCGATCGACACCGGTGTGGCGACAAGCCGGGTGACGGTCAAAGACAAGCCACCTCGGCAAGGCTACAATGGCCGCTGCCAAAGAGCCCCCGTCGGCTCTTCTCGCCATCGCTCACGACTCGGGAGTCCCATGGATAAGCGCACCACCCACTTCGGTTTTCAGGACGTGCCGGTCGAGGAAAAGGCCTCACGTGTCGCCGATGTCTTCCACAGCGTGGCGGCTCGCTACGACGTGATGAACGACCTGATGTCCTTCGGTATCCATCGGCTGTGGAAGCGCCTGACCATCGAACGTTCCGGCGTCCGGCCTGGTCATAGCGTACTCGACATCGCCGGCGGTACCGGCGACCTGGCGCTGAAGTTCTCGCGCATGGTGGGACCGCGCGGCAAGGTGGTGCTGGCCGACATCAACGCCTCCATGCTCGGGGTGGGACGCGACAAGCTGATCGACCGTGGTGTCGGCGGCAACGTCGAGTACGTCCAGGCCAATGCCGAATGCCTGCCATTTCCCGACAATACCTTCGACTGCATCACCATCGCCTTCGGTCTGCGCAACGTCACCGACAAGGACGCCGCCCTGGCCTCCATGGCGCGCATCCTCAAGCCCGGCGGCCGCCTGCTGGTGCTGGAATTCTCCAAGCCCGACAATCCGCTGTTGACCCGCGCCTACGACGAGTACTCCTTCCGTCTGCTGCCGAAGATGGGCGAACTGGTGGCCGGCGACGCCGACAGCTATCGCTATCTGGCCGAGTCGATCCGCATGCACCCGGATCAGGAAACGCTCAAGGGCATGATGGAAACCGCCGGACTCGAGCGCGTCGAATACACCAATCTCACCGGCGGCATCGTCGCGCTGCATCGCGGCATCAAGCTTTGAGGACATGATGGCCTTGACCCCGACCCTGCTGCTGGCCGGCATCGAGAAGACCGTCAACGCCCTGCTCGCACGCGACCCTGCCTCGCCTTCTCGGCTGCGCTCGCTGGCGGGCCAGCGGGTGCTGATGTGCCTGGAGTCCCCGCGTGTCCAGCTGGCGCTGTGCTATCACCCCCAGGGGCTCGACCTGCTGCTGGTGGACGAGGTCGATGAAGGCGCCTGGGACGCCATCGTCGAGCTGGACAGCGACACCCTGGGCCGGCTGGCCGGCGGCGCCGACATGGAACGGCTGATGTTCGAGGGCCGCCTGGCGGTGCGCGGCAAGATCCACCTGCTCGAGGCGACCCGCGACCTGCTGCTGGATCTCGACCTGGATTGGGAGGCTGAGCTTGCCCGCTATCTCGGCGACCTGCCGGCTCACCAGCTCGCCGAAGGCCTGCGCGGCCTGTCCCGCTGGGGCCTGCGCACCCACCGTGAGCTGTGCGCCGACGTCTCCGAGTACGTCTTCGAGGAAGCCCGCTGGCTGCCCGGCCGCCATCAGCTCGAGGCCATGCGCGAGGCGCTGACCGAACTGGAGCTGGCCACCGACCGTACTGAGGCACGTCTCAAGCGCCTGACCCGTCGCCTGGCCCGGGAGAACGACGTCTCATGATCCTCCGCCCGCTGCGCATCATCTGGGTCGTCACCCGCTACCGTCTCGACACCCTGCTGCCGCTGGAAAAGCTGCCCTGGTGGCTGCGGCTGATATTCACCTGGTCGCCGCTCAAGCTGATTCCCGTCGGCGAGCGCTCCCGCGGCGAACGCCTGCGTCTGGCGCTGGAGTCACTGGGGCCGATCTTCGTCAAGTTCGGCCAGATGCTGTCGACCCGTCGCGACCTGTTCCCCGACGATATCGCCAACGAACTCAAGCGGCTGCAGGATCAGGTACCGCCCTTCCCCGGCGAGCAGGCCGAGGCACTGATCGAGGAGTCCCTGGGCGAGCCGCTCGAGGTACTGTTCGCCGAATTTTCCCGTGAGCCGCTGGCCTCGGCCTCGATCGCCCAGGTCCATACCGCCAGGCTACCCGACGGCCAGGACGTGGTGGTCAAGGTGATTCGCCCAGGCATCGAGCGGGTCATGCGCCAGGACATGGCGCTGATGTACCTGGTGGCGCGAGCGCTGAACAAGGTGCCGGAAGCGCGCCGGCTTCACCCGGTGGAAGTGGTCCGCGACTACGAGACCACCCTGTTCGACGAGCTCGACCTGACCAAGGAAGCGGCCAACACCTCCCAGCTCAAGCGCAACTTCGACAAGTCGCCACTGTTGTATGTGCCGTCGATCCACTGGCCGCTGACCCGCCACAAGGTGATGGTCCAGGAACGCATCCACGGCGTGCCGGTGGCCGACATCGAGGCGCTCAAGGCCCAGGGCACCGACCTGAAGCGCCTGGCCGAGCGCGGCGTGGAGATCTTCTTCACCCAGGTATTCCGCGACAACTTCTTCCACGCCGACATGCACCCGGGCAACATCTTCGTCTCCCGCCAGGCGCCGTCCGATCCCCAGTACATCGCCATCGACTGCGGCATCGTCGGCAGCCTTACCCGGGAAGACCAGGACTACCTGGCGCGCAACCTGCTGGCCTTCTTCCACCAGGACTACTACGAGGTCGCTGCACTGCACATCGAGTCCGGCTGGGTGGCCGAAGATACCCGCGCCAACGAGTTCGCGGCGGCGGTACGCACGGTATGCGAGCCGATCCTCGAGAAACCGCTCAAGGACATCTCGTTCGGCCAGGTGCTGCTGGGCCTGTTCCAGACCGCGCGGCGGTTCAACATGGAGGTCCAGCCCCAACTGGTGTTGCTGCAGAAGACCCTGCTCAATATCGAAGGCCTGGGCCGTCAGCTCTACCCGGACCTGGATCTGTGGGCCACCGCCAAGCCCTATCTGGAGCGCTGGATGAAGGAGCGCGCCGGCGCCCAGGGCCTGTGGGAGTCGTTCAAGCGGCAGGCACCGGAGCTGACCCGGCAGCTACCGGAATTGCCGGTGCTGGCCCACCAGGCGCTGTCCCAGACCGAGAAGCGATCGCGCCAGATCACCCAGCAGGGCGAGGTCATGACCCATATTCTCGGCCAGCTGACCCGCCAGGCCAGGCGAATACGCCGGACCCGACTGGGGCTCGCCCTGGCCGCGGTGGCGCTGGCCTGGCAACCGCTGTCCGGCTGGTTGACCGATCAGCCCTGGCCGGTCCTGGTCGCTGCGGGCATCGGCACACTGCTGGTGATCTGGAACTGATCTTTTAATGGAATCTTCACCGATGAGCGATATTCTGAACCAGCTCGACGCCGCCCTCAGCGAACGTCGGCACGCCGATCCTGACACTTCCTACGTTGCCTCCTTGCATCACAAGGGGCTGAACAAGATACTCGAGAAGGTGGGCGAAGAGGCGGTGGAGACCGTGCTTGCCGCCAAGGATGTTGACGCGGATCCAGCCAGTCGCGAGGCGTTGATCGCCGAAACGGCAGACCTGTGGTTTCATAGTCTGGTGATGCTCTCGCACCTGGGACTCGACCATCGGCAGGTGCTGGATGAACTCGCCCGACGCTTCGGCGTATCGGGGCATGAGGAGAAGGCCTCGCGCCGCTCCTGAGCCTCGGCGGGAACCAACGATTCACGGCGCCTGGCGCCGCATATTGAGGAAGTTCTTATGTTAGGTGGTATCAGTATCTGGCAACTGCTGATCGTACTCGGCATCATCATCCTGATCTTCGGCACCAAGAAGCTCCGCAACGTTGGCAGCGACCTGGGTGGCGCGGTCAAGGGCTTCAAGAAGGCCGTCAACGAAGATGAGGACAAGTCGGAGGAGGCCAAGCCCCAGGCCCAGGTCCGTCATGACGAGACCGATACGCCCAACAACACCTACGACGTCGAGGCGGAGCGCAAGCCCGAATCCTCCGACGAGCGCAAGTAACGCCACATGTTCGATATCGGCTTTCTGGAACTGCTGATCATCGGGGTGGTGGGACTGCTGGTGCTGGGTCCCGAGCGCCTGCCCAAGGCCGCGCGTACCGCCGGCCTGTGGATCGGACGCATCAAGCGTTCGGTGGCCGGCATGCAACGCGAGATCAGCGCCCAGCTCGAGGCCGAGGAACTGCGCCAGAAGCTCAAGGAGCAGGAACGCAAGCTGGACGACAGCGTCAACCAGGCCAAGCGCAGCGCCGAACAAGCCAAGCGCAGCGTGGAATCCATCGCCGACACCCCGAACAAGGGCAACGGCGGGCAGGCGGATTCCACCGGCGCCCAGTCTGCCTCGGCCGGCCAGCGGCTGGACGACGCCGTCGACAGCGCCGCACGCGCCTCGTCGTCCAGCGCTTCGGCTTCCACGCTCTCCCCCGCTCCCAGCGATGACACCGCCTCTTCCGAGCACAAGGACTCCGCCACCCGATGAGCGATACCGGTGACACTCCGCCGTCAAGTCAGGGCCACGCCCCACTGATCGAACACCTGGTGGAGCTGCGCTCGCGGCTGATGCGCGCCGTGATCGCCATCCTGGTGATCTTCCTGGCGCTCTACGCCTTTTCCAACGACATCTACCAGTTTGTCGCAGACCCCCTGATGGAGCTGCTGCCGGAAGGCTCCCAGATGATCGCCACCGAGGTGGCGTCGCCCTTCCTGGCGCCGTTCAAGTTGACCCTGGTAGTGGCGGTGTTCGTGGCCATTCCCTTCGTCCTGCACCAGGCCTGGGCCTTCGTGGCGCCAGGGCTGTACGACAAGGAAAAGGCCCTGGCGCTACCGCTTCTGGCCTCGAGCGTCCTGCTGTTCTATCTCGGAGCGGCCTTCGCCTACTACGTGGTCTTTCCCCTGCTGTTCGCCTTCTTCACCCAGACCGGGCCGGAGAACGTGCAGGTGATGACCGATATCAACCAGTATCTCAACTTCGTGCTGAAGCTGTTCTTCGCCTTCGGTATCGCCTTCGAGATCCCGATTGCCACCTTCCTGCTCATCCTCACCGGCGCCGCCAGCGTCAAGAGCCTGAGCGCCAAGCGCCCCTACGTCATCCTCGGCTGTTTCGTCATCGGCATGCTGATGACCCCGCCGGACGTGGTCAGCCAGAGCCTGCTGGCGGTACCCATGTACCTGCTCTACGAGGTCGGGCTGCTGTTCGGCCGGCTGGTCAAGAGGCGGAGCAGCGATGACGAGGAAGCGCCGGACGAGGCGTGATCGCCACACCGGCAGAGCCCCCGTCAGCAGAATGCACAAAGCCCGAGGCATTGGCCTCGGGCTTTGCTTTTTTACCGCTCTCGCACCGGTGGTGTTCAAGGCGCTTGGCGACAATGATCAGCCATCGTCTGGCGTCTCAGCGGGGCCTGGCCCCGCTGAGACGGCGCTCAGGTGTTGACGTCCATCATCTCGTCGATACGATCCACCAACTTGTTGATGCCCAGCGCCGCCTCGCTGATGCGGGTAGCCAGCATATAGGCGGGGGTGGTCACCAGGCGATGCTCGAAGTCCACCACGATATCGTCCACCGCACAGCTGCGATGCAGGCCGCCCATGGCGCTGATGCAGCCACACACCTCGGGGTCGGTACCGATGGTGACGGCGATGCCTGGCCCCAGCACCTTGGGCACCAGCACCGGCGCGATGCACATCAGACCGATCGGCTTGCGCGCATCGTGAAACTCGATCAACAGCTCAGCCAGGTCCTCGTGGACCTCCATCTCGGACTTGGCCGTGGCGTAGTTCGAAAGATTCTTGGCCGCCCCGAAGCCACCGGGCAGGATCAGGGCATCGAAGTCCGATGCCGACAGTTCGTCCAGCGGCGAAATCTCGCCCCGGGCCAGGCGGGCGGACTCGACCAGCACATTGCGCGTCTCCTCGACGGCCTCCCCGCTGTGGTGGTCGATCACCTCCTGGTGAGCGATATCCGGGGCAAAACAGCGATAGGCGATGCCCAGCTGGTCCAGGCGCAGCAGGGTCAGGGTGGTCTCGTAGATCTCGGAACCATCCTGTACGCCGCAGCCCGACAAGACGATCGCTACCTGTTTACTCATGTCATTCTCCTTTATAGCGCGTCGCGAACGGGGCCGGACGCGGCCAAGACTGCCACTACTCTAGAGAGTCGCCACGGGTGCGACAAGACGCGACTTTCGGCGAACGGGAGAGGAGGAATATACTCAATCAATGTCATGCTTTTGTCATGAAGTGCCACCAGACTAGCGCGTGGCGCCGAATCCTTGCTTCCGTGGAGTGCCGTCTTGAGTGCCATTACCCCTCGTCTTTACCCCGCCAGCCGTCCTCGCCGCATGCGCAAGGACGACTTCTCCCGCCGCCTGATGCGCGAGAACCAGCTGAGTGCCGACAATCTGATCTGGCCAGTCTTCGTGCTCGAGGGCGAAGGCCGCCGCGAGGCTGTACCGTCCATGCCCGGGGTCGAGCGCCTGTCGCTGGACCTGTTGATCGAAGAGGCCCGCGAGGCCGTCGAGCTGGGCATTCCCGCCATTGCGCTGTTTCCGGTGGTCGACGCCGACAAGAAAAGCGAGCTGGCCGAAGAAGCCTACAGCGCCAGCGGCCTGGTCCAGCGCAGCGTGCGCGAGCTCAAGGCCGCCCTGCCCGAGCTCGGCGTGATCACCGATGTCGCCCTGGACCCCTACACCAGCCACGGTCAGGACGGCATCCTCGATGAAGACGGCTATGTGGCCAATGACCGCACCGTCGAGACCCTGATCAAGCAGGCGCTGTCCCATGCCGAGGCCGGGGCCGACGTGGTCGCCCCTTCCGACATGATGGACGGGCGTATCGGTGCCATCCGTGAACTGCTCGAGCGTGAAGGCCTGCACAACACCCGCATCATGGCCTACAGCGCCAAGTACGCCTCGCGCTACTACGGCCCCTTCCGCGATGCGGTGGGCTCGGCGGCCAACCTGGGCAAGGCCGATAAGTCGACCTACCAGATGGACCCGGCCAACAGCGACGAGGCCCTCCACGAGGTCGCCATGGACATCACCGAAGGTGCCGACATGGTGATGGTCAAGCCCGGCATGCCCTACCTGGACGTGGTCCGCCGGGTCAAGGACGAGCTGCGGGTGCCCACCTACGCCTACCAGGTGAGCGGTGAATACGCCATGCACATGGCCGCCTTCGACAACGGCTGGCTGGACGCTGACACTGTCATCCTCGAGTCGCTGATGTGCTTCAAGCGTGCCGGCGCCGACGGCGTGCTGACCTACTTTGCCAAACGCGCGGCCAGGCTATTGGCCCGCTGATCAGGGGAGGGAGCGGCGCCCTTCCCGAGCCCCGACGAGGAACCACCATGGAAGACGCGCAGAGCGACAACGCCACGATTGAACATGCGACCCTGGGCAAGTCCGACGTCTCGATGAGCGACGCGCCCCAGGCCGATACCCCGGTGCCGCGCCTTAACCAGACGCGCACCGGCATCAAGCCCAAGGCAATGCCGGACCCTGAGGCCGACCTCACTGACCCGAGCCTCTACTTCAATCGCGAGCTGTCGCATCTGCAGTTCAACATCCGGGTGCTGGAACAGGCGCTGGACCAGGCGCACCCGCTGCTCAACCGCCTGATGTTCCTGTTGATCTTCTCCTCCAACATGGACGAGTTCTTCGAGATCCGAGTGGCAGGACTGAAGAGCCAGCTGGCCGTGGGCGACGACACCACCGGTGCCGACGGCCGCAGCCCGCGTTCGGTGCTCGACGAGATCTCGAAGATCGCCCACGAACACGTCGAGCGTCAGTACCGCATCCTCAACGAGCAGCTGATCCCTGCCATGGAAGCCCACAACATCCGCTTCCGTCGGCGTGGAGACTGGACCAAGCAGCAGCGCAAGTGGGTCCATGATTACTTCTCCACCGAGATCATCCCGGTGGTCAGCCCCATCGGGCTGGACCCCTCGCACCCCTTCCCGCGGCTGGTCAACAAGAGCCTCAACTTCATCGTCGAGCTTGAGGGCAAGGACGCCTTCGGCCGCGAGGGCGGCCTCGCCATCCTGCCGGCGCCACGTTCGCTGCCCCGGGTCATCGCGCTGCCGGATGAGCTGTGCGAGGAAGGCTTCACCGAGTATCTGTTCCTGTCGTCGATGATCCACGCCCACGCCGACGAGGTGTTCCCGGGGATGAAGGTCAAGGGCTGCTACCAGTTCCGTCTGACCCGCAACGCCGACATGACGGTCGATCCCGAAGAAGTCTCGGACCTGGCCTCGGCCCTGCGCGGCGAGCTGCTGGCCCGGCGCTACGGCAGCGGCGTGCGCCTGGAGGTGGCCGACAACTGCCCCGAGGAACTCTCCGACTTCCTGATCAAGCAGTTCCAGCTCGAACCCAGTGACCTCTATCGGGTCAATGGCCCGGTCAACCTGACCCGCATGATGTCGGTACTGGGTGACGCCGACCGGCCCGATCTGATGTACCGCTCCTTTACCCCCGGCGTGCCCAAGCAGGTCAAGCAACCCAACTCCATCATGCAGTCGATGCAGGAAGGCGACATCCTGCTGCATCACCCCTTCCAGTCGTTCACCCCGGTGGAGGACCTGCTGCGCGAGGCCGCCCGCGACCCCGACGTGCTGGCGATCAAGCAGACCCTGTATCGCACCGGTGCCGACTCACCCATCGTCAACGCCCTGGTCGAGGCCGCCGGCCAAGGCAAGGAAGTGACGGTGGTCATCGAACTGCGCGCCCGCTTCGACGAAGCCGACAACCTGGCGCTGGCCTCGCGCCTGCAGGAGGCCGGCGCCATCGTCATCTACGGGGTGATGGCCTACAAGACCCACGCCAAGATGATGCACATCGTGCGCCGCGAGAAGGGCGCGCTGCGCCACTACGCTCACCTCGGCACCGGCAACTATCACTCCAAGACGGCCAAGCTCTACACCGACTACAGCCTGCTCACCGCGGACCCTGTGCTGTGCGCCGACGTGCACAAGGTGTTCCAGCAACTGTCCGGCATGGGCCGCACCCGCCAGATCGAGAAGCTGCTGCACGCCCCCTTCACCCTGCACGAACGGGTCGTCGAAATGATCGAGCGGGAGGCAAGCTACGCGCGCAAGGGCAAGCGCGCCCATATCATCGTCAAGTGCAACTCACTAACCGAACCCAAGCTGATCCAGGCGCTCTACCGCGCCTCCCAGGCCGGCGTCGAGTGCGACCTGATCATCCGCGGCATGTGCTGCCTGCGCCCTGGCCTGCCCGGCATCTCCGAGAATATCCGGGTGCGCTCGGTGATCGGTCGCTTCCTCGAACACACCCGGGTGTTCCACTTCCACAACGACGGCAAGCCCGAGATATGGGGCTCCAGCGCGGACTTCATGGCGCGCAACATGTTCCATCGGGTCGAGACCTGCTTCCCGCTGCTCGACAAGAAGCTCGCCGCCCGGGTGCGCAAGGACCTCGAGACCTATCTGGTCGACAACTGCCAGAGCTGGCTGCTGCAGGCCGACGGCACCTACATCAAGCAGGATCCGGGCGAGGCCGCACCGATCTCCGCCCAGGAAACGCTGCTGTACGCCTACGCCGCCCGGGCTTGAGTAAAGCGGCGCGTTAAAGCGCCACAGACGCACCGGCAACACCACCCAGGCCCCTCGCCAGCGACGCTGGCGAGGGGCTTCTTCATGTTGTCGTCATGTGTCCTGACGGCTGCCGGGCGCCGCTTGGCCCGCGCCTTGGCCGACCCAAGCGGTTCCCGGACCAACCGCCTCCCGCTTCAGGCTGCCGATCATCCAGCCCTGGACACCCAGACCCTAGAAAAAACACCCCGGCTCCCTGAAAAGGGAGCCGGGGTGCTGGGGCGGCGCAAGACGTCAGACGTCGACAACGCCCCTGGAGATTGCCCGAAAGGCCGACGCAAGCCGACACCTTTCGGACACGTCCTAGACGCCGATCTGGCCGCCGTCTTCGCGCTGGATCACCACCGTGGCGGCGCGCGGTCGCACGCTGGCATCAGACGCCTGGGTCGCGTCGTCACTGGCCGGCCAGTTGCCCGGATGCTGGATATTGATAAACAGCGCGGTCTTGTCCGGCGTGGGGAAGATGCCGGTGACCTCGCAGCCGTTGGGGCCCACGCAGAAACGCTTGAGCTTGTCCTGGTTGGCCCCGGAGATCACCGCGGCGGCACCATCGGCACGCTCGAGCTCCGCCGGCACGACCGCCAGCACCTGGTCATTGGTGCTCTCGGTGACGCCCTCGTAGCCGTTGTCGGTCTGGATCCACAGGATGCCCTGGCCGTCGCCGCGCTCATCGAAGTAGAGCCCATCGGGACTGGCGAATTCGTTGTCGGCGGTCAGCCCGGACAGGTTGTTCTGGTCACTGGCCGCGGCACCGAACACGAATACCTCCCAGTCGAAGGCGGTGGCATCGCTGCCCTCGCGCCAGCGGATGATCTGACCGGCCTCGTTGTTCGCCCGCGGGTTGGCCGCATTGACCGGTGCCGTGGCGTAGCCGTTGCCCAGCGCGGTGATGTTGTCGCCGTCGCCGGTCAGGGTCGCCTCGGTGCCGTCTTCGGTACGCTTCGAGTTGTTGGTCAGGGTCATGTAGACCTCGCCGGTGGACGGGTCCACCGCGCCCCACTCAGGGCGATCCATCGGTGTGGCACCCATCAGGTCGGCGGCATCACAGGTGTGGATGATCACCCCGGCCAGGTCATCGGCGTCGAGTTCCAGCGCCTCGGCCAGGGTACGGCCATCCTGGGTGGAAGCGTCCGGCGTCAGCGGCAGCCACTCGCCGCTGCCATCGGCGTTGAAGCGAGCGACGTAAAGGGTGCCGCTGTCCATGTACTTGTCACCGATCGCCAGGCGATCGGCCTCGGCGCCGGGAGCGATGGCATCCGCCGGGTCCCAGGCCGCCTCCGAGACAAACTTGTAGATGTACTCGTTGCGCGAGTCGTGACCGGAGTAAAACACCACCGGCTCGCCTGCTACCAGCTTGCCCGGCCAGCAGCCCTCGTGGCGGAAGCGGCCCAGCGCCGTGCGCTTGATCGCCTGCCTGCCGGTATAGGGGTCGATCTCGACGATATAGCCGAACTGACGCGGCTCGTTGCGGTAGTCACCGCTGGCGTCGTCGGCGACGGGGTCGCCGATCAGACGGGTAAATTCGTCGTCGCGTTCGCTGTCATCACCCGCGGCGGTCTCCCAGCCGTAGCGTCCGCGACCACTGGCGATGCCAAGACGGTCATCGTCCAGGGTACGGCCTTCGTTCTTGACGAAGTAGGCCGGCCAGTTCTCCTCGCAGGTGAGGTAGGTACCCCAGGGCGTGTAGCCGTGGGCACAGTTGTTGTTGGTGCCGCGAGCCTGGGTGCCGCCCGGGGAATACCTGGTCTTGACGTAGTCGCTGCCCGCCACCGGCCCTGACAGGTGCATCGGGGTGGCGCTGGTGTAGCGACGGTTATGGGCGGAACCCTTGACGTGGCTCCAGCGACCATCGGCGTCCTTCTTCACCTCGACCACGGTCACCCCGTGGGCGTTGATCTCGGTGCGCACCTCGTCCGCCGGACGCTTGCCTTCGGTCATGTTGGTAGGGCCGCCCTGGGGCGCCCACAGCGCGTTCTCGTCGATGTATTCGTTGTTCATCACCAGCAGGAAGCGCTCGGAGGCCGTGCTCTCATCCAGCGCGAAAGGATGCATGCCGTCGTGATGCATGCCGACGCTGGCCGCCTGGGCCTGGGGCGTCATCGTCAGATCCTCGCTCCATTCGGGCGCGCTGTCGTCAAGCGGCGTACCCCAGGGCACCAGCACCTGGGCGGTATAGCCCGGCGGCACCACCACGGCGTCGCTGCGCGAACCGGCAATCGACTCGAAGGCCAGCGCCAGCGGCGTCTTGGCCATCCCTGACGACGGCTCGTTGGCGAAGGCCGAGAGACCAAAGCTTCCCAGCATGGTCATGGCCGCCATGCCCATGCCACCCTTCATCACCGCTCGCCGGGAAAGACGACGGTCGAGCACCGAGGAGAAGGGTTCATTACGGCTGGGATTCAACAGACGATGATCTTCAATTTCCTTGCTCATTGCGCAGTCCTCTTCTTGCAGCCCTCTGTTCGCCGTCAAGGCGTGGGCTGTCGGTGCCAGTCACTGTTGCCGGCCTCGGGTATCGGAGGGGAAAGTCGATCACAGGGGCGACGGCGGTCCGCCGACAACACTAGGTAGTCCAGATGACACTCGTATGACGATAGACGAGGTTGACGCAGAGCACAGGAAGTAGCGCTATTGTAAAAAGAGTAACAGTTGGTGAAAGAAAATGGCTTCGCTCGTCGACACAGTGCACCAACAATCGCTATCGACAGGACCAGAACCATGTGGAATCTGGGACACCGACATCAGCGCATACTTCTTATGCCCCAACGCGCCCCTTCAGCCGACGAAGATCCCGAGCCTCGTTGGTACTGGGTCCACTGTGTCGATCAACAGAGCCTCGACCGGGGCAGCGCCGCCAATGTCCAATCGCTTTCATGCCTCGACCAGGCACTTCCCTGTTGTCTCGTCATACCGCCACAATCGGTCACCCTGGTAACGCTGGACGGCGCCCTGGCCGAGGAGGTCGACAGCAGGGAGTCACTGGATGAACTGGTTGAGCGGGAGCTTTGCGTAATACCGCACACTCTCGCGCTCCATGTGCTCTATCGTGATGACAGCGCCCTGGATGTCATGGTGGTGCAGCGTACCCTGCTGGCCCAGTGCAGCCGACGCCTGGGACGCCATCACCTCTCGCCCCGCTGGTGGGCCAGCGCCTTCCAGGGTCTGCCGCCGCCCGAACCCGACACCCTGGGCGTACTGCCCTGGGGCGACGACTGGATGCTGAAGTGGCGCCACCCCGAGACCCCTGAACGGGAGCGCTGGCTGTGCTGGCCCAAGAGTCAGGACATGGAGGACCTGAGCGACCATCTTCCGGAAGTGCTGCGCGAGTCGCCATGGAATTGTCCACTGGCCCCCCAGGCCGTCAACGGCCTCGACTGCCTGGACTTCTGTGCCCGCCACCTGCCCGAGGACCTGCCACTGGTGCCCTCGGACATCGGAGGTGAGGGTCAGCCAAGGGAGAAGAAGCCCGAGCCCGCGTAGAGGCAGCGTGATCGCTATCGCTAAACTTCGCTGCCGCTGGCCCAAAAAACGTGTAGAGGCGTTTGAAGCGACGAGAGGGAGTGCTGAAGTCATATCGTGAGCGATGACGAGCCGGATGCCGCCGGAGCGCAAAGGCTGGAGTTTACCTCCGACGAAATGAGAACCTTTAGCGCCGGCGGCGGAGTTGCAGTGCATCGCCATCTATCCCGTGTTTCTTCAATCTCCGAGCATGACTCCTATACTTTCCGTTTGGCTACCAACTCCGTTGACCGCCGTAATATCCTGGGGACAGCATGACATGACTACGTAACAGGTCATCATTGCCTTGAACACGATCCTGTCGTCTCTTTTGGCCACGGGTGGCACAAATGTCAGTGAGCCATCACCATCAAGTGGAACATTCATCCACACATTGAATGGTGATGGAACATGCGAAACCTCCTTGCCGATGGCAAGCAATGCCATTCGAAGATTATCAACACAGTTGTCATGGTATTCGCTTACGCCAAGCTGTCTATAGCGATTGATATCGCAGGCGGCAATCAATGTGTCATGCACCCCAGGCGAAGTATCTTCCACTAGTTCCAGCATCTCGTTTCTTCTATTGGAAACCATACTGTCACCGACAACCGGCACCAAGCGCCCAAGATGGGTTCGAGTATGTTCCATGGATAGAAATTCGTCTGGATCACTCGTATTGAAAGCCCACATATCGCAGACCTGCAATCCACTTACGTTAATCAGCGTAAGCATCTGCCCTTTTTCCAGTACAACGGCAGCGCCACACCTCGCGGGAATGAAATAGACCTTTCCTGGCTGCAGAACACCATTGCGCGCAAGCGGTTGGCTCACTGACAACTGTTTTTCTTCCAGCGCACCGAAAGAAGCCGCCAGATCAGGCTCCCTATCTCTACTTATATAACCACCCATCATCCACCTCGCTCACTGATTTTTCCGACTTATCATGAAGAATACATTGTTGGAAATCAGACACTCCCTCTCACCACATCGGCCCTCTGACGGCGAGACGCGCAAATTTCTCATCCCGCGAGACTATTCTTATTTCAAGTTCTGCAATACAGACGTTTGCTGGACAGGGAATCACATCTGTTGCCGAGCATCTGGTACCCAGCAGGGGACGATCGAAGAAGCGGTCACGGAGGTGCGCTCACCCCGAGACTGGATCGGAAACAACGCGAGCAACGTCCAGACTGGCCGCCAGCCTGTCGACCAACGCCTCAACGCGTTGCTCCGCCTGAATCAGAGACTGCTGCAGCCGCTCGTCGGCAAACTCGTCATACTCCACGGCGATGCTGTGCAACTCCTCTATGCCGAGATAGGCGAAAACGGTACGCAAGTGTGGTTCGACGTGGTTGGTGTGCTCCATTCGCTCACCAGACTCATAGCCATAATCACCCCGGGCACCAAGCACTACCAAGCGCTTGCCCATGGCGCTCAGCATCGGCCAATAGGGCAAGCCTGGGCGGGAGCGATCAAAGCCGAAAGTCCGCCCGACTCGCACGATATTGTCGATATAAGCCTTGAATCCGGCCGGAACGCCGAAGTTGTACATCGGTACGCCAGCAATGATCAGATCCGCCTCGAGCAGTTCGTCGACCAGGGAATCACTCTCCGCGAGAACCTCGTGCATCCACCTATCCCGCGCTTCCGGCTTGGTGAAGGCGGCATGAATCCAATCACCGGTGACAGGACGAGGCGGCTGCTGGCCGACATCGCGATAGACGACCCTGTCGTCAGGACGTGCCCGTTGCCACTGTGTGACGAAGTGGGCGCTGAGGCGTCTCGAATGCGATCCGTGGGGTTGACTACCGGAAAGTCCGGAGCGTGCGCTGGCATCAAGGTGCAACAGTGTAGCCATGAAGATTCTCCTTTGGGATTAGTACCGCTCATGCTTGGTGGTGCACGAACGACAGAATCTTCCAATCGATTCGGGCCGACAAACGATCTATTCTTTGCAGATACACAAAAATTTTTTGTCCATAGGGATGCGATGCAACGACGCCGACTACCACTCTCGCAGTTGCGTGCCTTTGAGGCGGCAGCACGTCACCGTAGTTTCAAGGGGGCGGCTGAAGAGCTGGCGGTAACGCCCGCCGCGATCAGCCACCAGGTACGTGAACTGGAAAGCTGGCTCGGCGTAGGGCTATTCGAGCGTCGCACCCGCCAGGTGATCCCGACCGACGCGGCAACGGAGCTTTCTCCCGTGCTACGCCAGGGCTTTGACGCCTTCGCCGACGCATTGGAAAGTCTGCTCAAGCGAACGACACCCGCCAGCGTCACCCTCTCCTGCACTCCGGCCTTCGCCAGCCAGTGGCTGCTTCCTCGACTGACCGACTTTCATTCGACGAATCCCGATATCGCCTTGAATATCCATGCCAGCGAGAGCGTGCTTGATCTGACGCATGGAACCCGCCTGGCGATTCGTTACGGTATGGGCCCCTATCCGGACCATGAGGTGGTGACCCTGGCGACCGATCGCATTGCCCTGGTCGCCAGCCCGCAACTCCAGCTGGCTGGCGTCGACGACCTCAGGGGTGTTCGTCATATCGATTTCGACTGGTACTGTCCGAACCTTGGCCTGCCCGGCTGGGCTCAGTGGTGTCAGGCGGTGGGGTCTACCCCTGCCGTGCTGGGGCCTCGACTCGCCTTCTCCGAAGAAAGTCACGCGATCCAGGCCGCTATCTCCGGTCAGGG
This sequence comes from Halomonas sp. YLB-10, assembly GCF_003856855.1. Taxonomy (NCBI): domain Bacteria; kingdom Pseudomonadati; phylum Pseudomonadota; class Gammaproteobacteria; order Oceanospirillales; family Halomonadaceae; genus Halomonas; species Halomonas sp. YLB-10. The sequence continues at coordinate 656,580 of NZ_RRCU01000002.1, forward strand.
CGTGGCCCTGCTGGGCTTGACCCTGGTGCAGGATGAGATCGCTCGTGGTGTGCTGGAGGTGCCATTCGGCCCGTTTCTACCGGGACTGCACTACCACCTGATCAGGAGCCAAACAATGTCCGACAATGCCATCCTCGACAAGGTGGTGGTTTGGCTTCAACAGGCGTTTTCAGCGGCAACCGCTACCATAGGCGAACAACAGGCACCTTGATGCAACCCGTTTGCCTTCCCGCAAGAAATGACCGTCCTGGCCTTGAGCGTGGCGCTGGATGATCGAACTCAGACGTCATCGGACATCGAAGGCGTTCGCCCCATCGCCCCCTCTCCGATGACCCGAAGCAGCCGGTGGGACATGTGAGGATGACCCGACAGTGCACGGGAGGGCATACTGGGGGCGATATCACTAAAACGGGAAAATGTTGTGAAACGGGCCATGCCAGGGATGCGGTCTGCTCTACTCACTACGGTGCTTGCCGCGGCGCTTGTTACTCTCAGCGGCTGCGCCGCCTTCGCCCCGGCGCCGCCGAGCCATCAGGACAATCTGTGCGAGATCTTTCGCCAGCAGCCTGACTGGTACGACGCCACCCAGGCCTCTTATGAAAAGTGGGGCACGCCCCCCTGGACCCAGATGGCCTTCATCAAGCGCGAGTCGTCGTTTCGCAGCCACGTCAGGCCGCCACGTACCAAGTTGCTGGGCTTCATTCCGTGGACGCGCCCGTCCTCGGCCTACGGCTATGCCCAGGCCCAGGATCCGGTATGGGGCGAATACGACGATGACGCCGGCGGGCTGTTCGCCAGTCGCACCGACATGGACGACGCCACCGACTTCATCGGCTGGTACAACGCCCGCACGCGGCGCATGACGGGGGTGTCACTGTCCAACCCCGAGCACCTGTACCTGGCCTACCACGAAGGCCAGGGCGGCTATCAGCGCGGCAGCTATCGCGCCAAGCCGGCGGTGCAACGCGCGGCGCGGGAGGTGGCCAGCACAGCTTCCCGCTACCGCGGCCAACTGGCGGCCTGCGAGGCGGAATTCCGCTGCGACAGCTTCTATCAGGTATGGCCCTTCTGCCGCTGAGTCAGGTGGCCTCCCACCATGCTTCCCGCTACCGCAGCCAACTGGCAGCCTGCGAGGCGGAATTCCGCTGCGACAGCTTCTATCAGGTATGGCCCTTCTGCCGCTGAGTCAGGTGGCCATCCACTATGCTTCCCGCTACCGCAGCCAACTGGCGGCCTGCGAGGCGGCATTCCGCTGCGACAGCTTCTATCAGGTATGGCCCTTCTGCCGCTGAGTCACGTCCCCACCCACGGCGCGAGCCAGTTACGCCGGACAAAAACGACCAGAGGCCCGAAAGGGCCTCTGGTCTGGTTCGTTCGCATCGTCGGGCTCAACCCTGCTGGGCAAGACGCTCGGCAGCCAGGCTCAACAGGTGTTCGGTGGTCTCCCAGCCGATGCAGGCGTCGGTGACCGAGACACCGTAGCGCAGCTTGCCGGGCTCCAAGGGTTGTTTACCCTCGTTCAGGTGGCTTTCGAGCATCACCCCGATCAGCGAGGTGTCACCGGCCAGGCGCTGGGCCAGCACCTCGAGCAGGACTTCGCTCTGACGGCGATGGTCCTTGCGTGCGTTGGCGTGGCTGCAGTCCACCATCAGCCGCGGCGGCAGGCCGGTGCCGATCAGCGCCTTCCTGGCGGCGGCGACCGCATCGACCCCGTAGTTGGGCTCACCGTGGCCGCCCCGCAGCACCACATGGGTGTAGGGGTTGCCGGTAGTCTCGCGCATGACCGGCTGCCCCTGCTCGCCCACCGCGAAGTGCTGGTGGGGGTGGGCGGCCGAGCGCATGGCGTCGAGTGCCACCTGGACGTCGCCGCTGGTGGCGTTCTTGAAGCCGACCACCGCGCCGATGCCACTGGCCATCTCGCGATGCAGCTGGGATTCGGTGGTGCGTGCGCCGATCGCGACCCAGGCCAGCAGGTCCTCAAGGTAAGGAGCGATCATCGGCTGCAGGATCTCGGTGGCCACCGGCAGGCCCAGCTCGACGATCTCGCGCATCAGCTGGCGTGACAGCTCGAGCCCACGCGCCATGTCGCCCTTGCCATCCAGGTCCGGGTCATAGGCCAGGCCCTTCCAGCCCACGGTGGTGCGGGGCTTCTCGACGTACACCCGCATCACCACCAGCACTCGATCACGGATGCTGTCGGCCAGGGAGGCCAGGCGCCGGGCGTATTCAAGCGCCGACCTGGGGTCATGGATCGAACAGGGCCCGACCACCGCCAGCAGGCGATCATCACGACCCTCGAGAATGTCACGGATCTGCTGACGCTGAGCGTCGACGCGATCGCTCAGGGTCGTCCCGAGTGGGCACTGGCGCTTGAGCGCCTGCGGGGTCGGCAGGGTCATCTGGGGGGCGGTCTCTTGCGTCGCGGCAGCGTTGAGGTCGGCGGTGGCAAGCGAAAGGCTGGCGGTCATGGTATCAGCTCCGTGTGGTCGTACATCGTTGGGTGCGTCGACCACCGAGGCGCTCACGGTCGGAGGTGGCCAGTTGGGCCGACCGCGCGTCGATAAATCGCCAGCTATCGCCATAGGCATAGCCATGGGAAATGGTGCTGGCGAAGAGTCGATATGCGGTCATGTCATTGCTCCGGTTGCCTGCCTTTCGCAGGTGAGTGCTACTGAGTGAAAACGTCTGGCCACACAAACAAGGAACCCCCGGACGGGCAGCCGTCCGGGGGTTCTGGGAGGCGGCCCTGGGGGGGAGCGCCTCGCGAGTGCCAGATACTTGGATCAGGCCTCGCGCACCAGCGCCCCGGTATCAAACCAATACCAGGAAAAGCTGGGCCAATAAAAGGACACCGCGTCCGCATGCACACAATCCGAACCCACGACGGCACCGACGAGGGCGCTGTCGCTGCCATCGGGTCGGGGTCGGGTCGGGTTTGCGTGATCGGTCATCGGTGTCTCCTCGAATCTTGCTTCATCCTGCCCCGCGCCGGAGCAAATGGCAACCCCTGTGCACGGGCAGGAAAAGCGCCGTGCCGTCGACCATGGTCTGCTGACGCCCCTGGCTAGCCTGTCGCCAGTTGCACCCAGCCGATGGTCGCCGGCAGACAGGTCATGCCGACCATCACTACCAGGCCGAGAAAGATCGTCAGGAATCCGCTTTCGTCATGAAAGCCGTCGTGAGAGCTGTCACCATGCAGGTCGTCGTCGTGATGGGCCATGGGTCGCCTCCTTGTGATGTTGTTGTCAGGGTCATCCAGAGTCTAGGGGGATTCCTCGGGTCAGGCGAGTCCGCCGGCGATTCAGCGCAGGTGGCGTCCACCGTCCACGGCCAGGGTCGTCCCGGTCACATAGCGGTTGTCGAGCAGGTAGCGCAGGCTCTGGTAGATGACCCCGGGCCCCGGCACCATGTCCATCGCCGACTTGGCCCTGGCCTTGGCGGCATAGTCCTCGTCATCGCCCTGATTGAGCATGATCAGCGCGGGTGCAATGGCGTTGACCTGGATCTCAGGGGCATAACGCGCGGCGAAGGACAGCGTCAGATTGTCGAGCCCGGCCTTGGTGGCGGCGTAGGCGGCGTGCTTGCGCGAGCCCTTCTGCACCACGTAGTCGGTCATGTGGACGATATCCCGCTGAGGCTCGCTGCAGGCGTCGAGCAAGGGCTTGGCGTGGAGGTTGATCAGGTAAGGCGCCAGCATATGGATACGGAACAGCCGCTCGAAGGCGGCCCCGGCATCCTCGCCATCGCTGTCCGGTGCCCAGTCGCTGGCGTTGTGGACGATGGCACGCAAGGCGTCTGTCTCGTCCTTGAGCCGCTCCAGGAAGTCGAGGATACCGTCTTCGCTGGAGAAGTCCGCCTGGAGGGTGACGATGCCGCGCTCGCGCATGGCCTCGAGCTCCGGGCGCTCGCGGCGATAGCTGATGATCACCGGCTGGCCGTCCTGTACCAGGCGCTCGGCGCAGTGACGCCCCAGACGCTGGGCGCCACCGGTAATCAGGATCGGCGACGCACTCATGACTGCTTTTCCCCGACCAGGCTACCGACCACCGGCACCAGAGGGTCGCGTGGCGCGTAGGCGAAGACGTCCGAGAACACCCGTGACGGGTCCAGCCCCAGCGAGGCGAGCACGTCGACACAGGCATAGACCATGCCGGGCGAGCCCGACAGATAGACGTCGTGGCCCGACACATCGCCAAGCTCGGCGGCGAGTGCGGCGTCGATACGGCCATGATGGGCGTGCACCCGCTCGTCGGCGAAGCCTTGCTCGAAGCCTTCCTCGCAGACCGCGTGGAAGCTGACCTTATCGGACTCGGCGACCCACTGCCGGGCCAGGCTCTCGGCGTACAGATCACGGCGTTCCTTGGCCGCCCACCACAGGCTGATGGAGCGCTCGGGGTTGGCGTGGAGCGCCGCCTCGACGATCGCCTTCATCTGGGCGAAGCCGGTACCGGCGGCGATCAGCGTCAGCGGACGATCGCTTTCACCATCCAGCACGCAGTCGCCCCCCGGCAGACGCACGGTCAGGTGCTGGGCCTCGACCAGCATGGCCCTGAGCTGGGCCGAGTTGGAGCGTTCGGGCCAGTGCTGAATATGCAGCTCGAGTCGCCCATCGTCACGATGGCGGCTGGCGATGGAAAAGGGCACCCAGCAGTCATCGTCCAGGCACATTTCCAGGTACTGGCCCGGGGCATGGGCCATGGCCTCGGCGCGTCCTTCCAGAATCACGCGAAACACGTCAGGGGTGAGGTCCTCGACCTCGATGACCTGGCAGGTCAGGGTCCTTGCCGTCATGTCGACCTCTTGTTGCTGTCGGGGAGAGGAATGTCGAATTCGTCCCAGCGCTCGCTGACCCGGGACTTGATGCTGTCGTCCATGGCAATCGCCACGCCCCACTCCCTGTCCGTTTCACCCGGCCACTTGCTGGTGGCGTCCAGGCCCATCTTGGAGCCGAGCCCAGCCACCGGAGAGGCGAAATCGAGGTAGTCGATCGGGGTGTTCTCGACCATCACGGTGTCGCGGGCCGGGTCCATGCGGGTGGTGATGGCCCAGATCACGTCCTCCCACTGGCGAGCGTCGACGTCATCATCCAGCACGACCACGAACTTGGTGTACATGAACTGACGCAGGAAGCTCCATACCCCCATCATTACCCGCTTGGCGTGGCCCGGGTACTGCTTTTTCATGGTCACGACCGCCATGCGGTAGGAGCAGCCTTCCGGGGGCAGATAGAAGTCGACGATCTCAGGGAACTGGCGGCGCAGGATCGGCACGAACACCTCGTTCAAGGCGAGCCCGAGGATCGCAGGCTCGTCCGGTGGACGTCCGGTGTAGGTGGAGTGGTAGATGGCGTCCTTGCGCATGGTCATGCGCGTCACGGTGAACACCGGAAAGGTCTCCACCTCGTTGTAGTAGCCGGTATGGTCGCCGTAGGGACCTTCCGGCGCGGTATCATCGGGGTACAGGAAGCCCTCGAGGATGATCTCGGCAGACGCCGGCACCTGCAGGTCGGCGTGACCGCAGTTGACCAGTTCGGTGCGCGAGCCACGCAGCAGCCCGGCGAAGGCGTACTCGGACAGCGAGTCAGGCACCGGGGTCACCGCCCCCAGAATGGTCGCCGGGTCGGCGCCCAGCGCCACCGCCACCGGAAAGGGCTCGCCGGGGTGCGCCTGCTGGAATTCCTGGAAGTCCAGCGCGCCGCCACGATGGGACAGCCAGCGCATGATCAGGCGGTTCTTGCCGAGCTTCTGCTGGCGATAGATACCGAGATTCTGACGACTCTTGTGCGGGCCCTTGGTGATCACCAGCGGCCAGGTCACCAGGGGGGCGGCATCACCGGGCCAGCAGTGCTGGATCGGCAGTCGATCCAGGTCCACCTCATCGCCCTCGAAGACTCGCTGCTGGACCGGTGCCGAGCGCACGGTCTTGGGACCCATGCTCATGATCTGCTTGAAGATCGGCAGCTTTTCCCAGGCATCGCGAAAGCCCTTGGGAGGTTCCGGCTCCTTGAGAAAGGCCAGCAGCTCACCGACCTCGCGCAGCGCCTCCACCGAGTCCTGGCCCATGCCCATGGCGACGCGTTTGGGGGTGCCGAAAAGGTTGCCGAGCAGCGGCATTTCGCTGCCCTTGACGTTCTCGAACAACAACGCAGGGCCACCGGCGCGCAGGGTGCGATCGCAGATCTCGGTGATCTCGAGATAGGGGTCCACCTCGGCGGTCACCCGCTTGAGTTCGCCGGCGGCCTCGAGACCCGCGATAAAGTCACGCAAGTCACCATATTTCATGCGATTGCCTCGCTCCCCTGAACACAAAAGGGGCAGCATAGCATGCTGCCCCTCGTCTTGACCTCGGTCACCTGGACCTTGCGTCTGGCGACCGCCCAGGCGCGGCGTTGGCCAACGCTAGCGGCGCTTCATCGCCTCGAAGAATTCGAGGTTGGTCTTGGTGTCCTTGAGTCGGTCGATCAGGAACTCGGTGGCCGCGGTATCGTCCATCGGGTTGAGCAGCTTGCGCAGGATCCACATGCGCTGCATCTCCTCGTCGGAGGCGATCAGGTCCTCACGACGGGTGCCGCTGCGGCGGATGTTGAGCGCGGGATAGACGCGACGCTCGGCCAGACGGCGATCCAGGTGGGCTTCCATGTTACCGGTGCCCTTGAACTCCTCGAAGATCACTTCGTCCATCTTGGAGCCGGTGTCCACCAGGGCCGTGGCGATGATGGTCAGGCTGCCGCCTTCCTCGATGTTACGCGCGGCACCGAAGAAGCGCTTGGGCTTTTCCAGGGCGTGGGCGTCGACACCACCGGTCAGCACCTTGCCGGAGGACGGCACCACGGTGTTGTAGGCGCGCGCCAGACGGGTGATGGAATCGAGCAGGATGACCACGTCCTTCTTGTGCTCGACCAGACGCTTGGCCTTCTCGATCACCATCTCGGCCACCTGGACGTGACGCGCCGGCGGCTCGTCGAAGGTCGAGGCGACCACTTCGCCGCGCACGGTGCGCGACATCTCGGTGACCTCCTCGGGGCGCTCGTCGATCAGCAGCACGATCAACTGGCACTCGGGGTTGTTACGCGTGATCGAGGTGGCGATGTTCTGCAACATCAGCGTCTTACCCGCCTTGGGCGGCGACACGATCAGGCCACGCTGGCCCTTGCCGATGGGTGCGGTCAGGTCGATGATGCGCGCGGTCAGATCCTCGGTGGAACCATTGCCGATCTCCATGCGCAGACGGTCCTGCGGAAACAGCGGCGTGAGGTTCTCGAACAGGATCTTGTGCTTGGCGTTCTCCGGCCGGTCCAGGTTGATCTGGCTGACCTTCAACAGCGCGAAGTAGCGCTCGCCTTCTTTCGGCGGGCGAATCTTGCCGGAGATGGTGTCGCCCTTGCGCAGGTTGAAGCGCCGGATCTGGGACGGCGACACATAGATATCGTCGGGGCCGGCCAGGTAGGAGCTGTCGGCGCTGCGCAGGAATCCGAAACCGTCCTGAAGGATCTCCAGCACGCCATCGCCGAAGATGTCTTCGCCGCTCTTGGCGTGCTTCTTCAGGATGGCAAAGATGATGTCCTGCTTGCGGGACCGGGCCAGGTTGTCGATACCCATCTCGCGGGCGATATCGAGAAGCTCCGGCACGGGCTTTTGCTTGAGTTCGGTCAGATTCATCAGAGTTCAGAAATTACTCGTGGAAGCCGGGCGGCAAGGCGCCGAGGGGCGAAAAGACACGCCGATTGAGTGCGTTCAGAGCCCGAGGCTGCTCGTGCGAGGCCAGGTAAAGATAATAGGGCCATTGACTGGATTCTCCGGAGGGGAGATCCACGCCAGCGTCTGGACGAGGGAGCAGGTTCATTCGCCGTTGCCAGCGTCTCGCGGGCTTGGGCCGGGGCCTTGGCCGGGAGCGGAGCTGACGTCGTGCGGGCTGTCTGACGACTTGGGATGGTCACGTCGCGGCGGCGGCGCGACCGGGAAAACACATTCGAAACAGGCGAATGACCCGATACTAGACAAGCCGGAAGGGGAACGCAAGCCCCGTGGCGGACCCGGATCATTGACATCCCCCGGGGCGAAACGCAACCTTGATCCATCTCCAGTGAAGGACCCGCCATGAATCAACCCTCGGATACGCTCAGCACCCTGCGCGAGTCGCCCCACGACGCCACCAAGGACCCCGCCCGCCTGGCCGCCATCGACCTCGGCTCCAACAGCTTTCACCTGCTGGTGGCCAACTATCAGGATGACCGGCTGCAGGTGGTGGCGCGGCTGGGCGAAAAGGTCCAGCTGGCGGCGGGCCTGGACGACGACGGCTACCTCAACGAGGACGCCATGACACGGGCGCTGGACTGCCTGGCTCGCTTTGCGCCCTTTCTCGAGGGCATCCCCGCCTCGCGCATGCGGGTGGTGGGCACCAACGCCCTGCGCGATGCCCACAATAGCCAGGAGTTGATCGACCGCGCCGAGGCCATGCTCGGCACGCGCATCGAGATCATCGCCGGGCGCGAGGAGGCACGCCTGATCTACCTCGGCGCGGCCCACGCCCTGGCCGAGAACGGGCGCCGGCTGATCGTCGATATCGGCGGCGGTTCCACCGAGTTCATCATCGGCGAACAGTTCGAACCCAAGGCGCTGGAAAGCCTGTCCATGGGCTGTGTGACCTTTACCCGACGCTTCTTCGGCGACGGCGATATCAGCGAGAAGCGCATGCGCAACGCCGAACTCGCGGCGCTGTCGGAACTGGCTAATATCCGCAGACCCTACCAGCGTCTGGGCTGGGATGACCCGGTGGGCTCCAGCGGCACCATCAAGGCCGCGGCGGCGGTGATGCACGCGGCAGGCGACGCGCCGGAAGGGGTAATCACCCGCGACGGTCTGGCCAAGTTGAGAAAGCGCCTGATCAAGACCAAGCAGCTCGACAAGGTCTCCATGGATGGGCTCAAGGCCGATCGTGCCCGGGTCTTTCCCGCCGGCGTCGCGATTCTGTGCGCGATCTTCGAGGCCTTCGACCTCAGCGAAATGCGCTACGCCGACGGCGCCCTGCGTGAAGGGGTGCTCTACGACATGGCCGGCCGCAACAGTCCCGAGGACTCGCGTCTAAAGAGCCTGGAGACCCTGGCCCGCTACAACGCCGTCGACGTCCGTCAGGCCGACAATGTGGCCGCCTCGGCCAAGGCGCTGTTCGCCCAGGTCGCCGGCGACTGGGGGCTCGATGAGGAACGTGGCCGCTATCTGGAGTGGGCCGCCTGGGTGCACGAGATCGGCCAGTCGATCTCGCACAGTCAGTTCCATCGCCACGGCGCCTATCTGCTCGAGCACTCGGATCTGGCCGGCTTCTCGCGCCCGGAACAGCGCCTGCTGGCCTTCCTGGTGCGCGCCCACCGGCGCAAGTTCCCGAGCAAGGAATGGCAGCTGCTGCCGAAGGCCGAACAGCGCGACAGCCAGCGCCTGGCACGCCTGCTGCGACTGGCGGTGATCCTCAACCATTCGCGCCCGGAGCAGCCGCCGGCGACGCCGCGGCTCGAGGTGGACGGCGAGGTCCTGCATCTGCACTACCAGGGCGGCGACGAGCCCGGCCTCTTGTGCACCGACCTGGAACGCGAGGCCGACTACCTGGCCAATACCGACTTCGCGCTCAAGCTGCACGCAGGCGCCGCCCACGCCGAAGCCTGAGCCCTCTCACCAGGTCTTTGGCCAGAAGCCCATGGCCAACCCATCAGCCGGCCCCAGGCGTCGCCCGTCAGGGCGACGCCGTCCAGCCCTCGGCCAGGGCGATCCAGCACCCCCTGCCGGCGTCCAGCGCCGCCACGCAGCGCTCGCCCTGCCACACCACCAGCACCTGGGCACGCCGCCAGGGCGGCACACCGGCCTCCTGCAACAGCCGCTTCAGGTCGCGGCTTCCTCGCCCGGCAAGCCTCAGCCGTTCGCCGCCCTGGCGCGGGCGCAGCCACAAGGGCAGCGACGTTTCCTCCGCCGGCCTCGGCAGCTTTATTGGCACACCGGCGACCACCAGGGCGCTCCCTGGAGACCAGGGGCCTTCGGCAACCTCCAGCGGATCTCCGGCACCCTCCCCCATCAGCCACAACGCACCGCGCCAGAGCCGCGCCTCTGCCCCGGGCCAGCTCACCTTGACCTCGGCGTCACGCCGGGCATGACATTGCTCGAGCAGATCGTCCAACCGTGGTCCCGGTGCCGGCGCAAGTCCCAGCCGACGCATGCACAGCCCGATCAACCAGCGCTGACGGCGCCGTGACAGCGACAGCAGGCCCTCGAGTTCCAGCCTGGCGGGGTCGCCACCCAGCCGCGCCAGATCCTCAAGCGCGTATTCGTCCAGCAGTGCCGCCGCCTCGCCGGCATGCCGTGCACTCGCCGCCAGGGCGTCCGCGGCGTCGGGCCAGCGCTGCTCCAGCGCCGGCACCACCTCATGACGCAGATAGTTGCGATCGAACTCGCGACTGGCGTTGCTGGGGTCCTCGACCCAATCGAGCCCGCGACGCCGGGCTTCGGCTTCCAGTTCGCTTCGCCGGACCTCCAGCAAGGGGCGCTCGATCGAAAGGCCACGCTCCTCACGCCGCGCCGGCATGGCGGCAAGGCCCGCAACGCCTGCGCGCCTGAGTGCGGCCAGCAGCAGCGTCTCGGCCTGGTCATCACGGTGCTGGGCCAGCCACAGCACATCACCGGCGTCCAGGCATTCGACGAAGGTGTCGTAGCGCGCCTGGCGCGCCGCCGCCTCCAGGCCCTTGCCGGAGGTACGGTCCACCCTTGCCCGGACGACCTCGAGGGTTACCCCCTGCTGCGCGCACAGCCTGCGACAGTGGCGCTCGAAGTCATCCGCCGCCGCCTGCAGGCCATGGTGCACGTGGATCGCCCTCAATCGGCGCGACCGCTGCCCGCAGGCCCTTGCCGCCAGCGCCAGCAGCACGCAGGAGTCGAGCCCACCGGACAGCGCGATCCACAACGACCGCTCCGGCGGCACCCGGTCGAGGGCCCGCTCGATTCGCGCTTCAAGGGTGGGAGACGTCGGCATGTCGGCGATTCCTGAGGGTCAGGGTGGGCGGTGGCACCTACTATGCATACGGCCCCCATCGCAGGACGATGGGGGCCGCACAATCGATGCAGAGCATTCGAGCTCAGGCCGGGCGCCGTGGCTCATCAGACGCTCATCGATGCAGAGCGCTCGAGCTCAGGCCGGCGCGCCGTGGCTCATCAGACGCTCATCGATGCAGAGCGTTCGGGCTCAGGCCGGGGCGCCGTAGCTCATCAGACGCTCGTAGCGACGTTCGAGCAGCGCCGCGGTATCCATGGCGTCGAGGCGCTCGAGGCTTTCGCCGATGGCATCGCGGACCCGGGTGGCGGTTTCATGGGGGAAGCGATGGGCGCCGCCCAGGGGTTCCTTGATCAAGGTGTCGACGAAGCCCAGCTCCTTGAGACGGCTGGCGGTGATCCCCATGGCCTGGGCGGCGTCGCTGGCCCGCTCGGCGCTCTTCCACAGGATCGAGGCACAGCCCTCCGGCGAGATCACCGAGTAAGTGGAGTATTCGAGCATCATCAGCTCGTCGCACACGCCGATGGCCAGGGCGCCGCCGGAGCCGCCTTCGCCCACCACGGTGGAAATGATCGGCGTCTCAAGCCGCGACATCACCGCCAGATTGTAGGCGATGGCCTCACTCTGACCGCGCTCCTCGGCGTCGATGCCCGGGTAGGCACCAGGGGTGTCGATAAAGGTCAGCACCGGCATCTTGAAGCGCTCGGCCATCTCCATCAGACGGCAGGCCTTGCGATAGCCTTCCGGCCGCGGCATGCCGAAGTTGCGGCGCACCTTCTCCTTGACGTCGCGGCCCTTCTGGTGGCCGATGATCATCACCGGACGATCATTGAGTCGCGCCACACCGCCGACGATGGCAGCGTCATCGGCGAACTCGCGATCACCGTGCAGTTCGTCGAAGTCAGTGAATACGTGCTCGAGGTAGTCCAGGGTGTAGGGACGCTGGGGATGGCGCGACAGCTGGGATACCTGCCACGGCGACAGGTCCTTGAAGATCGACTCGGTGAGCTTGCGGCTCTTTTCCTCGAGTCGGGAAATTTCGTCCGCCAGGCTGACCTGGCTGTCGTTGCCGACCAGACGCAGTTCTTCGATCTTGGCCTGCAGTTCGGCGATGGGCTGTTCGAAATCGAGATAGTTGGGATTCATGGGCCAGCCTTGTGGTCATGGTCAGGCGGGCGCGACGCAGTCGTCGCAAGCCCACCCATGGCAAAGAAAAAGTGGTGTGCATTATCGCACCCTGACCGGGCCACGCAAGGCGCAGCGGGTCAAGATCGTCGTAGAGGCGCCCTCGCAACCCCGCGCCGCTAGCGATACTTGAGGCGGACGCCGTCCTGGCCCTCGACCTCACGCAGCGCGATCAGCAGGTCGTCGGATGGCAGCACCTTCCACTGCTCGTCGAGTTCGAGCCAGCCAGTGGCCTCCAGATTGCGGTAGCGCAGGCGCACCGGCAGGCCTTCCTGGTGACGATGCGGCTCGAGGCTCGTGCGCAGGCTGTCGATCAGTCGACCGTTGGCCTCACGCCCATCCACCGAGACTTCCACCGCCTGACCGAAGCGCGAGCGCGCCTGGACCATGGGGGTGACCTCCTTGCCGCGCAGGCGCAGGCCGCCGGAGTAGTCGTCGCTGGACACCTCACCTTCGATGATCAGCACCTCGGCGTTGTCGAGCTGCTCGCGCACGCTGTCGTAGAGCTCACCGAACAGCGACGCCTCGATGCGTCCGGTACGGTCGTCCAGGGTCACGAACGCCATGGTGTCGCCACGCTTGGACTTCATGGTGCGCTGGGCCACCACCAGGCCGGCGACCCGCTGGGGCTCGCGGGACGGTTTCAAGTCGGCGATGCGGGTCGAGACGAAGCGCGAAAGCTCTTCCTCGTATTCATCGATGGGATGGCCGGTCAGGTAGAGGCCCAGGGTGTCCTTCTCGCCGGCCAGGCGCTCGCGGTCGCTCCACTCACGCACGCGCAGATAGTCGGCGTAGGGATCGCTGGCGCTGTCGTCCTCGTCCGGGGCGAAGGCCTCGCCAAACAGATCCATCATCCCGGCGCTCTGGTTCTTGTGGCTCTGGGCCGCGGCCTTCAGGGCGTCATCCAGGGAGGCGGCCAGCACGGCGCGGTTTGGCCCCAGGTTGTCCAGCGCCCCGGAGCGGATCAAGGCCTCCAGGGTGCGCTTGTTCATGCGCTTGGGGTCGATCCGCCGACAGAAGTCGAACAGGTCGCTGAAGGGGCCGTCTGCGCTGCGCGCCTCGACGATGGCGCCGATGGGACCTTCGCCCACCCCACGGATCGCGCCCAGGCCGTAGACCACCCGCCCCTCTTCATCGACGGTGAACTTGTAGCCACCGACATTGACGTCCGGCGGGGTCACCGTCAGCTTGAGGTGACGACACTCCTCGATCAGCGGCACCACCTTGTCGAGGTTGTCCATCTCGGTGGACATTACCGCCGCCATGAAGGGACCCGGATAGTGGGCCTTGAGCCAGGCGGTCTGGTAGGACACCAGGGCGTAGGCGGCGGAGTGCGACTTGTTGAAGCCGTAGCCGGCGAACTTCTCCACCAGGTCGAAGATGTTGCCCGCCAGGTCGGCATCGATGCCGTTGGCCGCGCAGCCCTCCATGAAGCCGGCGCGCTGCTTGGCCATCTCTTCCGGCTTCTTCTTGCCCATGGCACGCCGCAACAGGTCGGCCTGGCCCAGCGAGTAGCCGGCCATCACCTGGGCGATCTGCATCACCTGCTCCTGGTACAGGATGATGCCGTAAGTGGGCTGCAGCACCGGCTTGAGCAGTTCGTGCTGGTAGTCCGGGTGCGGATAGGAGATCTCCGCCCGACCGTGCTTGCGGTTGATGAAGTCGTCGACCATGCCGGACTGAAGCGGACCGGGACGGAACAGCGCCACCAGGGCGATCATGTCCTCCAGCGAGTCCGGCAGCAGGCGCTTGATCAGCTCCTTCATGCCGCGGGATTCGAGCTGGAACACGGCGGTGGTCTCGGCCTTCTTGAGCATCTCGAAGGTCTTGCCGTCATCCAGCGGAATGGTGTCGATATCGAGCGGTCCCTGGCCCTCCTTCGAGCGCACCTTGTCGACCATCTCCAACGCCCAGTCGATGATGGTCAGGGTGCGCAGGCCAAGAAAGTCGAACTTGACCAGGCCGGCGTCCTCGATATCGTTCTTGTCGAACTGCACCACCAGGCCGGAGCCGTCTTCATCGCACAACAGCGGAGAGAAGTCGGTCAGCTTGGTGGGGGCGATCACCACGCCACCGGCGTGCTTGCCGGTGCCTCGGGTCACGCCCTCGAGCTTGAGCGCCATGTCCCAGATTTCCTGGGCCTCCTCGTCGGCCTCGAGGAACTCCTTGAGCTGAGGCTCCTCCTCGATGGCCTTGGCCAGGGTCATGCCGACCTCGAAGGGGATCAGCTTGGACAGCTTGTCACCCAGCGAATAGGGCTTGCCCTGGGCCCGGGCCACGTCGCGAACCACCGCCTTGGCCGCCATGGTGCCGAAGGTGACGATCTGGGACACCGCGTTGCGGCCATAGCGCTCGGCCACGTAGTCGATGACCCGGTCGCGCTTCTCCATGCAGAAGTCGACGTCGAAGTCGGGCATGGAGACACGTTCCGGGTTGAGGAAGCGCTCGAACAGCAGGTCGTACTGGATCGGGTCGAGGTCGGTGATCTTCTGGGCGTAGGCCACCAGCGAGCCGGCACCGGACCCCCGCCCCGGCCCCACCGGCACGTCGTTGTCCTTGGCCCACTGGATGAAGTCCATCACGATCAGGAAGTAGCCAGGGAACCCCATCTGCAGAATGATGTTCAGCTCGAAGTCCAGGCGCTCGCGGTAGCGTTGCTCGAGGGCCGCCCATTCGTCGCTGTCGCGGGGGTGCTGGGCCACCGGATAGAGCGCCTCGAGGCGCTCGGTCAGACCGTCGTGGGAGATCTTGCGGAAGAACTCGTCCTGGGTCATGCCCTCGGGGATGCCGTACTCCGGCAGGAAGATCTCGCCCAGACGCACGTCGACGTTGCAGCGCGCGGCGATCATTACGCTGTTTTCCAGCGCCTCGGGGATATCGGCAAACAGCTCGGCCATCTCCTGGGGCGACTTCAGGTACTGCTCTTCGGTGTAACGGCGCTCACGTCGGGGATCGTCGAGCGCCTTGCCCTCACCGATGGAGACCCGGGTCTCGTGGGCCCAGAAGTCCTCGCGCTTCAAAAAGCGCACGTCATTGGTGGCCACCACCGGCACCCCGGTGTCCAGCGCCAGCGCCACCGAGGCGTGTACGCAGTCTTCTTCCAGCGGGCGGCCGGTACGGGTCAGCTCCAGATAGAAACGTCCCTGGAAGGCCTGGCACCAGTCGTCCAGCAGGCGCCTGGCATCGGCGTGAAGATCGCTGAGCAGGTGGCGACCGACATCGCCATCGCGACCACCAGACAGCGCAATCAGCCCCTCGTTCTGCTCGAGCACCCAGGCCTTCTCCAGGTAGGCCCGCCCCTGGCGCTGGCCCTCGACCCAGCCACGCGAGATCAGCTCGGTCAGATTGCGGTAGCCGACGTCGTTCATCGCCAGCAGGGTCACCCGATAGGGGTGATCCAGGTCGTGGCCGTTGACCAGCCACAGATCTGCGCCGATGACCGGCTTCATGCCGGCGCCCTGGACACCGTTGTAGAACTTCACCAGGCCGAACAGGTTGGCCTCGTCGGTCAGCGCCAGCGCCGGCGCCCCGTGCTCGATGCCCGCCTTGACGTACGGCTTGAGGCGCACCAGGCCATCGACGAGGGAGAACTCGCTGTGGACGCGAAGATGAACGAAGGGAGCGGACATGAGAAAGCCTTACCTCGACCCGCCGTGGCGGGTGTGTGAAAACGGGTCAGAACAGCGCCAGTTGACGCTTTACCGGTGCAAACGACCGGCGATGCTCGGCCAGCGGCCCGAGGCGTTCGAGCGCGGCCAGATGCTCAGGCGTCGGGTAGCCCTTGTGGCGGGCGAAGCCGTAGTCGGGATAGCGCTCGTCGAGGGCCAGCATGGCCGCGTCACGGGCCACCTTGGCCAGGATGGAGGCGGCGGCGATGGCCGGATGGCGGGCATCGCCCTTGACCACGGCCTGGCCCGGAACATGATGCCCGGGCAGCCGATTGCCGTCCACCAGCAGGTACTCAGGAGCCGGCGCCAGACCATCGATGGCCCGGCGCATCGCCAGATGGGTGGCGTGATAGATATTGAGCCGGTCGATCTCTTCGGGGCTCGCCTCGGCCACATGGTAGGCCAGTGCATGCTCGCGGATCTGGCCGTCGAGCGCCTCGCGACGCTTGGCACTCAGCGCCTTGGAGTCATTGAGCCCGCTGATCGGCACCGAGGGATCAAGGATCACCGCCGCCGCCACCACCGCGCCCACCAGCGGGCCTCGACCGACCTCGTCGACACCGGCCAGCAAGCTGCCATCATAGTTCACCACCAGCGGCGGCAAGGCGGGCTTGTTGCTGCGCCTTGGCTTCGCTTCAGCGACCACCGCCAGCCTCCTGACGGACATCATCCGTTTCATCAGCCGTGGCCTCGGCCACCTCCTCGGCCAGCCGAGGCGATACGCTGTCCGGCAACGGCTGCCCCGCTACCAGCGCTTCGATGGCCTCCGCCGCACGCCGGCTGGCGTCACGCTGCAGCCCCTCGTGCATGGCGGCAAAGCGAGCCTCGAGTGCAGTCCGCGCCGCTTCATCGTCGAGCAACTCGCCCAGGCGGGTGGCAATGGCCTCACTGCTGGCCTCGTCCTGGATCAACTCCGGCACCAGCGATTCGCGGGCGATCAGATTGGGCAGCGAGATCCACTCGGTCTTGACCATCAGCCGAGCGATGCGATGGGTCATCGGCGCCATGCGGTAGCCCACCAGCATGGGGCGATGACACAGCATCGCCTCCAGCGCCGCGGTGCCGGAAGCCAGCAGCACCAGGTCGCTTGCCACCATGGCCTCCCGGGCCTGGCCATCGAGCAGGCTGACGCAGGCCGCAAGCGCCGGCCGCGCGGCCAGCAGCGCCTCGAGCTCTTGCCTTCGCTCGGGCGTGGCCGCAGGGATCACCACCGCAAGCCCCGGCCTTGCCTTGACCAGGCGCTCGGCAGCCTCCAGGAAGGTCTCCCCCATGAAGCGGATCTCGTTGCGCCGGGAGCCGGGCAGCAGCGCCAGCACCCGGGCGTCGGCGGCAATCCCCAGCGCCTCGCGCGTGGCCCGGCGGTCGTTGACCAGCGGCAGTTCGTCGGCCAACGGATGGCCGACGAAGGCCACCGGCACCCGGTGCTTGACGTAGAAGGCCGCCTCGAACGGCAGAAAGGTCAGCATGGCGTCCACCGAGCGGGCGATGCCCTTGACCCGCCCCTGACGCCAGGCCCATACAGACGGGCTGACGTAGTGGGCGGTGGTGACACCTGATTCGCGCAGCTGGCGCTCGAGGCCAAGATTGAAGTCCGGGGCGTCGATTCCGACCATGATGTCGGGTTCCCAGTCCAGTGCATCCCGACGCAGGGTGCGGCGCACGCGGATCAGCTCTGGCAGGTGCTTGATCACCTCCACCAGCCCCATCACCGACAGGGTCTCCAGCGGATACAACGACTCGAGCCCCTCGGCGATCATGCGCGGGCCACCCAGTCCTCGGAATGCCACCTCGGGATGACGCGCCTTGAGCGCGCGCATCAGGCTAGCTCCGAGAATATCGCCGGACAGTTCACCGGCCACCAGATAGACGCGGCGGATTGAGCCTGTCTCGCTGGCGACATCGCGTGCAGCGTGGGTCATGACGGATACCTGACTGGCTGAACAAGTCTGACGATGGAAGGGTGCCCAAGCCGACGACGGCCATCAAGATGACCGACGACGCTGGGGCTGACGCCCGCCGCTGCGGGCGCCGACCGCCGGGCCGACGACTGCCTAGCGGATGATGCCCCGCGAGGACGCCTCGATCGAGGCCACGAAGGCTTCGGTCTCGGCCAGCGAGAAGCGCTGGCGGATCTCGCCGATGGCCTGTTCCACGGTAAGCCCCTGACGGTACACCAGCTTGTAGGACTCGCTGAGGGCGCGGATGGCTTCCGTCGCAAAGCCGCGGCGCTTGAGCCCGACCACGTTGAGTCCGTGGGCCTGGGCCGGATTGCCGTTGATCATCACGAAGTCCGGGGTGTCCTTGGTGATGATCGAGCCACCGCCTGCCATGGCGTGGGAGCCGAAACGACAGAACTGATGGATGGCGGATAGCCCGCCAATGATCGCGAAGTCGCCCAGGTGCACGTGGCCCGCCAGGGTGACCTGATTGGCCAGGATGCAGTCGTCGCCGATCACGCAGTCATGGCCGACGTGGACGTAGGCCATGAACAGGTTGCGCGAGCCGATGGTGGTCTCGCTGCGATCCTGAACGGTGCCCCGGTGCAGGGTGACGCCCTCGCGCACGACGTTGTCGTCACCCATCACCAGGCGGGTCGGCTCGCCCTGATACTTCTTGTCCTGGCAGGCCTCCCCCACCGAGGCAAACTGGAAGATGCGGGTACGCTCGCCCAGCACGGTGGGGCCCTGCACCACGACGTGGGGGCCGATGACCGACCCGGCGCCAATCTCGACGTCTGAGCCGATCACACTGAAGGGCCCCACCTCGACATCGTCGGCCAGGCGGGCGCCGGGGTCTACGATGGCGGTCGGATGTATCAAGCGATCTTCCTCTCGGCACAGATGATGTCGGCCTCACAGGCCAGCTCGCCTTCCACGGTGGCACGGCACTTGAACTTCCAGATACCCCGCTTGGCCCGCTCGACCTCGGCGCGCAGCTCAAGCTTGTCGCCCGGCATCACCGGGCGCTTGAAGCGCACATTGTCGCTGCCGACCAGGTAGTACACGTAGCCATCGGCGGGTAGCTTGTTGACGGTCTTGAAGCCCAGGATACCGCAGGCCTGGGCCAGCGCTTCCACCACCAGCACGCCGGGCATGATCGGGTGGTGGGGGAAGTGACCATTGAAGAACGGCTCGTTGATGCTGACGTTCTTGTAGGCAACGATGGTTTCGCCAAGGGTCAGTTCCGTGACCCGATCCACCAGCAGAAAAGGATAGCGGTGGGGCAGATATTCGCGAATCTCGTTGATGTCCATAACCATCGTAGCGACCTCTGAAATGACAAGAGCCCTTCTCCCTGGAAGGACATGACCGGCGGGGGCCAAGGGCACCATACCGGCAATAGGCGGTGGATTATACCGACCTGTACCCGCCCCTCAAGCCTCGCCGGAGCCTCGCTTCTCCAGACGATTGACCCGCTTGGCGATACTGTCGAGCTGCTTGAAACGCACCGCATTGCGGCGCCACTGACTGTTTTCCATGGCCCCGGTACCCGAGGAATAGACCCCGGGCTCGAGGATGGAGTTGGTCACCAGGCTCATGCCGGTGACCTGGACGCCGTCGCAGATGGTCAGGTGGCCGGACAGCCCCACTCCGCCACCCAGCATGCAGTGGCGGCCCACCCGGGTGGAACCGGCGATGCCGACACAGCCGGCCAGGGCGCTGTGGTCACCGATGTGCACGTTGTGGGCGATCTGCACCTGGCTGTCGATCTTGACGTCATTGCCGATCACGGTGTCACCCAGCGCCCCACGGTCGATGCTCGAGCAACTGCCGACCTCGACATCATCGCCGAGCACCGCGCCACCGAGCTGGGCGATCTTGCGCCAGCCGCCACCGTCGTGGGCAAAACCGAAGCCATCGCCACCGATCACACAACCGCTGTGCAAGATGACACGCTTGCCGACGACCACGCCGTGATAGAGGGTGACGTTGGCGTGCAGGAAACCGTCCTCGCCGATCTCGCAGTCCGCCCCGACCACCGAACCGGGCCCTACCACCACACGATCCCCCAGGCGAGCACCTGACTCGATCACCGCATTGGGGCCGATCGAGACGTCGGCACCCAGACTGGCGTCCTCGGCCACCACCGCACTGGGATGGATGCCCGGCTGGTGCGCGTCGGCCTGGGGGTCAAGCATGCGCGAAAGCTCGGCGTAGCCGAGGTAGGGATTGTCCAGCACCAGCGCTGGCACCGGGCAGGCGTCGAGATGGTCGGCGTGAAGCAGCACCGCCGCCGCCCGGGTGGACGGCAGGTCCTTCAGATAGGCGCGATTGGCAAGAAAGCTCACCTGATCGGGGCCGGCGTCCTTGAGCGTCGCCAGGCCAACGATACGTTGGCTGCCGTCACCGTGCAGGCGAGCGCCCAGGCGAGAGGCGATATCGGAGAGGTTTGGCTGTGTACGTGTCGATTTCATGTATGACCGTAATGCGGTGACGACGGAATTCGGGACAGGCGCTGTCGGCGATTCCCTCAGTACGTGTTGAGCAGCCGGGTGACCTCGGCCGTCAGGTCCGGCAGATCACGACCGCTGTGCAGGACACCGTCCGGTGTCACCAGCACCTCGACCTCGTGACGCTCGATGACCTGAGCGACCGCCTGGTCGACCCTGCCTTCCAGGCGACTTATCAAACGCTGTTCGGCTTCCTGGCGAGCCTCGAGGATATCACGTCTGAGGCGATCGAAACGCTGCCCTTTTCGCTGAAATTCCTGAACCCGTGAGGGGCTCGGCTGCCCTTCGGCAGCCGCCAGGTCGTCGGCCAGGGCCTCGAGCTCAAGGCGTAGCGTTTCGGCCTCGCGCTGCCAGGGTGCGACCTGTTCCTGCAGGCTCTGCATGGCGCTGCGGGCGGCCTCGGTGTCGAGCACGGCGCGACGCCAGTCGAGCACCGCCACCTGGGACGCCGACGCCGACACCGGGCTGCTCAGTGCAGCGGCCAGCGCCAGCCACACCAGCCAGCGGCGACGGCCGCCTGCCCTCATCAGAAGGTCTGACCCAGCGAGAACTGGAACACCTGGGTGTCGTCCTCGTCCTCGTCATTGAGCGGCTCGGCCACGCTGAAGGTCAGGGGGCCCACCGGCGTCAGCCAGGAGACGCCCACGCCCACACTGTAGCGTATATCGCTGAATTCCACCCCGGAGTTGCACTTCTTGCGATCCTCGTCCTCGGACAGCACGTCGTAGCACTCGGTAAGGAAGGTGTTACCGGCATCGACGAACAGCGACGGCTGCACCGAGCGCTTGTCCTCGACGAACGGCATCGGGAAGATCAGCTCCATGCTGCCCTCGAGCAGCACGTTACCGCCGAGGGTCTCGTCATCACCGTCCTCACGCTCGGTGGTGAGCTGGCCAAGGGTGTTGTCGGTGAAACCGCGCACCGAGCCCAGACCACCGGCGAGGAAGTTCTCGTAGAACGGATAGGGGTCGCTCGAGTTGATGGCGTCGGCGTAGCCCACCTGACCACTGAACTTCAACGACCAGGTCTGCTCCTCGTTGAACGGGAAGAAGTGCTTGGCCTGGGCCCTGGCCTTGTAGTACTCGGCGTCACTGCCGGGCACCCCGAGCTCCATCGACAACCGCTGGTAATTACCCGCCGTCGGCATGATGCCGCGGTTGAGGTCGTTGCGGGTCCAGCTGCCGGTGACCGACAGGGTATTGGCGTCGTCACCCTCGTCGAGCACGTAACGCTTGATCTCCGACGGGGTGTCGTCGTAGGTGTCGATCTCGAGCTTTTCGATGTTGGCGCCGAAGTTCATCCGCGTCAGCTCGTTGATCGGGTAGCCGAAGTTGATCCCGGCACCGAGGGCATCGGTGGAGTAGGTGGAGATGTCGGAATCTTCGTAGTCCGTGGCCCGGTAGTAGAAGTTGTAGCCGCGGGAGATGCCGTCCAGGGTCCAGTAGGGATCGGTGAAGCCGAAGTTGACGCTGGTGTAGGTATCACTCTTCTGGGCGCCGATGTTGACCCGGTTGCCGCTACCCAGGAAGTTGTTCTGGGACAGCGAGGCGCCGTAGATGACGCCGGCACTCTGGGAGAAGCCGAGACTCGCCGACAGCGAGCCTGAGGGCTGTTCCTCGACGGTGTAGGTGACGTCGAGCTGGTCGCTCTCGCCGGGGACCGGCTCGGTCTGCACCTGCACCTGCTTGAAGAAGCCAAGGCGCTCGAGGCGCTGGCGCGACTGGGAGATGGCCTCGGTGGAGGCAGGCGCGCTCTCCATCTGGATCATCTCGCGGCGCAGCACTTCATCCTTGGTGGTGGTGTTGCCGACGAACTGGATACGCCGTACGTAGGCGCGACGCCCCGGCGCCACCTGGAAGCTCAGGTCCACCGTCTCGCCGTCGCTGCGCACCTCGGGGATACCATTGACCTCGGCGAAGGCAAAGCCCTCGGCACCCAGGCGCGAGCGCATGGCCTCGGAGGACGCCACCACGTCGCTGCGCGAGAAGATATCACCGGATTCGAACTGCAGCAGCTCGCGGGCCTCGGCCTCGGCCACCTTGAGATCACCAACGAAGCTGATGTCGCCGACCCGGTAGCGATTGCCTTCATTGACGTTGATGGTGATGAAGATGCGCGACTTGTCCGGGCTGATCGATACCTGGCTCGAGGTGATCTCGAAGTTCACGTAGCCGCGGTCTAGGTAGTAGGAGCGCAGCCGCTCCAGGTCGCCAGCCAGCGCCTCGCGGGAGTACTCGTCGGCGGAGAACCAGCCGAAGAACAGACCGGGATCGTCCTCGAGCTCGAACTCGTCGAGCAGGATCTCGTCGGAATAGGCTTCATTGCCGACGATGTTGATCTGGCGGATCTTGGCGACCGCACCTTCATTGATGTTGATGTCGACCCGCACCCGGCCCTGGCCCACCGGCGTCAGCTCAGTGTCGATGCGTGCGCTGTAGCGGCCCTGGGACTGGTAGAGGCCTTCCAGCTCACGCTTCATCTCGTCGATGGTCGAGAGCTGCAGCACCTGGCCTTCGCTGATGCCGGCCTGCTTGAGGCCCGCACGCAGGTCCTCGTCGGGAATCTGGGAGTTGCCTTCGATATTCAGCGCCGAGATCGTCGGGCGCTCCTCCACCTGGATGATCAGGACGTCGCCTTCACGGGCCAGCTGGATATCTTCGAACAGTCCGGTGGCAAACAGCTGGCGAGCCGCTTCGGCCAGTTCACTGTCGTCCACTCGATCGCGAGCGTTGACGGGAAAAGCATTGAAGACGGAAGCCGCAGAGACCCGTTGAAGGCCTTCCACGCGAATGTCCGACACGGTGAAAGGGGCCGCGTGCGCCACCTGGGCACAGGCGGTCAAGAGTGTCGCCAATCCGATGGTCTTGATTTTCATGCAGTCGTTTCGCTCGCGTTGAGTCAGCGTACCTGTCCAGACAGGCACCTTATACATTTCTCCGCCTTACTGACAAGTTGGCGGCGGCGTCTCGCTTGGTGACGTCCCCGGCAAAGCGCGATTCACCTGGGCGCTCGTTGTTGCGCACGCACCACGTCGATGGCGGGGGCAACTTCTACCACAAGCGCATCACATCGAAGTACAGGGCCATGATCATCAGGGTGCCCACCAGCGCCAGCCCGACCTTGAGGCCAACGGCCTGGGTGCGCTCGGACACCGGGCGCCCACGTACCGCTTCGACCAGGTAGTACAGCAGATGGCCGCCATCGAGCACCGGAATCGGCAGCAGGTTGAGCACCCCAAGGCTGATCGACAGATAGGCCATGAAGTTGATGAAGCTCTCGAGCCCGGAACGCGCCGTGTCACCGGCGATCCGAGCGATGGTGATGGGCCCGGACAGATTGGTCGGCGAAATCAGGCCAACCACCATCTTGCGCACGGCGTCGAACGTCAGAAGCGTCATCTCGGCGGTACGTGAGGCCGCCTGCCCCACTGCGTCCAGGGGGCCGTAGCGGATTTCCCGCTGGTACTGCTGGGGCCAGTCTACCGGGGCAACGCCGGCACCGATATAGCCGATCTCGCTTCCATCATCCAGCCGGTTGATCCGCGGCGTCAGACTCAGCGCCTTCGACTCGCCGTTGCGCTCGACCTCCAGCGACAGTGTCTGGCCGGGTCGCGCTCTGACCCGCTCGACCAGATCAGGCCAGTCACTCACCGCGCGATCGTCGATACTCAGCACACGATCACCGGCTTGCAACCCTGCCTCGGCCGCGGGCTCCCCTTCCATCACCTGGCCGATGACGGCAGGCATGTCGGGACGCCAGGGGGCGATACCGAGCGTTGCCAGCGGCGCGGGCGGGTCCTGCCCCACTAGCCAGTTCTCGACCGGCGCGCGATAGCTGCGGGAGGCACTCGAGCCCTCCTCGCGGGCCTCGATCTCCAGGCTGCCACTGGCGCCGATGGCCGCCACCAGCTTGAGATTGACCTCGTCCCAGGAGCGCACCGTCTCGCCACCGATGGCGGTCAGCTCCATCCCCGACTCGAGGCCAGCTTCGGCCGCCGGCGTCTGCGGGGTGACGTCACCCACCACCGGCACCACCGTGGTAGTCCCGGCGACGAACAGCGCCCAGTAGGCCACCAGTGCCAGCAGGAAGTTGGCCAGCGGGCCCGCCGCAACGATGGCCATGCGGGCCCACACCGACTTGCGATTGAACGCCTGATCGAGCTGGTCCTCGGGCACCTCGCCTTCGCGCTCGTCGAGCATCTTGACGTAGCCGCCCAGCGGAATCGCGGCGATGGCAAATTCGGTGCCATGGCGATCGAAACGCGACCACAGCGGGCTACCGAAACCCACCGAGAAACGCAGCACCTTGACCCCGCAACGCCGCGCCACCCAGAAGTGACCAAACTCATGGAAGGTGACCAGCAGGCCGAGTACGACGATCACGGCCAGAATATTTTGAATCAGGCCCACGCAAGCCTCCTTGGCTGTATCAAGACGGCCGCCGTCGCCGCCGCTTCCCAGGCTCCGGCAGCGCCCAAGGCAAAAGGTTCAACCGGGTGCGCGATCATCACAACGCCTCCAGCCAGGCACGGGCACGCGCGCGGGCGTCATGGTCGGCGGCGAGTACCGCCTCCAGATCATCGGCGCCACCACCGGGGGCACCTGCGCGCACCGCCTCGACCAGCCGGGGGATCTCGGTGAACCCAAGCCGCCCGTCGAGAAAGGCCTCGACCGCCACCTCATTGGCAGCATTAAGCACCGCCGGCTGCAGCCCACCCTCGTCCATCGCCTCACGGGCCAACCGCAGGCACGGAAAGGCGGCCTCGTCGGCGGGTTCGAAGTCGAGCCTGGCCACCTGAAACAGGTCCAGCGCCTCGACCCCTGCCTCGATCCGCTCGGGCCAGGCCAGGCCGTAGGCGATGGGGGTGCGCATATCGGGATTGCCGAGCTGCGCCAGCACCGAGCCATCGCTGTAGGCGGCCATGGAATGGATCACGCTCTGAGGGTGCACCACCACCTGGATCTGCTCGGGGCGGGCGTCGAACAGCCAGCAGGCCTCGATCAATTCCAGCCCCTTGTTCATCAGGGTGGCGCTATCCACCGAGATCTTGCGCCCCATGGACCAGTTGGGGTGGGCGCAGGCCTCATCCGGGGTCACCCGGGCCAGCCGCTCGGCATCAAAGCCACGAAACGGCCCGCCCGAGGCGGTCAGCAGCAGCTGAGTCACGCCGTGGCGCCCGAGTCCCCCACGATGCTGGCCAGGCAGACACTGGAAGATCGCATTGTGCTCGGAGTCGATGGGCAGCAGCGCCGCACCACTTTGCTCCACCGCTTTCATGAACAGGGCCCCGGACATCACCAGGGCCTCCTTGTTGGCCAGCAGCACGCGCTTGCCGGCCCGCACCGCCGCCAGCGTCGGCAACAGGCCCGCCGCGCCGACGATGGCCGCCATCACCACCTCGGCCTCAGGGGCGCTTGCCACCTCGGCCAGAGCCGCTTCGCCGTGACGCACTTCGGTGGCAAGCCCAGCCTCTTTCAGCTGCGTGGCCAGCCAGTCGGCGTCGGTCGGCGTGCCGAGCACCGCCACGTCGGGACGATGGGTCAGGCACTGACGATAGAGGGCCTCGCGGGAGCGATGGGCGGTGAGAGCGTGGACCCGATAGCGGTCGGGGTGGCGGGCGATGACGTCCAGGGTACTGGTTCCGATGGAGCCGGTAGCACCGAGCACCGAGACGCCCTTGATGGTGGTCGAGGAGGTTTGGGACGAGGCAGAAACTGCAGATGCCGTCATGCTTGCACCAGCCAGGTAAAGAACAGGGCGAACACCGGGACCGCCGCGGTAAGACTGTCGATGCGATCGAGCACCCCGCCGTGCCCCGGCAACAGCGCGCTGGAGTCCTTGAGGCCGCGATGGCGCTTGAGCATACTCTCGAGCAGATCGCCGAGCACCGACACCAGGGTCACGCCGAGGGTCAACGCCACCAGCGCCAGACCGGCCGACAGCGACAGCTGCTGCCACAGCGCGAACACCAGCGCCAGCGCAGCGGTGACCGCCATGCCCCCATAGACGCCCTCCCAGGACTTGCCGGGGCTGACGTTGGGTGCCAGCTTGCGCCGCCCCAGGGCACGCCCGACAAAGTAGGCGCCGATGTCGGCACCCCACACCAGCAGCAGCACGAACAGAAGCCAGGCGCTGCCGCTCTCGCGCAGCAGATTGAAGCCGACCCAGGTCGGCAGCAGCACCCAGGCTCCCATGGCCAGGCGCATCGCCCGCGAGGACCACTGATGGCTGCGCCCAGGATGACCGAGCACCCACCACAGATTCAGCGCCCAGCCCAGCGCGCCAATGACCAGCGGCCACAGCGCCAGGTGCTGGCCGAAATGCCACAGCAGCGCCATGCCAAGGGCCAGCACCAGCGGTGGCAGCAGGCGCGAGGCCCCGCGCTCGAGCCCCGCCAGATTGGCCCACTCCCAGCCCGCCAGCACCACGATGGCGGCGGTGAACAGGGCGAAGGGGCCGCCCTCCAGACCGAACAGCCCGGCCAGCGCCAGCGGCGCCAGCCAGGCTGCGGTGATGATCCGCTGTCTAAGCACCCTGGGCCTCGAGCTGTTCGTCGGTCATGCCGAAGCGGCGCTTGCGCCGGCAGAAATCCTCCAGGGCGTCATCGAAGGCCTCGCCATCGAAGTCCGGCCACAGGACGGGCGTGAAGTACAGCTCGGCGTAGGCCAGCTGCCACAACAGGAAGTTCGAGATGCGCCGCTCACCGCTGGTGCGAATGCACAGATCCACCGGCGCGGCGTCACTCAGACTGACCTGATCGGCCAGCGCCTGCTCGTCGATGGCGCCGGGGTCGAGCTCGCCGGCGGCCACTCGCTCGGCCAACCGCCGCGCAGCCCGGGCGATGTCCCACTGACCACCGTAGTTGGCGGCGATCACCAGGCGCAGCCCCTGGTTGTCGCAGGTCAGCCGCTCGGCCTCTTCGATGCGCTTCTGGATGGCCGAGGAAAACCCCGAGGTATCGCCGATCACCGACAGCCGGATGTCATGCTCGTGCAGCTTCTTGACCTCACGCTTGAGCGCCATCAGGAACAGTTCCATCAAGGCGTTGACCTCGGCCGCCGGGCGCTTCCAGTTCTCGCTGGAGAAGGCGAACAGCGTCAGCGTCTCGATACGGCGCTCAGCCGCCCGACGAATGACGGCCCTGACCGCCTCCACGCCGGCGTGGTGTCCACGCACTCCTGACAGGCCGCGCGCCTTGGCCCAGCGATTGTTGCCGTCCATGATCACCGCCACATGGCGAGGCAGGCTCGCGGTCGGCGGTAACGGGCGGAGTTCGGGAGACGGCGTTGACTTCATGGTGTCTCGCATGACGGTTGAATCAGGCCCCGAGGCATCCCTGACCCGGGGAGTCCAGACAGTATGACCGATGGCGGGGTCGCCAGGGATCGCTGAACGACGTAGTACCCAGCGGCCGACCGGCCACGCCAGGCGTGACAGGTCGGTATCGCGCCCCCTCCCGGCCGCACAGGCAGGCCGGTACGGGTATCGCCAGGGCGCCTCAGACCTGCATCAGGTCCTCTTCCTTGGCGGTCAGGGTCTTGTCGATCTCGGCGACAAAGCGATCGGTGATCTTCTGGATCTCGTCCTCGCCCTGACGCTCCTCGTCCTCGGAGATATCCTTGTCCTTGAGCAGCGCCTTGAGGTCGTTGTTGGCGTCACGACGCACGTTGCGAATCGCCACCCGGGCGTTCTCGGCCTCCTGACGCGCCTGCTTGATGTAGCCCTTGCGGGTCTCCTCGGTCAGCATCGGCATCGGCACGCGGATCACGTTGCCGGCAGACGCCGGGTTGAGGCCCAGGTCGGAGGTCATGATGGCCTTCTCGACCTTCGGCACCATGCTCTGCTCCCAGGGCACCACGGCCAGGGTGCGGGCGTCCTCGACGTTGACAGAGGCCACCTGGTTGAGCGGCATCATGGAACCGTAGTATTCGACCTGCACCGCGTCCAGAATGCTGGGATGAGCACGACCGGTACGAATCTTGTTCAGGTTGTGATGCAGCGACTCGACGGTCTTCTGCATTCTTGCTTCTGCGTCTTTCTTGATCTCGTTGATCACGATGTCACCCTCTGTGAATCAGCGTGCCTTCCTTGCCGCCCACCACCAGGTTGAGCAGGGCGCCAGGCTTGTTCATGTTGAAGACCCGGACCGGCATGTCATGGTCCCGCACCAGGCAAATCGCGGTCAAATCCATCACCCCGAGCTTCTGATCGAGGGCGTCATCATAGGACAGTTCGTCGTACTTCACGGCATCGTCGAACTTGACCGGATCCTTGTTGTAGACGCCGTCCACCTTGGTGGCCTTGACCACCACGTCGGCGTCGATCTCGATACCGCGCAGACAGGCGGCGGAATCGGTGGTGAAGAAGGGATTGCCGGTACCGGCGGAGAACAGTACCACGTCACCGGAGGTCAGGTAGCGAATCGCCGTGCGCCGATCGTAGTGCTCCACCACGCCGCTCATGGGAATGGCCGACATTACCCGCGAACGGATGTTCGAGCGCTCCAGCGCATCACGCATGGCCAGGGCGTTCATCACCGTGGCCAGCATCCCCATGTGGTCACCGGTCACGCGCTCCATGCCGGCCTCGTGCAGGGCGGCACCGCGGAACAGGTTGCCGCCACCGACCACGATACCGACCTGGACACCGATACCGACCAGTTGCCCGATCTCCAGCGCCATGCGGTCCAGTACCTTGGGGTCGATGCCAAAGTCGGCATCCCCGGTCAACGCCTCACCCGAGAGCTTCAGCAGGATGCGCTTGTACTTCGACACCGCGGCACGGGGCTTCTCGGACTTGGACAGGGGGGAAGAATCGACGCTGCTCATGGCATTTCTCCGCTTTGGGCTTGACTGGGTCGGGTGGCGGTCGGTCAGGCCGCGAGACACCCACCGCTGACGCATACACGAAGGCGTGCGCTTTCGCGCACGCCATCATTACACTGTGCAGGCACAGTTTGGAACCTTGGACCTTAGCTACGCTTGGCCTGTTCCATGACTTCCTTGGCGAAGTCGACCTCTTCCTTCTCGATGCCCTCGCCCACTTCAAAGCGAGTGAAGCCGACCACTTCACCACCGGCAGCCTTGACGAACTCGGCCACGCTCTGGTTCGGGTCCTTGACGAAGGGCTGCTCGGTCAGGCTGTTCTCGGCCAGGTACTTCTTCAGACGGCCCTGGACCATCTTCTCGGCGATCTGCTCAGGCTTGCCGGCCATGTCTGGCTGAGCCAGGATGATGGCCTTTTCCTCGTCGAGGGCAGACTGGGGCATGTCCTCGGGACGGGCCACGGTCGGGTTGATCGCGGCAACGTGCATGGACACGTCCTTGGCGGCTTCCTGGGTGCCGCCCTTGAGCTCGGTGAGCACGCCGATGCGGCCACCGTGCACATAGGCACCCACCAGGTTGCCTTCAGCGGCGTCGACGACGACGGCACGGCGCACGCCGATGTTCTCGCCGATCTTCTGCACCAGCTGCTCGCGGGCGGTTTCCAGCTCGCCTTCGGTCACTGCGGCCACGTCGTCGCTCTTGGCGGCGAAGAAGGCGTCGGCGATCTTGTCGGCGAAGGCCTTGAAGTTGTCGTCACGGGCAACGAAGTCGGTCTCGGAGTTGATCTCGACCATCACACCGTAGCCACCGTCTTCGGCCACACGAGTGACGACGACACCTTCAGCGGCGGTACGACCGGCCTTCTTGGCGGCCTTGAGACCGGAGTTCTTGCGCAGATCCTCGATGGCCTGCTCGATGTCACCGCCGGCTTCGGTGAGTGCCTTCTTGCACTCCATCATGCCGAGCCCGGTACGCTCGCGCAGTTCCTTGACCTGGGAGGCGCTGATAGCTGCCATGGTATTCACCTCTAAATGGTTCGACCTGGGTGTCGGAGAGACCCTCGGTATTACCGCGGGCCTGAAGTAGAAAAAAGGGGGCCACGGCCCCCTTTGCGCCTGTCCGGCGTGGATCGCTTGCGCGATCGGCTGGCCCAGGCGGGCCGAAGCTTACTCGGCAGCGGCAGCGGCGGCGTCGCCTTCGCTGTCGGTCACTTCGACGAACTCATCGGGGCGACCTTCCTTCGCACGGCCACAGGCATCGGCGATGGCCTTGACGTAGATCTGGATGGCGCGGATGGAGTCATCGTTGCCCGGGATCACGTAGTCGACGCCGTCCGGATCGGAGTTGGTGTCGACCACACCGATGACCGGGATGCCCAGCTTGTTCGCCTCGTTGATGGCGATGCGCTCGTGGTCGACGTCGATCACGAACAGTGCGTCCGGCAGGCCGCCCATGTCCTTGATACCGCCGATGGAACGCTCGAGCTTGTCCTGCTCGCGGGTGGCCATCAGGACTTCTTTCTTGGTCAGCTTCTCGAAGGTGCCATCTTCGTGCATGGTTTCGAGTTCGCGCAGACGCTTGATGGACTGACGAATGGTCTTGTAGTTCGTCAGCATGCCGCCGAGCCAGCGGTGGTTGACGAACGGCTGACTCACACGGTTCGCTTCTTCCTTGATGATCTTGCTCGCGCTACGCTTGGTACCGACGAACAGGATCTTGTTGTTGGAAGCGGCCATCTTCTCGACCACATCGATCGCCTCGTTGAGCGCCGGAAGGGTATGCTCGAGGTTGATGATGTGAATCTTGTTACGAGCGCCGAAGATGAACTTGCCCATCTTCGGGTTCCAGTAACGGGTCTGGTGACCGAAGTGTGCGCCTGCCTTGAGCAGGTCACGCATATTGACGTGTGCCATGGATGACTCCTGAAAAATCGGGTTAGGCCTCCACGCACCCCATGGATCCGACCAGAGGTTTCCCTCAGGCACCCGG
Organism: Halomonas sp. YLB-10; assembly: GCF_003856855.1. Lineage (NCBI taxonomy): Bacteria > Pseudomonadati > Pseudomonadota > Gammaproteobacteria > Oceanospirillales > Halomonadaceae > Halomonas > Halomonas sp. YLB-10. Next base: position 687,725 of record NZ_RRCU01000002.1, read on the forward strand.
GACCATGTGTCGGTGCGTGTGTGTTTTCAAGGCGCGAGGCTCCGTCATGGAGACCTCTTCTACTGTTTGTCGCTCGCCAGCGGGCTATCCCGTTGCAGGCGATCGCAAGACCAGGGTCTCGACGAAAACACCAGCAAGGAACGGCGATTGCAGGAAAGCGCGCAGCTTTATACCATGGATGACCTTCGAATTGAAGTCGCCCAACGTCTCGCGCACCTCGACGCGTCCCTCCCCGGAGTCGCCGCGGTCATCGTCGCCGCGAGCCAGCGACTCGGCTCAGCCGCCTGCGCCGGGGCGACACCACCCAGACCGAGATTCCATGAACGTACCCATCAAGACGCCCGAAGAAATCGAGAAGATGCGCGAAGCCGGCCGCCAGGCCGCCAGTGTGCTGGAGATGATCGCCCCCCACGTGGAAGCCGGCGTCAGCACAGGCCACCTGGACAAGCTGTGCCACGACTACATCGTCAACGAGCTCGGCTCCACCCCGGCGCCGCTCAACTATCACGGCTTTCCCAAGTCGATCTGCACCTCTATCAACCACGTGGTCTGCCACGGCATCCCCGACGACAGCAAGAAGCTGAAGAAAGGGGACATCATGAACATGGACATCACCGTAAGGACCGCCGACGGCTACCACGGTGACTCCAGCGTGATGTTCATCATCGGCGAGACCATCCAGGGCGAACGGCTGTGCCGGGTCACCCAGGAGTGCCTCTACCGCAGCATGGCGCTGGTACGCCCTGGTGCCCGCCTGTCGGAGCTGGCCCGGGCCATCGAGAGCCACGCCAAGGCCAACGGCTATTCGGTGGTGCGTGACTTCTGCGGCCACGGCATCGGCGCCGGCTTCCACGAGGACCCCCAGGTGCTGCACTATGACGGCTACGCCCCCGAGGCGGATATCGAACTGGCCGCCGGCATGTGCTTCACCATCGAACCGATGATCAACGTCGGCGACCATCGCACCAAGGTACTGCGCGATGGCTGGACCGCCGTGACCAAGGACAAGGGGCTGACCGCCCAGTGGGAGCACACCCTGCTGGTGACCGAGACGGGGGTCGAGGTGCTGACCGCCCGTTCCGACGAAGACCTGTCCTTCCTCGAGCGCTGAGAGCCCATGCTGCTGCACCACTATCGCTTCGCACCGGAATTCGAGCTGTTCGACTTCGAAGACTTCGCTCGCCAGCTCGAGGGCCAGCACTCCCCCATCGCGCCCTTCAAGGGCGCGCTCAAGGAGATCCAGTCGCGGCTGGACGAGCGCTTCCTCGGCGGCGCCGACATCCGCGACCTGGTGCGAGGACGGGCCTGGTGCCTGGACCAGCTGCTGGCGCTGGCCTGGGCGCGCCAGCCAGGCCTGGACGATGGTGTAGCGCTACTGGCGGTGGGTGGCTACGGCCGCGGTGAGCTGCACCCTCATTCGGACATCGACCTGATGTTCCTGCTCGAGGACGATGACGACACGCCCTACCGCGAGCCGCTGACCGCCTTCATCACCTTCCTGTGGGACATCGGTCTCGAGATCGGCCACAGCGTGCGCTCGCTCAACGACTGCGAGCGCGAGGCGAAGGCCGACGTCACCGTCATCACCAATCTGCTCGAGTCACGCACCCTGGCCGGCCGCGAGGCCCTGCGCCAGGCCATGCGCGAGCGCCTGTCCGGCGAGCGCATGTGGCCGGCAGACCGCTTCTTCGAGGCCAAGTGGCAGGAGCAGATCACCCGCCACTACCGCTTCAACAACTCCGAGTATCACCTCGAGCCGAACATCAAGAGCTCCCCCGGGGGGCTTCGCGATATCCAGATGATCGGCTGGGTGGCCAAGCGCCACTTCGATACCGAGTCCTACGAGGACGTGGTCGCCAAGGGCTTCATGAACGATGCCGAGCATCGCATCCTGAGCCAGGGCCAGGCCTTCCTGTGGCAGGTCCGCTACGCCCTGCACATGCTCACCGGGCGCGCCGAGGATCGGCTGCTGTTCGACCACCAGAACACCATCGCCGAGCTGTTCGGCTACCGCGACAGTCCCGAGCGCCTGGCGGTGGAACAGTTCATGAAGCGCTACTACCGCCATGTCACCGCCCTGGCCGGGCTCAACGACATGCTGCTGCAGCACTTCGACGAACAGATCCTGAGGCCCGATACCCCGATCAGCGTGACCCCGCTGAACGAGCGTTTCGAGATCGCCGGCGGCTACATCCAGGTGCGCTCGCGGACCCTGTTCCGCGACCAGCCGGCGGCGCTGCTCGAGCTGTTCTACCTGATGGCCGAGCACCCCGAGATCGAAGGCGTGCGCGCCGACACCATCCGCCTGATCCGCGACCATCGCCACCTGATGGACGACCGCTACCGCAACGACCCGCGTCACCAGGCGCTGTTCATGGCGCTGTTGCGCTCCGGTGGCAATGTCGCCCGCCAGCTGCGCCGGATGAATCGCTACGGGGTGCTGGGCAAGTATCTGCCGGCCTTCGGCCAGGCGGTCGGCCTGATGCAGCACGATCTGTTCCATATCTACACCGTGGACGCCCACACCCTGCGCCTGCTGAAGTGCCTGCACGGCTTCCGCAAGCCCGAGGCGAAGAAGGAGTTCCCGGTGGCGGCGACCCTGATTCACCAGGCGCCGAAGATGGAGATCCTGTGGATCGCCGGGCTGTTCCACGACATTGGCAAGGGCCGCGGCGGCGATCATTCGCTGATCGGCGCCCGCGAGGTCGAGGACTTCGCCGAACGCCACGGGCTCAGCCAGCGTGATACCCGGCTGGTCAGCTGGCTGGTGGAAAACCACCTGCTGATGTCGATGATCGCCCAGAAGCGCGACATCACCGACCCCGAGGTGATCCGCGACTTCGCCGCCAGCGTCGGCGACGAGACCCGCCTGGACTATCTGTACATCCTCACCGTGGCCGACATTACCGCGACCAATCCCACCCTGTGGAATGGCTGGCGCGCCTCGCTGATGCGCCAGCTCCACGCCGAGACCCGGCGGGCACTGCGGCGTGGCCTCGAGAACCCGCTGGAGCGCGCCGACTGGGTCCGCGAGACCCGTGAGGAGGCGCACTCGCTGCTGGCCACGATCGGCGCCGACATGGCGAGGGTCGACGCCCTGTGGGAGTCGCTCGGCGAGGACTTCTTTCTGCAGTACGCCTCCAGCGAGGTGGTGTGGCAGACCCAGGGCATGCTGGCCCACGCCGGCAGCGAGCTGCCACTGATCCTGATCAACGCGCCCACCGACGACATGGCCGAGGGCGGGACCAAGGTATTTATCCATACCCGTTCGGTGGATGACCTGTTCGCCGCCACCGCCGCCGCCATGGAGCAGCTCGGGCTGTCGATCCACGACGCGCGCATCGCCACCTCGCTCAATGACTGGACGCTGAACACCTTCATCGTGCTCGATGACCACGACAAGCCGATCCGCGACGCCAGCCGCCTCGAGGAGATTCGCCGCCACCTGGTCGAAGAACTCGACGACCCGGACGACTACCCGACCATCGTCACCCGCCACACCCCGCGCCAGCTCAAGCACTTCAAGGTGGCCACCCAGGTGGCCATCGAACAGGACCCGGGTGGCGAGCGCACCCTGCTGGAGCTGACCGCACCGGACCGGCCCGGCCTGCTGGCTCGGGTCGGCAGTATCTTCATGGAGCAGGGCATCACCCTGTCGGCGGCGAAGATCGCGACCCTCGGCGAGCGCGTCGAAGACGTCTTCTACGTCACCGACCGCGAAGGCCGACCGATCACCGACCCCGAGCGCCAGCAGCAGTTGCGCGAACGGCTGATCGACGTCCTCAGTGTCTAGCGGCCCCGCCGAGCTGACCTGAATCACACAGCAGGCAAGGCGCGTCGATTTGAGGCTGGTACGCCCCTTCCCTATAATCGATGCCCGGTCGCGCCCCGCGCCGACGGCACCCACTCCCGTGATGACAACGACGCCCCAAGGGCGCGCCTGGACCCCATGAACCCTGATCTCGACGCCTTGCAACCCTACCCCTTCGAGCGCCTGGCGGCGCTGAAGGCGGACCTGACGCCACCAGCCGACCTCGCCCATCGTCCGCTGACCATCGGCGAGCCACAGCATGCGCCCTACCAGGCGGCACTTGACGCCCTGGTCCGACATCAGCATGACTTCGCCCGCTATCCGGCCATCGCCGGACTGCCCGAGCTGCGTCAGGCCATCGCCGACTGGGCCAGTAGCCGCTTCGGCCTGGACGGGCTCGACGCCGAGCACCAGGTGCTGCCGGTCAACGGTACCCGCGAGGCCATCTTCGCCTTCGTCCAGGCCTGTCTCGATCGCTCACGCCCGGCGCGGGTGGCGGTGCCCAACCCCTTCTACCAGATCTATGAAGGCGCCGCCCTGCTGGCCGGCGGCACCCCGCTGTACCTCGACTGCCGTGCCGACAACGACTTCCGCCCGGATTTCTCGGCCGTCGACGCCGACACCTGGCGCCAGGTGCAGCTGGTGTTCTTGTGTTCGCCGGGCAACCCCACCGGCGCGGTGACCCCGATCGAAGAGTTCCAGCAGTTGATCGCCCTGGCCGACGAGTACGACTTCATCATCGCCTCCGACGAGTGCTACTCGGAGCTGTACCTGGATGAGCAGGCGCCACCACCGGGACTGTTGCAGGCCGCCGCCGCCATGGGGCGCCACGACTATCACCGCTGCCTGGTGTTCCACTCGCTGTCCAAGCGTTCGAACCTGCCGGGGCTACGCTCGGGCTTCGTCGCAGGCGACGCCGAGCTGATCAGCCGCTTTCGTCGCTACCGCACCTACCACGGCTGCGCCATGGCGCTGCCGATCCAGCAGGCCTCGATCGCCGCCTGGTCCGACGAAGCCCACGTGCGCGACAACCGAGACGCCTACCGCGCCAAGTTCGCCGCGGTCACCGAGATCCTCGCACCGGTGATGGACTTTCCCGCCCCCGAGGCTAGCTTTTATCTGTGGCCAGCGGTCCCCGACGGTGACGACGCCGCCTTCACCAGGCGACTCTACGCCGAGGCCCACGTCAGCGTCCTGCCGGGCAGCTACATGGGCAGAACCGGCAGCGACGGCACCAACCCGGGCGCCGGTCGGCTGAGACTGGCACTGGTGGACGAACTGGCCCCCACTCGGGAAGCGGCCGAGCGCATCCGCGACCTGCTCGCACGCGGCTGATCCCGACCGACGCCACGACCAACGAACATTGAGGACGGGCCCCATGCTGACGCTCTACGTGATCAAGAACTGCGATACCTGCCGCAAGGCCCAGAAGGCGCTGGACGGCAGCGGCCACCCCTACCAGGTCCATGACCTGCGCGCCGATGGCGTATCGGCGGCCCTGCTCGAGCACTTCCTCGAGTCGGTGCCGGTGCTGACCCTGCTCAACAAGCGCAGCACCACCTGGCGCCAGCTACCTGAGGACGACAAGAACGACGTCGACGCCAACAAGGCCCGCGAATTGATGCTCGCCAACCCGACCCTGATCAAGCGCCCGCTGCTCGACACCGGCGACGACATCCTGGTCGGCTATCGCGACGGCGACTACGACGACCTCTAATTTTTCGCCCCTCTTTGCGAATTCCAGTACCTACGAAAAGGACATACGGCATGCACAGCTTTGCACTCGGCATCGGCACCCAGAACACCCAGGGCGACTGGCTCGAGGTCTACTACCCGGCGCCGCTGCTCGCCCCCGACGCCAGCCTGGTAGAGGCCGCCGCCCGGGTACTCGACGCGCCCCAGGGCACCGCCGCCGTCAGCTTCCTGCCGGAACACTGCCAGGCCCTGGCCGACGCCCTGCGCGACGCCGGCCACCCGGAGCAGGCCGAACTGGCCGCCAGCCTCAGCGCCAGCCAGCGTCCGCTGGTGGCGACCTTCATCAGTGAGGACCTGCCGCCCCAGAGCGCCCCGGAGGTCTACCTCAAGCTGCACCTGCTGTCCCATCGCCTGGTCAAGCCGCACCAGCTCGACCTCACCGGCATGTTCGGTCTGCTGCGCAATATTGCCTGGAGCAGCGAAGGCGCCATCGACATCATCGAGCTGCCGGCACGCCGCCTCAAGGCCCGCCTGGAAGGTCGCACCCTGTCGGTGGACTGTGTCGACAAGTTCCCCAAGATGACCGACTACGTGGTGCCCAATGGCGTGCGCATCGCCGACACCGCACGAGTGCGTCTGGGCGCCTACCTGGGCGAGGGCACCACGGTGATGCACGAGGGCTTCGTCAACTTCAACGCCGGCACCGAAGGCCCGGGCATGATCGAGGGCCGTATCTCGGCCGGCGTGGTGGTCGGCAAGGGCTCCGACCTGGGCGGTGGCTGTTCCACCATGGGTACCCTGTCAGGTGGCGGCAACATCATCATCTCGGTGGGTGAAGGCTGCCTGATCGGCGCCAACGCCGGTATCGGTATCCCGCTGGGCGACCGCTGCACCGTCGAGGCCGGGCTCTACATCACCGCCGGCGCCAAGGTCACCCTGCTCGATGACCAGGGCCAGGAAGTACGCACCCTGGCGGCCCGCGAACTGGCCGGCCAGGACGATCTGCTGCTGCGTCGCAACTCGAACAACGGCCGTATCGAGTGCCTGACCAACAAGAGCGCCATCGCCCTCAACGAAGCGCTGCACGCCCACAATTGATCCCGAGCGCGGCGGCCCTGGCCGCCGCCTTTCTTCGAGACCGCTATGCCGACTACCGACTTGCCTGCACCGACCGACGCCCCCGCGACCACCGAGACACTCTCGCCCACCCTGGAGCTTGCCCTCGAGCTGTTGCGGCGTCCTTCGGTAACCCCGGACGACATGGGCTGCCAGGCGCTGATGATCGAACGCCTCGAGCGCCTGGGCTTCAACGTCGAGTCGCTGCCCTTCGGCGAAGTGGAAAACTTCTGGGCGGTGCACGGTCACCACGGCCCGGTGCTGGCCTTCGCCGGCCACACCGACGTGGTACCCACCGGACCCGAGCACCAGTGGCAGACCCCGCCCTTTGCCCCGATCATCGATGACGACGGCATGCTGCGCGGTCGCGGCGCCGCCGACATGAAAGGCAGTCTGGCCGCCATGGTCACGGCGGTGGAGCGCTTTGTCAGCGCCCACCCCGATCACCCCGGACGCATCGCCTTTCTGATCACCGCCGACGAGGAAGGCCCGGCGGTGGATGGCACTCGTGCGGTGGTCGAGCACCTGCGCGAGCGCAACGAACGCCTCGACTACTGCATCGTCGGCGAGCCCTCTTCCACCGAGCGCCTGGGCGACGTGATCAAGAACGGCCGGCGCGGCTCGCTGGGCGGCGTGCTCAAGGTCCGCGGCATCCAGGGCCACGTGGCCTATCCTCACCTGGCGCGTAACCCGATTCACCAGATCGCGCCGGCGCTGGACGCCCTCGCCAACGAACACTGGGATGCCGGCAACGACTGCTTTCCTGCCACCAGCTTCCAGATCTCGAACCTGCGCGCCGGCACCGGTGCCACCAATGTGATCCCAGGCGAGGTCGAGGCCACCTTCAACTTCCGTTTCTCCACCGAGACCACCGACGCCGAGTTGCGCGAGCGCACCGAGGCCATCCTGCGTGGCTTCGACCTGGACTTCGAGATCGACTGGACGCTCAACGGCCAGCCCTTCCTGACCCGCGAAGGGGCGCTGGTCGACGCCGCCGTGGCCGGCGTCCGCGACGTCACCGGCACCACCCCGGTGCTGTCCACCTCCGGCGGTACTTCCGACGGTCGCTTCATCGCCACGCTAGGCGCCCAGGTGGTGGAACTTGGCCCGCTCAACGCCACCATCCACAAGGTCGACGAGCGCGTGCGCGCCGCAGACCTGGATGACCTGAGCCGGGTCTACGAAGCCATCCTGACGCGGCTGTTCGCCGACGCAAGGAGCTGAAGTGATGACCGAGCGCTACCCGGATATCGAGATCTATCTTGGCGAGGCCAGCGCCGAGCGCATCGGCGAGTGGCTCGGCGCCACCCTGAATGCCCCGCCGCTGACCCCCTGCGGCAAGCTCAAGTGGCGCACCGAAGGTCACCTCGATGGTGCCGACATTCCCGTGTTGCTGGTCGGCAAGGCCGCCGATGGCTTCGCCAGCCTTTGGCTCGACAGCGGCCAGTCCCCCTGGCCCACCGACGCCGACTTCGCCAGGGCCGCCGCCCTGGCGCTGGACTGCGAGGTGCGCTGCTCGCTGGGCGGCTGGCAGCCCGGCGACGACCCCGACCGCTTCCTGCAGGTGTTACCCGACGGCAGCGAATCGGCCATCGACTGGCCCGACTCGGGACACTGACGAGGCGCTCCCAGCTGGGCCCTGAAAAGGGTCCTGCAACGGGCGCAGAGCCGGGCGCAGAAACGGATACTGAGCCGGGCGCAGAGACAGACCCGCGGCGCCACAAACGACGACGCCCCGCACTAGGCGGGGCGTCGTGGCAATGGCGAGAGCATCGCGCTCAGGTGATGACGGTGACGTCGTCGGCCTGCAGGCCGCGCTCGTTCTCGATCACGTAGTAGCGTACTCTCTGGCCTTCGGCCAGGGTGCGATGGCCCCGGCCGCGGATGGCACGGAAGTGAACAAAGACGTCCTCGCCCCCGTCACGGGTGATGAAGCCGTAGCCCTTGTTGACATTGAACCACTTGACCTCGCCGATCTCGCGATCGTCATCCTCGACCTCGGCCAGGTTGACCAGCCTTGGCGTCAGGGCATTGAGGGCCAGGGTGGCTACCAGCAACACGCCAAAGACCGCTCCGGCAGCGGCAAGGTAGCCATGCAGCAGTGCCTCCTCGGCGATGGCGCCGTGCAACTCCTCGACGGACAGCCCGGTCACCAGGCTGACGGCAAGAGCAATCAGCAGCGGTGCAGGCGCGGCCAACAGCAGACTGATCACACAACAACGAACGAATACCCTTTTTTTCATGGACGTGAAAAACTCTCTTCTTATGGTGAAAACAGGTGGAATGACCATGGGATCCGCGGCCATGCACGATACACAGACGAGATCCTTCCGCCACGACTTCTCGAAAAAAGCCCAAGGCAGGCAGTTGACACGATGAACAGTGACACACCGCAACATGAGTCTATCACGGGTATTGACAAGTCGTCCGCCGATCTAGCAAAGCGTGTCGAAGAACTGGAGAGCCGTCTGGCCTACCAGGAACACTGGCTGGACAGCCTGGACGCCACCATCGCCGGCCAGGAGCGCCGAATGATGGAGCTGGAACGCATCAATCGCCTGATGCAGGAAAGGCTACGCGAACTGGCGGCCAGCAACGACCGCGGACTGGGCGATGCCCCCGGCCCCGAGGACGAGTTGCCGCCACACTATTGAGGCGCGGCCCGGCGGACAGGACAGTACTGCTCCGCCGCTGCCCCCCCCCGGCGGATGCCATCAACAAGAACACCGCCAGGCATTTGCCTGGCGGTGTTTTTTGTATCAGATCGATATCGATGCTGCCAGCGGTGCAGTTGTAGTGAGCCTGACGATAGCCTCAGTCGAGGCTGTCCAGATATCGCGCCTGACGATAGCGTCAGTCGAGGCTGTCCAGGTAGCGCTCCACGTCCAGCGCCGCCATGCAGCCGCTGCCAGCGGAGGTGATCGCCTGACGATAGACGTGATCCATGACGTCGCCGGCGGCGAACACACCGGGCACGCTGGTGGCGGTGGCGTTGCCCTCGAGGCCTGACTTGACCTTGATATAGCCGCCTGCCATCTCGAGCTGGCCCTCGAAGATGCCGGTGTTGGGGCTATGACCGATGGCGATGAACACGCCGGGTGCGGTGATCTCGCGGGTCGAACCGTCCTCGACCGCCTTGAGCCGCGCACCGGTGACCCCGGTGTTGTCCCCCAGCACCTCGTCCAGGGTGTGGTTCCAGATCAGTTCGACGTTGCCGTTCTCGGCCTTCTCGAACAGCTTGTCCTGCAGAATCTTCTCCGCCCTGAGGCTGTCGCGGCGGTGCACCAGGGTGACCTTGGAGGCGATATTGGACAGGTACAGCGCCTCTTCCACGGCGGTGTTGCCGCCGCCCACCACGATCACTTCCTGGTTGCGATAGAAGAAGCCGTCGCAGGTGGCGCAGGCCGACACGCCCTGGCCCATGAAGTGCTGCTCCGAGGGCAGCCCCAGGTAGCGTGCACTGGCCCCGGTAGCAATGATCAGGGCGTCACAGGTGTAGGTGCCGTTGTCGCCCTTCAAGGTGAAGGGACGTTCGCGCAGTTCCACCTCGTGGATATGGTCGAACAGCACCTCGGTATCGAATCGCTCGGCGTGACGGCGCATGCGCTCCATCAGCTCCGGCCCCTGGACACCGGCGTCGTCGCCTGGCCAGTTGTCCACGTCGGTGGTGGTGGTCAACTGACCGCCTGTCTGCATGCCGGTGATCAACAGCGGCTTGAGATTGGCCCGCGCAGCGTAGACCGCCGCACTGTAGCCGGCAGGCCCCGAGCCCAGGATGATCAGACGTTCGTGGCGCACTTCGCTCATGGCTACCTCACAAGACTAACTTGACTAAGCCGGGGGCTCCCCTGGGGGGGCCGCGACGCTAAAGGAAAATGGATTCGATGATGACGGCGACGCAGCGTCGTCATGAGCCAATCCACCCGAAACTCGGGTCGACAGGGTGCGGTCTGCCGCGCAAGGGTCTGTCGCGACTGGCCAGCACACCAGCATGCCGAGGATATACGCAACGGGGCGGCCAGGCCGCCCCGTCGTGACACTGCTCGGGCTGTCCCGAGTCGGCTCACCTGGCGGTGAGCGCTGGCAGCGTCTTACAGCTCGCTGGAGTGAGTACCCAGGTACTTGGCGACACCTTCAGCGGTATCCTTCATGCCTTCCTGGCCTTCGTCCCAGCCAGCCGGGCAGACTTCGCCGTGCTTCTGGTGGTGCTGCAGGGCCTTGACCATACGCACCATCTCATCGACGTTGCGGCCCAGCGGCAGGTTGTTGACCACCTGATGCTGCACCACGCCATCCTCGTCGATCAGGAAGGAGGCGCGCAGGGCGACACCGGCTTCCGGATGCTCGATGCCGTACGCCTGGGTAATCTCGTGCTTGACGTCGGCCACGATCGGGAAGCCGACCTCACCGATACCACCGGCGTCCGGGCTGGTCTTGCGCCAGGCGTAGTGGGTGAACTGGGAATCGATGGAGACACCGATCACCTCGACACCCAGATCCTTGAACTGCGCCAGACGGTTGTCATGGGCGATGATCTCGGACGGGCACACGAAGGTGAAGTCCAGCGGCCAGAAGAACAGCACGCGCAGCTTGCCGTTGCTGTCGGACAGCTTGAAGTTCTCGACGATTTCGCCGTTGCCTGTGACGGCGGCGGCTTCGAAATCGGGAGCTTGACGTCCTACCAGTACGCTCATGAAAGTCTCCTTGGAGTAGTGAAACGTGAGGGTTCAAGAATCAGGGGCAAATACCGGATGTCACCCTAGGCCAGCGAACCACGCCGGGCCAATCGACCTGGGCCATCGACCCGATAGTCGCCGACTATTGTCACCCGACGGCGATGACGTCGCAATGACGCCGTCATCGACATCCGCCAGGCTCGAATGAGATCGTTACGCGGCCCACAGCGGCGCATGACACTTCCATCACATGAGCCCTGTCACATGACCTCGTCATCGTCGCCGGCGACCACCGAGACGATATCCTCGGTCACCGCATCCACCTCGATACGGTAGTGGATCGGCGCACAGCACTGGGGGCAGTCTTCCCAGGTCTCGTGGCTGCCCTGGGAGGTGTCCACCACCAGCTCGATATGGGCATCGCAGTAGGGGCAATCAAGCGGCCAGCTCGGCAGCGTCTGTTCGTGCACGATGCACCTCCCCTCTGGTCGCGATCGACGTGAACCTTCACCATGGGGGTGACCCGACAGCCTTTCAAGGCGTGATCCGGCATCCGTTTACACGTCAACGGTTGAAGAACACAACTATGATGACCAAGTACCACTACTAGTACCACCAAGGGATCGATATTGGCCCCGCGCCGATCCCAGCGAACCTGGACCGTTCGATTCAATGCCTCAGGAGGACAGCATGAGTAGCGATTCCCTACCGGATACCCGTCGCACGCTAGATGTAGGCGGGACTCAGTACGACTTCTACAGCCTGGCCCAGGCTGCCGAGGACCTTGGCGATATTCAGCGTCTGCCGATGACGCTCAAGGTACTGCTGGAAAACCAGCTACGCTTTGCCGACGATGAGAGCGTGTCCAGAGACGACCTTCAGGCGCTGGTGGACTGGCAGAAGGAAGGCCGCTCGGACCGCGAGATCGGCTACCGTCCCGCCCGCGTGCTGATGCAGGACTTCACCGGCGTGCCGGGGGTGGTCGACCTGGCCTCGATGCGTGCCGCGGTGGAGAAACTCGGTGAGCAACCGTCGAAGATCAACCCGCTGTCACCGGTCGATCTGGTCATCGACCACTCGGTGATGGTCGACAAGTACGGCGACCCGTCCGCCTTCAAGGACAACGTGGCGCTGGAGATGGAGCGCAACCGCGAGCGCTACGAGTTCCTGCGCTGGGGCCAGCAGGCCTTCGACAACTTCCGCGTGGTGCCGCCGGGCACCGGCATCTGCCACCAGGTCAACCTGGAGTACCTGGGCAAGACGGTGTGGACCCGGGAAGAGGACGGCAAGACCCTGGCCTACCCGGATACCCTGGTCGGCACCGACTCCCACACCACCATGATCAACGGCCTCGGCGTACTCGGCTGGGGTGTCGGCGGTATCGAGGCCGAGGCCGCCATGCTCGGCCAACCGGTGTCGATGCTGATCCCCGAGGTCATCGGCTTCAAGCTGACCGGCAAGCTCAGAGAAGGCATCACCGCCACCGACCTGGTACTCACCGTCACCGAGATGCTGCGCAAGAAAGGCGTGGTCGGGAAGTTCGTCGAGTTCTACGGCGACGGCCTCAAGGACCTGCCCCTGGCCGACCGCGCCACCATCGCCAACATGGCCCCGGAGTACGGCGCCACCTGCGGCTTCTTCCCGGTGGACGACGAGACCTTGAACTACATGCGTCTGTCCGGCCGCGACGACGACCAGATCGCTCTGGTCGAGGCCTACTCCAAGGAGCAGGGCCTGTGGCGCGAACCCGGCCACGAGCCGATTTTCAGCGACACCCTGGGACTCGACATGGGTGACGTCGAGGCCAGCCTCGCCGGTCCCAAGCGGCCCCAGGACCGGGTCGCCCTGAGCCAGCTCGCCACGACCTTCGAAAAACTGATGGAGGACGAGGGCAAGTCGGCAAAGGACAGCCGCGACGACAAGATGGGCTCCGAGGGCGGCCAGACCGCGGTCGGCGTCGAGCGCAGCTATCGTCACGCCGACAGCCAGGACGTCAACTACAAGGGCGAGGACTTCAGCCTGGACCCCGGCGCGGTGGTCATCGCTGCCATCACCTCGTGCACCAACACCTCGAACCCCAGCGTGATGATGGCCGCAGGCCTCTTGGCCCGCAAGGCCAAGGAGAAGGGCCTGGCCACCAAGCCCTGGGTCAAGACCTCGCTGGCTCCCGGCTCCAAGGTGGTCACCGAATACCTGGCCGCCGCCGGCCTGCAGGACGACCTCAACGCCCTGGGCTTCAATCTGGTGGGCTATGGCTGCACCACCTGCATCGGCAACTCGGGCCCGCTGCCCGAGCCGATCGAGGATGCGGTCAAGACCGGCGACCTGACGGTGGCCTCGGTACTGTCCGGCAACCGCAACTTCGAAGGCCGGGTGCACCCGCTGGTGAAGACCAACTGGCTGGCCTCACCGCCCCTGGTGGTGGCCTTCGCCCTGGCCGGTAATGTGCGCTGCGACCTGGACAATGACCCCATCGGTGAAGGCAGCGACGGCGAGCCGGTCTACCTCAAGGACATCTGGCCCACCCAGGCCGAGGTCGCCGAGGCGGTGGAGAAGGTCAACACCGAGATGTTCCGCAAGGAATACGCCGCGGTGTTCGACGGCGACGAGGTGTGGAAGGCCATCAAGGTGCCGGAAAGCGAGGTCTACGAGTGGGACGACAACTCGACCTACATCCAGCACCCGCCCTTCTTCGAGGGCATGGGCAAGGAGCCGTCCAAGGTCGAGGACGTCAAGGACGCCCATGTACTGGCCATGCTCGGCGACAGTGTGACCACCGACCACATCTCGCCGGCCGGCGCGATCAAGCCCGACAGCCCGGCGGGCCGCTACCTGCAGGAGAACGGCGTCAAGCCGGTGGACTTCAACTCCTACGGCTCGCGGCGCGGCAACCACGAGGTGATGATGCGCGGCACCTTCGCCAACGTGCGCATCCAGAACGAGATGCTCGATGGCGTGGTCGGTGGCGAGACTCGCCACGTGCCCAGCGGCGAACAGATGGCGATCTACGACGCCGCCATGAAGTACCAGGAGGAAGGCACCCCCCTGGTGGTGGTGGCCGGCAAGGAGTACGGCACCGGCTCCTCCCGCGACTGGGCGGCCAAGGGCACCCTGCTGCTCGGCGTGCGCGCCGTGCTGGCGGAGTCCTACGAGCGCATCCACCGCTCCAACCTGATCGGCATGGGCGTGGTACCGCTGCAGTTCCCCGAAGGAGAGGATCGCAAGTCACTCGGCATGACCGGCGACGAGACAGTCTCCATCGAGGGCCTCGACAGCCTCGAGCCGGGCGGCAAGGTCAAGGTGACCATCAAGGGCGACAAGGGTGAGAAGACCCTCGACGCCCTGTGTCGCATCGACACCGCCAACGAGCTCGAGTACTACCGCCACGGCGGCATCCTGCACTATGTGCTGCGCAAGATGATCGGCGCCGCCTGATCACCCGGCGGGCCCAGGCCCGCCAGGCAGCCGGCCGGCGCATCGCACTGGCCGCCACACCGAGACCTCGCCCACCGGCGAGGTCTTTTTTTGGCACTTCGCCGACCTGCAGAAACCAGGCTGGGCGTGAGATTAAGGTAGGCAGTTTTCAGGCACAGGGGACTGAACGGGCATGTCTTGACACCTCGCTCGGTACCGCCACAGGAGCAGTTTCAAATAATGGCTTGCAAGCCCTTATCAGCGATGACGTTGAGCAGCTTGAGCGCAGGGCCGGCCGGACGCGTTTCGCCCTGCTCCCACTTGCGCACCGTCGAGGCAGTGGTGTGCAGGTGATGGGCGAACACCGGCTGGCTGAAATTCAACGCCTCACGTAGACGCTTGATGTCACCGGCACTGAACTCGCGCACCGGTGGAGGACACATGGTGTCAAACTGACGCATGGTTACCTTGCTGATCGCGCCAGCGTCTTGCAATGCGGCCAACTCGCCGCGCAAGGATTCAATGATTTTGCTCGTCACAACGCACCTCCAGTAGAACACCCGCTTGCAACGCCTTTGCCAACTGCTCGGGGGAAAGTTCTAGAAATAGCTTGCCAGCATATTGGAGCGCTTTTTTCTCGTCCCGCGTGATGTTCGACTTGTCGCTTTTCGGGAACCCATGCAGGAATACATAACGTTGACCAAGACGGGCTGATAACAAGGTACGGTAGCCACCGCTTTTGCCTGCACCAGGGCGGGCAACCCGCTTCTTGTATAAGTGGCCACCCAGGTCAGCATCAATCAATCCGCTTTCCATTTCCTGGACTGCCTTGCACAGGGCCTCATCGGACAACTTCTCGCCCGACTGCCACCGCGCAAAGTCCCGTCGTTTCAAGACGTCGATACACTCATCCTCATTCACCTCACCCAACTATGCCCGTAACGGGCATGGCTGTCTAGAGCAAGCCGCCCCAAGACACCTGGCCGGTTGATACAGAAGCCTCTTTGCTACCCGGGCCCGCTGGGCGACTGGCGGCTCTCCATCAAAGCCACAGCCGACTTGCATCCTTCTCTGGTGTCTACTCAGTGCTCAAGAAAGTAAAAACCCCGCCTTGTGGCGGGGTTCAGTGATCGCTTGAGCGCGCGGACGCCTAGAAGGCGCGGCGACGATAGTCGCGATAGTTGGGCATCCAGCAGCTCTTTTCGATGTCGCGGCGCAGCTTGGTACCGTCGCTCTTGAGCGCCACGCCCTCGTGCTGGGCCTGGGCCGCCACGTCGAAGGCGATCGACTTGGAGATATCGCGGATGCGCGACAGCGCCGGCAGCATGGCACCCTCGCCCTCCTTGACGATCGGTGCCTCCCGGGCCAGAGCCCGTGAGGCCGCCATCAGCATCGCATCGGTGACGCGGCGTGCACCGCTTGCCACCACCCCGAGGCCGATCCCCGGGAAGATGTAGGCGTTGTTGCACTGGGCGATGGGAATGCGACGACCGTTGATCTCGACCGGGGCGAAGGGACTGCCGGTGGCCACCAGGGCGTCACCGTTGGTCCACTCGAGCACGTCGGAGGGGATCGCCTCGGCCCGCGAAGTGGGGTTGGACAGCGGCATGATCAGCGGCATCTTGCAGTTGGCGTGCATCGCCTTGACCACCGCCTCGGTGAAGATACCCTTCTGGCCACAGACGCCGAGCAGCACCGTCGGCTGAACCTGCTTGACTACCTCGAGCAGGTCCTGACCTTCCCAGCCCTCGACCATACCGGCCGGGTGGGCAAGGCGGCGCTGGAAGTCACGCAGCCAGGTCTGGTCGTCCGTCACCAGGCCCTCGCGATCGACCATGTAGACCCGCTCGCGGGCCTGGGACTCGGTCAGGCCTTCGGCCATCATCGCCACCACCACCATCTCGGCGATGCCGCAGCCGGCGGAGCCGGCGCCCACGAACACCACCCGCTGACGGGCCATGCCCTCGCCACGTGCCTGGCAGGCCGCCATCAGGGTGCCGACGCAGACCGCAGCGGTGCCCTGGACGTCATCATTGAAGCAGCATAGCTCGTCGCGATAGCGCTCCAGCAGCGGCATGGCGTTGGCCTGGGCAAAGTCCTCGAACTGCAGCAGTACCTTGGGCCAGCGCCGCTTCACCGCCTGCATGAAGGCATCGATGAACTCGTCGTATTCTTCCTGGCTGATACGCGGGTGGCGCCAGCCCATGTAGCGCGGGTCGTCCAGCAACTGCTGGTTGTTGGTACCGACGTCGAGCATTATCGGCAGAGTATTGGCCGGGCTGATGCCGCCACAGGCGGTGTACAGCGACAGCTTGCCGATGGGGATGCCCATGCCGCCGATGCCCTGGTCACCGAGGCCGAGGATGCGCTCGCCGTCGGTGACCACGATCACCTTGACGTTGTCCTTGGTGGCGCTGCGCAGGATGTCGTCCATGTACTCGCGGTCGGGGTAGGAGATGAACAGCCCCCGGTGGTTGCGATAGATATTGGAGAACTCCTCACAGGCCTTGCCGACCGTGGGGGTGTAGATGATCGGCAGCATCTCCTCGAGATGCTCGGAGACGAGGCGGAAGAACAGCGTCTCGTTGTCGTCCTGGATCGCCCGCAGGTAGATATGGCGGTCCAGGTCATTCTGGCACTGCTGGTACTGGTGGTAGGCACGCTCGACCTGTTCGTCGATGGTCTCGACGTTCTGCGGCAAGAGGCCGATCAGGTTGAACTGCAGGCGCTCCTTCTGGGTGAAGGCGCTGCCCTTGTTGAGCAGCGGCATCTCCAGCAGAGAGGGTCCAGCGTAGGGAATATAGAGGGGACGCTTGGGTTCTGTGCTCATCTCTCGTCTCGTTTGGTGACTCGGTCAAGGGACTCTGGCGAGTCCGGGCACTCTTCTCGGTACCCTTGGGGAAACACTGACGACATCGCCCGTGCGCGATGCACCGGGCTCAGGCGGCGCCTGCCTGACAAGGCGTTATACCATTCTTCCTTTGTGCCCACTCTAGCACGCCGTCGAGAAAGCCCCGCAAAAGCGGGCCCTCAACGCAGGGCCCATGCGCACTTTAGCTCAGACAAGAGCGACTCGACGATGAGACGCGTATGAAACGGCTCAAACGAAGCGACCAAGCCCCGCGGCGACACGCAGTCGATCCATCAGCGGAGCAGCCTCGGCACGAGCACGCTCGGCCCCTTGAAGCAGCACCGTCTCGATATGGCCCGGATCTTCCATCAGCGCCTGGTAACGCTCACGCGGGGCGCGCAGCTGTTCGTTGAGGTGTTCGAAGACCCGGTTCTTGGCGTCCCCCCAGCCGATGCCCGCGGCGTAGTCATCACGCATGGCCTGGGTTTCCTCGGCGCTGGCGAAGGCCGAATAGATCTGGAACAGGGTGCAGGTGTCGGGATCCTTGGGCTCGCCGGGCTCCAGCGAGTTGGTCTTGATCTTGCGCACCAGCTTGAGCAGCTTCTTTTCCGGCACGAACAGCGGGATGGTGTTGTTGTAGCTCTTGGACATCTTGCGACCGTCGAGGCCACCCAATACCTGGACCCGCTCGTCCACCACCGCCTCGGGCAGGGTGAAGAAGTCACCCTTGTAGAGATGATTGAAGCGCCCGGCCATGTCTCGGGCCATCTCGATGTGCTGGATCTGGTCGCGTCCCACCGGCACCTTGTTGGCCTGGAACATCAGGATGTCGGCGGCCATCAGCACCGGATAGCCGAACAGACCCATGGTGACGCCCTTGTCCGGATCCTGGTTGCCGGCTTCGTCGTTCTCCGCCACCGCCGCCTTGTAGGCGTGGGCGCGGTTCATCAGGCCCTTGGCACAGACGCAGGACAGCATCCAGGTCAGCTCGGGAATCTCGGGGATATCGGACTGGCGATAGAAGATGGCGTTGTCGGTGTCCAGCCCCAGCGCCATCCAGGTGGCGGCGATCTCGAGGCGCGACTGCTGGACCCGCTGCGGGTCCTGACACTTGATCAGCGCGTGCAGATCGGCGAGGAAGTAGTAGGACTGCACGTTGGGATCGAGGCTGGCCTCGATCGCCGGCTTGATGGCCCCGACGTAGTTGCCCAGATGGGGGGTACCGGTGGTGGTGATACCGGTCAGCACCCGGGTCTTGTCGGAAGCGGTGGTCGTTGCGGACATGGACGGCACTCTAGTATCGGCAAATGCCCGCTATGGTAACGCCAAGGCCTGTGGATGGCGACCGGGGCGACAGCGCCGCCCCGGCCGACCCTTGGCCAATCACATCAGCCGAGCACGCTGTCCACGCTGATCACCGGCAGCGAGAAGGCCTCCCCTACGGCTGCGTAGGTGAGCTGGCCGTCATGGACATTGAGACCGGCGGCGAAGTGACGATCCTCACCGAGCGCCCGGCGCCAGCCCTTGTCGGCCAGTGCCACCACGAACGGCTGGGTGGCGTTGGTCAGGGCCTGGGTCGAGGTGCGCGCCACCGCACCCGGCATGTTGGCGACACAGTAGTGGACGACGCCGTCCACCACGTAGGTCGGCTCGGCGTGGGTGGTGGGCCTGGAGGTCTCGAAGCAACCGCCCTGATCGATGGCCACGTCCACCAGCACCGCCCCCGGCTTCATTTCCGACAGCATGGCGCGGTTGATCAGCTTGGGCGCCGCCGCCCCCGGGACCAGCACCGCCCCGATGATCAGGTCCGATTCGCGCACCGCTTCTTCCACTGCATCGGCGCAGGAAAACACCGTCTTCATGCGCCCCTGGTAGCGATCATCCAGGGTCTCGAGGCGCGGGATCGACTTGTCCAGCACGCTGACATCGGCGCCCAGCCCCAACGCCATGCGGGCGGCGTTCTCGCCGACGACGCCACCGCCGATCACGGTAACCTTGGCAGGCGGCACCCCAGGCACCCCGGGCAGCAGCACACCCGCACCGCCCTGGGCCTTTTCGAGGCTGTGGGCACCGGCCTGCACGGCCATGCGTCCGGCCACGGTGCTCATCGGCGCCAACAGTGGTAGTCCGCCCTGAGGCGCGGTGATGGTCTCGTAGGCGATGCAGGTGGCGCCGCTGTCCAGAAGCCCCTTGGTCAGGGGTTCTTCGGCGGCCAGATGCAGGTAGGTGAACAGGGTGTGCTGGGGGCGCAGCCGGGCCACCTCTTCGGGCTGGGGCTCCTTGACCTTGAGGATCAACTCGGCGCCATCGAACAGCGCGTCCACGTCGGCCTCGATGGTGGCACCGGCAGCTTGATAGGCCTCGTCGGCAAAACCGGCGCCCTCACCCGCGCCGGCCTGCACGACCACCGCGTGGCCACGCTCGGTCAGCTCCCGCGCACCACTGGGGGTCAGGGCGACACGGTACTCATGGTTCTTGATTTCCTTGGGGACGGCGATCTGCATGGCGACTCTCCCATCGATTCGTACAACAGATTTTTTATCGTCACCCACAGTGAAGCACAGGAATTTTTTGCCAATAAACCCCCGGCGAAAAAACGGAAAGATCAGAAAACTTCACCCTCAAAGACCTTTGAACTTTCTTCCCAGGCCCCTAAAAACAGCAAGACACACCAAGACGTGAAGTTCTGCCCCGGAGGCACCCGATGGCAAAGAGCCTCACACGTCTTGAGCGTCGTAGCGGTATCCGGCGCCGCGGACCGTAGTGATGCGCGAGGCGTGGTCGCCGAGCTTACGCCGAACCCGCCCCACGTAGACATCGACGGTATTGGTCATGGGGTCTTCGTTGAGCCCCCAGACCGCGTTGAGGATACGTTCACGGCTCATCACACGCCCGGCATTGCCGAGCAATAGCGCCAGCAGATCGCGCTCCTTGATCGATAACTCGACGACCTCACCGTCGACCTTCAGGCACAGCGCCTCGCGATCGAACTGCACCGGGTCTCCTGCCAGCGTGCCCGGTGTCGCGCCTGCCCGTGCCCGGGCGCGTCGATGCAACGCCTCCATGCGCGCGATCAGCTCGTCGAAGGAAAAGGGCTTGCTCAGATAATCGTCGGCTCCCTTGCGAAGCCCCACGATCTTCTCATCGGTGGCATCCAGGGCCGTCAGCATCAGAATCGGGACCTCGTCGCCCCGTGCCCTGACTCGCGTGCACACCTCATGCCCGGACAGCCCCGGCAGCATGATGTCGAGCAGCACCACATCAAAACCGCCCTCCTTCAACAGCGACAAGGCGGTTTCACCATCACCGGCACGGGTGGCGGTCCACCCCTCGCCCTTGAGCCCGCGACACAGAAAGTCCGCGACCCTATCTTCGTCTTCCACTACCAGCACGTTCACGTCGTCGTGGACTCCTCGGCCATCCCTGGCACATCGATGTAGACGATCAGCCCGCCTCCCGGTCGGTCCTCCAGACCGGCGTCCCCTCCGTGGGCACGGGCGATAGCACGGACAATGGGCAGTCCCAGACCACTGCCCTCAGTGTAGTTGGTGGAGGCATTGGCACCGCGATAAAAGCGTTCGAACACCACCGCCTTGTCGACCGCCGATACCCCCCTGCCATCGTCCTCCACCGCGATTCGCCAGCCACCACCATGACGCCACAGGCGCACCACCACCCGGGGGCCCCCGTGGACCCGGGCATTCTGAAGAAGCGCCAGCACCGACTGGCGTAGACGCAGGCGATCCACCTCCACGGGGGCAACGGTCACCTCGGTCTCAAGAGACACCAGCACCGATGACAGACTGATGACATCCTTGAGAAACCCGACCAGTTCGGTGGGTTGCGGTTGCAGGCGCAATTCGCCGCTCTCCTGGCGTGCGATGGTCAGCAGGTCGTCGATCAGAGCAGCAGTATGGCCGGCCGCCTCACGGGCACGACGCAACGCCTCGCGGTAGTCGTCCTCGTCGGGTTGGCGCGCGCGCAGTACCACGTCGCATTCGCCCTGGATGATGGTCAACGGTGTGCGCAGCTCGTGGCTGACATCGGCCAGTAGTCGACGCCGATGCCGTTCGGCCCGACGCGCTTCCTCCAGCAACCTTTCGAGTTCTCCGGTGCGATCCGCCACCGCCTCCTCCAGCGCGCTGTTCTGGCGCTCGAGCGCGCGCCGCTGGGAGTGCACGTCTGCACCCATCTGATTGAGCAGACGGCTGATGCGGCCTAATTCGTCACCGCCGGAGACCTTGATGGCATGACCGAAGGCCCCCCCGTGCATACGCTCGACGCCCGCCATCAGCCTCTGAAAGCGCCGCGATACCCGCCAACGGTAGAACACCATGACCGCCACCGTCAGCACCACCGCCAGCAGCGCAAACCCGAGCGCCAGCCAGCGCGTCTGGCGGGCGCCCCGGGCCAATTCCTCGCGGGCTTCGCGCACCTCCTCGATCTCGCCCTCCAGGGCCACGTCCATCAGCTTGCGAAAGCGTTCATCAATGGCTTCATCGAGCAGCGCATAGAAACTCAACCAGCGGCTGACCGGATCGAGCTCCCGCTCCGAGTCGAGCAGCTCAGCGTAGCCGCGGATCACCTCGTCCAGCTGGTCCTCGAGCCTGGCCAGCAGTTCCAGCTCCTCGACTTCCTCGTCCCCTACCAGCTCGATCTCGGCGCCGATGATATCGCGGATCTCGCCGATATCCTGGCGCACCAGCTCCTGTAACCTGCGCTCCCCCTCACCGCCGTCCTGATCACCGATCAGCAAGGCATCTGCGTACTGCTTGAACAGCCGATAGCTGTGGGTCGACAGATTCAGGTGTGCTTCGTAGGAGTGATGCGCCAGGTTCATGCGATCGCTCAACCAGGTACTGCGCTCGACGCTCCAGTAGGCCAACACCGCTCCGGTGCAGGCCATCGTCAGCAAGACCAGGGTATAGGCGGTTACCACACTGATGATTTTCATGACCCCAGTTTACTGTTCCCGCAGACGGAAGGCGTTTTCGGATGATCCATGTTCTCCGACAGGCGCAGCAACATGCCGGCACCGCCGGTGACCGAATCAGGTAGATTGTGCACCAGGGTCGCCGGGCAGCGTGCGTCAAGCAGCGTGAACAGCTCGACGGCGTCCTTGAGCAGCGGCCACAGGTAACTGTCGACCACCACCAGATCAGGGCGCGACAGCAGCGCCTGGACCAGAGCCACCCGCAGGGACTCACCAGGGGTCAGGTTGTGCCCTGCTTCCTCGATCCGCCCATCCAGACCTCCCAGGCGAGCGATCGCAGGGCCTAGACCACACTCTCGCGCCACCCGGCCGATGTCGTCATCGTCGGGGCGCGCGGCGGCCCCCATGGTCAGCGCGCGGCGCAGGCTGCCCCTGAGCAAGGCGGGGCGATCACCGATACAGGCGATGGCCGGCTCGGTCGGCAAGCCGTCAAACCGCAGTCGCCCCGCCTCGGGTGCACGCCGCCGTGCCAGCACCGCCAGCACCCGCGACGCCAAATCGGGATCGTCGGTGGCGAGACACACCCGCTGGCCCGCGCGAATACGCAGATGCAGGGTGCAGCCACCCACCCGCAGGTGCTCCAGATCCAGCGGCACAGGCCGTCCACGTCGACGCACTCGCGGCAAAGCCTCGGTCCGCGCGAGCAGTGCCCGACACTTGTCGCGGGCGACACACCAGGCGCTGTAGCGATCCCAGACGCCGATACATTCGCGCACTGGTACCACCAGAATCGCCAGCACCGACAGCGCCGCGGCGGCGTCCGCCGCCGCCAGACCAAAGCGCGCCGTAGCCCACAGCACCGCCGCTCCACCAAGCCCCAGAGAAGCGTTGGGCAGCGCACGCAGCAGCGATACCCGACGTACGCGACGCACGGCGTCCTCGGCACTGCGACGTCCCTTGCGCTCCAGGCTGGCGATTTCACGGGGCAGGCGATTCATCAACGCCAGCTCGCGGGCGATGGGAATCCGCTCCATCGCGGCAATGGCCACCCCGGCACGCCGCCTTCGCAGATCCCGATGCAGGCGGCCCAGCGCCAGACCCAGCCCGGCGGCCAGCGCCACGGCGACGAAGATGGGTAGCATGCCGGCCAGCGCCAGGACGGGATCGATCAGCCACAGGCACAGCGCCGCCATGGGAAAGACCACCGCCGCAGACACCAGCCGAGTGATGCCCATGCCGACCCAACCCCGGGCCGCCGTCAGGTCACCGACAAAGCGCAGCGACAGCCCTCCGAGGCGACGACCGGCACGCTCGGCACCGAGGGCAGCGATGGCGTGGAAGACGACGCTGCGAAGATCCACCGCGTAGCTCTGGCCGATGGCCTCGCCCCGGACCCTGGCCAGTGCCTGACAGGCAGCGATCACCAGCGCCGCCGCCGCCAGTATCAGCAGCGAGGTCAGCGGCAGTTGGGTGGAGGCCGAGCCGGGCGTCGAACGCAGTGCGACGAAGACATCGCGGGTGGCGAAGGCCGTGGCCATCATCAGCCCAGCCTGGATGATCCCCAAGCCCACCACCAGCGCGATATGGCGGCCTCTGCCACGCCCCGAGAGTTCGGGAAGCTCACTCATGCGGCGACACCCGTGGCAAGACGGCTATCCTCTGTCAGGTCATTGAACATGGTCTGACCGAGACGCCTTCTGATGATTGGCGCCACCAGCCTCGATACCGCCTCGGGGTCGCACAGCGCCTCACGCTTGACCACCGGCAGCCCGGTCTCGCCGCTGGCTTCACGGCTACCCAGCGCCGACAGACTGACCATCCCCGCCAGGGCAAAGGGCGTTTGGCCATGACGTTTGAGCACCGACACACCCCCGACCGCACCCAGCGCATCCGGAGCCGCGAACAGGATACCGTCCAGGCGCTCGATGATCGTGGAATCCGCCAGGATGGCAGCGGTCTCGTCCTGGAACACCCCGTCGGCGATTTCCACCACCACCACCTCGGCACCGCGCGCCGCCGCACCTCCGACCAGCGCCTCGAAGCCACGTTCGATGCGCTCGAGCGGACAGCGGAAGGTCGACGCCATGCCGGCATCGGTAAAGTCACTGACGGCCACCGAGGCGTCGGCGAAGGCGTTGAAGTCACCAAAGGCGCCGGTGCCGGTGGCCTTGACCCCCTCCACCGCAAAGCCCGCACGTTGGAGGCCGTGAGCAAGGCTCACCGCCGCCGTAGTCTTGCCGGCATTCATCGAAGCGCCGAACACCCCAAGCACCACCACATCGTCGGGGATACGCGCATCTGCGATAGCATAGCGGTCAATATTGATCACCTCGCCATGAAGGTCGGCGAGAAAACCCAGCGGTCGCAACTGAGTGGGGCGAGCCATCCTGGCATGTGCCGCCTCGACCTTGCCGGCGATGCCGCCGCCGGCCAGCAGATCCATACGCACATCCACCTCAGCGCGGCCCATGAATTGATCCGGTGCGTAGCGATCTCCCACACACAGCACCAGCAGATCACCGGGATAGCTCTCGCTGGGACGGCCGCAGGCCAATTGGACCCGCTTGTGCTGCCCGACCTGGAGGAGTTCACACAGGATCAGGTCACCGGCGCGCACTGGATGGTCGAGACTGACCAGGGAACGGACGTCATCGCGCCTGGCGCGGCGGGTGGTAAAGGCCCACTTGGCGGTGGCGGGGACGGCGAAGGGAGTCACGGCAGCGGCACAGGTCATGGCGGTAATCCTCTGGGATGAAGGCACATCCCGAGGCTACCGTGGGCCGCTCGTTGCATCCTGTCAGGCGAGTGAGCGCGGCATTAAGCCCACATGAACACAAGCTGACAAGGCGTGAAAAAACGCGTAGCGGATTGGCGACAGCGAACAACCGTCGCCGACAAAGGGTGATAACCCCCTCCTTCGCCTTGCATCAGGCGCACAAGCGCTTGCGGTTGCCAAACCTCCCGTCTCGCCGCCCGGAGGCCATCCGCCTATCCTCGAACCAGGGCGCCGGGCTAGAAAGAGTTCTGGATCTGCCTATACCCTTCCACCAGGCTATTGTTGGTGCGGGCCACGTCTTCGGAAAACGCTGAATCCTGGACCGTTACTCGGGACAGGGTGTCCAGATCGGTCCCGGGGCCAATGCGCTCGGTGGACGGCACATAGAAGTCGTCGGGAAGGTCGCAACCATCTACCACGGCGTTATGGCGCACCACCGCGCCCTTGCCGATAGTGCAGTTAAACAGCACGCTGTTGAAACCGATAAAGGCGCTCTCTCCGACCACGCAGGGACCGTGCACGATGGCGCGATGCGCAATCGACGTGCGTGCACCAATGATCACCGCCGCGCCGGACTTGGAGTGGATGACGACGCCGTCCTGGATATTGGAGTGGGCGCCGATGATCATCGGCTCCATCTTGCCATCGGCATCGACCTCATCGGCACGAATGACCGCGTAGGGGCCGATGAAGACGTTCTCCTCGACGATCACCCGCCCACAGAGAATGGCCGTGGGATCGACAAAGGCGCTGGGGTGGACAACCGGCAAATCACCGTAGGGATTCTTGCGAATCATTCATGCTTCCTTGGTTGTGATTCCTGCGAATCAGATAGTAATCGTCGCCCGGCGTAGTCGGCATGGGCGAATCTTGATGCGACATACGCCACCGCCTTCGCTGAGCCGGTTGGATCATCCGTGGACAAGCCCACCGAGCAGGCACTCGTCCGGACTCAGCATCGCCCTTGGGGCGGCCATCACGGTCACAAGCGGTGGATGCTTACCGGCGCCGCTACTTCCGCGTCCTGGCGAAGTGATGTTCTCTCTGTTCCTGGCGCTGCTTGGCTTCGAGACACAGCCGCGCCGTTGGCCGGTGCAACAGCCGGGGAAGTCCGATGGGAACGCCGGTCTCCTCGCAGTAGCCGTACTCACCCGTCTCGACGCGCTTCAAGGCGCTGGCGATATTGGCCAGCAAGCGGGTTTCCCTGTCGGCTTGGCGAAGCTGCAGCTGAAGCTCTTCCTCCTGGGCTGCCTGATCCAGATCGTCGCTCGACCTTTCTCGAGCCGACATGCGCAGGCGAACCTCCTGCAGTCGCTCCTCGACCAGCGCCCGTTCCTGCAGCAATCGGCATCGAAAGAACGCCAGTTGCTCACCGTTCATGTAGTCGTCGTCCGGCATCTCGAGAAGATGCGCTGCGTCATCCATCGTTGGCATCTCACCGCTCCTCCCGCCGCGCCGATTGCACAAGGCGTCTGAGACCATCACACTCGCACAAAATGTTATGTTATAACATATCTGTTAAGTGGCACAACACACCCGCAAATCTTGACTCCCAGGGCCACCTCGCTGAGGCGGTCGTTGACCACGTCGCCGTCCACGGCCACCAGGCTGACCCTCCCGCCTCTACCTCGTGGTCCAAAGTGCTGCAGTTCTTCCATGAACCCAGGGAGTCTTTAGACGCATTCAGGAACAAAGTGCGACCTATCACACCCAGGGTCAGGACAAAAAAGCTGCCAGTATTGAGATTCGCCAACTCGACACCCAGGGTGCCAGAAAATTGCCGGAAGGGGCGGAGGCCAGCTGTGTACGCTCAGGTCTGTGTGGTCAGGTCCCTGTCGTCAGGACGTTATCGTCAGCTTTCCGCGACCAGGGCGCCGCCGTAGGCGCTGACGAATTCGGGAGGAAGACGGCGGGGACGGCCGCTTGAGAGAGCGATGCAGGCGTAGCGGGTACGTGCACGCAGCAGGGTGACACCATCCTGCGGGCGTATCAGTTGAAAGCGGCGGGTCAGGGTCAGGCGCGAGTCGCAGGCGACGATCCAGGTGGCCATGGCCAGGCGTTCGCTCTCGAAACCCGGCGCCAGATAGTCGAGTTCGTGACGGTGCACCGCCATGGCGCGATCCAGCGCCCGGTAGTGTTCCAGGGTCAGACCCAGCTGGCCGGAGTGCTCCCAGCTGGCCTGTTCCACCCAGCGCAGGTACTGGGCGTTGTTGACGTGGCCATAGTGGTCGATGGCCTCGGGCGCCACCAGGATGTCGATCACGAAGGGCCGGGGCAGATCCCAGTCGAAGGCACCGTGTTCAGCGGTCATGATCGTCCTCCTTGCGGCCACCGCAGTTCCAGCAGGTATCGAAGGCCCCTTCGAGCTCCTCGCCGCAGGCCCGGCAGCGCCAGGCGCTGTCCGGCGCTGGCTCCTCGAGCGCCTGTTTCACCAGCGCTTCGGCTCGCTCACGGTTGTGCTCGGCGACCCACACCTGGGGCTCGCACTCCAGCGGCGGCAGCTCCCCGGCGCCACCGCCGAGGGTCATGTTGCGCAGTTCGCAGGGGATCCCGGCGGCGTCGAGCAGGTTGCGCACGTGGCCCACCAGCAGGGCGTTGCCGTGGGAAAAGATCAGGGTCCAGGGAACCTCGGTCATGGTGTCTTCCTTGGCGCGGGCTTGCCCAGGCACGATGTGACACTTCCATCGCCCGAGGCAAGCCCCTGCGCCTTTTTCGGCCCAGCTAGTTCGGCCCAGCTAGTTCGGCCCAGCGTGTTCAGCCACGGCGAGTCACGTCGCGCCTATCTAGCTCATGCCTTGTTCAATCGCGCCTTGCTCAGTCGCGAAAGACGCGCACACCGAGCGCCTTGAGGTAGGCGGTTTCGGGGATCGCCGGGTGCACCGGGTGATCCGGTCCCTGGTGGCCCTGGAACAGGATCTGTCCCTGACGATCCTGGTGACGTACCGCACCGCGCACCACGTCGACCAGGCGATCCTGTGCCAGGTGCATGGAGCAGGAGGCGGACAGCAGCAGGCCATCGCGACCCAGCAGGCGCATGGCGTCGCGATTGAGTCGGGCGTAGGCACGCTCGCCGTTGGCGATATCCTTGCGCCTCTTGATGAAGGCCGGCGGATCGAGCACGATCACGTCGAACTTCTCGCCGTCGGCCTTGAGCGCCGCCAGCGCCTCGAAGGCGTCGCCGTGACCCACAGCGACCCGCTCGTGCTGGCCGTTGAGCGCGGCGTTCTCGGCGACGCGATCCAGCGCTGACTCGCTGGCATCCACGCACAGCACTTCGCTGGCGCCATGGGCCGCCGCCTGCACGCCCCAGCCACCGACGTAGCTGAACAGGTCCAGCACCCGCTTGCCAGCCACCCGCTGATTGAGCCAGGCGCGATTGATGCGGTGGTCGTAAAACCAGCCGGTCTTCTGGCCGTCGAGCACGGGGGCGGCGAACTGCACGCCGTTCTCTTCCAGCAGCACCTGCTCCGGCAGCTCGCCCTTGACCACCTCTACCACCTCGCTGAGGCCTTCCTGACGACGACCACTGGTGTCGTTGCGCAGCACCACACAGGCAGGGGACAGCACCTTGTCGAGTGCGTCGAGCAGCTCGTCCTTCACCGCTTCCATGCCGGCGGTGTTGAGCTGGACCACCAGCACCTCGGCGTAGCGGTCGATGACCAGCCCCGGCAGCAGATCGGCCTCACCATGGACCAGGCGATAGAACGGCTTGTCGAACAGGCTCTGGCGCAGCGCCAGGGCCTGATTCAGGCGATGCACCAGCAGCGAGCGATCCAGCCGCATGCTCGGGTCACGCGAGACGATGCGGGCGCAGATCAGCGAGTTGGGATTGACGTAGGCCAGACCCATGGGCTTGCCATTGGCGGCCTCGACGATGACCTGCTCACCGACTTCGAGCCCCTTGAGCGGCGTCTCGGCGATGTCGATCTCGTTGGAATACAGCCACAGGTGGCCGGACTTGAGGCGACGATCGGCGTTCTTTTTCAGGCGCAGCGGACGAGTCACGGTGATCACTCTCTCTACGGAAACTACATGAATAATTGGGCGAGCCCTTCAAGCATCGACAGGACTAACGTTGGCAACGAGGGCAAAACACACTGGCGCGCTGCCCCAGAGTCACGTGCTTCAGCTCACCGCCACAACGGCGGCAGGGTGCGCCGGCACGCCCATAGACGTTGAGGCGCTGGGCGAAGTAGCCGGGTTCGCCGGTGCCGCTGACGAAGTCGCGCAGGGTGGTGCCGCCCTGGGTGATGGCCGCGGCCAGCACCTCCTTGGCGGCGGCGGCCAGGCGATCGTAGCGCTCGCGTCCGATGCGACCGGCAGCGCGGCGCGGATCGATACCGGCCAGAAACAGCGCTTCGCTGGCGTAGATGTTACCCACCCCGACGACCACGGCGTTGTCCATCAAGAACGGCTTCACCGCCGCCTGGCGCCCCCGCGACAGGGCGTACAGCCGGGCGCCGTCGAAGGCCTGCGACAACGGCTCGGGGCCTAGCCGCGACAAGCGGGTATCGTGGGCCTCGTCGTCCCGGAGCCAATCGACGAAGCCGAAACGACGCGGGTCGTGATAGCGCAGGATGACGCCGTCCTCGAGCACCAGGTCCACATGGTCGTGTTTCCTGGGCAGCTCACCGAGGCGGGCAATACGCAGGCTACCGGACATGCCCAGGTGCCAAAGCAGGGTGCCCTTTTCGCGCACTCCGCCGCCGTCGTCCGACCGGGACGCGGCCGTACAGGTACCCTCGGTGCTGGCGACCGTCTCGCCGTTCTCGACGCTTTCACCGCCCTCGCCCGACAGCACCGGCAGCAGCAGGTACTTGGCGCGACGGCGAATCTCGCCGAAGCGGGCGCCGATCAGACGATCGGCGAGATCCTCAGGCACCGGCACCCGCAGGCGCGACTGGCGCACCAGCACCTCACGGATCTCGCGCCCTTGTACGTGGGGGGCGATGCCGCGCCGGGTGGTCTCGACTTCGGGAAGCTCGGGCATGGCGCACCTGAGGCCTGGGGTTAGAGCGGCGAGCAGCGAGCGACATCATGCCATCGCCCAGGGCCGCTGACAGGGACATACGCAAGAACCCGACCTCGGGGCCGGGTTCTCGGTAACAGGCGACAACTCGCCTGCGGTGGAAGCGAGATCAAGCCTTACTTGATCTTGGCTTCCTTGTACATCACGTGCTTGCGAACCACCGGATCGAACTTCTTCATTTCCATCTTGTCCGGAGTGTTACGCTTGTTCTTGTCGGTGGTGTAGAAGTGGCCGGTACCGGCGCTGGACACCAGACGAATCTTGTCACGCATGAGACTTCTCCCAGTTTGCCGCCTGGTACGCGTCGTGCACACCAGGCCAGTCATTCAAGTCGGCGGAGGCCGTTCGCTTAGGCGAACCAGTTGGCTCCCGAGGACGTCATCCTTAGATGGCGTCGCCGCGCTTACGGATATCGCTGAGCACCTCTTCGATGCCCTTCTTGTCGATGATGCGCATGCCCTTGGAGGAAACACGCAGGGTCACGAAACGCTTTTCGGACTCGACCCAGAAGCGATGGCTGTGAAGGTTCGGCAAGAAACGACGACGGGTCTTGCGCTGGGAGTGTGAAACGTTGTTACCAGTCACCGGGCGCTTGCCGGTAACCTGACATACTTTGGACATGAGAGCCTCCAACCGCGTGGCGAGTTGTTCAAAACCTGTCGGGCAAACCGGGAAGGGCGAGAACCGAAGGGATGTGTCGCAGACTGGCCGCGCGGTGCCGGCGAAAGTCCGCATTCATCATGCCCTCAGCAACCTCGAGCCCTGTCATGAGCCCCGTGCTTTTGACCCAAGGGAATTCAAAGGGTGCACTTTATACCAGACCCTGCCTCCATGGGCAAGGGATACACCAACGTTCGCCAGGTCGCTCGCTCACGGCCCGTGTCGAGGTGCTCGAAACGGCTCCGCTGCGTCGACGGCGATGACGTGACGTGTTCGGGTAGAGAGTCGCCCGGCCAGGACGCGATAGGATCGAGACGATCCTCGCCCCGCCTGGGCCAGCTCTCTTTGCGCGCGGCGCATTATACCCAACCTCGCTCGGCAAATGACACCACTTCTGCGTCTCCCACCACAAAATGATCCAGTAC
Organism: Halomonas sp. YLB-10; assembly: GCF_003856855.1. Taxonomy (NCBI): domain Bacteria; kingdom Pseudomonadati; phylum Pseudomonadota; class Gammaproteobacteria; order Oceanospirillales; family Halomonadaceae; genus Halomonas; species Halomonas sp. YLB-10. The sequence continues at coordinate 719,111 of NZ_RRCU01000002.1, forward strand.
ACGGATATCGAACAGGCCCAGCGCCTCTTTCAGGCGATCGGTGATACGCCGGTCGGCATCACTGGGCTCGGCCACCCCGGAGGGATGGTTGTGGCACAGGATCAAGGCGCCCGCCCCCAGCGCCAGGGCACGTTTGGCCACCTCACGTGGGTACACCGAGGCGCTGTCCAGGGTGCCGCGAAACAGCACCTCGAAGCGGATCACCCGATGCTGGGCGTCGAGAAACAGTGCGGCGAAGGCCTCGTGGTCCAGATGACGAAGCTGAGCGGAAAGAAAGGTCCTGACCCGCGCGGGAGAATTCAGCGCCTGACCCCGCTCCAGATAGCTCGCCAGATGACGGCGCGACATCTCCTGGGCGGCCTGCAGCTGAACGAAGGTGGCAAGCCCCAGGCCACGCTGGGCACAGACCTCCTGCTGATGCGCCTCGAGCAGGGCACGCAGTCCGCCGAAGGCACCCAGTACGTCCCGTGCCAGGTCCACCGCGGAGCGTCCTGCCACCCCGACCCGCAGCACAATTGCCAGCAGCTCGGCGTCGGATAGCGCGGTGGGCCCCAGCGTCAGCAGCTTCTCGCGAGGGCGCTCGCCCTCTGGCCAGTCTCGTATCGACATCCCTGTCTCCTGCTCCGTTGCTCTCGTCACACCCTGTCGTCACATCCTCTCGACACGCTCTGTCATCACACCCTCTTCTCACACGCAGCCGCCACATCCTCTTCTCACACTCTCTTCTCACACTCTCTTCTCACACGCTCTTGTCACATCCTCCCCTCACGCCCTGTCGGCGAGCGCCGACATACCCGTTGAGTCTAGTGCGGTCTGCCTGATCTGGAGCCAGGGTGCGCGGCTACGCATGATCCGGTACCGGTGGTAAGGTAGAGGGCTGACTCTGGCTGCGGACTTTTTTCATGTTGCACGCTCCCTCCTCTTCCGGTTGCGGCCTGACCGGCTCAGGCCCCGGCGGCCTGCGCCCCGGGCAGCGGGTTGTGCTGGGCATCAGCGCCGGTATTGCCGCCTACAAGAGCGCCTCTCTGGCCCGACTGCTGGTGCAGGCGGGCTGCGAGGTGCAGGTAGTGATGACAGAGGGAGCCCAGGCCTTCATCACGCCACTGACGCTGCAGGCGCTGACCGGACGCGCGGCGCGCACCTCGCTGCTGGACCCCGACGCCGAGCTCGGCATGGGGCATATCGAACTCGCCCGCTGGGCCGACCTTATTCTGATCGCCCCCGCCACCGCCGACCTGATGGCGCGCCTGGCCCAGGGCATGGCCGACGATCTGTTGACCACCGCTTGCCTGGCCAGCGACGCCCGGCGGATGCTGGCCCCGGCGATGAACCAGGCCATGTGGCGCCATCCGGCGACCCAGCGCAACGCCGCCCGGCTGGTCGAGGATGGCTGGGCCCTGCTGGGGCCCGACCAGGGCGACCAGGCCTGTGGCGACGTCGGCCCGGGACGCATGATGGAACCGGAGGCCATTCTCGGCGCCCTGCTGGATGCCGGCTCTCCCTCCACGCCCCGGACAGCGACAGGCGTCGTGGGAGAGAAAGGCGAAGCAGTGCCCCCGGACGCAGACCTTCATGTGGTGATCACCGCCGGCCCCACCCGGGAGCCGCTGGATCCGGTGCGCTACCTGTCCAATCACAGCTCCGGCAAGATGGGTTTCGCCCTGGCCGAAGCGGCCCGGGACAGTGGCGCCCGTGTCACCCTGATCGCCGGCCCCGTCAGTCTGCCGACGCCCTCGGGCGTTGCCCGCCACGACATAGAAACCGCGGAAGAACTGCTCGCCGCAGCCGAAGGGCTGATGGATGGCTGCGACATCTTCATCGGCTGCGCGGCGGTGGCGGACTATCGCGCCGAGGCTCCGGCCGAACACAAGATAAAGAAGCGCGATGACGACGACGGTCTTACCCTGAAGCTGGTCAAGAACCCCGACATCATCGCCACCCTGGCTGCCCGCGATCCGCGTCCGCTGATGGTCGGCTTCGCCGCCGAGACCCGCGACGTGGTGCGCTACGCCGAGGGCAAGCTCGCGCGCAAGGGGCTCGACATGATCGTCGCCAACGACGTCTCCCGGGAGGGACTCGGCTTCGGCTCGGACCGCAATGCCGCAACCCTGGTGTGGCGCGACGGCGAGTCTCTCGCCCGCCGCGAAGAGACCGACCAGGACAAGGCCAGCCTGGCCCAAGCCATCATCGCCCAGGCCCGAGCCTGCCTCGAGGCGCGACGTCAGACGGTGCGGCCGAACCCGCGCTGAGCCACGACACCACTTATTTATCAGGAAGCCTGTCTGGCTGCCCAAGACCAAGGACCTTTCATGCACGACACTGCCTCGCGCCCTCGCCTCGCCGTCAAGATTCTCGATGAACGGATCAAGGAGCGCATGCCCCGCTACGCCACCGACGGCTCGGCCGGGATGGACCTTCACGCCCTGCTCGACGCGCCGCTGACGCTGGCCCCCGGGGATTGCGATCTGGTCCGCACCGGGCTCTCGATCCATATCGCCGATCCGGGCCTGGCCGGCATGATCCTGCCCCGCTCGGGGCTTGGCCACAAACACGGCATCGTGCTCGGCAACCTGGTCGGCCTGATCGACTCCGACTACCAGGGCGAACTGATGGTGTCGGTGTGGAACCGATCGACCACCGCCTTCACCCTCGAGCCCTTCGAACGTCTGGCCCAGTACGTGCTGGTGCCGGTGGTCCAGGCCGAGCTGGAAGTGGTCGAGGACTTTTCCGAGAGCCTTCGCGGCGGCGGCGGTTTCGGCAGCTCCGGCCGCCACTGACGCCCCAGGTTCGACTACCCGTTCATTCAAGCGCCACGTCAAAAGGACAGGACCCTCATATGACTCAAGTCCCCTCCACGATCTTTCGTGCCTACGATATTCGAGGCGTCGTCGACGAGACCCTGACCGAAGCCGGGGTCGAGGCGATCGGCCAGGCCATCGGCAGCGAAGCCCAGGCCCGCGGCGAATCCCGTGTAGTGGTGGCCCGCGACGGGCGACTCTCCGGCCCGCGACTGATCAAGGCCCTGACCCGCGGCCTCACCGCCAGCGGCTGTGACGTGGTCGACATCGGCATGGTGCCGACGCCGGTGCTGTACTTTGCCACCCACACCCTGGAAGGCACCCGCTCCGGGGTCATGCTGACCGGCAGCCACAACCCGCCGGACTACAACGGCCTGAAGATGGTGCTGGGGGGCGAGACGCTCTCTGGCGAGGCGATCACCGCGCTCTACACTCGCCTTCAGAACGGCGATCTGCGCGAAGGCCAGGGCCAGGTGTCCGAGCACGATGTGCGTGACGCCTACCTGAAGCGCATCCTCGACGACGTCTCGCTGTCGGGCTCGATCAAGGCGGTGGTGGACTGCGGCAACGGTGTGGCCGGTGAACTGGGCCCGCGCCTGGTCGAACAGCTCGGTGCCGACACCGTGCCGCTGTTCGAGGACATCGACGGCAACTTCCCCAACCACCACCCGGACCCCGGCAAGCCGGAGAACCTCAAGGACCTGATCCACGCGGTGGCCGAGCACGGCGCCGACATCGGTCTGGCCTTCGACGGTGACGGCGACCGCCTCGGCGTGATCACCCCCAAGGGGCGCCTGATCTACCCCGACCACCTGCTGATGGCGTTCGCCGAGGACATGCTCAGTCGCAATCCGGACGCCCGGGTGATCTTCGACGTCAAGTGCACCGGCAAGCTGATCGAGGTGATCGAGAAGGCCGGCGGCACGCCGGAGATGTGGCGCACCGGCCACTCCCTGATCAAGGCACGGATGAAGGAAACCGGCGCCCTGCTGGCCGGCGAGATGAGCGGCCACATCTTCTTCAAGGAACGCTGGTATGGCTTCGACGACGGACTCTATGGGGCCGCCCGCCTGCTCGAGATCCTGTCGCGCTTCGACGGCGACGCCGACACCTTCTTCGATCGCTATCCGCAGAACCTGAGCACCCCGGAGATCAACATCGAGGTCACCGACGAGACCAAGTTCGACCTGGTCGCGCGCCTGGCCCGGGAAGGTGACTTCGGTGACGAGGGTGTCAAGACCACCCTGGACGGCATCCGCGTGGACTACCCGGATGGCTGGGGTCTGTGCCGCGCGTCCAATACCACGCCGATGCTGGTGCTGCGCTTCGAGGGTAACGACGCCGCCGCGCTGGAGCGCATTCGCACGCGCTTTGCCAGTGCGCTGGCCGACGTGGACGCTTCGCTCACCCTACCCAACTGACGTGCAGGAGACATGACGCCCATGAGCGAACAGGCACGCGATCCGCGCCTGGTGGTGGAGGTCCTCTCCGAGGCCCTCCCCTATATCCAGAAATTTTCCGGCAAGACCGTGGTGGTCAAGTATGGCGGCAACGCCATGACCGAGGACGCCCTGATCGACTCCTTCGCCCGGGACATGGTGCTGATGAAGGAAGTCGGCATCAATCCGGTGGTGGTCCACGGCGGCGGCCCCCAGATCGGTGATCTGCTGGCCAAGCTCAACATCGAGTCGCGCTTTGTCGGTGGCATGCGTGTCACCGACGCCGAGACCATGGACGTGGTCGAGATGGTGCTCGGCGGACTGGTCAACAAGGATATCGTCAACCAGATCAATCAGTGCGGCGGCAAGGCCATCGGCCTGACCGGCAAGGATGGCGCCCAGATCCGCGCGCGCCAGCTCAAGGTCGAGCATCAGAGCCCGGAAATGACGGCGCCCGAGATCATCGACATCGGCCATGTGGGCGAAGTGGAACACGTCTCCACCGACCTGATCGAGATGCTCGCCGCCCGGGATTTCATTCCCGTGATCGCCCCCATCGGGGTCGACGGCGAGGGTCGCAGCTACAATATCAATGCGGATCTGGTGGCCGGCAAGGTGGCCGAGGCGCTCGGCGCCGAGAAGCTGATGCTGCTGACCAACGTGGCCGGGTTGATGAACCGCGACGGAGAGGTGATGACGGGACTTTCCACCGCTCAGGTCGACGAATTGATCGCCGACGGCACCATCCACGGTGGTATGCTGCCGAAGATCCGCTGCGCCCTCGACGCGGTCAAGGACGGGGTCGTCAGCGCCCATATCGTCGATGGCCGGGTGCCCCACGCCACCCTGCTGGAGATCTTTACCAACGCGGGTGTCGGCACCCTGATCACCAACGAATCGCCCAACTGAAGTACCCGTACCAGGGCGATACGAAAGCGACACGATAACGACGCAAGGAAGTGCGAACCGGGCACAAGCTCCGGACGCAAGGGAACTCGCCCGCCGGCGCCCCGGCGGGCCATCAACGACAAAAGAATTCGATATCATGACGCAGGAAAAGACCCCAAGTCGGCGGGACCAGATACTGCAGGCGCTGGCCCTGATGCTGGAAGAAGACAGCGGCAAGCGCATCACCATCGCCGCCCTGGCGCGCCAGGTCGGCGTCTCGGAGGCAGCGCTCTACCGCCACTTCCCGAGCAAGGCCAGGATGTACGAGGGCCTGATCAGCTTTATCGAGGAGACCCTGTTCGAGCGCATTACGCGCATCCTCGACGAGCAGCAGGAGGCGCTGCCGCGCTGCCATCAGATCATGACCCTGGTGCTGGCCTTCACCGAAAAGAACCCGGGCCTGTCGCGGCTGTTGGGCGGCGACGTGCTGACCGGCGAGACGGCGCGACTGAGGCAGCGTATCCACCAGTTGTTCGAGCGGCTGGATACCCAGTTCAAGCAGGTACTACGCGAGGCGGAGCTGCGCGAGGGTCGCCGGCTGGCGATGCCGGCCAGCGCCGGCGCCAACCTGCTGACCGCCCAGATCGAGGGACGCATCGCCCAGTACGTGCGCAGCGACTACCGCCACCGCCCCACCGAGCACTGGGAAGACCAGTGGCCGGCACTGTCGTCACACCTGCTGAGAGACAGCGCCATCCCCGCCTGAGCAAACGACGCCCGCGCGGCGGGTCACGTGGCAAGCTGCAAGACAAGGCGTCGATGGGGGAGTCAGCTCCCCCATCCCTTCGCGCCCCTTCGGCGCCGCTCGCTGGCACGATCGACAGCGGCCCTTCGCTCGCTACCAGCTGCCGGTGTTCTCCATCGAGGCCCAGGGCTCGGCGGGTTCCAGGGCGTCGCCCTTCTGCAGCAGTTCCACCGAAATGCCGTCCGGACTCCTGACGAAGGCCATATGGCCGTCGCGGGGGGGCCGGTTGATGGTCACACCGTTGTCCATGAGCTTCTGACACAGGGCGTAGATGTCATCGACGCGATAGGCCAGGTGGCCAAAGTTGCGTCCGCCCTGGTACTCCTCCGGGTCCCAGTTCCAGGTCAGCTCGAGCTCCGGCGCGTTGAGCTGGCTTGAGCGCTCCTCGTCCTCTGGCGCCACCAGGAACACCAGGGTAAAGCGTCCCTTGTCGTTGTCCTTGCGACGCACCTCCTTGAGGCCCAGCAGGTCGCAATAGAAGTGCAGAGAGGCGTCAAGGTCGCTGACACGCACCATGGTGTGTAGAAATTGCATTCGGGTCTCCTCGGGGTTCAGGGGGCCGCGTCTGCTGCGCGGGCTCAGGGGTAACGGGCCACTACCATGGCGCGCGCATCATCGGCTGTAAAGCCGAGCACCGCGTAGTCATCGAGGCGGCCGGTCTCCATCCCGGGCGAGCCATGGGGCATGCCCGGCACCGCCAGACCATCGATATCCGGCGACGCCTCCAGCAGCCAGGCCACCTGCTCGGCGGGGACATGGCCCTCGATCAGGTAGCGCCTGCCGTCTTCATTGGTCAGGGTAGCGGTATGACAGGACGCCAACGCCTGGGGAACCCCCAGGCGCTGCTTGACCGACGCCATGTCGGGGCTATCGTGAAGACGCACCTCGAAGCCGGCCTCACGCATATGCTCGGCCCAGGCGCTGCAGCAGCCGCAGTGGGGATCCTTGTGCATGTCCAGGCCGGCGGCCAGTGCAAGCGGGCTGAAGACACCCATGAGAACGGCGCCCAGGGCGCGAGAAAGACGTGTCATCGCGTATGATCTCCTGACGGAAAAAGAGAAGGACAGGCCTCAGGATCGCAGAATCGCGCCATCAAGGGTATGCCGAGTCGGTACCCTTTTGTCGTAGCGCAGGTCGGTCCCAGGGGAATCGAGACACCTTACCAACAAGAGCAAGCCGCATGAGCGAGTACTGCGACCTGGCCCCGGGGCATCCGCTGCACGGGCCCTACCATGACAGCGAATACGGGTTCCCGATCCGAGGCGAGTCCGACCTGTTCGAGCGCCTGGCACTCGAGATCAATCAGGCCGGTCTGTCGTGGCTTACGGTGCTGAAGAAGCGCGAGGGCTTCAAGCGCGCCTTCGACGGCTTCGACGTCGATCGGGTCGCCGCCTACGACGACGACGATCGGGCACGTCTGCTGGCCGACGCCGACATCATTCGTCACCGCCTGAAGATCGAGGCGGTGATCCACAACGCCCGGGTGATCCAGGCCATGCGGGAGTCCCACGGCGGCTTCCAGGCCTGGCTCGATGCCCACCACCCACGTGAGCACGCGGACTGGGTGAAGCTGTTCAAGCGTCACTTTCGCTTTACCGGCCCGGAGATCGTCAAGGAGTTCCTGATGAGCGCGGGCTACCTGGCCGGCGCCCACCGCGACGACTGCCCGGTGCAGGCCCGAATACTGGCGGCGGCGCCACCATGGACTCGCTGACCCAGGCCGCCCTCGGCGCGGCCCTGGGAGGCGCGGTTCTGGGCCGTCACCTGGGCCGCAAGTCATTGCTCGCCGGCGCGGTGGTCGGCAGCCTGCCGGACCTGGACGTGCTGATCGACTACGGCGACGCCGTGGCCAACGTCACCTACCACCGTGGCTTCAGTCATTCGCTCTTCGTATTGACGGGGCTCTCGCTGGTGCTGGCCGGGCTAGCTCAGCGACTGGCCGAGCGACTGGCCGAGCGTCGGGCCAGACGCCCTGCACAGGGACTGGGCTTGAGCTTAAGCCCGGCACAGGGCCTGGGCTTGCAGCACCTTGGCTTGTTGCGCTGGTGGCTGTTCTTCTGGCTGTGCCTGGTGACCCATCCGCTGCTGGACTCGCTGACCACCTACGGCACCCAGCTGTGGTGGCCACTCGAGGTCACCGCGCCCAGCGCTACCCCGCTGGTGTTCATCATCGACCCGGCCTACACCCTGGCCTTGCTGGTCGCTCTGGTGATCGCACTGTGGCGTGGCCATCGGCCAGCGACCTTGCAACGCGCCGCCAGCTGGGGCCTGGTGATCTCGACGCTGTACCTGCTGCTGGCGCTGGGCGCGCGCGGCTGGGTCGATGCCAGGGCCGACGAGGCGCTCGACCGAGTGGACATGGCCGAGGCACCGCGCCTGATCCAGCCGGCGCCCTTCTCGATCCTGCTGTGGCGGGTCACCGCCGTGGACGGCGATCGCCACGCCGAGACGCTGATCGGCCTGCTCGACGGAGATACCCGCCCGGTCGTCGAACTGTTTCGACGCGGTACCGAACTCGAGGCTGCCGCCCTGGAGCTCGACAGCGGTCGCCGCCTGGCCTGGTTCGCTGGCCCCTTTGTGCGCTACGAGGTGGAGCGCAAGGGAGACGCCGAACGTCTGCTGGCCACCGACCTGCGCCTGGGCTTTCCCGGCTTCCATCCGTTTCGCTTCGCCCTGGCACAGCGCCAGGATGGCAACTGGCGCGCCCTGGAACCGACCCTGCAACTACCGATGAGCGCAAGCCAGCGCCCCATGGGGCAATTGTTCGAGCGCATGCTGTCACCACAGCCCGCGCTGTGTGTCGCTGACTTCGTCGATTCCCGCTGGCAGCTGGGCGCAGGCGACGACTGCGACGCTCGCTGACACCCGGCCGGGTGTCGGCCTCTTCCCTGAGCAACGATCACCATACGCAAGCCGCCGTGGCCAGGGCCACGGCGGCTTGCGAATCAGTGTCTTCAGACGTCGGGCGCGGCTTACAGCCTGGCGATCAGCGCCTCGATCTCGGCGTGGGCAGTGGTGAGGGCCGCTTCCTTGTGTTCGTCACCCATGCTGAGCCCTTCGGCAAACACCGTCTCGACCTCATTGATGCCGATCAGGCCCAGCATATGGCGCAGGTGCGGTGTCTGGGTATCCAGAGCACTACCGGCGTACTGACCGCCGCGAGCGCCCAGCACGATGGCACGCTTGCCCTCGAGCAGCCCCACCGGGCCATTCTCGGTATAGCGGAAGCTCTTGCCCGCGCGCAGGATACGGTCGAACCAGGCCTTGAGCTGGGAGGGAATGCCCAGGTTGTACAGCGGCACGGCGAGCACCAGCACGTCGTGGGCCTCGAGCTCGGCGAGACGCTCATCGGAGCGCGTCGCCAGCTCGCGCTGTGCCTCGCTGCGCTCTGCGTCCGCCACCTGCCAGCTGGACAGCTCCTCGAGGCCCAGGTGTGGCAGGTCGTCGGCGACCACGTCGCGATGGGTGATCTCGATATCGTCACGCTGGCGCGCCAGGCGCTCGAAGTGGCGTGCCAGCTGGGTGGACTGGCCCTGGTCGGCGAGGATGGATGAGGTGACAAGCAGTACGCGGGTCATGGCGAGCTCCTGTGGAAGATGATGTCTGCGCACAGTTTACCGCCAATAAAATTGTCGAAAAGCGAATAAATCTCGGAATATCTTTCGATAAAAACGAATAAAGCGCCGCTCGGCGCTTTATTCGCGTGTGCTGGCTACACAAGCCAAGGACGCTTTCGTCGGCTTGCCAAGCGCGTCCACGTCGCCCCCCGTCAGGGCGCGATGCCCTGCCCACACCCCTGCAGCTGACGTCCGTTGACGTTCAAGGTGACCTGGGCCGGCCAGGGCGTGCCCGCCATATCATCGAAGCAGGCACCGGCCTCGATGCGCAGCTCGAAGGGCGCATCGGCGCGGCCGCTTTCCAGGATCACTCGACCGGCACCGTTGTCCAGGGTGGTGACGCGATAGGGCAGGCTCACTTCACGCTCGCCGTAGTCCAGACTCATGTCAATGCGCGGCACGTCATTGGCCAGTTCGAGGTGCCAGCCTGGCTCGTTGCCCCGGGCCAGGAACATCACCCCGGGCTTGTCGCTGCGCCGCAGGGAGTCGCGGCGGGTACGGGCCTCGCACTCGAGCCGACCGCGGGAGCTCTTGATCACCGCCCGCTCACCAATGATATGGGCGCTGAGTTCCCCTCGCTGGTAACGCTCGCCCTGGTCCACCACCGCCTGGGGCAACTGCTCGGCACCGTGGGTGGTCCACAACCTGAGCGAATCCTCCTGGGTCGCCGAGACCATGTCCTGACTCGGCGAACAGCGCCAGCCAACGAAGGTAGCGCCATCACCGACAAAGTAGGCAGAGGGCAGCAGCGGCGCCTTCTGCTCCACCGGCGCATCGGTAAAGGAACCGCGCCGCTCCGCGCGATCGGTCTGCTCGCTGGCAGGACCGGGAGCGCTGGTAGTGGCGCACCCCACCAGTCCACTCAGCATCACGACAAGGAGGGGTGAGACGACAGCGGGACGACACATGACAGGCTCCTTCGATCACGACATCAGTACGATTCCGTGGCCCCGCCAGGTGCCGTCTGGCGTGTCCCTGTCGGGGCCTACTGGCGAAGCTTACCAGCCACATCGTCAAAAGGCGCGGCTCTGCCACCATGGGATCGCCCCCTCGCACAATCGACGAACTTTCAACCGCGCTTCCCGGCGTCATGGGCCCTCTAGTGCTGCGCGGTCGTCAGGCGTGGCGTCGACGCAGCTCCTTGGCGGCCTGGACCATATTGGCCAGCGCCGGCGTCACCTCATCCCACTGACGGGTCTTGAGGCCGCAGTCCGGGTTGACCCACAGCCGCTCCAGCGAGATGCGCTCGGCGGCCTTTTCCATCAGCGCCACCATCCAGTCCACCTCGGGCAGGTTCGGTGAATGGATGTCGTAGACCCCCGGTCCGATCTCGTTGGGATAGTCAAAGTCACGGAAGGCGTCGAGCAACTCCATGTCGGAGCGCGAGGTCTCGATGGTGATGACGTCGGCGTCCAGCTCGGCGATGGAGGCGATGATGTCGTTGAACTCGGAGTAGCACATGTGGGTGTGGATCTGGGTCGCGTCCGCTACACCGCTGGCCGACAGGCGGAACGCCTCCACCGCCCAGTCCAGATACTCCTGCCACTCGGCCTTGCGCAGCGGCAGCCCTTCCCGCAGCGCCGGCTCGTCGATCTGGATGGCGCGAATGCCTGCCGCCTCCAGGTCACACACCTCGTCACGCAGTGCCAGGGCGATCTGGCGGCAGGTGGTCGCGCGAGGCTGGTCATCGCGCACGAAGGCCCACTGCAGCATGGTCACCGGGCCGGTCAGCATGCCCTTCATCGGCGCCCCGGTCAGCGACTGGGCGTAGCGGCTCCACTCCACCGTCATCGGTGCTGGACGGCTCACGTCGCCGAACAGGATCGGTGGCTTGACGCAGCGTGACCCATAGCTCTGTACCCAGCCGAAGCGGGTGAAGGCGTAACCGTCGAGCTGCTCACCGAAGTACTCGACCATGTCGTTACGCTCGGCCTCGCCGTGGACCAGCATGTCCAGGCCCAGCTCTTCCTGCAGCCGCACCGCCTGGGCGATCTCCTCGCGCATCCTGGCGTGGTAGTCGTCAGCGGACAGGCGTCCTGCCTTGTGGTCACGACGGGCAGCGCGAATCTCGGCGGTCTGGGGGAAGGAGCCGATGGTGGTGGTCGGAAACAGCGGCAGTCCAAGGGCGCGACGCTGCTGCTCGGCACGCTGCAGATAGGGGCTCGGGCGCTGGCTGTCGGCCTCGCCAAGCGCCGCCAGGCGTGCACCGACCTCGGGACGATGAATCCGTGGCGACTGACGCCGCGAGGCAATCGCCTGCACGCAAGCCGCCAGCAGCGCCTCGTCTTCGGGTCGCACCCGGCCAGCGAGCAGTCTTGCCAGGGTCACGGTCTCGTCGAGCTTCTGGCGAGCGAAGGCCAGCCAGCTTCTGAACTCGGCGTCGAGCTCGGTCTCGCGCTCCAGGTCCACCGGCACATGCAGCAGCGAGCAGCTGGGGGCGATCCACAGACGCTCGCCCAGACGGCTGGCGGCGTTGGTCCACTGATCGCGCAGGGCAGCCAGGTCGGCACGCCAGATGTTGCGTCCGTCGATAACGCCCAGCGACAGCACCTTGTGAGGCAGCAGACGGTCGACCACCGTCTCGACCTCCTGTGGGGCACGCACGGCATCCAGGTGCAGCCCCGCCACCGGCAGATTGACCACCAGGGTCAGGTTGTCGCCGAGGCCGCCGAAGTAGTTGGCCACCAGCAGCTTGACCCCTGACCCCTGCAGATGATGGTAGGCACGTTCGAAGGCTACCTTCCAGTCGCTGGGCAGGTCCTGGGCCAGGGCCGGCTCATCGAGCTGCACCCACTCCACACCCAGCTTGGCGAGTCGGGCGAACACCTCGGCGTAGACCGCCAGCACACCATCGAGCAGCGCCAGACGATCGAAGGACGACTCGCCCCGCTCCTTGCCGAGCCACAGCCAGGTCAGCGGCCCGACCAGTGCCACCTTGACCGCGTGCCCCTGCTGCTGCGCCTCGACGACCTCGTCGAACAGCCGCGTGCTGGCCAGGCGGAAGTCCTGCCCCTGGTGCAGTTCCGGTACCAGATAGTGATAGTTGGTATCGAAGTACTTGGTCATCTCGCAGGCGGCAGCGGGCTCCCCGCTGGGTGCGCGGCCCCGGGCCATGCGAAAGGCGGTGTCCAGATCGACTTCACCACGCTCGAGCTCGGCCTTGGCAGCAAAACGCGCCGGCACGGCACCCAGCAGCAGCGACACGTTGAGCACCTGGTCATAGAAGGCGAAGTCGCCCACCGTCACCAGGTCCAGTCCCGCCTCGCGCTGGTCCTGCCAGTGACGCTTGCGCAACTCGCGACCGGTGGCCTCCAGGCTGGCTCGATCGGCATCGCCCTTCCAGTAAGCTTCGGTGGCGCGCTTGAGCTCGCGGTCGGCACCGATGCGGGGATACCCCAGAATATGAGAAAAAGTCATGGTGATTCACCTTGATCATGAATGATACGACGAAGTGTCGCTGGCATCCGAAGGGTGAATCAAACTAAACTTCTTAATCTTTACTATGAAAGAAGCTCACGATAATGCTCGAACTCCGTCATCTGCGCACTCTGATAGCGCTGCGCGACGCCGGCTCCCTGGTGGAGGCCGCCGAACGGGTCCACCTGACCCAGTCGGCGCTGTCCCACCAGCTCAAGGATCTGGAGGAGCGTCTGGGCGGGCCACTGTTCCTGCGCAAGACCCGGCCGGTGGAGTTCACCCGGGCCGGGCTGCGCCTCTTGAACCTGGCCGAACAGATCCTGCCCCAGGTGCGCATGGCCGAGCGTGACCTGGCGCGCCTGGCCGGCAACGAGCAGGGCCGCCTGCACATGGCGATCGAGTGTCATAGCTGCTTTCAGTGGCTGATGCCCACCGTGGATCACTTCCGCGACCATTGGCCGGAGGTCGAGATCGACATCCCCGGCGGCCACCACTTCGATCCGCTGCCGGCGCTGGCCCGCGAGCAGCTCGATCTGGTGATCACCGCCGACCCCCAACCCCTGCCCGGCGTTCACTACGAGCCGCTGTTTCGCTACGAAGGCCTGCTCGCCGTGGCGCGTCAGCATGCCCTGGCCGGGCGCTCCCACGTCTCGCCCCAGGATCTGGCCGACCTGACCCTGATCACCTACCCGGTGGAACGTTCGCGTCTGGATGTGTTCACCCAGTTCCTCGACCCGGCCGGCGTCACCCCCAGGGAGGTGCGCACCGCCGAACTGACGATCATGATGATGCAACTGGTGGCCAGCGGTCGCGGAGTCTGTGCGCTGCCCAACTGGGCACTGACCGAGTACCTGGAGCGGGACTACGTCAAGGCCGTCGCGCTGGGCGAGGATGGTGTCTGGAGCACGCTCTTCGCGGCGATCCGCGAGGACACCCGGGAAGCGCCGTGGATGGTCGACTTCCTGCGCACCGCGCGGGAGACGTCCTTTGCGGTGCTGGAAGGGATCAAGCCGGCCTGAGCGGGAGACGTCCTTTGCGGTACTGGAAGGGATCAAGCCGGCCTGAGCGGGAGACGTCCTTTGCGGTACTGGAAGGGATCAAGCCGGCCTGAGCAGGAAGCATCGTCGAGGCGCTGAACGAATCAGGCCCGCCCGAAACAGGGGCCGTTCACCGGCATTCAGGTTGGCCCGCGGGCAGATTCTCAGACCCGGCGGGGGATGATCAGCGAGAAGCGCGCGCCCTTCAGGCCGGGACTCTCGTCCACGCTGACGGTGCCGCCGTGCCAGGCCATCACCTTCTGCACGATGGACAGCCCCAGCCCGTAGCCGCCGGAGCGGCGGGTTCGGCTGTCGTCCAGGCGGGCGAAGGGCTTGAAGATATCCTGGCGTGCCTCCGGCGGAACCCCTTCCCCATCGTCCTCCACGTCGACCCTCACCTGGTTGGGTTCGTCGAGCAGGCTGACCTTGACCCGGGTGCGGGCGTGGCGGCAGGCGTTGGCCACCAGGTTCTGGGTGGCCCGTTGCAGATAGCGGGAATCGGCGTGGACCTCGATCTCCGGCCCCGCGGTCAGACGCACGTCAAGATTGCCGTGCAATGGCATCAGGGAGTCGATCACCCGCTCGCAGATATCACGCAGCTCCACCGGTTCGGGGGAAGCTTCGACACCGTGGATGGTCTCGCTGTCGAGGCGCGCATAGGTGAGGATTTCGTCGATCAGATCGTCGAGTTCATCGATGTCGCTGTCGACCCCCTGCAACTGGCGCCTGACCAGGGCATCCTCGGACATGTCCTCGACCATCTGCACCGCAAAGCGAATCCTCGCCACCGGCGTCCTGAGTTCGTGGGACACAGCCCGGATCATGTCCTGCTGGGCCCGCAACAGCGACTGCACCTGGGAGGCCATGCCGTTGAAGGCCATGCCGACACGCCCGAGAAAGTCGCCGCTCTCGACCTTGACCCGGGTATCGAGGCGACCGCTGGCAAGCCGGGTGGCGGCCATCTCGAGTCGCGCCATGCGCGCCTCGATACCCCGCACGATCAGGTAGATGACGATCGCCAGTGCGCCCATCAGCAGCACCAGCATCGACGCCAACAGCGCCGGCGGAAGCGCCTCGTAGCTGGCCATCGGCCCTACCGTCAGCCAGAAGGGGGCTTCGCCGGGCGGCGTCACCTGCATGAACAGCACCACCGACCAGTGCTCGGGCAGTAGCTGCATCATCACCTCGCCACCGGCCAGGCGGTTGCGCTGACGTGGCTCGAGGATATCCGGAGGGGACTGGCTGATCGATACCGGCAGATCGCCACGGGTCATGCTGTCGATGCTCGCCTGGCGCGCCCCCGCCGGCAGGCTGGCGAGCCATTCCCCGCTGAGCTGGGTCAGGCCCCGCAACTGGCGCTCCGACATGCCGGACAGCGACACCTGCAGGACCGCGCCACCGGCGGGCATCAGCCGCCAGAAGCGCCACTCATGGGGACTGTCACGCCCGACCAGCACGCCGCCGCGCTGCAGTCGAAGACGGGTGAAGTAGCTCGGCGACAGCGACGACAGGGGCACGATCGACATCGACATGTCCAGCGCCTCGGACTTCTCGGCCATCCACTCACGCCGCTCGCCCCGCGGCATGCTGTCGATCATCGTCGCCAACAGGTGCATGGGCGCCTCGGCCAGTTGTTCGCGATAATGCTCGATGCGCACCTTGTCGATCAGCGTCATGCCCACCATCGCCACGCCGAGCGCCAGCACCAGGGTCGCCGCCAGCATGACGTAGACCCGCAGGAAGGTACTGTCGGCCAGGGCGCGACGCATGGGTTCAGCTGTCCTTCACGAACAGATAGCCCTTGCTCCTGACCGTCTTGATGCGGTGCGGATGATGGGGGTCATCGCCTATCTTGGGCCGGATCCGCGACACCCGCACGTCGATGGAGCGGTCCTGGCCGTCGTAGCGGATGCCGCGCAACTGGGAAAAGATTTCTTCGCGGGTCAGCACCCGACCGGCGTGGCTGGCCAGCAGCCACAAAAGGTCGAACTCGGCGCTGGTCAGATCGATACGCTCGCCCTTGAGCCAGGCCTCGCGGGTGGCGTTGTCGATTTCCAGGTCCTGGAACGTCAAGC
Organism: Halomonas sp. YLB-10; assembly: GCF_003856855.1. Taxonomy (NCBI): domain Bacteria; kingdom Pseudomonadati; phylum Pseudomonadota; class Gammaproteobacteria; order Oceanospirillales; family Halomonadaceae; genus Halomonas; species Halomonas sp. YLB-10. The sequence continues at coordinate 735,187 of NZ_RRCU01000002.1, forward strand.
GGCTTTCGCCACTGACCTCGGCTCCATCAAGACGACGCAGCAGGGCACGCATGCGTGCCAGCAGTACCCTCGGCTGCACCGGCTTCGGCACATAATCGTCGGCGCCCATCTCGAGTCCCAGGACCTGATCCATGTCGTCGGTCCGGGCGGTCAGCATCAGGATCGGACCACCGTAGTCGCTGCGAACACGACGACAGATCGACAGGCCATCCTCGCCCGGCAGCATCAGATCCAGAATCACCAGATCCGGCTGCAGCGACAGAATACGATCGACGCCGCGACCGCCGTCATCCTCCAGGCTCACCCGGAAGCCGTTGGCTTCGAGGTAGTCCCGCGTCAGACCAGCGAGACGCTCATCATCTTCGATGATAAGTACGTGATCCTGTTCTCGTTGCTCTGAACGTTCTTCCATAGGGGGTCTCATTCCTTTTGGCGAATGCCGGGCATTATCCAACCTGGCCGAATGACTGGTGCTGAGCAATGTCACACGCGATAACACAAGGATACCCGAATTTTGCGCTGTCGCCTGCCCTCGCCCTGATGCGCATCAAGGCCGCCACCACGGCGTCCACGCCGGTTGTGCCCAGTTGCCCCCTTGATGACCACACCTCATCCACAGACTTATCCACTTGATGACCGGTGAGAAGCACACTATCTTGTGTCCGAATATCCAGAGAGACACCACATCATGTGTCTCTAGCAATATCACAGAAGCCTGTCAACTGCCTCTTTCTCGCAGTTGGTCACGCCTGTTTTCACGACTTTTTTACCTCATAGGGAGCCTCGGCGCCATGGATACCCTCGCTAGCCCGGACCGACCGTCCGTCTCCGTCACCGCCCCCGACACGCTGCGCGTGATCAAGCGCACCGGGGACGTGGTGCCCTTCGACGCCGGCAAGATCGCCGTGGCCATCAGCAAGGCATTCATCGCCGTCGAGGGGGACAATGCCGCCACCTCTAGCCGGGTCCGTGACTTCGTCAAGGAATCCGCCGAGGCCATCGAGCAGACCTTTGCCCGTCGCCTGGCCGACGGTGGCACCGTGCACATCGAGGATATTCAGGACCAGGTAGAGCTGGCGCTGATGCGCAGCGGCGAGCAGAAGGTCGCCCGCGCCTACGTGCTGTACCGCGAGGAGCACGCCCGCGCCCGCGAGGAAAGCGGCATCGAGAAGCCGCACCCGACCCTCAACGTCACCGCCGCCGACGGCAGCCGTCGTCCGCTGGACCTGGGGCGTATCGAGACCCTGGTGTTCGACGCCTGCGAAGGCCTCGAGAACGTCGACCCCAACAAGATCGTCCAGGACTCGCTGAAGAACCTGTACGACGGCGTGACCATCGACGGTGTGTCCCAAGCGCTGATGATGACCGCTCGCACGCTGGTCGAGAAGGACCCGAACTACACCTACGTCACCGCTCGTCTGCTGCAGGACAACCTGCGCCGTGAGGCGCTGTCGTTCCTCGACGTGGCCGAGGACGCCACCTACGGCGACATGGCCGAGCTCTACAAGCCGGCCTTCGTGCGCTACGTCGAGCGTGGCATCGAGTTCGAACAGCTCGACCCCGAGCTTGCCAACTTCGACCTGGAACGTCTGGGCGAGGCGCTCGACCACAGCCGCGACAACCAGTTCACCTACCTGGGCCTGCAGACCCTGTACGACCGCTACTTCATCCACCGCGATGACGTCCGCTACGAGCTGCCCCAGGTGATGTTCATGCGCGTGGCCATGGGCCTTGCGCTGAACGAGGACGACCGCGAGACGCGGGCCATCGAGTTCTACGAGCTGCTCTCCAGTTTCGACTACATGGCCTCCACCCCGACCCTGTTCAACGCGGGCACCGTGCGCAGCCAGCTCTCCAGCTGCTACCTGACCACCGTGCCAGATGACCTCGAGAGCATCTACGGCGCGATCCGCGACAACGCCATGCTGTCCAAGTGGGCCGGCGGTCTCGGCAACGACTGGACCCCGGTGCGTGCGCTTGGCTCCTACATCAAGGGCACCAACGGCAAGTCCCAGGGTGTGGTCCCCTTCCTCAAGGTGGTCAACGACACCGCCGTCGCGGTCAACCAGGGCGGCAAGCGCAAGGGTGCCGTCTGCGCCTACCTCGAGACCTGGCACCTGGATGTCGAGGAATTCCTCGAGCTGCGCAAGAACACCGGCGATGACCGTCGTCGTACCCATGACATGAACACCGCCAACTGGGTGCCGGACCTGTTCATGAAGCGGGTGTTCAATGACGAGGAGTGGACCCTGTTCTCACCGTCCACCTGCCCGGACCTGCATGACCTGTACGGCGTGGCCTTCGAGAAGCGCTATGCCGAGTACGAGGAGATGACCCGCAACGGTCAGCTCAAGCTGTTCAAGCGGGTCAAGGCCAAGGACCTGTGGCGCAAAATGCTGTCGATGCTGTTCGAGACCGGCCATCCCTGGATCACCTTCAAGGATGCCTGCAACATTCGCAGCCCCCAGAGCCACGCCGGCGTGGTCCACAGCTCCAACCTGTGCACCGAGATCACCCTCAACACCTCGCCCGACGAGATCGCGGTGTGCAACCTGGGCTCGATCAACCTGGCGCAGCACGTGGTCGACGGCGAGCTCGACAACGACAAGCTCAAGAAGACCGTGCGCACCGCGGTGCGGATGCTCGACAACGTCATCGACATCAACTATTACGCGGTGCCCCAGGCGCGCAACTCCAACTTCAAGCACCGCCCGGTGGGCCTTGGCCTGATGGGCTTCCAGGACGCGCTGTACGCCCAGGGCATCGCCTACGCCAGCGGCGAGGCGGTGGCCTTCGCCGACCGCTCCATGGAGCTGATCAGCTACCACGCCATCGAGGCCTCCAGCGATCTGGCCGCCGAGCGCGGACGCTACGAGAGCTTCGAGGGCTCGCTGTGGAGCCAGGGCGTGCTGCCGATCGACTCCGTCGACAAGCTCAAGGCCGAGCGTGGCGAGCAGTATATCGAGGTCGACACCAGACAGACCCAGGACTGGGATCGCATCCGTGACAAGGTGCGCAGCCAGGGCATGCGCAACTCCAACGTGATGGCCATCGCCCCCACCGCGACCATCTCGAACATCTGCGGCGTGACTCAGTCGATCGAGCCGACCTATCAGAACCTGTTCGTGAAATCGAACCTGTCCGGCGAGTTCACCGTGGTCAACTCCTGGATGGTCAACGACCTCAAGGAACGCGGCCTGTGGGACGAGGTCATGATCAACGACCTCAAGTACTACGACGGCAGCGTCCAGCCCATAGACCGCATCCCGGACGACCTCAAGGCCAAGTACGCCACCGCCTTCGAGGTCGAGCCCAAGTGGCTGGTCGAAGCCGCCGCACGGCGCCAGAAGTGGATCGACCAGGCCCAGTCGCTGAACCTCTACATCCAGGGCGTGTCCGGCAAGAAGCTCGACGTGACCTACCGCATGGCGTGGTTCCGTGGCCTCAAGACCACCTACTACCTGCGCGCCCTCGGCGCCACTTCGGTGGAGAAGTCCACGGTGGACCGCGGCAAGCTCAACGCCGTCTCCAACGGTACCGCACCCCAGGCGTCTGCACCGGCGGCGGCACCCGCAGCCGAGGAGCCCCGCGGCATCGACGACTTCCTCAAGGGCAAGGGTGGCCAGCGTCCGCCGTCCGCCGGGGAAATCGACGAGCTGGGCTGCGAGGCCTGCCAGTAACACCGGCGACAACGCCATGACGGACGTGCGGGCCAGGCCCGCACACCTCGCCCCGGCACCGCCGGGGCCACCAGACAACCCCATGCCGACGCCAGGCGCGTCGGCCGATCAGATGATCGGGAGACCGCAACAATGCTGAACTGGGACGAGTTCCACGAGGACGACACCGCCACCGCAGAAGTACCTGAGCCGAAGAAGGCACCCGAGCCGACCCCGGCTCCGGCTGCCGAGGCAACGGATGAGGTGCGCGAAAGCGCCGGCAACTACCAGGCTGCCGACCAGGACCGCATGGCCCGGGCACGCAAGTCGCTGGAAGAACTCGACGTGGCCGCCGGCCTCGAGGAACTCGAGATGGGCGCCGCCCGGATCGAGGTCGACGACAAGAAGATGATCAACGCCCGTGCGGACCTGAACCAGCTGGTGCCGTTCAAGTACGAGTGGGCCTGGCAGAAGTACCTGGACGGCAGTGCCAACCACTGGATGCCCCAGGAAGTGAACATGAACGCGGACATCGCGCTGTGGAAGAGCAACGACGGCCTGACCGCCGACGAGCGCCGCATCGTCGAACGTTCACTGGGCTACTTCTCCACCGCCGACTCGCTGGTCGCCAACAACCTGGTGCTGGCGCTGTATCGCCTGATCACCAACCCGGAGTGCCGCCAGTACCTGCTGCGCCAGGCCTTCGAGGAAGCGATCCACACCCACGCCTACCAGTACTGCGTGGAGTCGCTGGGCATGGATGAGGGCGAAGTCTTCAACATGTACCGCGAGGTCCCGTCGGTCGCCGCCAAGTCCGCCTGGAGCCTCAAGCACACCCAGTCGCTGGCGCGTCCTGACTTCCAGACAGGCACCGTCGAGACCGACCAGGAGCTGCTGCGTAACCTGATCGCCTTCTACTGTGTCACTGAAGGCATCTTCTTCTACTGCGGTTTCAGCCAGATCCTGTCCATGGGCCGGCGCAACAAGATGACCGGCGTGGCCGAGCAGTTCCAGTACATCCTGCGCGACGAGTCGATGCACCTGAACTTCGGTGTCGACATGATCAACCAGATCAAGATCGAGAACCCGAACCTGTGGACGCCGGAGTTCCAGGACGAGGTCACCCAGATGATCCTCGAGGGTACCGAGCTCGAGATCAGCTACGCCCGCGACACCATGCCCCGCGGCGTGCTGGGCATGAACGCGGCGATCATGGAGGAGTACCTGCACTTCATCTGCAACCGTCGCCTGGCCCAGATCGGCCTGAAGGAGCAGTTCCCGGGTGCCCAGAACCCCTTCCCGTGGATGAGCGAAATCATCGATCTGCGCAAGGAGAAGAACTTCTTCGAGACCCGCGTCACCGAGTATCAGGTCGGCGGCGCGCTGAGCTGGGATTGATCGAGACGACGCCCGAGCCTGATGGCTCGGGCGTCTTTCCTTCACTCCACCGACAACCCCACCAGGGAATGGCGACACCACCAATGTTCTGACGTGATTTCAGGAGGGCAACAGCATGGCTGTTTCCAATGGAAGACCCCAGCAGCATGACACCCGCGCCTGGCAGTCCGCCCTGGACCGGGCTCTGGCCGCCCACGGCGGCGAACGCGCCCTGGCCCGCTACGACCACCTGGCCCACGCCTTTCCTTCCCCCGAGTACGATCCCCGCGACGAGCACCACCCACACCTCAACCTGGACGCCTTGAAGCGCTGGGCGCTCTATCGCGGCTGGCGGGCGCAGCCCGATACCGACCGCATGAGCACGGCCAGTACCCCACCGATCTGCTTTACCCGCTTGTCGCGCCATCGCGTCAGGAGTCATTGACGACGGCCTCACTGGCATAAAAATGCGCAAGGCCCGTCACCGGGCCTTGCGTGTATCGAGCGCTCTGCCGGCGTCATCGGCGTCTTCAGGCAAGCCCTAGCGGCTGACCAGCAACCTCGCCTTGGGCTCCACCCTGATCACATCCTGCAGCGCACTGCGCATGGCCTCGCCGGAGCAGGCCGCCGCGCGGCAGAACTGCAGCGCGATTTCATCATCGTGGGCCCTGCCGACCAGGGCGTCGCGGCAGCCGTCGTTACACAGCCGCTCGGCGAGATCCTCGGGGTTCAATCCTCGAGGCAGGCGAAAACGTAGTTCGAAATCGTGTTCTTTCATGACTGGCGTCCTCCTTGAAGACCGACGTTATTGTCGAACGCCGGGGCCAGTCTGAAAGACACGCTTGAGGTTCCCTATTGTCCCAAGGATACAGTCGCCCGACTGGGTATCAGTCCGACGCCCGGGACGACCTTCTACGCCCAATCCAGCCGCTGCCGATCAGCATCCCAAGGGTGATCAGCACCGCCGCCCCGACAAGCCACAGGGTAGGCGCGGCGAAGCCTGTCACCACCAGCACCAGGGTCGACAGCAGCGGCGTGAAGTAGGCCAGCAGACCCAGCAGCCGCAGGTCCCCCTGCTTGACCCCGATATCCCAGGTAAAAAAGGCGCTGCCCACCGGTCCCAGGCCGAGAGCGATGACACCGAACCAGTCGCTGCCCTGGGGCCAGCGGCCGGGTTCGAAGGCCAGATGACACGCTGCCGCCAGTATCGCGGTGACCAGACAGAAGCCCCCCACCGCGGCGGTGGGTACCGTGCGGGTGGCCCGGGACAGCACCGAATATCCGCTCCAGACGAAGGCACAGGCGAAGGCGGCGGCGTAGCCCAGGAGGCTACCGCCGGCGTCGACGTCTCCGCCGATCAACAGCACCGCCCCGCCGAAACCGAGCAGGCTGCCGACCACGTGAAACCCGCGCAGGCGCTCACCGGGCAGCAGAGCGACAAACAGCACGATCAACAGCGGCCAGAGATAGCTGATCAGGCCGGCGTTGGCCGGCGGCGCGTTCTGCTGGGCGATAAAGTAGAGGGCGTGGTAGCCGAACAGCCCGCCGACGCCCAGCGCCCAGACCAGTGGCGGCTGGCGCATCGGCGCCAGCACCGCCTCGCCGCGCAGGCACTGATAGACCACAAAGCACACAAAGGCCACGCCGAACGCCAGAGCGGTGAGCAGAAACGGTGGCACGGGCCCCGACAACTGGGTAAAGAGGGCCAGCATGGCCCAATTGAGCACCGTGGTGGCACCGATCCAGGTGGCGCGCCTACGCGAGATGTCGACCGCATCGGAGGATGCCCCCGCCTGGGCAGAGGAAGAAGATGAAGAAGAGGAAGATGAGGAAGAGCGCATAAAGACCTCCAGAGCACCGAGGTCTCGAGTGTGGGCCAGCCGCCCACACTAGGTCTTGTACGATTCTGACCTGTAGTGCGTGGCGGTTGCGGCTTGACGCCGCCAGGCGCCGGGAGAAACGTCATGGGCCTCGCGGAAGACGCGGGAAAAGTGGGCGGCGTCGTGGAACCCGCAGACCAGCGCGACCTCGCTGAGGGCCATGGCCGAGCCGGAACGAGTCCGGGCGACCAGCAACTGTCGCGCCAGGGCCAGCCGCTCACGACGCAGCCAGATCGCTGGCGGCACCCCGAGCAGCTCACGAAACTGACGGGCGAAGACCGCCTCGGACAGGTGGCACAGCGCCGCCATCTCCTTGACGCGCCAGGGGTGGGCCAGCTCGCCGCGTAGCCTTGGCAGCAGCTGGAGCAGACGCAGACGCGGCGCCGGGAGCGGCCTGCCGCGCCCTTCATCCAGCGCGTGCTGCAGGCGGGAAAGCCACCGGGCCAGCGCCTCGACGCCGGCGCCCGGGGCAGGCGCGGCCTCGACCAGGCTCGCCGGCGCGCGATAGCCCCTCGCTCGCTCGTTTTCGAAGATCCCCTCCACCCCCAGGGCCTGGCACCAGGCCACCGGCAGGTCAAGCACCAGAATGTCGTTGGCCCCCGGCGCGAGATAGTGGTGAGTCTCGCCGCTGGGGACCGGGGCCAGTACGCCCGGCCCTACGCGCAGACCACGTCCGCCAACGTCCAGTTCCACCATGCCGCCGCGGCCCAGCAACAGCTGCTGAAAGTCGTGGCGGTCACTCAACACTCGGTCTGGATAGTGTCGATGTTCGATCAGGGGGGCGTGGGCGCTCATCGGTCTAGCCCCGCACTCGCTGCGCAGGCAATGGTCGCTTCCCTTGATGCAGGTCAAATGTGATTTGATGACAAAAGATATATGCTCTCATTTACAACCTCATCAGGCTCTGGTAGTGATGAGGACTATCGGAGGTCCTCTCCATGGAACATGCAGGAGGTCCGTCATGGCGACATCCAAGAGTGTCATCAAGCGAGTCTACGTTCCCACCCACGTCAAGACGCTGCCCAATGGCGAGCGCGTCAAGATCCCCGGCCACTATAAACAAAAGGCGCCCGGCGACTGAACAGAGCGCCAGCCTCTGTCCTGCACCAGTCAGATCGAGGACGGCTCCCTGCACACCCGCCACCAGCCAAGCCCCACGGGTACCCCGTAAAGCAGCGCATGGACCAGCAACTCTTCGCCCAGGGCGTAGCCGTGCGACAGCCCGACGCTCAGGTTCCAGGCGCATATCGCCAGCCAGGCGAGGCTGAATATCCACATGGCGGTGTGCTGTCGCGGCTTGGGACAGCGCCACAGCAACACCAGGACCACGACCACCCCGACGACGACAATCAACATGGTTCTCATGGGTGCCCCCTGCGTAACCTGCAATGTTGTTTTTCAGCATAGCCATGGCCGGGCGCGGCGGGACCGACGCCCGCCCTCGCTCACTTCGTGCCACCCCCTTGGGGCAAAGCCTCGGGCGCTGCGTACACCACCAGTTCGGCGGCCTGGTCTGAAGGCGCTGCATCTCGCGGCAGGACAAGCGCCACCACGTTCGCCTCGCTCCTGCCCTGGTGAGTAAGTTGGCTTGCTCCCCGCGCCCCCTCGACCATTCGCTGGCGCCACAATGCCCGACCATCATCCAGAGCGAAGGCGTAGAGCGCGACTGACCTTGTCTGGTCCGCGACGACCACCGCTGCGTCGCCGGAACTACCCGCGAGCATCATCGGCGTGGACAGGTTCGCCGTTCCGACAGGCAAAGAAAGCTCGAACGGCAAGCGCAACTCCTGGGGCAATTCGACGTCGAGGTCACCGACGGTGCGACGCCAGACGATCGCCGAGCTATCGCTACCATCACTACCATCACTGCCGTGCAGAGCGTAAAGCGCGGACAGCTCGACCTTGACCAGCTCCCCCCAGGGAGGCGTACGGCAGGATAGCCAGGGATGACGAGGGTCGGCACCACGGGAGCCGACGCTGGCGTAGAGCGCTTGCCCATCCGGGCCGAGCCTCAGCGCCACACGGGGTGACACCAAGGGTAGCGTCGGTCGGATCAGCCGCTCCAGCGACGCCGGCAAGGTGACTGGCCCAGCGCTGTCCCTGGCCCGCAGGCGAATACGGCAAAGCAGTTGATCCATCGGCGAAAGTCCCCACATGTCGCGTTCGCGCAGTGCCTTCGGGTCAGAGGGCGGGGTTCGCCAGGTCTCTGCCGACAGCGGCGGTGGTGGCATCAGGTCGAGCGACGCCAGGGTCTCCCCGCTGGGCATGTCCAGCATCAACAGCCGGCCCTCGCTCGTCGCCACCACCGCGGCCTGGGGTCGATCGTCCAGGCTGACCATGACAACATCCTTTGCTGCCGCCGACGCTGTGATCGCCGCATCGACAGGCATGGGGGCAAGATCCAGCGCTCGCGTCCATAGCGGTTCACCGGTGGTCACCTCCAGCGCCGTCACCCGGCCCCCCGGGCCCTGCTCACTCTCATCTCGGACGTTGTCCGGGCGGCGCTCGGCCCCAGAGGCAGCAGGGTCAGCAGGGACAGCCACCATCAGCAGGCCCTGGGTCTCATCGACGGCGACGATGCGAAGGTTGTCGGCGCCTGGCGTCTCGGGCCGCCAGCGCCAGATGCGATCGCCGGTGGCGATGTCCAGCGCCACCACCTCGGGGCCGAACCCCGTCAGCAGTACCAGTCGCGAGGTGACCTGGATGCCGGCGGCTCCCTTCAGCACCTCGGCGGATGTGTCGGCACTCATGTCAGCCACGTCGGCCAGGTCGACCTGGCCGTCGGTGCCGAAACTCTCGCAGCGTCTGCCGGTGTCGGCATCCAGCGCCAGCAAGCGCCGATCTCGGGTGACAACGAACAGCCGCTGCGGACAGACCAGATCGCTTTCCGCGACCCCCTCTTCCCCGGCACCTTCATGGGTCGTCGACATTTCCAGGGGATCCGGCTCGCCCTCCCCGGGGGTCGGCGCAAAGACGCCCTCGACCATATCCTGCGTTCGCTCAGCGGCATCGTGATAGGCAAGCGTGCGACAGGGCCCCAGCGGCTCGACATTGTCCGCGTTGCCCTTTCCATCGCTGTTCGGGTGCCCGTCGCTGTTCGGGTGCGACCAAAGACGCTCGCCGGTAGCGACCATGCGAGCTTCGATGCCGCTCGAGGTGCAGACAATCAATCGGTCGTCGATGATGACCAGAGGGAAGGCGGTGGCCAAGTGGTTCTCTGTCTCTGTCTCTGTCTCTGCCTCTGCCTCTGCCTCCGCCCTCTCCTGCTCCAGATCGAGGCGCCATAGCGCATCAAGGCCAGTGGCGGACTCACCATGGGGTCTCGCCGCGCCCTCGGGCGCAGAGGAGACAGAACTCTCGGGACGCGAAGACAAGGACGGTTCGACAGCAGGGAGAAAGGCCAGTAACAGCAGCAAGGACAAGCAAGAGAACGTCATCAATGCCAGCGCCTGCCTGCAGAAGGCGTAGGCACCGCGGGCGAACCAGGGCAACAGCAGCACCAGCCCCAGCAATGCCGGCAGGCCCAGACGCGGCAGCAGGCGCCAGGCGTCCAGCCCCACTTCCCACAGCGCCCAGCCAAGGGTTGCTCCAAGCAGTAAAGCGTAAAGCCCCGGGGCGAGGCACCATCGTGCCATCAGGCCCCATCCCGTCAGCGCCAGCCCCCCCGCCGCCAGCACGTAGTACGCCGAGCCCCCCAGCGCCAGCAGGTAGCCCCCGGCGGCCAGTGCAACCAACGCTGTCGCCAGCACCAACAGGCCAAGCAGTCGTGCTGGCCACCTTGCGGCACGCCTGTCATCCATCGCCTTACCTCCGGCATCCTTGACTTCGAGTCGGGCCAGCGTTGCTGCGAGACCAGCTAGACGCTCTTGCCCATCCTGCCGCTCTCGCCGCGCTTGCCCTTTTGGCCGCTCTCGACACTCTCGCCGCGCTTGCCGCTCTCGACACTCTCGCCACGCTTGCCGCTCTTGCCACTCTCGCCGCGCTTGCCGCTCTCGCCGCTCTTGCTACTGGGGCGCAGCTCCATGCTACAAGGGTTAGACTACCCTTCGGTACGGGTCGGCCCTGACCGCCTGGAACAGGATAGAAGCTGCCAGATGCCACTGCGACTCGCGCAGCGTCGCTCAGTGCCGAATCGCGCTGACGCCCTTCCCGCCTCCCGCAATAGTGACACCATAGACTCTTCATCCATGCACCAGGGGACACCTCCATGAATCTCTACGGCGATACACGCTCGGGAAACTGCTACAAGATCAAGCTGCTGGCATCGCTGCTGGACATTCGCATGGTGTGGATAGGCATCGACATCCTGGCCGGGGACACCCGCGAAGAAGACTTCCTGGGCCGCAACCCCAACGGAAAGATCCCCCTGCTCGAGCTGGATGATGGACGCTTTCTGGCGGAATCCAACGCTATCCTCCACTACCTGGCCAGCGGCAGTGAGTGGCTGCCCGAGGATCGTTACCGCCATGCCAAGGTGCTGCAGTGGCAATACTTCGAACAGTACAGTCATGAGCCCTACATCGCCGTGGCGCGCTTCATCTCGCTCTACCTGGGAATGCCGGAGGACCGGCGGGCCGAATTCGACGCCAAGCAGCAAGGCGGCTACAAGGCGCTCGGCGTCATGGAGCGTCAGCTGGAGGCTACGCCCTTTCTGGTGGGCGAGCACCCCACCATCGCCGACATCTCGCTCTACGCCTACACCCATGTGGCCCACGAAGGCGGCTTCGATCTCGGCGCCTTTCCCGGCATTCGTGCCTGGATTCAACGCATCCAGGCACTGCCAGGCTATGTCGCCCTCGGTGAGGACAGCCTCTCGTCCGAATGAACACCCCCCCGCTGCGGCCCACGGCGCTAAAGGTGGCGTGACGCCGGGGGCTGTCCAGCACCGCGAACCAGCCCCGGCACCTGCACACCGCAGCAAAGCTCCGCCTCAGAGCCCTGCATCAGAGCCCTCCTGCATCAAAGCCCCGCATCAGCGCCCACGCTGCCATCGGCATAACATGCATGCCGGTGACATCAGGTATGCTATGAGGCCCACCCACGAGCCGCCCTGGAGACCCGACCTTGGCCACCGCGCTGCTTCTCAACGTCTTGATCTTTCTCACTGCGGCGGTGCTGGTGGTCCCGATCATCAAACGCCTTGGCCTGGGGGAAGTGCTCGGCTACCTGATCGCCGGCGTGCTGATCGGTCCCTCGGCCCTCGGCCTGGTACCGGACGCCGAAGGGGTACTGCAGTTTTCGCAGGTCGGTATCGTCTTTCTGCTGTTCGTCATCGGCCTGGAGCTTAAACCGGCGCGGCTCAAGCTGATGCGCAAGGCGGTGTTCGGCTTTGGCAGCCTGCAGGTGGCCATCACTACCCTGGTGCTGGGCCTGACCGCCCTGGCACTGGGCCTTCCGCCGGTGGCGGCGGCGGTGGTGGGCTTCAGTCTGGGGCTTTGCTCTACGCCACTGGTACTACACCTGCTGGGCGAGCGCCAGGAACTCAACAGCCGCCACGGACGCCATGCCTTTGCGCTGCTGCTGTTCCAGGACATGGCGGCCATTCCGGTACTGGCGGTGATTCCGATCCTTGCCGCCGACTCGCTGGTCAGCGGCGGCATGACTGCGGTGCTCAAGGAAGTCGCCATCGCCGTCGTCGCCTTCACCGGTCTGATCTTTGGTGGGCGCAAGCTGCTGCCGCCGCTGTTCCGCCTGGCCGCGGCCACCGACAGCCGCGAAGTGTTCGCCGGCATGTCGTTGCTGGTACTGATCGGTGCCGCCCTGCTGATGGAGCTTGCCGGACTGTCCATGGCACTTGGCGCCTTTATCGCCGGTATCCTGCTGGCCGATTCCGAGTATCGCCACAGCATCGAGGCCGACATCGAACCGTTTCGCGGTCTGCTGCTGGGGCTATTCTTCATGGCGGTGGGCATGACCGCCAAGGTCGGCCTGCTGGCACAGTCCCCTGGGCTGGTGCTGGGGCTGACCGCACTGCTGCTGCTGGCCAAGGGCGCCAGCCTGATGATCGCCGCTCGGGTCTACCGCTGCGGCTGGCGCGAGACCACCACCCTCGGCGTGCTGTTGTCACAGGGCGGAGAATTCGCCTTCGTGCTGTTGACCGCCGCGGGTTCAGCCGCCTTGCTGGCGCAGGACCTCGTGCACGTTCTGGTGCTGGTAGTGTCGCTGTCCATGGCCGCCACCCCGATCCTGTTTCTGGGCCACGAACGGCTGGTTCGGCCATTGTTCAAGAAGCCTAGGCCCAAGCGCGACTTCGATGCCATGGACGATGATTCGCCACGCATCATTCTGGTCGGCTTCGGTCGCTTCGGTCAGATCATGGGGCGTGCGCTTCAAGGGCTCGAGATCCCCTACACCGTCCTCGACATCAATGCCGACCACGTCGACTTCGTGCGTCGCTACGGCAACAAGGTGTACTACGGCGACGCTACCCGACTGGACCTGCTGGATGCCGCCGGCGCGCGTCATGCCCAGGTGCTGGTGGTCGCGGTCGGCGATCCGGATATCTCGATGCGCATCATCCATCGCGCCAGCAAGCGCTTCCCCCACCTCAAGATCTATGCACGTGCCCGAGATCGTCACCATGCCCAGTTGCTGATGCGTGCCAAGGTCGGCTTTATCCTTCGTGAGCTGCTGCCGGCGAGCCTGGAAATGACCCGTGAGGTGCTGATCGGGCTCGGTGTGCCCCGCGACCAGGCCCAGCACACCATCGACACCTTCCGCCCCCACGACGAGGAGACCCTGCGGCGTCAGCTCGAGGTCTTCGGCAACGAGAAGAAGCAGATGCAGACGGTGCGGCAGGCGGCCAAGGAGCTCGAGACCCTGTTCGAGGCCGACGAGGACATCCTGACCCGGGTCGAGGAAATCCCCCGGCGCCAAGCCTCGGATAGCGACGACACCAAGCGCTCGGCCAACGAGTCCTGACCTCCGGCCCTCATGCCAGAACCTCCGGCCCTCATGCCAGAACCTGTGCCAGAAATCGCTTGCCCAGCCATTCGCCGGCCACGTCGACGGCCAGTCTGCCCAGGCAAGGGCAGAGAACGGACAAGGGCAGCGACAGGTCAGACACAGGGACGACGTCAGCGCCGGGCTGTTTCCCACCAGCGGGGCAGCCTCGCCTGCACCTCAGGCCTGGCGAAGCGATCGTCCAGCAATACCAGGGTGCCGGTATCCTGGGGCCCGCGAATGACCCGCCCGGCCGCCTGGACCACCTTGATCAGCCCGGGAATACGATAGGCGTAGTCGTCACCGCGACCGAAGCGTTGCTCGAGGCGTGTCTTCAGCGCCTCCTGGCGGGCATCGCTGGGGGGTAGCCCCAGGGTGGCGACAAAGGCACCGATCAAGCGCTCGCCGGGCAGGTCGACGCCTTCGGCGAAGGCGCCTCCGAGTACCGCGAAGGCGATCCCCTCGCCCCCTGGCACAAAATCCTCCAGAAAGGCCTCTCGCTCCGCCTCGCTCATGGCGCGTCGCTGGGCGCGCTGAGGAATGTCGGGATGGGCCTCGGCCAGGGCTTCTCGCACCTGCTCCAGGTAGGCGAAGCTCGAGAAGAACGCCAGATAGTGGCCGGGACGTCGACGGTACTGCTCGCTCATGACGTCGAGTATTCCCGGCAGGGATCGCTTCCGATCGCGGTAGCGGGTAGACAGCTGCGCGCACACCCGCACCTCGAGCTGTTCTGCGACAAAAGGCGACGCGACCTCGGACCATACCGTGTCCTCGGCTAGCCCCAGCAGGTCGATCTGATAGCGTGGTGGCGCCAGGGTCGCGGAAAACAGCACGCTTGCGTGAGCCGCGGCGAAACGGGGCCGCAGGAAGTCGGCGGGCACCTGGTTGACGATGGCCAGTCGTGCCCGCCCGCGCCCGTGACGGGTGAGCTCGCACAGCGAGTGTTCACCGAAACGCTCCGCCAGCCGAACGAAGGCCAACGCCTCGAACAGGCAGTCGGTCAGCGCCGGCTGGGTGTCCTCCGGATGCTCGCCCAGGTGGTCGCCGATGGCACCACAGAGTCCCTGAAGGGAGCCGATCAACTCCGCCGGCAAGGCGTCGAGGGCAAACCAGCGTGGCGCTTCGCGACTGCCCGGGTCCTCTCCGCCGTGCTGACGCACCAGTGCCTGCCACTGCTTGATCACCCTGGCCAGAGGCTGGCGCAGCGCCCCCGGCGCCTCCTTTTGCAAACGAGCAAGACGGCGCTGGTCGAGGCTCGCCGAGTACATGCCACGGGCACGCTCGATCAGGTTGTGGGCTTCGTCCACCAGCACACCCAGGCGCCACTGTCGCGCCTGGGCCAAGCCGTGCAACAGCGCGCTCGAGTCGAAATAGTGATTGACGTCGCCGACCACCAGATCGCACCAGCGAGCCATCTCCTGGCCCAGGTAGTAGGGGCAGACGCGATGCTCAAGCGCCACCTGCCTGAGCCCGTCACGATCTAGCCAGCCCTGCTCCACTGCCGCCTGCCTCGCCTCGGGCAGTCGGTCGTAGAAGCCCTCAGCCAGAGGACAGCTATCTCCGTGGCAGGCCAGTTGCGGATGCTCACAGGCCTTGTCCCGAGCGATCAGCTCCAGCGTGCGCAGCTTGCGCTGTGGGCCAGGGTCGAGCTGCGCCAGTGCCGCCAGTGCCAGCTGTCGGCCGGTGGTCTTCATGGTCAGAAAGGCGGCGCGGTCCAGCGCCTGACGGGGCATCGCCTTGAGCAGCGGGAACAGGCTCCCCAGCGTCTTGCCGATGCCAGTCGGCGCCTCGATCAGCAGATCCCGGCCAGTGGCGACGGCCTTGTAGGTGGTCTCGGCCATCTCGCGCTGCCCAGGCCTGAACGCAGGGTAGGGAAACGTCAGACGGTCCAGCGCTTCATCTCGCCGCCGGCGATGTGAGGCTTCGGCCAGCGCCCAGGCTCGATAGGCGCGACAGGCCGACTCAAGCTCCTGCCACAGCGTGGCGGCCTCGGCCTCGACGCTCAGGCAAGTCTCGCGACCGCTGACCAGATCCAGATAGACCAGCGCCAGGGTAATCCGCTCGCGCCCCTGCTGGCGGCACCAAAGTGCGCCGTAGGCCCGCACCTGGGCCCAGTGCAACGCGCGCTGATTGTCGGCCATGCGCTCCAGGCGTCCCCGGTGGGTCTTGATCTCTTCGAGTCGCCCACCGTTCTCGGCCACACCGTCGATGCGCCCCTGGACCTTGAGTCCCTCGAGGGTGGCGACCACCATCACCTCACTGCGGTAGTCTTCGCCACGTCGGGCCACGACGCGGGCATGGCCCTCTATCCCTTCCCGCGAGCTGGGGGCCGGGGTGAAGCGGTGATCCAGATCACCGCGTCTACCGGTGAACTCGCACAGTTCACGCACGCCGACGCTGAGAGAGATCGACTCGGCCGTGTCCGAGGTAGCTGTCTCGGCATCGTCAGACGTTGAAGATCCCTCAGCCATCGGACCACCTCACGTGGCACACCGACACCGGAATGCCGTGGCACTGGAAGTGCTGAAGCCAACGTCGCTGGTTGTCCTGCAGCCGGTCTCCTGGCGCCTTGACCTCGATCAGACGATAGCGGGGCTGGCCCTGCCCAGCATCGGGAAAGAACTGGATCAGGTCCGGCCAGCCCGATCGGTTGGCCTTGAGATCCTCGAGAAGGCGCTCGAACAGCACCGCCAGGTGTTCAGGCGCAATACAGTGAAGTGCCAGTTCCAGCAAGGCTTCGTCGAGCACCTCCCAATAGACGAAGGGGTTGGCCAGCCCCTGCTTGTCGCGCCAGCGGGCCCTGATACGCTCGCGGTAGTCGCCGCTCGCCAGCGCCTCCAGGCAGGCATCGAAGCGATCACGCCGCCGCGATACGAAGTCTGGCCGATACAGATCCGCCGGCCCGCGATGGAAGGGATGAAAGAAGGCTCCCGGCAAGGGGGCGAAGATGACGTCCCAGCAGAGCAGCCCGAAGAGCCCGGCGAAGAGGTGATTCTCGACGTAGAAGGCTGGGGCCTCATCCCGGGCCAGGTGATCACGCAGCGCCAACTCCACCGAGCCACTGGCCGCCAGCGATTGTGGCGGCAAGCTCAGGCTCCAGCTCTTCGGCGGCGCCTGTGCTGCCGGCTTGAGCACCGGCAGACCCAGGCGGCGCTGCAATCGCGGCACCAGCCGGGCAAGCGCCTGGCACTCGGCGTCGTCCAGCGGTGCCTCGAGCGCCTGGGTCGCCAGTGTCAGCGCCTGGTGATGCTCGCCCTCTCGCTCCAGCAGGCGCAGTCGACGCACCCGCGCTTCGCCCGGGCCAGCAAAGGAGAAGATCTCCAGCGCCAGCGCCGCCTGCCCCTCTCGCTGGGCCTGCTGACCCAGACGCAGCAGCAGGCGAGACCGCCGCGCCGCGAGCCAGGGGTTGTCGTCGGGCAACCTTGGGACTGCAGACCAGATATCAGCCACGGCTTCGCCGTCGTCGAATCGCTCTCGCAGCCGATGCAGGCAGAGATAGGCATCCACCTCCTGACGCTGCTGAAACCCCCGCGATGCGGGATCGAGACTCACCCGTTCATAGCGCATATGGCCAAGCTCGGCCATCACGAAATCGGACCAGCTCTGGCGCAGATTGCCGAAGAACATCAGGCGCAGTCGATCACACACCGACATTACCGAGACCCGCACCAGGGTGTCGTCGGACTCAGGCCACCAGACGCTCCAGCGCCGCGGCGTGAACTGGCCGTCCAGCGCCTCGCACAGACGCGACTTGGAGACCGAGCTGGACAGACCGCAAGCGGACACAGTTTCGGCGAAGACCCGTCGAGCCTCGGGCAGGCGCAACTGTGCAAGCAGGTCATCGAGACTCAGCACGGGATCAAGCTCCACCAGCTGCGCCGCCGCCAGTCGACTCAGCGCCTGCTCGAGATCATCGACCTCGGTGTAGACCAGGCGACTTGTGCGAAACAGCTCGCCCTTGCGCGAGACCATGCGGACCAGCAACGCCTGGGCTGCCTCCGGCAGCTCGCCGAAGGCCATGATAAAGCGCTGTTCTGGCTCTGCCAGCAGGTCGGCGTGGCGTGCCATCACCCAGTCGAGCACAAACTGAAAGTGACGCAGGTAGTAGAGAGGATCGTCGCGCAGGTCGGCAGGTAGCGTGGGCGACTTGGGATTCATGCAGGCATTTTACCAGTGGTTCGCTGCGCTCCCAAGGAAGTTACCGACGCGCGCCCGGGTATTCGTCAGGCGGCAAACGGCTTTGCTGCTAAGCATTGATGAGCATTATGTGGATAAAGCCATTTCAGCAAAAGCCGAATCTTGCATGCCAGTCTATGCTGGTGACACTGTCGAACAAGGCCATGACTAACGAGCCTGCTGCCGACCTGTCGCCTGATCGGACTCGGCGAAACACGTCGAGCTCTGTGGAGCTGGTCGATGTCGATGACGGCATCGACAAAGCTCATCGATACAGCCCGACGATGAAGCCATCGAAAAAGCTCGTCGACGAAGCGAGGCCAGTGAAGCGACCTATCGGTCAAGCCATGAACACGCTGCAAGTTCCTGCCGGCCAGCGCCGGCGATCTCGTCTCTAGAGGAAGTGATCCATGCCCCAGCAGAAGACCGCCATCATCACCGGCTCCACCAGCGGTATCGGTCTCGGTATCGCCGAAGGCTTCGCCAAGGCGGGTATCAACCTGGTCATCAACGGTATCGAGGCCGCCGCGGACGTGGAGGCCACCCGCGCCAGTCTCGAAAAGTACGGCGTCAAGGTCGTCTATGACAACGCCAACATGATGGACCCCGGCGAGATCAGCGCCATGCACAAGCGGGCCGAGGCAGAATTCGGCAGCGTGGACATCATCGTCAACAACGCCGGTATTCAGCATGTGGCACCGGTGGACGAGTTCCCCGAGGACAAGTGGAACGCGATCATCGCCATCAACATGAATTCCGCTTTTCACCTGACCAAGGCCGCCTTGCCTGGCATGAAGGCACGTGGCTGGGGGCGAGTGATCAACATCGCGTCCGCCCATGCTCTGGTGGCATCGCCTTTCAAGTCGGCCTATGTGGCCGCAAAGCACGGCGTTCTGGGACTGACCAAGACCGTGGCGCTGGAAGTCGCCGAACACGGCATCACCGTCAATGCCATCTGCCCGGGATACGTGCTGACGCCTCTGGTCGAGAAGCAGATTCCCGACACCGCCAAGGCACGCGGTATCTCCGAGGATTCGGTCATTCGCGACGTCTTGCTCGCCAACCAGCCGACCCGCCAATTTGTCACCACCGAACAACTGGCGGCCACGGCGCTGTTCCTGTGTTCGGACGGCGCCGCCTCCATGACGGGAATCGCCCTGCCGGTCGATGGCGGCTGGACAGCACACTGAAGCACCGTTCGACAGGGTAGAGCATGCGGCGAACCTGCCGCCGACGCCGCTGCTGCCGCACTTTTCCCGGCAAGGGAAGACGGCCTCACGGACGACCGCACCAAGATGACAGGAGAGCTTGATGGCCAAGCCACCCAAGAAAATAAGTCTGGCACTTCAGGGTGGAGGCGCTCACGGCGCCTTTACCTGGGGGGTCCTCGATGCCCTGCTCGACGACCCATGCATCGAGATCGAGGCCATTTCCGGCACCTCCGCTGGCGCCATGAACGCTGTCGTTCTGGCCGATGGTCTGGTCCAGGGCGGGCGAGAGGCTGGGCGCGAAAAACTGGAAACGTTCTGGCGTGCCGTGTCCCAGTCGGCGCGCTTCAGCATTCTGCAGCGCACCCCCTGGGATCGTCTTAGCGGAAACTGGAGCCTCGACTACTCGCCGGGCCACGTCTACTTCGACCTGATGACGCGATTCTTCTCGCCGAGCCAGTTCAACCCCATGAAGTACAACCCCCTGCGGGACATCATCGTCGAGCAGGTCGACTTCGACAATGTGTGTGGCTGCGACCAGATGAAGGTCTTCGTGGCCGCGACCAACGCCGAGACCGGGCGCGTCAAGATCTTCGATCGCGCCGAACTCACCCCCGACATGGTGATGGCGTCGGCCTGCCTGCCCTTCCTGTTCGAAGCGGTCGAAGTCGACGGCGTGCCCTACTGGGACGGCGGCTATTCCGGCAACCCTCCGCTGTTTCCCTTCTATCACACCACCGAGTCCCGGGACATTCTGATCGTCCAGGTCAATCCGGTGGAGCGTGAGGGGTCGCCGACCAGCGCCCAGGAGATCCTCAATCGCACCAACGAGATCACCTTCAACGCCAGTCTGCTCAAGGAGTTGAGGGCGCTTGCCTTCGTCAAGCGACTGATCCACGAAGGCCACCTCGACCCCAAGAACTATCGCGACATGCTGGTCCATATCATCGATAGCCAGGACCTGCTGAAACCCCTCGGGGCCTCATCGAAGCTCAACGCCGAGTGGGACTTCCTGTGCCATCTGCGAGATCTCGGCCGCAAACGCGCCCAGGACTGGATCGAGCAACACTACGACGACATCGGCAAGCAGGACAGCGTCGACCTGAGAGCCATGTTCGAGGGCACCCACTGATCGGCAACGGGTCCCGATAGGCGTTATGGCATAGCGGTGCCGGTAAGGTTGCAGGCCCGGCACCGACCAAGCTGAGCAAACGGATCAGTCCGACAAGAAGTGATGACTCAGCAAGATAAAACAGTCGTATGTTTCAAACGATATAGAGATTGGTAGCGGCAAAAAAATGGCTTGTCTTCCTGCTGCTGCCGATTACGGAAAGGCCGACACGGAACGCGATTATCCCGACCACTACCGTCGCCATGAGGATGCTGGAAAATGAGTTCCACCGCCGTTTCACCCAACATGGAGAAGGGACTCGCCTTCTTCCGTAAGCACAATCCCGCCGCCGCACAAGCGTTGGAGGAAAAGCTCGGTGACTTCGCCCCCGACCTGATGCGCCTGGTCGCCGAATTCCCCTTTGGCGAAATGTACGGTCGTGATGGCCTGGACCCCAAGCTGCGCCAGAGCGCCACGCTCTCGGCACTGGCCTGTGGAGGCCACGAGAATCAGCTACGCATCCATATCGGCATCGCACGCTCACTGGGCTTCACCCGTGACGAGCTGGTCGAACTGTTCATGCAGCTGGCGCCCTATGCCGGCTTCCCGGTCACCATCAATGCGGTGCTGGCCGTCAAAGACATCTACCCCGATACCTGAAGATCACCACGGTGATACACGCCCCACCAACCCCAACGCTGCGCAAGAAGGAATTACGCCATGTTTGAACATCAGAAAAATCCGCCGATGGAACCCGTTGACGAGGTCGATACCACACTGGCCTACATCGACCTTGCGGACGTCAAGCTGCCGGCAGGCGCTGCACCGCTGGAGCAACGTCACCTGCGCTTCCGCCGCGTCGACGTGGCACCAGGTGGCATCGTGCCTTACCACTCCCACGAGAACCGCCCGGCTATCCTGTTCGTGTTCCAGGGCGAGATCGTCGAGTACAACTCCAAGCATGAGCAGCCGCGCGTTCACAAGGCGCCGTCGATCATCGCCGAGTTCAACGAGATCTGGCACTGGTGGAAGAACGAGACAGACGGTGACGTCATCATCTACGCCGCGGACCTGGCCGAGACCGAGAAGTGCGCCGAAGGCGAGTGCTGATCGACAGACCGAAAGCATGCTCGGCGATGTCGTTCGCCCCGCCACAAGGCGGTAATACATCGGTAAAGCAATAATCAACCGATATCAGCAGAAGCCGCGGCCACTCATCGCCGAGTGCCGCGGCTTTTTTATGCCAGAGCGAAGCTGGATGTTATGCCAGAGCGCCGAGGCCTTGCGTGCCAGAGCGAAGCCGCAGGCTATGCAAAAGCGCCGAGGCCTTGCGTGCCAGAGCGAAGCCGCAGGCTATGCAAACGCGCCGCGGCCTTGTGTGCCAGAGCGAAGCCGCAGGTTATGCAAACGCGCCGCGTGATTTCCGAAGCGTTAGCGCTGCCTCGCGACCCTGACCTGCCCCAGGAACCGCAATCTACGCTTGTCGCCAGGTTGGCGTTGCGAGCGCACAGGAAGACGTGCTCCTCATTGCTCCTCGAGTTCTCCCGCCAGCCACTGGAGTTGCTCGGCCACCGGTACCTCACGACAGTGGCGTCGATTCTGGCCCGCCCACAGCGGAGAAAAGTCACCGCTGCAACGGGACTCGTGGGCCGCGCGCAGCTCGCACAGGGCGCTGGCAGCCAGCGGAAAGTCGGGTACCTCATCCGACAGCGGCCCCAGCTCGCGCATGGCACGATTGACGATCCCGCGGGCGGGCCGACCGGAGAAGACATTGGTGATGTCGGTGGAGGCTTCATCATCCAGCAGCGCCCTGCGGTGGACGGCCCTCACCGATGCCTCGGGGCAGCACAGCAGTGCGGTACCGATCTGGACCGCCTGGGCGCCCAGATCCAGTGCCTGCCGGACCCCCTGGGGGTCGCCGATCCCTCCGGTCGCCACCACCGGCAACGAGATAGCCTCGACCACCCGGGGCAGCAATGACGCCAGCGGCAACTGAAGACTCAGGTCGTCACTCAAGAAATGTCCCCGGTGCCCCCCTGCTTCAAGGCCCTGGGCGATCACCACGTCGGCGCCATGGGCTTCCAGCCACCGGGCCTCATCCACCGTGGTGGCGGTAGACAGCACCAGCGCACCGCAGGCCTTCACCCGCTCGACCAGTTGTGCCTCAGGTAGACCGAAATGAAAGCTCACCACGGCGGGACGGTGGCGCTCGACGATGGCACAGGCATCGCTGTCGAACGGCCGTCTAGTAGGCGTGTCACTTGGAGGTGGCGGCGCGATTCCCAACTCTTCATGGTAAGGGGCCAGCAACGCTCGCCACTTCTCCAGTCGACTCGGTTGAGGCTCGGGCGACGCATGGCTGAAGAAGTTGACGTTGACCGGGCCTTGTCCTTCCACCGCTGCAAGGGCCTGATCCAGCGCCTCGAGGGCCAGCATGCCGGCAGGCAGGCCTCCCAGGCCTCCGGCTGCGGTGACCGCAAGCGCCAGTGTCTCGTCCTGGGCGCCGGCCATGGGAGCCTGGAGGATGGGCCACTTCAGCCGCAATCGAGAGAGCGCGGTCATTGTTGAATCTCCTTGTGTGGAGCGGCGTCGGCTCTCGGTGACGAGGAGCCGCGCGCCTGCAATTCCAGGATATCGCCACGGATGGCAATGTCGAAGCGTCCGAGAAAGCTCATGCCCAGCAGCGCCGTCTCACCTTCCATGCCCGGGCTGATGGAGCCATCGACCCGAGTCGCCGACAGGCCGCCCAGGGTAACGCTGTCCAGGCGTGTCAGGGTGCCTTGTGCACGACCATTGGCGGTATGAAACCAGGCGCTGCCGAGGTCCGGCAACGACAGTCTTGCGGCCAGATCTCCCGGCAGAGCGACACGGGTAGCGCCGGTGTCGACAAGGAAGGTCACCGGCGTGCCATTGATGCTGCCGGGCGCGACGAAGTGTCCGCCAGGCCCGCGCTTGAGCCTCAACGGCTCGCCCTCGGCCACCTGATTCAGGTTGGCATTGGGGTTCAGGCGCTGCTCCAGCCAGGACGTCGCCCACCAGCCACCGAGCCCCATGAACAGCACCCAGAACAACAGCATCATGGCGAGCCCGGGGCCACGTGTCCCCTGTCGCTGGGTCATCGGTTTCTCCTCACGGGCGGTTTCTTCCTCCTCGCGCCGGGACGACGAAGGCAGCATGGCGAAGGCGCCAGGTGAACGCTGTACTGGTGTCTGTACGCGGCATCGTCCGCGCCGACCACCACCAGGGAAGGTTCATGATGACAGTTTATTCCTCCGCTCTCCATGACCGGCGCCAGCCTGGCGCCGCCGTCGCCCTTGGCCTCCTCGTCGCCTCGGTCTGGCTTATCGCCTCGCCGGCACTGGCCAGCGCCGACAACGATGACGAGGCGGCCTCCACCGGCCTGGACTATGTCACCAAACAGGTCTTCGAGATGCCAAGCTACACCACCGTCGGCGGTGACACCATCGCCCCGGTCAGAGTCGGCTGGGAGGCCTATGGCGAGCTTAACGAGGCAGGCGATAACGCCATCCTGATCACCCACTTCTTCTCCGGCACCAGTCACGCCGCCGGCCGCTATGACGGTGAAGAGACCCCGGGCTACTGGGATGCCATCATCGGCCCCGGCAAGCCGCTCGACACCGACCGCTATTACGTCGTGTCGTCGGACACCCTGGTCAACCTCAACGCCGGCGACCCCAGAGTCACCACCACCGGCCCTGCCAGTCACAACCCCGACACCGGCGAGCCCTGGGGCACCGACTTCCCGTTGGTGACCATTCGCGACTTCGTCAATGTGCAGAAGGCCTTGCTGGATGATCTCGGTATCCAGCGCTTGCACGCGGTGATGGGTGCCTCCATGGGGGCGCTGCAGGCTTACGAGTGGGCCAGCGCCTATCCCGAGCGGGTCGAACGCCTGATTCCGGTGATCGGTGCGGGCGTGGCCGATCCCTGGCTGATCGCCAGCCTGGACGCCTGGGCCGCCCCCATCACGCTGGACCCCAACTGGCGCGGCGGTGACTACTACGCACAGACGCCACCGCTCGACGGTCTACGCGAGTCGTTGAAGCTGATCACCCTGCAGGCCAACCACTGGCGTTGGGCGGACGCCACCTTCGACCGCGACTGGGCCGACGCCAACACCTCACCGATGAGCTCACTGGAAGCCCAGTACGAGGTCGAGGCGACCCTGGACAGCGTCGCCGAACAGCGGGCTGCCACCGCCGACGCCAATCACCTGCTGTATCTGGTCAAGGCCAACCAGGCCTTCATGACCGGCCATGGCGACAGCCTGGAAGCGGGCCTGGCCGCCATCGAGGCCCCGACCCTGATGCTCTACAGCGAAGACGACCTGGTGTTCTCGCCCCAGAAGGTTCGCGAGACCGCCGCACTGATCGAGGCCGACGGCACTCCGGTGACCCTCGAGGCCCTGGAGGGTGACCGCGGCCACATCGACGGTGTGGTGAACATCCAGCAGGCCGAAAAACAGTTGCGTGACTTCCTCGAGGCACCGATTCCCTGAACGCTCGCCGTCGCCGACCAGGCACCGGGGCCTGATTGGCGGCCCCGGCGCCTTTCCAGCACCGGCGCGATGGCCTCGATCACGCATCTCCGCCAAGGCTGGACCTGTCGGGCTCGGCGTGCTGGGATAGCGCCTGGACCGCCCCACGCCAACTGGCACCATCACAACGGGTGCTGTTGCAACGACAATGAACACAAGGAGTTCGACAGTGAGCGACGACGCCACCCTCAAGGTCAGCGAGCTGGACGCCGGCCTGATCTATCGACTGTTCTCCGGAGCCATCGCTCCGCGTCCCATCGCCTGGGTGTCGACCCTGAGCGAGAGCGGTCACGCCAATCTGGCGCCCTTCTCGTTTTTCAATGTGGCCAGCGTCGATCCCCCCGTGCTGGCATTTTCTCCATTGCTCAACGGCGAAGGCGCCACCAAGGACACCATCGCCAACCTCAAGCAGGTCGGCGAGTGCATCGTGCATATCGGTGGTGAGGCGCTGGCCGAGGCGCTCAACGCCACCAGCGCAAGCCTGCCGCCCGAGGGAGACGAGTTCGACCATGCCGGGTTGACCAAGGCCAGCCTGGGAGACCTGCGGGTACCGCGTATTCAGGAGGCACCGGTAGCCTTCGGCTGTCGCCTTCACGATATCCTGCACTTCGGCGACCGTCCGCTGTCAGGCAACCTGGTACTGGCCGAGGTGACCGTCATCCACGCCGATCCCCGGGTGTGGAACGGTCGACACGTCAGCTGCGACGCCCTGGCCCCGATCGGGCGCATGGCCGGCAGCGACTACGCACGCTGCACCGACCTGTTCTCCCTGGAACGTCCGAAGTAACGAACCCTGGGGCGCCCCGGCAACCCCTGACGGCGCCTGCAACGGCCCAATGCAGCTCTCGATGAAGCTCGGGTCGCCCGGGTCGTTGCTCAAGCCGCAAGCAGCGAACGCGTCACCAGGTAGCCGCCCATGGCCAGCAGGCCAAGCAGAAACACCTGGCGAAAGCGCGCCTCGGATAGCCGGCGTCTGAGCCAGGCGCCCCACCACATGCCGAGACTCGCCGGCAGCAGCGCCAGGCTCGACGCCAGCAGCAGGTCGGTGGAGAGCAAGTCCCTCTCGCCGAGTGCCAGCGCCAGGCTCAGGGTCGACAGGCTGAACAACAGCCCCATGGCCTGAACCAGGGCGTCCCGTGACAGACCGATGGCCTGCAGAAAGGGCACCCCGGGGAAGACGCTGGAGCCCGTCAGCCCGGTCAGGACGCCATTCATCGCGCCGACGGCCCCGGCCTGGACCGGGCTTCCCGAGAAGCGCAGCCGTCGCACGCTCAGATTCATCAGTGCGTAGAGCATCAGCAACAGCCCCAGCAGCAACGATAGCCAGTGAGCCTCGACGCTGGCCAGCACCCATACCCCCGGCCAGACCGCCAGCACCGCCGCCAGCAGAAACAACCAGAGCCGACGGCATAGCGTCAGCAGATGCCCTCCCACCAGGGCCTGCCAGACGTTGGTGACCACCGTGGGCACCAGCATCAGCGCCATGGCCAGAGGCAGCCCCAGGGTCGCGGTCAACAGCGCCAGCAGTACCGTGGGCATGCCCATGCCGAGCACTCCCTTGACCAGTCCTGCCAGGACGAAGATGGCCGACAAAAGGATCAGAGTATCGGGTGCGAACAGCGCGTCCGGCAGCATTCAAACGTCCTCGGAGCGGGTCTCTCGGCCAAGGTCCTCGATAGCGTTCCCTCGGCCCAGGTGGTTCAGTGCGTATCGTCCAGCCTGGCTTCCCACTCCCCTGCCACCCGCTGGCCGCGGCGCTGATTGACGCCAGCGCAGATCACGATGGCGATGATGAAGAAGGCAGCGCACAACAGGATCGAAGCCTTGAGCCCCACCGCCGCCTGCAGCAGTCCCAGGCCGACGATACCGATGACCCCCGCCAGCTTGTTGGCCAACCCCCAGAACCCGAAGAACTCGGCCGCCTTCTGGCGGGGCGAGAACAGGCCTACCAGGACCCGGCTGGCCGACTGGCTGGAGCCGAGGCTGAGGCCCGCCAGGCAGCCGACCACCAGAAACAGTTGCTCGGCCTGCCAGTCGAGTCCCCAGGTAGCGTTTAGCCAGGCGGTGACCTCGGGGGTGGCCCAGATGGCCAGGATCGCCAGCACCCACAGCACCAGAGTCATCAGATAGGTCACCAGGGTACCGATGCGGTCCTGGATAAAGCCAAATCCGAGTGCCCCTGCCGCGGCGGTGATCTGGACGATGATGAACATCAGGTTGCGGGTGCTTTCCTGCCAGCCGATGACCTGGGCGCCATAGATGAAGGCGAAGGCGATGATGATGTAGACACCGGCCATGGAGAACAGCACCGAGGTCAGAAACAGACCCAGGTCACGGAACCGACGCAGCTCGTGCAGGGTGGTCGATACCCGCTGCCAGGCGATGCGGGCTAAGGGCTGGCGATGGGGCTGTGGTTCGGCGCGCTCCTTGAGCCAGACGAAGGTTGGTATCGCCGCCAACAGGAAGAATCCCGCGGCGAAGGGCCCGACCCAACGGATCCGCTCGAAGTTATCCGCGGTGGCCTCGCCCAGTATGGCCAGGGTGAAGCCCGCTGCCACCAGTCCGCCGACGTAGCCCAGCGCCCAGCCGAAACCGGAGATGGCGCCGAGCTTCTCTGGCGGCCCAAGCCCCGGAAGAAAGGCCGCGATAAAGGACTCACCCATGGAGTAGGCGTAGTTGGACAGGATGATCAACACAAAGCCCAGCGCCACGTAGCCCGGCTCGACGAAGTAGAGCATGGCGGTGGTGGCGATGGTGGCCAGATAGCTGGCAAACAGGAAGCGCTTCTTTTCGGCGCGGTAGTCCATCACCGCACCACACAGCGGACCGGTCACCACCACCAGCAGAAAGCTCAGCGCCAGCGCCAGGCTCCACAGCAGGTTGGCCAGGCGAAAGTCGTCGCCTCGGTCGCCGACGATCACCGTGGTGAAGAGTTCACCGAACACCACGGTGATGATCAGCAGGGTGTAGGCCTGATTGGCGAAGTCGAACATCGCCCAGCCGAAGATCTCGCGCCGGCTCGCCCTGTCGCCGCCCCTTGGAGTCGTCATGCTCACGCTCATGCTGCCGTCCCGTTGGCAAAGGAGTCCAAGATAGCAGCCCGACTCGCCCCAGCGCCACGTCACGCCGAGCCCGGCAGACCCTCGGGACGACCACTGACACCAATAACGAAGTGATACAGTGTGGGCTTCAGACTTTCGACCCAGCGAGCCTCATGACTCCCATCGACTACCTGGCATCCAGCGCGGCCCAGGCCTGGCACCAACGACTGGCTGGCCTGATTCAGGGTGCCGATCGCAGCGACCTTCCGCGACAGCTGGAGCAGGCACTCGCCGAGCTGGTGCCCATGGACACCCTGATCCTGCATGCCTACCAGGGCCGAGGCCGTCCGCGAGTGGTCCATGACAACTATCCCCCCGAACGCCGCCAGCGCGACATCGACCCTTATCTGAGTCGCGTCTACCTGCTCGACCCGATGTTCCAGGCCATCGAGTCTGGTCAGGATAACGGTACCCATCGACTGCGCGATCTGGCGCCGGACCGTTTCGAGAGCAGCGAGTACTACCACCACTACTATCGCGGCCTGGGACTCAAGGATGAGATCGGACTCTTCGCACGGGTCAGCGACGACACCGTGATGGTGCTGTCTCTCGGCTTCCGTACCCAGTCGCCACCGCTGACTCGGCGCACCGTACAGGCGCTACGCCACCTGACGCCCATCGTCGAAGCCCTGCTTCAGCGGTTCTGGAGCTGGCAACGCAGTGCCTTCGAACCGCAACACCAGGAGGTCGAGCCCGTCGACGCCGCCTTCTCGAGTTTTGGCCAGGGTGTGCTCACCCGCCGCGAGCAGGATATCGTGCGCCTGCTGCTCGCGGGCCACTCGGCCAAGTCGGCGGCGCGAGAGCTCGGCATCAGCGACGGCACCGTCAAGGTCCACCGCAAGCACGTCTATCAGCGCCTGCAGGTCACGAGTCAGGCCGAGCTGTTTCGCGCCTTTCTCGATCACGTAGCGCTGATCTCCCGCCAGCAGCGTGACTGACGCACCCGCTCAGAAGCGGTAGGAGAGATACAACCGCCCCTCCCAGATATCCAGGTCATCATGGCCGATGCTGAGATAGCCGGCGCTGGCCTCGAGCAGGGTGGCCTCGCCGACAAACCAGCGAGCGCCAGTGCGCAGGGTACCCGTCAGGTCAGAAGGGTCCTCCCACTCCAGATCCTCGTTGAGGTAGCGCCCGTCGTTGGGCTGCTCGAAGGCCCAGTCCACCCCCAGTTCGGCGTAGGGCATGATCAGACCCGCGTGGTCAGTGTGGTAGATACGGCTAAGCTCACCACTGACCGACGCTACGCCGGTGCTGTAGGAGTCGCCGGGCACTTCCACCTCCACCGGTATCCCCAGGATCTTGCCGTCCAGGTCATAGTCGTCGCTGCGCTCACGGGAGTAGAACAGCGAGACGGTGGGACGCAACAGGGCCTCCCCCCAGCGGTACTGACCGTGGGCATTGAGCGCGCCGCCGAAGCTACGGGTGTCGAAGCTGCCATCCAGGGTCGCCAGTTCGGTGTCATTGTCACCCCAGCGCCAGATCAGCGATGCGTCCAACGCCCAGCGCTCGGACAGTCGATAGGCGACATAGGGCGAGATGCTGAAGCCATCGCTGTCGCTGTCCCAGGCGCCGCCAAAGTTGTCAGAGCGGCTCGAGTCGACGCTAAAACTGACACCCGCCACCGCCTGCTCCGACACCCAGCGGTCGACCCCCACCGCCACTACCTGGGCCTCGCCATCCAGATCCTGGCCATCACGGTCATCGGAGATATCGGTATAACGAGCATCCACCCAGGTGTTCCAGGGAGAGACCGGCTCTCCCTGACGCCCTGCGGTGATCGGCACCTGTTCCATCAAGGTGGCCTCCAGCGCGTTCCGGGTTCTTGCCTGGGCGTGCTGGCGCAGCAGGTTCTCGGGGCAGGTCACCACCGGCAGGGTGCCATCGGCCAGCGGCGCGCCCCCGAGTCTGGGGTCGTGACGAGGGTCGATGCAGCGGTTAGCCGGCAGCGGCACCCGCCCGGCATACCACTCGGCCGCATCGACACGGCCAACGATCTGGCCCTGGGGTATCGATGGCACAGAGGGTGTCAGACCCGACGGCGGACGCTGTTCAGGCGGTACGACGCCGATGGGAGGTGTCACCCCGGAAGGTGGCCTGACATCCGGAGGCACGACACCGATGGGGGGCGCTACCTCGCCCGGCCGCGCAACGTTCGGAGGAAGGCTCCATTGCCCCAGGGTGGGCCGCCCCGGCGTCACCCCCACCGGCGGACGTTCGGGGGCGGGCACCGTACCTATCGGCGGCGTTACCCCGGTCGGCGGCCGGAAGCCCGGAGGCACCGTGCCTACCGGCGGCGTTACCCCGGTCGGCGGCCGCTCGATTGGTGGGAAAGCCGGTGGCACCGTGCCTACCGGCGGCGTTACCCCGGTCGGTGGCCGGAAGCCCGGAGGCACCGTACCTACCGGCGGCGTTACCCCGGTCGGTGGCCGGAAGCCCGGAGGCACCGTACCTACCGGCGGCGTTACCCCGGTGGGTGGTCTGAAGTCCGGTGGCACCGTACCTACCGGCGGCGTTACCCCGGTCGGTGGCCTGAAGTCCGGTGGCACCGTGCCTATCGGCGGCGTTACCCCGGTCGGCGGTCTGAAGTCCGGTGGCACCGTGCCTATCGGTGGCGTCACTCCGGTCGGCGGTCGGAAGTCTGGAGGCACCGTGCCTACCGGCGGCGTTACCCCGGTCGGTGGCCGGAAGCCTGGCGGCACCGTCCCTATCGGCGGCGTCACCCCGGTGGGTGGCCGGAAGTTCGGTGGCACCGTGCCTACCGGCGGCGTTACCCCGGTGGGTGGTCTGAAGTCCGGTGGCACCGTACCTATCGGCGGCGTCACCCCGGTGGGTGGCCGGAAGCCTGGCGGCACCGTCCCTATCGGCGGCGTCACCCCGCCAGGGCGGGAAAAATCCGGAAAGATCTTGCCGATGGGAGGGGTAATGCCCGGACGCTCCGGCATCGGGATCTGCCCGGCCGGCGGCAATGTGAAGCCACCCTTCTGGTTCTGGGTATCCAGCAGACAATCCTTGTTGCCCCCCAGATCCAGAAGCTTGTGCACACCACCGTTGCCGTTGGATACCACTGGCGACAGGGTCAGGTGCAGACCGCCGGCATTGCGCGTCCACTCATCGACGCTCTGCTTTCCCTGCGCCGCCTCCAACCCGAAGTCACCCGGCGAGGTCCCCGACAACCACACCGAGCGCGAACCATCGTTGGTGACACCGACAAAAGCCAGCCCTCCCGAGGCACCACAGTTGGCGGCGATAGCGGGTAACGGGGCCGACATCAGAAAGGCGACAAGGGTGCCCAGGGCACGACGAGTAAAGGGTGGTGCTGGCAACATGGCAAAGTATCCGGACTGACCATTCAGCATCCGCCGCGCCAGAATCTGGGCCACCTCTTCCGGCACCTGCGGATCATTACGGCACAGCCTACACCAACGTCGGAGGATCGCTACGTCTGCCTCAAGTCTCGGTAGTGCCGTTTCGCGCACCCCTCTCTCAATCATGAGGTAGATCAAGGTCATGGCAACCTGAGTCGATCATAGGCTACCCCATCGGTGATACCGGCACTGCCGCCGCCTGGCGGCCCGAGGAGACCTACCCTCATAAGGATATGTCATCGACAGGGG
The DNA here is from genome assembly GCF_003856855.1 of Halomonas sp. YLB-10. Classification (NCBI taxonomy): domain Bacteria; kingdom Pseudomonadati; phylum Pseudomonadota; class Gammaproteobacteria; order Oceanospirillales; family Halomonadaceae; genus Halomonas; species Halomonas sp. YLB-10. The sequence continues at coordinate 766,813 of NZ_RRCU01000002.1, forward strand.
CAGTCTGGCGAGACTGGAGACCTTCCCAAGGAGGTTTCCAATGACAACACCCGACACTCGCCTCTCGTCCCGCCCCTCGACTCCCGTCGCCGACACGGCTCCGGTTCCGGCCCCAGTCCCAACAACAGTGGATGCCGAGACCCTGTGGCGCCAGGATCGGGACCACTTCGTCCATCCCTTCACCGACTTCAGCGTCTTCCACGACAAGGGCTGCGAGCTGATCACCGATGCCGAGGGCATCCACGTCCAGGACATTCACGGCAACCGCTTTATCGACGGCATCGCCGGGCTGTGGTGCGTCAACGTTGGCCACGGGCGCGCCGAGATCGGCCAGGCCATGGCCGAACAGGCCACCCGCATGGCCTACTTCTCGACCTTCAACAATCTGTCCAACGCGCCGGCCACGCAGCTGGCCGCCAAGCTCGCCGAACTGGCCCCGGCCCACCTCAACCATGTCTTCTACAGCTGCGGAGGCTCCACCGCCAACGACGCCACCATCCGCCTGGTGCACTACTACTTCAACCGCCTGGGCAAGCCGAACAAGAAGCGTATCCTGTCGCGCCGCAACGCCTACCACGGCACCACCTACCTGGCCGCGAGCCTGACCGGTATCGAGAGCAACAACTGGGAATTCGACACCCTCGATGGTCTGGTCACCCATCTGAGCGAGGCCAACCTCTATCGTCGCCCCGATGGCATGGATGAAGCACAGTACTGTGATCATCTGGTCGCGGAACTCGAGGCCACCATCGCCGAGATCGGCGCCGACAATATCGCCGCCTTCATCGCCGAGCCGATCATGGGGGCCGGCGGCGTACTGGTGGCCCCCCGGGGCTATCACGCCCGCATGCAGGAGGTGCTGCGCGCTCACGACATCCTGTATATCGCCGATGAGGTGGTCACCGGCTTCGGTCGCCTCGGCCACATCTTCGCCTCGGAAGCGGTATTCGACACCCAGCCCGACGTCATCAACCTGGCCAAGGGCCTGTCCTCGGGCTATGCCCCGCTCGGCGCGACCCTGATCTCCGACCGCCTCTACGAGGTGCTGGGCACGCCCCAGGGCAAGGGCGGAGTACTCAGCACCGGCTTCACCTACTCCGGACATCCGGTCAGTTGCGCCGCGGCGCTCAAGAATATCGAGATCCTCGAGCGAGAAGAGCTTTGCGCCAACGTCCGCGAGGTCGGCCCCTATCTGGAGCAGGCACTGGCGACACTGTCACGACATCCCACCGTCGGCGACGTGCGCGGCAGCCACTTCATGATGTGCATCGAGAACGTGGCCGACAAGGACACCAAGGCGCTGTTCCCGGTGGACGCGCGTGTCGGCGATCGGGTGGCCTTCGAGGCCCAGCAGCGCGGACTGATCATTCGTCCGGTGGGGCATCTCAACGTGATCTCGCCGCCCCTGATCTGGACCCGCGACACCGTCGACGAGGCCGTCGCCATCCTCGACGAGGCGCTTGCCGCCACCGCCGAGTCCCTGCGTCGCGACGGCTATCTCTAGCCACGAACCCTCCTGCAACACGAGTCCGCACGCTTTTTTGCCGCGCGGCCAGCGCAGGGCTCGCCCCTGCGCGATAGCTTCCGTCCAATAACAACCGTCGCCACAGGCGATACAAGGAGCTTGCATGGAAACCTACGGCGTCTGGAGCCTGGTTCCCACCCTGGTGGTGCTGGTCACCGCCATCATCACTCGTCGCACCATCGAATCACTGCTTGCCGGCTGCCTGGTCGGGCTCTTGATGATCGCCCCCAGCGAGGTCGTCACCCGCGGGTCGGACATCCTGCTCACGGTCCTCGGCAATGACACCGTCACCTGGATCATCCTGGTCTGCGGCCTGTTCGGCAGCCTGATCGCCCTGCTGGTCAAGACCGGCGGCGTGCTGAGCTTCGGTGACGCCATGACCAAACGACTGCACAGTCGTCGCCAGAGCCTGCTGACCACCTGGGTGCTGGGGTTGGTGATCTTCGTCGACGACTACCTCAACGCCCTGACCATCAGCGCCTCGATGAAGAAGATCACCGATCGCTTCGGCGTCTCCCGCGAAAAGCTGGCCTATCTGGTGGATTCCACCGCCGCCCCGGTGTGCATCCTGGTGCCCTTCTCGACCTGGGCGGTGTTCTTCGCCGGCCTGCTCGAGGACAACAACGTCGCCGACAACGGCATGTCGCTGTACATCTCGGCGATCCCGTACATGGCCTACGCCTGGGTGGCGGCGGCCCTGGTGCCCCTGGTCGCGCTGGGCTGGCTGCCTGACATCGGCCCGATGAAGACCGCCGAGGCCCGTGCCAAGGCCGGCCAGCCGGTGCCCGATGGCGGCGAGGAGCACGCGCTGCAGATCGACACCAACTACGATGGCCAGAGCCCGCATCTGCTCAACTTCCTGCTGCCCATCGCCAGCCTGATCGTCGCCACCTGGTACTTCGATATCGACATCCTGCGCGGGGTCATCGTTGCCCTGGCCGTCACCCTGGTGCTGATCGCCGTCCAGCGTCTGCTGAGCTTCAACGACACCTTCGATACCGCCCTGGAAGGCTTCAAGGCGATGATCATGCCGCTGGGTACCCTGGTCGCCGGCTTCTCGCTCAAGGAGGTCAACGACGTCCTGGGCCTCACCGAGGTGGTGATCCAGGCGGTACAGCCGCTGATGACCGCCGGCCTGCTGCCCGCCGTAGTATTCGTCACCATGGCCTTCCTGGCCTTTGCCACCGGCTCCTTCTGGGGGCTGTTCGCGGTGGCCATGCCGATCGTGCTGCCGTTGGCGATCAGCATGGACGCCAATATGCCGCTGGTGGTCGGCGCCTTGATCTCGGCCAGCGCCTTCGGTAGCCACGCCTGCTTCTACGGGGACTCCACGGTGCTGTCGGCCCAGGGTAGCGGCTGCAGCCCCATGGCCCACGCCCTGACTCAGATCCCCTACGTGTTGATCGCCGCGGCCCTGGCCACCGGCGTGTTCCTGCTGATCGGATTCTTGTGAGAGCCTCCATGAACCAGACACACCATTCGTCTTCACCGACCCCGGCCCCTATCGCGTCCCCTATCGCGTCGCGTTCCGCCGGCAGCGACGCGCACAGTCCCGCCCGACTTGGCTGGTCCATGCCGGCGGAATTCGCCCCTCACGACGCCTGCTGGATGCTGTGGCCCCAGCGCCCGGATACCTGGCGCCTGGGAGCCAAGCCCGCCCAACAGGCCTTCGTCGCGGTGGCCAGCGCCATCGCCGAGAGCGAGACCGTCTACGTGGGCGTCAACGACGATCAGTACGAAAACGCCCGTTATCAGCTTCCGGAATCGATTCGTGTGGTCGAACTATCCAGCAACGACGCCTGGATGCGTGACGTGGGCCCGACCTTTCTGACCCACCCCGAACATGGCCTGGCGGTGGTGGACTGGGAATTCAACGCCTGGGGCGGACTCAAGGGCGGACTCTACTTTCCCTGGGACAAGGACCGCCGGATTCGCCCCAAGATCGCCGAAATGCTGGGCATCCCCCGCTTCGATGCCGGTATCGTGCTGGAAGGCGGCGCCATTCACGTCGACGGCGAGGGCACCCTGATCACCACCGAGGAGTGCCTGCTCAACCCCAACCGCAACCCGGGTCTGGATCGCGCCGCCATGGAGGCGCGCCTGAGTGAGCAGCTGGGCATCAGCAAGGTCATCTGGCTTCCCCGGGGCTGCTACCTCGATGAAACCGACGGCCACGTCGACAATCTCTGCTGCTTTGTGGGCCCCGCCGAAGTTGCCTTGACCTGGTGCGACGACGCCGCGGACCCGGAGTACCAGATCTGCCGCGACGCCCTGGCGGTGCTGGAAGCCAGTACCGATGCCTGCGGTCGACCGTTCACCGTGCACCGTCTGCCCCAGCCCGGCCCGCTGTTTATCGGCGAAGACGAGGCCAGCGGCATCGACCGGCTCTCAAGCTCGCACCCACGTCAGCCCGGGGACCGCATGGCGGCCTCCTACGTCAACTTTTACATCGGCAATCGAGTGGTGGTCATGCCCCTGCTGGATGAACGCCGCGACAATGAGGCTCGCGACATTCTGGCGAGGCTTTTTCCCGAGCGTCGGGTGATCGGCGTGCCCGCCCGAGAGATCCTGCTCGGCGGCGGCAACGTCCACTGCATCACCCAACAACAGCCGAGGGATCCAAGACGTACCTGACAGGCGGGAGTCGTCGCCGGTGACGACACGGCACCAGAAAATGTCTGCTGGAAGCGACACCGCATCGGGGAATCAAGGGGTTGTGCTCGGCTCTCTTGGCCAATAGGCTCGATATGGCACATAACAGCATAGGAGAAACATCATGAGGAAGGGTTCCATCAAGACACTCTCCAGCCTGCTGCTGGCCACTTTCATGACCTTGGGCCTCGCCGCCTGCGGCACCGGCACCGGTGAACGCGCCGCCAGTGGGGCTGGCGTGGGTGCCGCCGTAGGTGCCGGCGCCGCCGCCGCCACCGGTGGTGACGTCGCCGAAGGCGCCGTGATCGGCGGTGGCGTAGGCGCGGCCACCGGCGCCGCCACCGATGAGGACGACGTCGACCTGGACAACTAAGGTCCTGGGCCTGGGGCGAGGCGAGGGTGTCTCGTTCCAGACCTGCTCGACGCACAAGAACACCGCCGGCTTGCCGGCGGTGTTCTTGTATCTGGCCGGTCGTGTATCTCGCCCGGGTCTGTCCGGCCGGGTATCTCGCCTGGGTCTGGCCGGTCGTGTATCTCGCCCGGGTCTGTCCGGCCGGGTATCTCGCCTGGGTCTGGCCGGTCGGGTATCTCGCCTGGGTCTGGCCGGCCGTGTGTCTGAGCTGTCGTGTGTCTGACCTGGTTCGACCAAGCGAGCACGGCTCCCACAATTGGCGCCAATTGGCGACAATTGCTGCATATTTGCTTCACTTGCTCCTTTCTGTGCCGTTGTTACTGTTAGGGTCATCCCCCAGCATGAGGACGACGACATGAAACTTCTGAAGATGACCGGGCTGAGCGCTACTGCCCTGACCATGGCCCTGGCACTGTCGGCCTGCGGTACCGGTACCGGAGAACGGGCGCTGAGTGGCGCGGGGGTCGGTGCAGCGGTAGGTGCCGGCGCGGCGGCGATCACCGGCGGCGACGTGGGCAAGGGCGCGGTCATCGGCGGCGGCGTGGGTGCGGCGACCGGTGCTGCCACCGATTCCCGGGACATCGACCTCAGTCGCTAGGGCCAGGCCCGAGGCGTCCAGGCAGCTTTCGACCCCGCCCCGATCCGAGCCAGGATGCCGCCCTCAGCGGCAGACCCGACCGCCCACGCCGAGATGAAAGTGATCGGCGTGGGCGGCATTGTAGTCAGGCCCCAGCACGGTGCCGAAGACCTTGCAGGCGCGCTGCCCCACTTCCTTCAGGAAACGTCCTTCGGCTCCCTTGCCCCAGTGGCCCGACAAGCTGATGCGACGACCGTCCTCGAGTTCGAAGGCGGCCACATCCAGGGCCTCGGCACTGGCATGCTGGCTGCGACGTCCCTCGGCCCGACCATAGATGTTGCGGCAGGCGAAGCTGCCGAAGTGTTCGATCTGGGCCACGTCCACGCCAAGGTGGGCGCGCGCAGCGGCGCTGAGCTCATGACGCTCGAACACCGCCCAGGCCACCGCCAGCGGGCAGCGTGTCATCACGCTCGGCTGCATGCGCGACTGGCCACCGGCGTAGCGCACCAGATTGGAAAGCTCGCACTGGCCCCGGGTGACGTCATCCAGTGGGGTATATCGCTGGGGCGGGTCCGCCGCCAGCACCGCACGGCAGGCCTCGGGGTCATCCGCCAGCCGCGCCAGCTTCCAGCCGAGGAAAGGACCAGGCGGCGTCTCGATCGATATCGGTGTCCAGGGCAACCAGCGATCCGGTATTGCGATCATCCCCTTGTCCAGGGCAACGCCCAACACCAGCAACATGATCAACAGCCACTGCCCCATATGGTTCCTTCCTGTGCCCGACCCTTCCTGCGCCCGACCCTTGGCCACGGTTCATCCCACGACCGGGGCGTCGAGTACGATCAGGGGTCCACCAACAAGGATAGCGCCAGAGCGACGATACCGACCGTCACGGCGGTTACCACCGCCAGGATGACGATACGGTCCAGCCAGCGATCGAAGGTGACCCAGTTGAATGTCAGCCGCCTGCGACGAGACGGAGGCCCGCGGCGGGTCGCGCCGCGGGCAGGGGGTGAAGACATGGCCGAGATCCTTCCGACGATACCCTGAGCTTACGTCCTGGCACTCTTCCTGACTACCAATGCATCGTAGATACTGCATTTTGCGCCAAGTTTCGTTTGACGGTGCTCGCCCGGGGTCACAGATCGCCGGTGCCGGTCGACGTCACCTCAGTGGTTGATGCGCCGGTTGACCACGTTGGGGGCCCGCCGCAGACGCTCCTCCTCGGCCAGGTTGCCGGCCTCGAACGGATCCGCGCCCACCGGGGTCTCGCCATGCTGACGGTACAGCTGTGACAGCATGTTGCGGCGATCCGCCTGCAGCTCCTTGACCAGCACGAACATCATCCCGAACAGGATGAACGAGAACGGCAGGGCCGCCAGCACGGCGGCGGACTGCAGTCCCTTGAGCCCACCTGCAGCGATCAGCGTCAGACAGATGGCGGCAATCAACAGCCCCCAGCAGATCCGCTTGTACAGCGGCGGAGCGATGGAGCCATGGTCGGTCATCTGGGCGACGATAAAGGAGGCGGAGTCTGCCGAGGTGACCAGAAAGATGAAAATCAGGATCATGGCGAGCACCGACAGCACCGTGGAAAACGGCATCAGGTCGAACATCTCGAACAGTGCCACGGTGATATTGTCCTGGGTGGCGGCGGCCAGGCCGGCATCACCGCCCAGCTCCATATGCAGGGCCGCCCCGCCGAACACCCCGATCCACAGACACGCCAGCAGCGGCGGCACCACCAGCACACCGAGTACGTACTCGCGAATGGTCCGTCCCCGCGAGACCCGAGCCACGAAGGTGCCGACAAAGGGCGACCAGGCGATCACCCACGCCCAGTAGAAGATGGTCCAGCTGGAAGCCCAGGGGTCATCGTTGTAGGGCGACATCTTGAGGCTCATGCCGATGAAATTCTGCAGGTAGTCGCCGATGCCCAGGGTGATGGTCTCGAGGATCTTGACCGTGGGGCCGGTGAACAGCACGTACAGCATCATCGCGATGCACAGCGCCATATTGAGGTTGGACAATCGCTTGATGCCCTTGTCGAGCCCCGACCAGGTCGAGGCCATGTACGCCACGAACATCACCCCGAGGATGCCCGCCTGCCAAAGGCCGCTTTCCGGCAGTCCGAAGACCGCATTGAGGCCACCATTGACCTGCAGGACCCCGAGCCCCAGCGAGGTCGCCACCCCCATCACCGTGGCGACCACGGCGAAGATGTCGAGCCAGTCGGTGTAGGGGCGCAGCGCCGGGCGCTTGGCGGTCATCGACGACAGCACCGAGGAGACCAGCCCGGCCTGGTCCTTGCGGAACTGGAAGTAGGCGATGATCAGCCCGACCAGCGAGAATGCCGCCCACTGGTGCACCCCCCAGTTGAAGTAGCTCATCTGGATGGCGTAGCGCGCCGCTTCCACGCTTTCGGCGGGGACCGCGCCATAGGGAGGCTCGGCGAAGTGGGTCATGGGCTCGGCCATGCCGTAGAACACCAGACCGACGCCGAAGCCGGCCGCCAGTAACATGCTGATCCAGGAAAAGGTGCCGTAGGTGGGGGTGCTATCCTGGGGCCCCAGGCGCACCTTGCCGTACTTGCTCATCGCCAGCGCCACCAGAAAGATGACGAAGGCGAACACCGCCATCAGGTAGAACCAGCCAAAGTAGTGGGTCACCTGGCTCAGCGCGGTGTTGGCGGCGTCACCGAAGGCGTCGGGGAAACTGGCGCCCACGGCGACCAGGGCGATGATGATAAGGGCAGATAGACGAAAGACGCGATCCTTGCCAGACAGCGGCAGGCGCTCCTGCAGCGCTCGACCGTTCATGGACACTCCTTGCCAGACGGCGGTCATGATGTGAGGGGCGTAGCACCCTAACAAAAGTCGGACTCTCCATCACGGTAGGCGAATATTCGATTCGGCACAAAAAAATGCCGGCACCCTGGGGTACCGGCAATAGTGTCGGAAATAGTGCCTCCAATAGCGCCGTCAGTTGACGACATAGCAGAAGGCCCGCCATGGGGCGGGCCTTCTGGTTTCCTGCGGTCAGGTCTGGCTCCGCCTGTCCCTTACCAGCCGGGGCTATCAGAGACGGGTGATCGAAGCCCGACCGCCACTAGTGGTTACTGCGGTTTCGGTGTGGCCATCGCCTCGCTGGAGCCACCCTCCTCACTGTCATCCATTTTCAGCGCTTCCTCGGGGGGCTCCATGCCTTCGGTCTTGGCCTGGTCACGCGCCTCGAAGGCGTCTGCACCGACCGGCATCTCGCGGTAGTGCTGATAGAGACCGTCGAGCATCAGCTTGCGATCCTTGCGCAGCTCTCTCACCAGTACGATCACCATCATGTAGAGGATGAAGGTGAACGGCAGCGCCGACAGTACCGATGCCGACTGCAGTCCCTTGAGGCCGCCAGCGGCGATCAGCGTCAGGCAGATGGCGGCGATCAGCACACCCCACAGCACCCGCTTGTAGAGGGGAGGATTGATCGAGCCGTTGTCGGTCATCTGGGCAACGATATAGGACGCCGAGTCTGCCGAGGTCACCAGGAAGATGAAGATCAGCATCATCGCCATCACCGACAAGAGTCCCGAGAAGGGCATCAGATCGAACATCTCGAACAGCGCCACGGTGATGTTGTCCTGGGTCGCCTGGGCCAGGCCGAGGCCCTCGTTGGCCAGCTCCATATGGATGGCGGTGCCACCGAACACGCCCAGCCACAGGCAGGCCAGCAGTGGCGGCACGAACAGCACGCCGAACACGTACTCCTTGATGGTGCGCCCCTTGGAGATGCGCGCCACGAAGGTGCCGACAAAGGGCGACCAGGCGATGACCCAGGCCCAGTAGAAGATGGTCCAGTTCTGGGCCCAGGGATTATCGTTGTAGGGCGACATGCGCAGGCTCATCACGAAGAAGTTCTGCAGGTAGTCGCCCAGTCCCAGGGTGATGGTCTCCAGCAGCTTGATGGTGGGGCCGGTGGCCAGCACGTAGACCATCATGGCGATACACATGATCATGTTGAGGTTGGACAGTCGCTTGATCCCCTTGTCCAGGCCCGACCAGGTGGACGCCATGTAGGCCAGGAACATGCAGAACAGGATGATGAACTGCCATAGGCCGTTCTCCGGGATGCCGAACACCGCGTGCAGGCCGCCGTTGGTCTGCAGCACGCCCAGCCCCAGCGAGGTCGCCACCCCCATCACCGTAGCCACCACGGCAAAGACGTCCAGGGCGCCGTTGAACTTGCGCAGCCCAGGTCGCTTGGCGGTCAGCGGACGCAGCACCACCGACACCAGGCCCGCCTGCTCCTTGCGAAACTGGTAGTAGGCGATGATCAAGCCCACCAGGGCGAAGGCCGCCCACTGATGAATCCCCCAGTTGAAGAAGCTGTACTGAATCGCGTAGCGGGCCGACTCCGCGCTTTCCGGCGTCATGTCGGCGTAGGGTGGTGCAATATAGTGGGTCATGGGCTCGGCCATGCCGTAGAACACCAGGCCAACCCCGAAGCCGGCAGCAAGCAGCATGCTGACCCAGGAAAAGAAGCCGTATTCTGGCTTGCCGTCCTGCGGCCCCAGGCGCACCTTGCCGTACTTGCTCACGGCAAGGCCGAGCAGAAATACCACGATGCCGGTGACCGACAGCAGATAGAACCAGCCAAAATAGTGGGATACGCCTCCCAGGGCGCGACTGGCGACTTCGCCGAAACCTTCAGGGAACATGGCCCCCAGGGCCACCAGGATCAGGATGATGATCGCGGAGACGTAAAAGACCCGCTGTCCTTCATTGCGTTGCATATCGCCTTCCTTTTGTTCGACTGCTTGTTGGAAGGCCTGTGCAGCGCCGCTCCGGCGAAGACCACGCTCGGACGCTCCTTATCGAACGCTTCTGCCCGGGCATTCGCCGAGCAGCCTTTGCAGACCCGTACTTTGATAACCGTTAGGTTGTTATCTATCATCCCCGGGCAGCCCACCGATCCGGCTTGGCACTAAGCTGACACTGGACTGCCACTGGAGAGTCGAAGCACCGATGAGGCACCTCGGTGACATCATAGTGAAGTTCGCCACCAAGACAGCGGAATCCACCACCCGCCAGTCGGCGCAGCAAAACATCCGCCAAATTCGTCGCCTCAGGTACGAATTTTCCCGGCCAAAAGCCCGGCCCAAAAGAAGGAGAGCCCCATGGCCCGTCTCGACACTACGCCCCTTTCGGTCCTGGACCTGGCGCCGATCCGGGATGGAGGCACCGTCGCCGACAGCTTCCACGACAGCGTTGCCCTCGCCCGCCTGAGCGAATCGCTTGGCTTCACCCGCTACTGGCTGGCCGAACATCATGGGCTGGAGGGGATCGCCAGCGCGGCGACCTCGGTACTGATCGGACACCTGGCGGAGAAGACCTCACGCATCCGCGTGGGCAGCGGCGGCATCATGCTGCCGAACCATCCACCGCTGGTGATCGCCGAACAGTTCGGCACCCTGGAGACGCTCTATCCGGGCCGCATCGATCTGGGGCTGGGCCGGGCTCCGGGCTCGGACGCGGCCACCATGGCGGCGATGCGCCGCGATCCACACGCTGGCGTCGAGGACTTCCCCCAGCGTCTGGCCGAACTGGAAGGCTTTCTTGGCGAGGCCCGACCGGAGCAGCGGGTCCGGGCGGTGCCCGGCCAGGGCACCCGAGTACCGATCTGGCTGTTGGGCTCGAGCCTGTACAGCGCCCAGCTGGCCGCCCACAAGGGGCTGCCCTTTGCCTTCGCCGCCCAGTTCGCCCCGGCCCAGCTCGACGAAGCGCTGGCCATCTATCGCCGCGACTTCCGCCCCTCCGAGGTGCTCGCGGCGCCCTACGCCATGGTCGGTCTGCCGGTGCTGGCCGCCGCTACGGACGAGCGCGCCGACTACCTCGCCAGCACCGCAAGGCAGAAGTTTCTGGGCCTGATTCGCGGCCAGCGCGGACGCGCCCGGCCACCGGTGGCGACGCTGGACTGGAGTTCCATGGAGCGCGCCCAGGTGGAAGGGTTTCTTGGCGCCGCGGTGATCGGCAGCCCGGCGACGGTGCGCGACGGTCTGGAGCGCCTGCTCGAACGCACCCAGGCCGATGAGCTGATGATCAACACCGACACCTATGCCCTGGAGGATCGCCTCGAGAGCTACCGCCTGGTCGCTGAGGTATGGCAGGGCTGAGCCCCGCCCGGCAACGTGGCGCGACGGGGCCTCAACGCGGCGGGTGAGCCCCGGGCGTACGCCATTCGGGCTCGCGCGCGAGCCAGTCGGGAGCGGCCTGCTCGAAGGCATGAGCCCAGCGCAGCAGGTCGCGATCACGACGATGGGGAGCGATGAGCTGGACGCCCATGGCCTGGCCGCGCGGGTTGAAGCCTGCGGGCAGATTGATCACCGGGCACCCCGACAGGGAGCCGGCGATCACCACCTCCATCCAGCGATGGTAGCTGTCCATCGTGCGCCCGGCGATCTGCCCGGGCCAGGGTGTGTCGACGTCGAAGGCAAATACCTGGGCGCTGGGCAGGGCCAGCGCATCGAAGCGCTCGAACAGTCCGAGCAGGCAGGCGTACCAGGCACTGCGCTCGACGTTGGCACGGTGCACATCCAGCGCCGTTCGGCCCATGCCCTGCTCGACCTCCCAGCAGGCCTCGGGCTTGAGCTGGCAACGACGGCTATCGTCGGCCCAGACCTCTGACAGACTGCCCGCCACCGCCCACTGGCGCAGCACCAGCCAGCTTTGCCACAGCCGTTCGGGTGCCATCTCCGGCACCACCGGCTCGACCCGAGCACCGAGGCGCTCGAACACCGACAGCGCCCCCTGACAGACGTCCAGCACACCCTCTTCCATCGCCAGGTAGCCCTGCCAGTCGCCGAGCCAGCCGATACGCAGGCCCGACGCCGCGTCAGCGTCATCGAACGGATCGGCGAGACGCTCGGGATCATCGGCGAGTGACAGGGGAGCGCGGGGGTGGGCCCCGGCCTGGGTCGCCAGCAGCCTGGCAAGGTCGCCGACGCTGCGCGCCATGGGCCCTTCGGTGGCCAGCTGATGGCCGAAGATATCAGGGCCTGGACCATGGGGAACGCGACCGAAGGAAGGCCTCAACCCGAACAGGTTGTGGTAGGCGGCAGGGTTTCGCAAAGACCCCATCATGTCGCTGCCATCGGCCACCGGCAGCATGCGCATGGCCAGGGCGGCAGCGGCCCCGCCGCTGGAGCCACCGGCGCACAGGGCGGGATCGAAGGCGTTGCGGGTCGCGCCGAAGACGCGGTTGTAGGTCTGGGAACCGAGGCCAAACTCCGGCGTGTTGGTCTTGCCGACAAAGATGGCGCCGGCCTCGCGCATCCGCCTGACCATGATGCCGTCCTGCTGCGGCACCTGACCCTTGAACAAGGGCGAGCCCATCGAGGTCGGCAGGTCACGCGTGGCCGAAAGGTCCTTGATCGCCTGGGGAATGCCGTGGAGCCAGCCGCGAGAGCGCCCCGCCGCCAGTTCGCGGTCGCGCTCCCCGGCCTCGTCCATCAGCACCTCGTGGTCTCGGCGAGAGACGATGGCGTTGACCACCGGGTTGGCCGCGTCGATCTGTGCCAGGTAGGCGTCCATCACCTCGCGGCAACTAAGCTCTCGTGCATGGATCGTCCGAGACAGCGCAAGCGCCCCCAGGGCCAGGATCTCGCGCTGGGCAGGGCTGGTGGCGCCCTCGCCCACGGACGGAGCAGAGGATGAAGCGCCGGGCGGTGAGGTGGGCGAATCAGACGGTAAAGGTGACGATGGCGGTGGAATAGGCATGGCGTCCTCGCTGCACGGCATTGAGACGAGCGGGCTGGCCCGACTTGCTCCAACGCTAGCCGGCAGAGCCTCAGCTGTCACTTATGCAAGCGCCTCAGCTGTCATCCATGCAGACGATCGAGGGCGACCAGCCAGCCCAGGTAGACCTCACCATAGCGCTTGACTCGGCCTGCGTCGGGCTCGGCCCGGGAGCCTTCATCCAGCTGCACCAGCGTCTGACACAGCTCGTCCAGCTCGCCCTCCCTGGCACACCAGGCCGCCTGGATGGCGCCGCCAAGCGCGGCGGCGTCGGTCACCCGGGGGCACACCACCTCGGTGGCGGTGATGTCCGCCACCATCTGGCGCCAGGCGGCGCTGTGGGCGCCGCCGCCGATCAGCCGAATCTGGCGTGCCTGGTCGGCCAGCGGCCCCATCAGGTCAAGGCCGTAGCGCAGACAGAAGGTAGCGCCCTCCACCACCGCGCGACACAGATGGGCGGGGCTGGTGTTGCGGCTGGTCAGGCCGAGAAAGGAGGCGCTGGCCTCGGGCAGGCTCGGTACCCTTTCGCCGTTGAAGAACGGCAAGACCGTCACGCCATCGGCGCCGACAGGCGCCTGGGCCAGGGCCTGGTTGAAGCCCGCCAGGTCGAGACCGAACAGCTCACGCACGCGATTGGTGGCCGAGGTGGTGTTCATGGTGCAGACCAGCGGCAGCCAGCCCGCGTGGCTGGCGCAGAAGTTGGCGACCATGGCCGAATCGGCCAGCACCGGGTGATCGGAGTGGGCGCAGACGGTGCCCGAGGTGCCAAGGCTCATGGTCACCTTGCCCGGCACGATGTTGCCGGTGCCGATGGCGCCGAGCATATTGTCTCCGCCGCCGCTGGCGACCGCGACGCCAGGGGAAAGCCCCAGCTCCCGGGCCAGCACCGGCCGGACCTGCCCTGCCGTGTCGCGGGACTCGATCAGTCTTGGCAGCACCCGGGCCGGGTCCAGCTCAGGGGCGATCAACTGCCACACCTCAGGACTCCAGCGCCGTGGGCGACTATCGAAATAACCGGTACCCGAGGCGTCTCCCGCCTCGCTGACACGCTCGCCGGTCAACCACAGATTGAGGTAGTCGTGGGGTAACAGCACGCCATCCACGCGATCATAGATGTCGCGATGATGCTCGCGCAGCCAGGCCACCTTGGAGGCGGTGTAGCCGGTCTGAGGCACCAGGCCGAGCCGCGCCAGGCAGCCCTCTTCCCCGCCCAGAGCGCCGATCAGGGCCTGGTTGTGGGCATGGGTCTCGGTATCGCACCACAGCTTGGCCGGGTACAGCACCTGGTCCCTGGCATCCAGCGCCACCATGCCATGCTGCTGGCCGGAGACACCGATGCCTCGGATATCGCCGGCGCTGACACCGGCCGACGCGATCGCCGCGCGGAAGGCGCCGATAAAGGCCTCGATCCACTGTGCCGGGTCCTGCTCGCGCCGTCCCCTGGCGCCCTCGATCATGCGGTGGGGTCGACTGGCCTCGCCGGTGGTGGCGCCACGCGCCAGATCCACCACCACCACCTTGGTGCTCTGGGTGCCACAATCCACACCGAGATACATGAAAAGATTCCTCGTTGGCGCATCGACACGGTGCGTCGAAGCCGACGCGCTCAGCGGTGGGTCAGGACGCCAGCGCCTCCAGGGTCGCCCTGGCGCCCTTGTCCTGCAACAGCTTCAGCGCCTCGACGTAGGCCACCACGAAGCGCGGCGAGTCGGCGAGATCCCCGAACAGCTCACGATTCTCGATAAAGGCGGTGGGGTGCTCGCGCTGGGAACCGGCGAGCTCGGTCAGCCGATCCTTCCAGCGATCTACGATCGCGATGGGCTGGCCCTGCTCGTCCACGCCTTCGGCGTAGCGCGCCCAGCTTGCCACCACCGCGGCAGAACGCTTGAGTTCACCGCCGTGTTCGAGCTGGTGACGAATGACCGGCAATAGCCACTTCGGGATTCGGTCCGAGCTTTCAGCACAGAGTCGCGATAGCGTGTCTCTCACCTCGGGATTGGCGAAGCGCTCGATCAGGGTGTGCCGGTACTGATCGAGATCGACGCCAGGGACCGGAGGCAGTGTCGGGCTGCCCTCCTCGGCCATGTAGCCAAGCAGGAAGTCGATGAACAGCGGGTCCTGACAGACCTCATGGGCGTAACGATAGCCGGCCAGGTAGCCGACATAGCAAAGCGCCTGGTGGCCTGCGTTGAGCAACCTGAGCTTCATCAGCTCGTAGGGCTCGACGTCCTCGACCAGCTGCACGCCGACCTCATCAAACGCCGGTCGGTCACTGGCAAAATGATCCTCCAGCACCCATTGGGTGAAGGGTTCGCAGATCACCGGCCAGGCGTCTTCCAGTCCGAAGCGCTCGGAAAGTTCCTCGATGTCGCCCGGCGTGGTCATCGGCGTGATGCGATCGACCATTGAACTGGGGAAAGGCACTTCCGCCTCGACGTACTGCCCGAGCGCGCGATCACGAGCGTAGGCAAAGGCCGTGAACATGCGCCTCGCTACCTCGCCGTTGCCCGGGATGTTGTCGCAGGACATCACCGTGAAGGGCGGGATGCCGCGCTCGCGCCGGCGCTCGATCGCCGCGACGATCAGGCCAAAACTGGTACGCGGACGCTCGGGGTTGCACAGGTCATACACCACCTCGGCGGCATCGAGATCGAACTCGCCGGTGACCGGGTGGACGTTGTAGCCGCCCTCGGTCACCGTCAACGAGACGATCCGGATGGTCGGGTCCGACAGGGTCTCTATCACCGCCTCGGGGTCGTCCGGCGCGAAGCGGTAATCGATGATCGAACCGATGACGCGGGGTTCCAGCGCGCCATCGGGATGCTTGACCACCAGGGTATAGAGGTGGTCCTGGCTGGCCAGCGCCTCCTGCATGCGCTTGTCGCCTGGCATCACGCCGATGCCGACGATACCCCAGTCATGGGCCTGCCCGGCTTCCATCAGACGATCCAGGTACATGGCCTGATGGGCCCGATGAAAACCGCCGACGCCGAAATGGGCGATTCCCGGTGTCAGCGCCCGACGATCGTAGCTGGGCACCGAGAGATGCGGAGCGAGGCCAGCCAGTTCCGCGTTGCAAAGTCGTGTCATGAAGGCTCTCCGCCAGATGAACAATGAGAAAGCAGAGCCGCTTTCCAAAAATGGGATTGGCTAGTGCCAGTGGAGATCGGCGGTGATCGAGCGGGTCTTGATCAGGCGCGCGTTGAGCATGTCCTTGTCCCGGGTCTTGGCGATGGCCCCGGCCTGGTCCTGGCCCATGCCGAGCCAGCGCTCGATCAATCGCTGCTCGAGCACCGTATCGGCGACCTCGAGAAACAGGCTGAAGTCGAAGTAGTCCGCCAGCGCCGGCCAGGGCCCGTGATCCAGCAGCAGGTAGTTGCCCTCGACGATCAGCACCCGATGACCGGGCGTGATCACCCGGGCGCCCGCACGCGCCAGGTCCAGCGGTCGGTCGAATACCGGTACGGCCACGTCCCGGTCGGCTCGCTTCAGCCGCGCCAGGTCATGGCGCAGGCCATCCACATCGAAGGTTTCCGGCGCGCCCTTGATGGGCAGCAGCCCCTGCGATTCGAGCACGCCGTTGTCGAAGTGATAGCCATCCATGGGCACCACCTCAGCGACGCCGGGTTGCCGCTCGTTGAGCTGACGCGCCAGCCAGGCGGAGCGAAAGGACTTGCCGGCCCCCGGCGGGCCGGCCAGAGCAACGATATAGCGCGCCCTGCCCTCGCTGCGCGTCAGCAGTTCGTCAGCGATCGCTTCCATGGTGGGGGTCATCTGTCACCTCGCTCGTGCCCGTGGCTCAACTCATCCAATTGCCGCCATCGACGTTCAGGGTCTGGGCGATGACATAGTCGCTGTCGGCGCTGGCCAGAAACACCGCAGCGCCGGCGTAGTCGTCCGGTCGCCCCATGCGGCCACAGGGCACCGCCTCGCCGACCAGTCGCTTCTTCTCGCCGAGGGGGCGTCCCTCGTAGCGGGCGAACAGGGCATCGACCTCGTCCCACATGGGGGTATCGACCACCCCCGGGGCGATAGCGTTGACACGGATACCGTGGCGAATCAGGTCCAGCGCGCAGGACTGGGTCAGACTGATCACCGCTGCCTTGGTGGCGCAGTAGGTGCTGACCAGAGGCTCGCCACGCCGCCCGGCCTGGG
This sequence comes from Halomonas sp. YLB-10, assembly GCF_003856855.1. Taxonomy (NCBI): domain Bacteria; kingdom Pseudomonadati; phylum Pseudomonadota; class Gammaproteobacteria; order Oceanospirillales; family Halomonadaceae; genus Halomonas; species Halomonas sp. YLB-10. The sequence goes on from NZ_RRCU01000002.1 coordinate 783,918, forward strand.
AGGCCATGTTGATGACGACACCGCCACGTTTCGCCTCGACCATGGCCCTGGCCACCGCCTGCAGGGTGAAGAACAGTCCCTTGACGTTGACCGCGAACTGGCGCTCGAAGTCGGCCTCATCCACCTCGAGCACCGGCGCCATGCCAAATACCGCCGCATTATTGACCAGCACGTCGATAGCGCCAAAACGTTTCTCTACCTTTCGAACCATAACAGTGATGGCGGCGTTGTCGCGGACATCCAGCGCAGTACCCATCGCACGCTCGCGGTCGAAACCTTCCAGCGCCTCGTCGATGGCCTCGCTGTCGAGATCGGCGATCACCACGCGCGCGCCCTCCTCAGCGTAACGCCGGGCGATGGCGAGCCCGATCCCGCGTGCACCACCGGTGATCACGGCGGTCTTGTCCTGGAGCTTGCCCGCCACCGGGCCAACAGAGCCGTCTTTCATGCGCTGGCCTGCTGACGCTGCTGCCAGTTGGACACCAGGGCGGGCAATTGCGCCATATGGGTCATCACCTGCCACACACCGAGTTGGCTCAGCCGTTCGGCGTGATCGGCGGGCAGATGGCTTGCCCCGACGAAGCCGATGACCGTCATGCCGGCGGCCAGCGCGGCGCTGGCACCGGCGATGGAGTCCTCGACCACCAGGCAGGCACCAGGGCTGACCCCCAGGGTCTCGGCGGCCAGCAGGTAGACGCCGGGATCGGGCTTGGGCTTGTCGACCTGCTCGGCACAGAAGATCGGCGCCGTGCCCAGCACCTGATCCAGACCAGTGCGCGACAACGAGGCGACGACCCGCTGACGACGACTGTTGGAGACCACCGCCTTGGCACCGGGAATCGCCGACAGCGCCTGCGCCACGCCATCGATGGCGGTGAGTTCGCGAGCGAGGCGGGCTTCGATCTCGTCGTCGAGCAGGGCCAGCGCGTCCTTGGGCAGCGCGTGGGCGCTCTGGCCGTCGAGAAGTTCGAGAATCGCCGCGGTGGTGCGGCCCAGGGCTTCATTCAGGGCCGCCTCGACGTCGAGGTCGGGTAGCCACTCGGCCAGCCGCTCGGCCAGGGTCGCCTCGGCGATCACCTCACTGTCCACCAGCACGCCATCGCAGTCGAAGATCAGGGTCGTCATGGTCGCTCCTCAGGCTTCCGCGGTACTGGCGGCACGATTGTCCTGGCGGGTCAGAGATGCCAGCGGGTGACGCTCCAGGCTTGCCAGCGCCAGACCCTGCTCACCGAACAGATGTGCCCGGCCCGGCTCGAAGCCGAAGCGGATCTCATCTCCCACCCGGTGGGTCACGTCGCCATCCACCATCAGCGTCAGCAAGTCGCCGTCCATCTCCACGTACAGCGAGGTCTGTCCGCCCAGCCGCTCGATCACGCTGACGCTGGCCTTCAGCGGTCCCTGGTCGTCGAGCATCAGATGCTCGGGACGGATGCCGAGCTCCAGCGCCTGGCCCTGGGCCACCTCGTCACCTTCCACCGGCACCTTGACGGTATCGCCGCCCGGCACACGCACCTCGACCCCCTGGGCGTCGCCGGCAACGGCTTCGACCTTCAGGAAGTTCATCTTGGGCGAGCCGATGAACCCCGCCACGAAACGATTGCGCGGATGGTGATACAGCTCCATCGGCGAGCCGACCTGTTCCACCACGCCGCCCTGGAGCACCACGATCTTGTCGGCCATGGTCATGGCCTCGATCTGGTCGTGGGTCACATAGATCATGGTCGCCTTGAGCTCTTCGTGCAGACGCGCCAGTTCGATGCGCATCTGTACCCGAAGCGCCGCGTCCAGGTTGGACAATGGCTCGTCGAACAGGAAGATGCTGGGGTTGCGCACGATGGCGCGGCCGATCGCCACACGCTGGCGCTGACCGCCGGAAAGCGCCTTGGGCTTGCGCTCGAGCAGCGGCTCCAGCTGCAGGATCTTCGCCGCGTCCAGCACTTTCTGGCGGCGTTCCTGCTGGGACACCCCCGCCAGCTTGAGGCTGAAGCCCATGTTGTCCTCCACCGTCATGTGGGGGTACAGCGCATAGCTCTGGAACACCATGGCCAGCCCCCGCTCCGCCGGCCCCAGGTCATTGACCCGCTGGCCGTCGATGACGATATCGCCGTCACTGGTGCTTTCGAGTCCCGCGATCATCCGCAAAAGGGTCGACTTGCCGCAGCCGGACGGGCCGACGAAGACCACGAATTCCTGGTCCTTGACCTCCAGATCGACGCCCTTGATGACGTGGGTGTCGCCGAAGCTCTTGACCACCTGGTTGAGTGTCAGTGTTGCCATCTTGTTGTCCTCGAAGTTCTGTCAGGGGCGCCTCGGCGCCGCCTGAAATATCTGTCTGCCGGTGCGTCGTTCACCGCGCCGAAGATCGGTTTTTTCATCGCGCCGAAGCTCGGTCACTTCACCGCGCCAAAGGTCAGGCCACGGACCATCTGCTTTTGGGCTTGTGAAGAGCGCCAGCCGAAGCTTCTCGTCGATCAGTTCGCTCACTTCACCGCGCCGAAGGTCAGACCACGGACCATTTGCTTTTGCGTGAGCCACCCAAAAATCAGGATCGGCGCGATGGCCATGGTCGAGGCCGCCGACAGCTTGGCCCAGAACAGTCCCTCGGGGCTGGAGAAGGAAGCGATGTAAGCGGTCAACGGCGCCGCCTGAGAGGTGGTCAGGTTCAGGCTCCAGAAGGCCTCGTTCCAGCTCAGGATCACCGACAGCAATCCGGTGGAAGCGATCCCCGGCAGGGTCAGCGGCAGCAGCAGATACCACACCTCCTGGAAGGTGCTGGCACCGTCCATGCGGCCCGCTTCCAGAATCTCCCTGGGCAGGTCCTTGAAGAAGGTGTAAAGCATCCACACCACGATCGGCAGGTTCATCAAGGTGTAGACGATGGTCAGGCCGATTCGGGTATCGAGCAGGCCGAAGTCGCGAAACAGCAGATAGATCGGTACCAGCACACCCACCGAGGGCAGCATCTTGGTGGACAGCATCCACAGCAGGGTGCCCTTGGTGCGCTTGGTCGGCAAAAAGGCCATGGCATAGGCCGAGGGCACCGCGATCAACAGCGCCAGCAGGGTCGAACCAAAGGAAACGACAACACTGTTCCAGGCGAACTTGAGATAGTCGGCCCGCTCCTGTACCTCGACATAGCTTTCCAGCGTCGGGGTGAAGATCAGGCTGGGATCGGCGATGGCCTCGGCTTCGGTCTTGAAGCCGGTGACGATCATCCAGAAGATCGGAAAGAAGATGATCAGGGCCACGCCCCAGCCCAGCAGGGTGATGCCGAACTTGCGCCTGCGCTGGGCGCGCAGGGCCGAGGCATCTCGCCCGGCGTCGGCGACCGGCGCCTTGACGCTGTCGCCGGTGGTAGTGGTGGTGGTCATGTGGTGCACCTCGTCAGCTTGTTGTTGGTCGATGGGTCGTCAGCGGCCGCAAGGCGCTACTGCTCGAGGTTCTTGGCCACCATGCGCACCAGGAAGATGGCGACGATGTTGGCCAGGATGATGGCGATGACGCCGCCGGCGGAGGCGGTGCCCACGTCGAAGTCGAGCAGCGCGCGGATGTAGATCAGGTAGGCCAGGTTGGTGGTGGCCAGCCCCGGTCCGCCCGAGGTGGTGACGAAGATTTCGGCGAAGATCGTCAGCAGGAAGATCATCTCGATCATCACCACCACACTGATGGCACGCTTCAGGTGCGGCAGGGTGATGTAGAAGAAGATCGCCACCGGGCCCGCACCATCCATGCGCGCAGCCTCGACCTGGTCGTCGTCCAGCGACTGCATCGCGGTCAGCAGGATCAGCAGCGCAAAGGGCAGCCACTGCCAGGACACGATGATGATGATCGAGGTCAGCGGCAGGCTCGAGAACCAGTCCATCGCCGGCAGCCCCAGGCTCTCGGCGAGCCAGGCGAATACGCCGTTGGCCGGGTGCATCATCATGTTCTTCCACACCAGGGCGCTGACCGTGGGCATCACGAAGAACGGCGAGATCGCCAGCACTCGGGCGACGCCGCGCCCCATGAAGTCCTGCTGGAACAGCACCGCCAGCAGGGTGCCACCGACCACGGTGATGGCCAGTACCCAGCCCACCAGCAGCAGGGTGGTGCCCATCGCCGACCACAGCGCCGGGTCGGTCAGCAGGTATTCGTAGTTCTCGAAACCGGCAAAGCCGGTCATGCTCGGCATCAACAGGTTGTAGCGCTGAAACGAGAACCAGACGGTCATCGCCAGCGGCACGATCATCCACAGCAGCAGCAGAGTAACGGCCGGCGCCTGCAGCGAGAGGGTGCGAAGCCCTCCGACGGTGCGCCCGGAAGTACGGTTCTTGTTCATGGGGGATCACGCTTGGTCAGGCCTGCGGGGTAAGTCCGCAGGCGATCGGAGCCAGGGGCCGACCGTGGAGGCCGGCCCGCGAACGAGCTTCAGTCGGTGTAGCCGGCGCGCTTCATGGTGCGCTCGGTAGCCCGCTGGGCGGCGGACAACGCCTGCTCGACGCTGGTCTCGCCGGTCAGGGCCGAGGCCACCATCTGGCCGACCTGGGTGCCGATGGCCTGGAACTCGGGGATGCCGACGAACTGGACGCCCACGTAGGGGTTCGGCTCGAGGCTCGAGTCGAGCGGGTCGGCCTTGCTGATGGCGTCGACCACGAAGCTGGCGAAGGGCGCGGCCTCGATGTACTCGGCGTTGTCGTAGGTGGACTGGCGGGTGCCGGGGGGCACGCTGGTCCAGCCTTCACGCTCGCCGACCAGGGCCACGTACTCCGGCGAGGTGGCCCAGGTCACGAACTGACGAGCCGCATCCTTGGCATCCGAAGAAGCGGGAATGGCCAGCGCCCAGGCCCACAGCCAGTGAGAGCCCTTGGGGGTCTCGGCCACCGGCGCCGGGGCGAAGCCCAGTTGGTCAGCGACCTGGGACTCATCGGCATCGAACAGCTTGCCCGCCGCCGAGGTGGCGTCCACCCACATGGCACAGTTGCCGCGCGAGAACAGCGCCAGGTTTTCGTTGAAGCCGTTGGAGCTGGCACCGGCCGGACCGTAGTTGTCGAGCAGGTCGACGTAGAAGGCGACCGCCTCCTGCCAGGCCGGGCTGTCGATCTGGGCGTTCCAGTCCATGTCGAACCAGCGACCGCCGAAGGTGTTGGTCAAGGTCGAGACGAAGGCCATGTTCTCGCCCCAGCCCGGCTTGCCACGCAGACAGATGCCGGCCACTTCGCCGTCGTCGTCATGCAGGGCTTCTGCCCAGTCGCGCACCTGACTCCAGGAGGGCTGCTCGGGCATCTCGATACCGGCCTCGGCGAACAGATCCTTGCGGTAGTAGAGCATCGAGCTTTCGGCGTAGAACGGCAGCGCGTAGAGGCTGCCTTCGTGGCTCAGGCCATCGCGCACGGGTCCCAGCAGGTCATCGACCTGATAGCTCTCGGGCAGATCATCCAGCGGCTCGAGCCAGCCTCGCTCGGCCCAGATCGGGGCCTCGTAACTGCCGATGGTCATGACGTCGAACTGGCCACCCTGGGTGGCGATATCCGTGGTCATGCGCTGACGCAGCACGTTCTCTTCCAGTACCACCCAGTCGAGGGTGATGTCCGGATGCGCCTTCTCGAACGCTTCGGTCAGGCTCTGCATGATCACCATGTCGTTGTTGTTGACGGTGGCGACGGTGATGGTCTCGGCCTGGGCGGCTGACGCGCCCAGCGACAGCACCAGCGCGCTTGCCGGCACCAGCGGCCTGGACAGCGCCGCGCAAAGAGGACGGAGGGTGTAAGACGGCTTCATGGCGCACTCCTGATCGTTACCCGCTTGGCGGGGATATTGTTGTACCGCCGACGCGAATCCTCGGACTCGTCGTGGTGGTCGGGCATTGCGTGCATCCGAGCAAGCCAACGCTGCGGATACCTCTCCCAGAAAATGATCAATCAAATCACTTGATGATCAAATGATCGAACACAGCCACACAAAACGCAAAGCCGATAGCTTTAGACTTTAGCGGTACACGGACGCCTTTCAGCCCCTGCCCCGGCAACCACTCATCGACGTAAATCAGCCAAACGTCTGGCCTTCACCGAGCTCGCACAAAACAGCAAATATTAGATATTCAGCCTCTTCATTACCTTGTTGTTTAAAGGCTTTTCATCCTCCCATGGTATTTTCCCGCCCTTGGCTTCAGCCTGGCCCCTTACCTCGAAAAGCCGTTGTAACAGTCAGCACTTTCTTTAAAATCAATCGACTAACCCAATCCTCTCCTTGTTTTCCATATATAGAAATCTTATTCCCTATATGGAATAAAATTGACGCTCTCAGACCCGCCTCCTAGGCTTCGATCGATCGCTGATCCGGCAGTTCGATGCGTCCTTTGCGGCACTTCTGCAGATCCACCGCGCGACCTGTCATTTATTTCCCTGCCTTCTCGTCCGGTGCCCCGGGGCCCTTGCGTGAAGCGCCGGCCAGGGCCTCGCCGAGCATGCCTGCAGGCCCCACGCCACCACGCATGCCACGCCAATCGATCCTGGATCGAGGGAGCCACAACAATGCCAGACCACGCTGCTCTGCCTCCGGCCATCGCCAACAAGTCCAATCGCAAGCGCTACTTCCAGTTCAGTCTGATGCTGCTGGCGGCCGGGTCCATCTATCCCCTGCTCTACCTGCGCCAGAATTTCGAAACACCGATCCTCGAGGTCTTCAACATCACCTCGAGTGAACTCGGTAACTTCTATTCCATGCTGGGTGTCGTGTTCTTCCTGTGCTACCTGCCCAGCGGCTGGCTCGCCGACAAGTTCTCGCCCCGCCTGCTGGTGACGGTCTCCATGGCCGGCACCGGGCTGCTCGGATTACTGTTCGCGACCATCCCTTCCGGCGTCATGCTGACGATGGTCTTTCTCGGCTGGGGACTGACCTCGGGGCTGACCTTCTGGTCGGCGATGCTGAAGGGGGTGAAGATGCTGGCCAAGAAAGACGAGCAGGGCCGCTTCTTCGGTATCCTCGATGGCGGGCGCGGACTGATCGAGGCGATCCTGGCAACCATTGCGATCAGCCTGTTCGCCTACTACCTCAACGACCAGCAGGACAACACCACCGAGGCGCTCAAGGTGGTGGTCTACATGTATTCGTTCACCTGTCTGGTGATCGCCGCCTTGACCTTCATTTTCTTCACTCGCCATGACGGCTCCGAGATACGCGCCAAGAAGATCAAGACCAGCGGCAATGTACTCGCCGACCTCAAGCATCTGGCGTCGATTCCGGCGCTGTGGCTGGTTGCGCTTATCATCCTGTGCGGCTACCAGCTGTTCTGGGCGACCTATTCCTTCTCGGCCTATGTCCAGGAGGGATATGGCGTCACCGCCGTCGCCGCCGGCGCCATCACCGTGGCCAAGCTGTGGATGCGCCCTATCGGCGGCATCACCGCCGGCTTTCTCGGTGACCGCTTCGGCAAGACCAATGTGCTGGCACTGCTGTTTTTAGGCGCCACCGCCTTTCTGGCCACCTTGATCCTGATGCCGACCTCGGTAGGCACGGTGGCCTTGCTGGCGGTGGTGCTGATGATAGGTGTGCTCACCTATGCGTTGCGCGGACTGTACTGGGCGATACTCGACGACTGCGATATTTCCATGGAGGTGGCGGGACTGGCCATCGGCGTAATCTCGCTGCTCGCCTACACCCCGGACATCTTCCTGCCGCAGATCTACGGCTTCCTGTCGGCACGCTTCGAGGCGGTCACCGCCTACCAGCTGTACTTCGGCTACATCGCCTGCATGGGCATCGTCGGGATGCTGGCATCGCTCAAGCTCAAGGCGATCACCGCGCGCAAGGAGCAGCAGTTGCAGCACCAGCAGGCGTGAAGGCATGAAGGCAAGCAGGCCAGATCCACACGAAGTGACGAAGAAGCGCGTCAGACAACACCCTCGCGCCCCGGCGAGCCGCCGGGGCGCGAGGGTGTCAGGAAGGGCGCCAGGAAGGGGGCCAGGCAAAGGCGCTCGACGATACAGCAGCCGTGCTGCCTAGATTTGCGAGGAAAGGCGCTCGACGATATAGCGCGCCGCCTGATCGTCGGTGATCAGACTGGTCAGCCAGCCGCCGCGCAGCGCGGCCAGGATGGCCGGCCCCTTGTCGCGGCCACCGGCCACCGCCACCATCGCCTGACGCTTCAGCGTGGTCAGCGGCAGGCTGGTCACTCGCTGACTGGTGGAGCAGTCGATCAACCGGCCATCGGCATCCATCGGCCAGCCCACCAGCTCTCCCACGGCGTCCAGCGCCAGCAGCTCGTCGAGTTCCGACTCGCTGATGAAATGATCCTGAAACAGCGTCGCCTGGCGATCGATCCGCCCTACCCCGACGAAGGCCGCGCTGGCCTGCTCGGCCACCTCGCCGATGGCGCGGAACAGCGGCTGTGCCGCCAGCGCCCGCTTCTCCTCGACCGAACTGGCGACCACCGGCGTCGGCAGCAGGTAGCGCTCGCCACCGGTCTTGTCCGCCGCCACCATGACCCCGTCGTAGCGGTTGGACGAGCCGTCCCTGGCCACGTTACCGACCAGTGAGACGAAGCGATGACGTGGACGGTCGATCCGGCTCAGGGCCTCCACCGTCGCACGAATCGAGCGGCCGGAGCCCAGCGACAGGGTCTGCGGCTCGCTGCGCTCGATGATGCGTGACAGACGCTCGGCGCCGGCCACCGCCAGGTAGGGGGTACTGTCCTCAGCGGTGGCGGACGCAGGCACCACGTCGCAGTAGTCCAGTTCGAAGCGTTCACGGATGGCCTGGGACAGTGCGGTGCAGTGGGCCACGGGGTGGTCGATATGGACCTTGACCAGGCCTTCCTGCCTGGCCAGCGCCAGCAGTCGCTGCACGCCCGGCCGGGAGACCCCAAGCTGTGCGGCGATCTCATCCTGCGTCTGTCCACCCACATAGGAAAGCCAGGCGGCTCGTGCGGCCTGGTCCAGCTTGACCTCGAACTTGTCCACGCATCGTCTCTCTGGCTGATCGTACAGCCTGCATCATCGCAAGCCAGGGACACCGGCACAACGCAGGCTTACTCGGCTGGCGCCTTTTCCAGCAAGCCGCCGGGCAGCGTGACGCTTACCCTCAGTCCACCAAGCGCCGCACGATCCAGGGTCATCGTACCGCCGTACAGTGACACCAGTTCCTCGACGATGGAAAGCCCCAGCCCACTGCCGGGGCGGCGCTCATCCAGACGCACGCCGCGCTTGAGTACCGCCTCACGCTCTTGCGCGCTCATGCCCGGACCGTCATCTTCCAGCCGCAGGCGCACGCTGTCCCTCTCGAGCCAGAGATCGAGCTCGACCCGGGTACGCGCCCAGTCGATGGCGTTCTCCAGCAGGTTGCCGGTCAGCTCCTGCAGATCGTTGGGATCGATGCGCAGCGCCAGCCCATCCGCCACGCGGGTCTCGAGACGGATACCGCGACGCGTGGCCAGCCGAGACAGGCCGTCCAGCACCGGCGCCAGCACCCTGGCCAGACGTACCCTGGCGGCCAGGGCGGCGCTGCCGACGGCGCTGGCACGGGCCAGGTGGTGGCGCACGGCAGCATCGATACGTCCTAGCTCCTGGCGCATCCTGGCTCGCTCGGTCTCGGGAAGGCGTTCCGCCTGGGTCATCAATACGCTGACCGGCGTCTTGAGCGCGTGGGCCAGATTGCCGGCGGTGGCGCGACCGCGCTCGATCAGCCGCCGGTCATGGTCGAGCACCTCGTTCATGGTCACCGCCAGTTCCGCGAGCTCGGTCGGCAGCCGGGTATCGAGGCGCTCCCGCTGGCCGCCCTTGACCGCCGCCAGATCCGCGTGAAGCGACCTCAAGGGCGCCAGCCCCCAGCGGATCTGCAGCGCCAGACCGGTCAGCAACAGCACGCCGAGCCCAAGCAGCGACAGCCATAGCAGCCATTCGAAGCGTGCCACTTCGGCATCGAGCTCCTGACGGCTGACCGCCAGGCTGACGTGAACGGGGTGGGGATGTCCCGACAGCCTGAGGGAACGCTCGACCAGCCTCAGCCACTGCCCACGAGGCCCTTCGATGGTGCGCCAGACGGTGTCCGGGGAGGCGGTGATCGGCAGGCGCTGATCCCATAGCGAACGTGAGCCCCGGGACAGGCGCTCGCCGTCGCTGATCTGCCAGTACCAACCGGAGAACACCTGATCGAAGCGCGCATCGCCGAGACTGTCGTTGACCACCAGGGCACCGCTCTGGGGATCCCGATCCAGGGCCGCCAGCAGCACCCGGTGCATCGACGACAGGCGTTCGTCGAACGAGGCCGAGGCGGATTCGCGAAAGCTGTAGGACAGCCCACCGCCGACCAGCGGCAGGATCACCAGCACCAGCACCAGCGACGCCAGCAGCAGCCGCCGGGTCAGCGAACCGCGCGGCGGCGTCACGGCGCATCCTCTCCCGCCGGGGTCACCAGGCGATAGCCCTCGCCGCGCCGTGTCTCGATCCGCTCGCTGCCGAGCTTGCGCCGCAGGCGACTTATCTGGACGTCGATGACGTTGGAATCGGGTTCATGGTCACGGTCGTAGACGTGCTCGGCCAGCTCGGCGCGACTGACCACCCGCTCGCGGGCGTGCATCAGGTAGGACAACAACCGTGACTCCTGAGCCGTCAGCGCCACCGGCCTGCCGGCCAGCGTCACGGCCCCCGTGTGGGTGTCGAAGCTGAGCGCCCCGGCGCTGAGCACCGGGTGGGCGTGGCCGTGGCTGCGGCGCACCAGGGCCCGCAGCCGGAACATGACTTCGGCGGTCTCGAAGGGTTTGGTGACGTAGTCGTCGGCCCCGGCAGAAAAGCCCGCAGCCTTGTCGGACCAGCGCTCTCGCGCGGTCAGCACCAGTACCGGCAGGTCGATGTCGTCGTCGCGCCACTGGGCCAGCCAGCGCGTGCCATCGCCATCCGGCAGTCCCAGGTCGAGCACGACTGCGTCGTAGCGCTCGGTGCGCAGCAGAAAATCCGCCTCGCCTCCGGTCGCCGCGACTTCCACCAGCAGCCCGCCTTCCTCGAGGGAGGCGGCGAGCGCTTCGCTCAGCGCCTGGTCATCCTCGACCAGCAGAATCTTCATGCCACCCCTCCTCCGGCGTAATCCCTGTATTGCGGTGATCCCCGCGGGCTAGTCCGTGTTCTGCGGCGAGGGGCGCTGCATGGCATCGATGCCGACCCCTTCGATGCTCAACAGCTCACCACTGCCCGCGTCGAACTCGAACTCCACGACCTGTCCCTGAGCGCCGACCAGTTCGATCTCGTAGAGGATTCTGCCGTCGTCACGTTCGAGCTCCACTTCGAGCACCTGACCGTCGTAGCGCTCATCGAGCCAGTCCAGCAGCGTCGGCAACGCCACCAGCCGGCCTTCACGCACCTCTTGGTGCAAGTCACGCCAGTCGTCATCCGCGCGGGCGAAACTGATTCCCAGCGACTCGCTCGCCAGCGCCGCGAGGCTGACGTCGTCACTCGGGCGCGGGGCCTGGGCCAGGCTCGCGGCCATCACGGACGTGCATAGCAAGAAAAGTGTCTTGGAGGTCATGAGGCGAAGTCTGACCCACTGCAGATGAATGAAAGATGAACGATCCCGTCAGGCTGGCGACAGGTCCCCCCTGTCAGGATGGTCCCACTCGCCGAGATCACCAAGCACACGGTGAGCTTACCTCAACAGCGAATGGAGTCCCCAGCATGAACAAGACTGTCACCCTGAGCCTGGCCGCCCTGACCTTGAGCGGCACCCTCGCCACCACCGCCATGGCCGACGATGAAGCCGTCAACCGGGAGGAGATCGACCGCCTGCTGGCCAGCACCGGGGAGTACGGCTTCACCCACTACGATGAGCTGGGTATCGACGACGGCGATCGTTTCGAGGCGGAAGGCTGGCGCGACGACGGCTGGCGCCTGGACGTCGACATGGACCTCAGCGACGGCAGCCTGCTGGGCGAACAGCGGCGCCAGAGCGAAATCCCGACCTGGAGCCTCAGCGGCGACGATGTCGGCAAGGCGCTGGACGCCGCCCAGTCGGCCGGCCTGGAACTGTTCAGCTCGCTGGATGTCGACCGTACAGGTGATATCGAGATCGAAGGCTACGACGCCCAGCACCAGGAGCTCGAGGTCCGCCTCGATCGCCATACCTTTGACGTGACCGGAGTCCAGCATGACGACTGATCATTCCTTCAGCACCGACGACTACCAGCACAACGCCGCCTGGAGGGCGGCGTCCCGCTGGCAGCAACGCGCTCGCCAGGCACGCCCCACCCGCCGGATGGGTGGCTTCAAGCTGGCTCTCGCCACCCTGGTCGGCGCCATCACCCTGGTGCTGGCCACCATGATGGCCCTGGTGCTGAGCCTGGTGGGACTGGCGCTGATGCCGCTGGTGCGTCACCGCATGAAGAAGCGCATGGAGGCCTACCGCGCCGATCATGCCGACGACATCACGCCTGGGGCGACCACCCGAGCCCCCGGTCAGGACGATGCCCGCGTTTGGGAAGGCCAGTATGAGGTCAAGTGAAGCACCCGGCGGGCGATGCAGCGGCGAGTGTGCGTCACTCGCGCGGATCGCCTCCCGGCAGCCGTTCGGGACCGGGCTCGGGCACCTGATCTGACCCGCCTGCCCGGTCTTCGCGGGCAACCTGCCCGCTTGACGGGGCGTCGCTGCTGGCATCGAGTGCCCCCCTCAGGGCCACCACCTCGGCCTTGAGTTCTAGCACCTCGCGGTGCAACTCTCGCAGCATGTCTCGATTGACCCGATGCAGCCGTTCGGACTCGTCCTCCTGATCATCGATGAACAGTGAACCGACGTAGGCCGCGAAGCTACCGAACAGACCCACACCGGCCACCATCAACAGCGCCGCCACGACCCGTCCCAGCGACGTCACCGGATAGTAATCGCCGTACCCCACCGTGGTGACGGTGACGAAGGCCCACCACAAAGCCTCTTCGGCGGTATCGATGGCGCTTTCCGGGTTGGGGCCTTCCACCACCAGGATCACCACCGAGCCGAAGATCAACAGCAGTACCGTGGCCGAGGCCACCGAGGCGAAGATGCCCTTGGCCTTGTTGCGAAACAGCAGGTTCCAGATCAGGTGTACCGACTTGATCGCGCGCAGCATGCGGATGATCTGCACTACGCGCACCAGACGGCCAGCCATGAAGAAGCTCACCGGGATGCTCGCCAGCAGATCGATCCAGCCCCAGCGCATAAAGCGCCACTTGCTTTCCGCACGGTGGAACCGGATGCAGAAGTCGGCAAAGAAGAAGCCGCAGACCACCAGGTCCAACTTGAAAATCAGGTCATCGACCTCCGGCGGCAGGTCATTCAGCTCCTGCACCGCCATGGCACCAAGCACGTAAAAGGAGAGGATCAGAATCAGGATCTGAAATGGGGTCAAGCGCTCTTGTTTCATGGGGTTCGACATCGACCGGGAAGCAGAATCACGACCTTACGCGATGCACCGGAAGCTGCCTAGCGGCAGGACATGCGCCGAGCCCTCACCAGGTCAACGTCGACCCCATTGCACCTTTCCCTGTCGATGCCCCGATGTCGGTATTGCCCCTGACCGAGAGCCGCTTTTCCCTCGCAGGTCCCTCGCCGGCAGATACCTCTATGACGCTACTCCAGGGGTTCGTAGGGCAGCCCCACGTAGTTTTCGGCGATGGTGGTCAGGCCCGCTGTCGAGCCGGTCAGATAGTCGAGCTCCGCCAACTGCATGCGCGCCTCGAAGTCTTCCTCGTCGCTGAAACGATGCAGCATCGACGTCATCCACCAGGAGAAGCGCTCGGCCTTCCAGATACGCTTGAGGCACACCTCGGAGTAGCGCGGGATCAGATCGCTGCGCCCTTCGTTAAACACCTTCACCAGCAGGCGATACAGGGTGTTGACGTCACTCGCCGCCAGGTTCAGCCCCTTGGCACCGGTGGGCGGCACAATATGGGCGGCGTCACCCACCAGAAACAGGCGACCGTACTGCATCGGCTCGACCACGAAGCTGCGCAGCGGTGCGATGCTCTTTTCGATCGAAGGTCCCGTCACCAGAGTCTCGGCCACGTCATCCGGCAGGCGCCGTTTCAGTTCGTCCCAGAAACGCTCATCGGACCAGTCTTCGACCTTCTCATCGAGGCCCACCTGCACGTAGTAGCGGCTGCGATTCTCCGACCGCATGCTGCACAGGGCGAAGCCCCGCTCGTGGCGCGCGTAGATCAGCTCATCGGTCACCGGTGGCGTGTCGGACAACAGCCCCAACCAGCCAAACGGATAGACCCGCTCGAAGGTCTTCAGGCGCTCCTGCGGGATCGATTGGCGTGACACGCCGTGGTATCCATCGCACCCGGCCACATAGGCACAGCGCAGACGGTACCCCTTGCCTTCATGCTGAAAGGTGAGGGAGGGCGACTCGCTATCCAGATCATGGGGGGTGACGTCGCTGGCCTCGTAGTAGCTGATGCCGCCTTCTCGCTCGCGTGCTTCCATCAGGTCCCGGGTGACTTCGGTCTGGCCGTACACCATCACCTGCTTGCCATCGGTGTGCCCCGCAAGGTCGACGCGTACCCGGCGGTTGTCGAAGGCAAGCTCGAAGCCGTCGTGGGGCAGGCCCTCGGCATCCATGCGTTCGCTGACGCCGGCTTCACGCAGCAGGTCGACCATGCCCTGCTCGAGCACCCCGGCACGAATACGTCCCAGCACATAGTCGCCGCTCTTGCGTTCGACGATCACATTGTCGATCCCGGCCCGGCTGAGCAGTTGCCCCAGCAGCAGTCCGGAGGGCCCGGCCCCGATGATGGCGACCTGGGTCGTGAGTTCACTATCGATACGCTCGGGGGAAGATGTTGTCGTCATGGTGGCTACCTCGTCAGCGGAACGTTATGGTTATGCCTTGTATTTTTCGCTGAAACACCACCCCAGATAAGGCATATTCCTCGCCACAAACTGGACTTTTCGCGGAATCTACCCTGACATTTGTCGTAGTCACGCTCAATCACCTCCCCGGCAACCGCCAGGAGCGCGGACCATGAACCCCGAGACCCCGTCCACCACGATATCGTCAGCGGTTCCCACCTTTACCCTTTACGGGGAAACCGGTAGCTGGCCGACCCCCGACCTGCTGCACTGCGAGTCCATCGCCGAACGCAGTCGGCTCCACGATTGGCGCATCCATCCTCACCGCCACGTCGACCTGACTCACCTGCTGCTGCTGTACGCGGGCGAGGTCGAACTGCAACTGGAAGACAGCCGGCAACGGCGGGCCGCCCCGCTGCTGATCCTGGTACCTGCGCTCACCATTCACGGGTTTGCCTTCGCCCCGAACATCCAGGGCCACATCCTGACCCTGGCGGCACCGCTGGTCAGCCACCTCGAGCAGGTACTGCCGGACGCCAGCAGGGTCTGGCGCAGTGCGGGAGTCACTGCACTAGCCGACGCCAGACACCGACTGCAGGCATTGGTGGAACATATCGACGGGGAATACCGACGGCCGGCACGGGACCGCGACGTGCTGCTCGACGCCTTGATCCAGGCGCTGACGGTGGAAGCGGCTCGCCTGGCGACGCATCCGGCCACCCGGGCCAGGTCTGCCGTGAGCACCGATCCCGGCCACGGTCACCTGGCCCGCTACCAGGCACTGATCGAGCGGCGCTTTCGCCAGCAGCCGAGCATCGAGGAAATGTCGCGCGAGCTGGACATCAGCGCGGCCCACCTCAACGTCCTGTGCCGGCGCCTGGCGGACCAAAGCGCCCTGTCGGTGCTGCACCAGCGTCTGCTGCTCGAAGCCAAGCGCGAGTTGACCTATACCAACCTGACCATCGCCCAGATCGCCGATGGCCTGGGCTTTTCCGAGCCCGCCTACTTCACCCGCTTCTTCAAGCGGCTCAGCGGAGTGGCTCCCCGCGACTTCCGCCGCCGCCAGTTCCATCGTCAAGGCGACGGATCGCCAAGCTCGCCCTAGGCGCTGTCCGAAAAGTCGACGAGCGAAGGTTAGACAAGGCAAAAATCGGTGAGAAAGCGCAGTTTACGGGGTGTAAATGAGCATTTTGACCGGGCTGGCGTACCAGACGATTTTTAACGCCGTATTACCGAGCGCAGGCACTTTTCAGACAAGCCCTAGACCAGATCCCGGGGGAAGACCTCATCCCAGCTTCGCGAAAAGACTCGAGTATCGCCCTGCCAGGCGTCCAGGGTGGCACGCACCCGAAAGCTATCGGCGTCGCTGGTCAGCCGAGTGCGGGTCAGGGTGTGGATCTCCCAGTCCCCCCGGCGGAAGGTACGTTGCCACTCGGTCCAGCCGGTAACACTGTCGTAGTTGCCGTAGGAATAGCTGTAGCGCTCTGTCACCGAGCCGGAGATGTCCAGCGCGATATCGTCCAGCCGGTAGCTGCCCTCGTCGTGGAACACCTCCAGTGTGGTCTGGTCATTGGCCAGATCTCGGATCACCTTCCAGCTTTCCTGGGAAGGTTGCAGCAGCGTCTTGGCCAGCGGTGGCGCCCCTTCCGGCTCCTCGAAGGGGCGCAGAGCCGCTTCTTCCGCCGGCCTGGGGACCCTGGTCGGCAGCACCAGGCGACAGGCACCAGGCCACAGTGTCAGGCGTACCGGCCTTGGCGCAGGCCATACCAGCGGCCAGTAGCTGGTCGAGATCGCCAGCCGGATGGCGTGCCCCGCCGGAAACTGCTGGGCAATATGCTTGAGACACACCGTCACGCGGTAGCGGCGCCCCGGCACCAGAGGCTCCGGGTGTTCGTCGCTGTCACGATGGGTCAGGTTGAGCACCCCATAGGACACCCGTGTCGCCTTGTCGTCTTCGGCGATATCGACAAGACGCAGCGCCACCATCGCCACCGGCTGGTCGGCGGACAGTTCCAGCTGCACCGATGGGGCACCACAGATTTCCAGATCCTGCTCGAGCCGGGGCGTCTGGAAAATCAGGGCGCCGCCGTCCTCGTCACGCTGGTCGTGAGGCAGATCCGGCGGTGCGTTGTAGGAACACCACTTGCCGGCATACAGGCCCACCGACAGCGGCGAGCGGATATCCAGGCTCTCGTCGTCATCGCCGTCCTTCGCGTCGGTGCCGTCCTCGCCACGCAGGTCATGTCCGCTGGTCAGCCGCCAGCTCCGGGACATGATGTGGGGAGAGGGCCAGCTCGGCTCGGCGACCCAGCGACCGGGACGAGCGCTGTAGCGCGCCGATGGCGGCATCGATTGCTGCATCCAGACCCTCAGCATCGGTTCGTCCATGATCCCGGTATCCTGGTCCTTCAGCCAGTGGTCCCACCACCGTAGCCCTTCCTGCAGGAAGCCGATGGCCGGCCCCGGTACCCCGAGGTGGGGGTACTTGTGAGCCCAGGGGCCCACCAGCCCCTTGCGTGGCGAGGTCAAACCGGCCAGCAGCCGGAAGACGGCGTTGCAGTAACCATCCGCCCAGCCGCTGATGGCGTACACCGGCACCTGGATACGGCTGTAGTCCTCGCACACCGAGCCATGTTTCCAGTAGTCGTCACGTCGCTGGTGCTGAAGCCAGCGCGAAAGCCAGAGGCCGCTGCCGTCCAGGCGATCGAGCCACATCCTGAACCAGTCGCCACCCACCAGCGCCGGGTCGGGCGGGATGGCATTGCCATCGAACATGGTCGACGCCCAGGAAAGATTGTCGGCCAGCAGGCAGCCACCCATATGGTGGATATCATCGGCGTAGCGGTCATCGGTAAAACAGATGGTGATGACCGCCTTGAGCTGCGGTGGGCGCATGGCGGCGATCTGCAGGCCGTTGAACCCCCCCCAGGAAATACCGACCATGCCGACACTTCCCGTACACCAGGGCTGGCGTTCCAGCCACTCGAGTACCGCCACCCCGTCGTCCAGTTCCTGCTGCAGGTACTCGTCGGTCAGTACGCCATCGGATTCGCCGGTGCCTCGGATATCGACGCGAACCCCGGCATAGCCATGCCCGGCCCAGTAAGGATGCACCTGAGCGTCTCGCTCCGCGGTCAGGTCACGCTTGCGATAAGGCAGGTACTCGAGGATCGCCGGCACCGGATCATCGTCGGCGTCGACCGGCCGCCAGATACGGGCAGCCAGCCGCGTGCCGTCGGCCAGTGGAATCCAGGTTTCCTGCTCCATCACCTTGCGCGGAAAATCGCTGACCACCCGCATCGTCGCTCCTTGCACTGGCTTCAAGCTCACCCTGTCGAGATCGCCCTGTCCATACCGCTCTGCCGAGATCGCCCTACCCCTGCAACCTGGCCACTCCAGCGCTCTCGGTGACGCTCGGTACAGCGGCGGCGCGCCGACTCAACTATCGATATCGCCGAATGCGAAGGTCAGTCGGGCCGCCAGTTGCTGATAGCGACGAAGCAGCGTCTGATAGTCGTCGCCCCCCATCCAAATATAGGCCAATGCAAAGCTGTAGCTATCCTGTTCTGGCAGGCTCGACAGACGCTGCCCCTCCTCCACCTGCAGACTGATCACCGTGCTGGGGTAGTCCTGTTCGAGTTGTGCGAGGGTCTGCGCCGAGGGAACCCGTTCGACGGTGGCGTCATGGAAGAACACGCGGTAGAAGAACTTGGCCGCGACCGCGTAGGCGCCCTCCCGGTGGGGCAGTCTCGGACGCTGCCCCAGCGCCAGGTCCACCGTCACCTGCTGATGGCTTATCCCGTCGACCTTCTCGAACAGGTCGCAATGTGACTGGGAAATGCGTGTGTTGATCTCGAGCAGCCAGATGCGATCCTGGAGTTCGTCCCAGAAAAACTCGACGTTGAACGCGGATTGATCGAAGCCGGTGCGGGTCATGACCAGGCGGGTGGCGTCGATCATCTGCTGCTGAACCCTTTGTGGCAGGGCCGAGGGGTACAGATAGTGGAAGAAGCTCAACACCCCTGGGTAGCGAATCGAGTCGACCACACCATAGACCACGACCTCGCCATCGTGGACGTAGCCTTCCAGCGTGCATTGCCAGCCGCCGATGATTTCCTCGGCCATGCAGTAATGGCCATCGATCGCCGCGATCTCCGGAGGCAGGTTGGCCTGATCCAGCACGCTGTTGAACGGCTCGGCGATGGAACCGATCTCCGCCTTCAGACGGTCAATGGCAAGCGCAAAGTCTTCCGGCGTCTCGATGCGAAAACCGAGCCGTGAGCCCGACGACTTGATCGGCTTGACGAAGAAGGGAAAGGACAGCCCCGCCGCACCGATCTGGCCCAACGCCGCCTCGTCGAAGGGGTCGAAGGCGGTGAATCCGGGGATGTACTGCGGCACCACCTCGCGCTGAACGCAACGGCTCCAGTACTTGTGCTCACACTTCAGCAAGCTTTCCAGCGACGTCGATCGGGTACCGAATCGCTTGCACAGGATCGGCAGCATCGTGGATACCGGAAAATCCATATAGCCGATGATCGCGTCTATCGGCCTGCCGAATCGGTCCAGGGTCTGGCCGGCTTCCTCGAGCATCGCGGGAATATCGAATTCTTCGGTGTCATAGACCGCCTCCGGCGCAATAATTCGGTGAAAGCGCCATTCTTCGGCACCCTTCAAGCGCAGCAGACGCTCATGATTGTCATCGTTCAGCCCCACCACAAAAATATTGCGCGCACTCACGTCAAGCCCTCGCGTCATTACGATGGTGTCACGCTGCAAGCTTAGTGAAACGCGCCTCCCACAAAGGCTCATATTGGACTAGAGCGTCATATCAGAAACCTCATCCAACCGACATTAAATGCATCAAAAAAGCCCGCCGTATGGCGGGCTTGGGGTGAGCTGAGCGTAATACTGGCCGCCGCTTCGATGCCGACTACAGCAAAAAGAGGGTGCTCAAGGTCGGGAACAACAGCAACAGAGCCAGGCGCACAAAGTCAGACACGATAAAGGGAGAGACGCCTCGGAAGATCTCTCCCAGTCCCACATGGGGCGCCATGGCCTTGATCACGAAGACGTTCATCCCCACCGGCGGCGTGATCAGCCCCAACTCGACCGTCAGCACCGTGACGATGCCAAACCACACCGGGTCGATACCCAGGCTCTGAATGATCGGGAACACCATCGGCACCGTGATCACCAGCATGGCGATCGAGTCCATGAACATGCCGAGCAGGAAGTACATGGCCAGGATGCACAGCACGACAACGAAGGGCGTCAGCTCCATGGCAAACAGACTGTCGCTGATGGAGAACGAGATGCGTGAGAGCGAAATGAAGTAGCCCAGCGCCTCGGCACCGACCAGCATGAAGAACACCACCGCCGACAGCGCCAGGGTCTCCTGGACCGCAGACCACAGCTCCCGTGCACGCAGCCCCTTGACCAAGGCGTAGATCAGGGTGGCAAAGGCACCGACACTGGCCCCCTCGGTGGGAGTGAAGATGCCCAGGTAGATGCCCAGGATCATGACCAGGAAGACCGCGAAGAAGGGCACCAGCCCGCCGAGCGAGGCAAGCTTCTCGCCCCAGCCCGTCGCTTCCCCTGCCACCGCCAGTTCCGGCTTGACCCGCATGACCACGCTGACGGTCAGGGCGTACAGCACCAGTCCCAGGAGCCCGGGCACCAGACCCGCCATGAACATGTCACCCACCGACTGCTCGGTCAGGATGGCATAGATCAGCAGGGCGATACTGGGCGGAATCATGATGCCTAGGGTGCCGCCCGCGGCCAGCGCCCCGGTGGCCAGGCCACGATGGTAGCCGTATCGCTCCATCTCCGGCAGGGCCACCCGGGTCATGGTGCTGGCGGTGGCCAGAGAAGATCCGGAAATCGCCGAAAAGACGCCACAGGAACCGACGGCGGCGATCGCCAGGCCGCCCTTCCAGCCACCGCAGATCACCCGAGCCGACTGGAAAAGCTTGCCGGCCATGCCTGAATGCGCCGCCAGTACGCCCATCAGGATGAACATCGGAATCGCGCTGAAGCTGTAGTTGGACAACACCTCCACCGGCACCGACTTCAACATCGATACCGCCGCGCCGAGATCGATGATGGTGGCAAAACCACCGACACCGACCAGCAGCATCGCCAGAGCTACCGGCACCCGCAGGATCATCAACACCAGCAACAGCAGCAGCCCGAACCCGCCGATCGTCTCAGTCGCCATGGGACACCTCCGCACTCTGGCCGAACAGCGCCCCCAGGAGCGCGTGCAGCAGGCTGCGCAACGCCAGCAGACCACTGAGCACTGCAGCGACAAGATAGATCGGCCCGAGCGAGATCCTCAGGTCCTGGGTGACCTCGCCGTACTCGACAGCGGCGTGGGCCGCACCCACCAGGCCCGTCGCCAGCACCCCGCCAAGCACCGCAAAGCCCAGCAGATAGACGCCATGCAGGCGCGCTGCGATGGACGCAGGAAGACGGTGGGAAAAGGCCTCGACCACCACCTGGCTCTTCTCCACGCTGGCCGACATGGCCGCCAGCAAGGCAAACAGCATCAGGTAGCTGACCAGTTCGACGCTACCGAAGACCTGAAAGGAGATAGCGCCATCGGTCAGACGCTGCAGGTAGCGTGTCACCACGTCGGCGATGGTCACCGCCAGCATCAGTATCAGACAGCCGCCCGCCACCCAGCGACAGACCAGGGCCAGCCAACGGCTGCCCCCTTCCAGAAAGGGTTGCATGGCGTCACTCCGTCCCGGCGCAGCTTTCACGTGCCGCCAGCGCCGCCTGATAGACGTCATGCGCCTGGCTCAAGCCGCGCTCCTCGAGTCCGCTCAGGTAATCCTCGATGCCCTGCTGGAGCGGCGGCGCCCAGTCGGCGTTGTCGAGGGGCGCATCGACCACCCGAATGGTGTGGCCGGCGTCCACCGCTTCCTGCCGCCCCACCTCGTCGATGGCGTGGAACACCTCCCCCGCATTGAGTGCCCACTGCATGCCGGAGTTGGCATCGATGACCGCCTGCTGCTCCGGCGTCAGCCGATCGTAGGCACGCTGGCTCATGGTCGCCACAAAGATCAGCGAATAGAACGGCACCTGGGTGTGGTATTCGACCAGCTCGTTGATACGAAACCCCTTCATGCCTTCCCAGGGAAAGCTCAAGCCATCGAGCACGCCCCGCTGCATGGAGGTATAGATATCCGGGGCAGGCATGCCTACCGGGCTTGCCCCCATGTTTTCGAGGATATCGCCTGCCACCGCGGTCGGGCGACGGATTCGCAGCCCTTCCAGATCAGCCGGTACCTGGACGTCGGTATCCACGGTATGGATGTAGCCGGGACCGGTGGTGAACATGAACAACACGCGAGTGTCGTCGTACTCTCCCCCCAGGCCGCCATCGTCGTACAGGGTCTGCAGGATGCATGAACCCTGTATCGCGGAATCGGCCACCCCGGGGAGTTCGACGATCTGCGACAGCGGGAAGCGCCCGGCGGTATAGCCCTGAGCGGTGGCGCCGATATCGGCGATGCCGTTTACGGTCGCCTCATAGATGTCGTCAGCCTTGGCCAGGGTACCGGAAGGGAAGACCTGAACACGCAGATCACCGCCGGAGTCTTCCTCCACCGCCTTGGCCCACTGCTCGAAGATCTGGGTATTGATATCAGAGGCACCAGGCCAGAAGTGGGCCATGCGCAGCGTGGTCGCCGCTTGAACCGAGGCACAGGAAAGGGCCGTCAGGGATGCGGCCATCAGGCACGCGAGGGGGGTCTTCATGGGGATCCTCCGGACTTTATCGTTATCGGCGACGCGCGCTCATTATTGGTCTCTCGCTCGACACCGTTTCCGGCAACTCGACCAGCGGCGCTCGTTCGCATAGTGAACTTCTGTTCGTTTTTTCAGTTCAAAAGATAAACTACCTGGCCACACAACGAAAAGCGACTTTGGTCTAGCGGAAGGCCTGCACCGACGGGAACCAGGCTCTCTTCACCAGAGTGGTGCCAAGGATGCGACTTCTCTAGAATTGTGCTTAAACGATAAAGATGCTCTTTCGAGCCACCACTCCCTTCTCGCCTCGCCGTTCAAGGATGAACCTGATGACCTCTCGCCCGGCCGCCGCCCTGCTGCTGCTCCCGCTGACAACGCCTGTCACCGCACAGACTGCCGCAACCGACGACCGCGCCGTCGAGCTGCAGCAACCCGTGTTGACGGTGTCGGCGCCGCGCCTGGAGCGCGAGCTACTCACCACCCCGATGGCTGTCTCGATGGTCGATGAAGACGACATCCATCAAGGTCAGCAGCGGGTCCGTCTCGATGAATCCCTGGTTCGAGTGCCTGGGGTGTTCATCCAGAATCGCGACAACTTCGCCCAGGGTGCTCGTGTCTCCATCAGGGGCTTTGGTGCCCGCGCTCCCTTCGGTGTGCGCGGCATCACCATATTGGTGGACGGTATTCCCTACACCCTCCCCGATGGCCAGGCCCAGCTCGATGCCATCGACCTGGACAACGCAGAACAGATCGAGGTCATCAGGGGACCGGCGGCGGTTCAGTACGGCAATGCCGCCGGTGGTGTCATTTCGGTCACGACGGCGGACGGGCGTGACGAAGGTGACGACTCGACGACGATACGTGCCGGTATCGGTAGCGACGGCTACAACAAGCAATCCCTTTCCACCGGCGGCGAGCACGACGGCTGGGCCTACCACCTGGGTGCCTCGCGACTGGAACTGGCCGGCTATCGGGATCACAGCCGCACCGAGAAGCGCTTGCTGAACGCCAGCCTGTCACGGGATATGGGCGATCAACGCCGTCTCACCGCCATCATCAACCTGCTCGACAACCCCCGTTCCGAAGATCCTGGTGGTCTGACCCAGGACCAGGTCGATGAAGATCGCCGACAGGCGGGCCGCTTCACCGAGGACTACGACACCGGCCAGAAGGTGGACCAGCAGGTCGTGGGATTGCAGTACGAGGATCTTGGCTTCGGCCCCGGGGAGCTCTACCTCAAGGGATTTACCACCTGGCGAGACTTCGAACAGCAATTGCCCTATCCGGGCGACAGCTTGATCGACTACCGACGTCACCACTTCGGTGGCAGCGCCGAATATCACCAACGCTTCAACCTCGCCGGCATGACGCTGGACAGCATGGTGGGTATCGACGGCGCTCGCCAGGAAGACGACCGCCATCGCCGCGATGTAGCCTTCGATGGCAGCGTGACGGGAGAAGTGGCCGACGAGACCCAGACGGCGACCAGCCTGGGTATCTTCGCCCAGGGCGACCTTGCCCTGAATGAGCACTGGACACTGTCGGCCGGCGGACGCTTCGATCGCATCGACATGGAAATCGATGACGACTACGACAACGATGGCGACCAGAGCGGTGAACGCACCTTCCACGAAACCAATGGAAGCCTGGGAATCAGCTACCGCTTCCATCCCTTGCACCAGGTCTACGCCAACACCTCCACCGCCTTCGAGACACCGACCTTCTCGGAGTTTGCCAATCCCGCAGGTGGTGGCTTCAACCCCGACGTCGAGCCCCAGGAGAGCTGGAGCCGTGAGCTCGGGGTGCGCGGCACCCTGCCCACCGGACTGGATTACGACGTCACCCTGTTCTCGATCGACGTCGACGATGAACTGGTCCCCTACGAGATCGATGGCAGCGATCGTACCTTCTACGAAAACCTTGGCGACACCAGCCGCGACGGGCTCGAAGTCGCGCTAGGATGGCAGCCCTCGGCGCGTCTGGAGCTCAATACCGCCCTGACCCTGGCACGCTACGAGTTCGACCAGGTTTCCGGTAGTGGCCTGGACGGCAACCGTCTGCCCGGGCTTCCGGAGACAACCTGGGTCAACCAGCTCACCTGGTACGGGATAGGTAGCCAGGACACCCGTTACTTTGCCACCCTGGAAACCCAGTATGTGGGCGACATGGTCGCGGACAATGCCAACCGGGTAGACGTCGACAGCTACTGGCTGGTCAACCTTCGTGCGGGTGACGGCTGGCGACTGGGCGGCAACCAGATACTGTCGACCTACCTCGGCATCCGCAATCTGTTTGACGAAGACCACTATGCCAATGTCCGCATCAATGCCAGCAACGACCGCTATTTCGAACCGGCGCCAGACCGTTCCTTCTATGCGGGCGTAGAACTATCATTTTGATGTAAGCACAATTTTTTCGCCGTACTGTTGCGATTCGGGAGTCAGCGCCGAGCGAGAGTCGCTCTACCCCAGCATCTCTTGAGCCAGATCAAGCACGTCGACTTAAACCCTTGAGACGATGAAACGATCCTTGGCAAAAGGAGGCGCAGCACTCGCTGGCCAACCTCCCATGATCATTCGACGCTCATCCGAGACACCCGCGCGCCTCTGGTCCGGCGGCACGACGCGGGAGCTGTTCATCGCTCCCGTTGACAGTGACTATGCTGACCGGAACTTTCAGGTCCGCCTGAGCACCGCCACGGTAGAGTCCGAAGAGTGCCTGTTCACCCCACTGGCAGGCTACGAACGACATCTCATGGTATTGGAAGGCGCGGCCCACCTTGAGCATCAAGGGCACCGCTCCAGGGACCTCAGGCGCTTCGAAGTCGACACCTTCGACGGCGCCTGGCAAACCCTGAGCCAGGGGCTCTATCGCGACTTCAACCTGATGGTGAGATACGGCAGTCGCGGCTACCTCACACACCAGTTGCTCCGCGAACAGGAAACCCTGCACCTGTCACCGGAACCCGCACTACTTCGAGCCTGGTACCTGATCAGTGGTCGTGTGGAGCTCGTCTCCGGCGAGGTACTCGCGGCCGGTGATCTTCTGGTCATCGAACCCGGCGACCGCCTGGGCCTGCGTTCGCTGCAAGCGAGCCAACTGGTCGTCTCCACCATCGCGTTCTAGGCACAGAGCCGCGACAGCCGTCTTGCTGAAACTTGCCTGAAACCAGGAAGCCCGCCTCCTCTCGGAAGCGGGCTTCTTCGTGATACATGACTGATCTGTTCCCGACAGGGTAGTCGCATGGGGGTGAGTCACCCCGACGCTCTTTACAAAAAGAAAGCCCAACTCCTCTCGGAATTGGGCCTTCTTCTGAATAAATGCCTGACGTCGGGGTAGACCCTCCGCTCGCTCGTCCAGGCCGCCGCTCTGCCCCCGAAGACTGCCGGATGACGCCACCAAGGTAACAATGTTTCTACTCGTCTCATCCCTGAGACTCGCCCTTCGTTCCTCAAGGCCCGCCTGCGGCGGTTCTCCCCTGTTCCCGACAGGGTAGTCGCATGGGGGTGAGTCACCCCGAGCTTTTGCAGCGAAGCTGCAAGGGGGGACGAACGACGCGAGCCTGCGAGCGGCCGGACCGCACGCAGTGCGGCCCCACATATAAAAAGCGGGGTCTTCCCATGCATGCGAAAAAGCCCAACTCCTCTCGGAATTGGGCTTCTTCTGAATAAATGCCTGACGATGACCTACTCTCGCATGGGGAGACCCCACACTACCATCGGCGCTGAGCGGTTTCACTTCTGAGTTCGGCAAGGGATCAGGTGGTTCCCACTCGCTATGGTCGTCAGGCGGAAAAAGGCAATGTATATCATGCTGACGATACGCTTCATCGTATCCGTCAATTGATTCGAGACATCATCGACCAAAACCCTTTGGGTGTTATATGGTCAAGCCTCACGGACCATTAGTACCGGTTAGCTCAACGCCTTGCAGCGCTTCCACACCCGGCCTATCAACCAGCTGGTCTTGCTGGGTCCTTTAGGAGGCTCAAGGCCTCAGGGAGATCTCATCTTGAAGGGGGCTTCCCGCTTAGATGCTTTCAGCGGTTATCCCGTCCGTACATAGCTACCCGGCAATGCCACTGGCGTGACAACCGGAACACCAGAGGTACGTCCACTCCGGTCCTCTCGTACTAGGAGCAGCGCTTCTCAAATCTCCAACGCCCACGGCAGATAGGGACCGAACTGTCTCACGACGTTCTAAACCCAGCTCGCGTACCACTTTAAATGGCGAACAGCCATACCCTTGGGACCGACTTCAGCCCCAGGATGTGATGAGCCGACATCGAGGTGCCAAACACCGCCGTCGATGTGAACTCTTGGGCGGTATCAGCCTGTTATCCCCGGAGTACCTTTTATCCGTTGAGCGATGGCCCTTCCATACAGAACCACCGGATCACTAGAACCTACTTTCGTATCTGCTCGACGTGTCTGTCTCGCAGTTAAGCACCCTTATGCTCTTGCACTCACTGCACGATTTCCAACCGTGCTGAGGGTACCTTCGTGCTCCTCCGTTACTCTTTGGGAGGAGACCGCCCCAGTCAAACTACCCACCACACACGGTCCTCGAACCGGATTACGGTCCTGAGTTAGAACGCCAATGATGCCAGGCTGGTATTTCAAGGTTGGCTCCACCCCATCTGGCGACAGGGTTTCAAAGCCTCCCAGCTATCCTACACAAGCAACATCAGCGTCCAGTGTGAAGCTGTAGTAAAGGTTCACGGGGTCTTTCCGTCTAGCCGCGGGTACACAGCATCTTCACTGCGATTTCAATTTCACTGAGTCTCGGGTGGAGACAGCGTGGCCATCATTACGCCATTCGTGCAGGTCGGAACTTACCCGACAAGGAATTTCGCTACCTTAGGACCGTTATAGTTACGGCCGCCGTTTACCGGGGCTTCGATCAGGAGCTTCGCGTGAGCTAACACCATCACTTAACCTTCCGGCACCGGGCAGGCGTCACACCCTATACGTCCGCTTGCGCGTTTGCAGAGTGCTGTGTTTTTAATAAACAGTTGCAGCCACCTGGTATCTTCGACCGCGTCAGGCTCCGGTCGCGAGGACCTTCACCCTAATGCGGCGTGCCTTCTCCCGAAGTTACGGCACCATTTTGCCTAGTTCCTTCACCCGAGTTCTCTCAAGCGCCTTGGTATTCTCTACCTGACCACCTGTGTCGGTTTGGGGTACGGTCTCACAGTATCTGAAGCTTAGAGGCTTTTCCTGGAAGCGTGGCATCGATGACTTCCTGACCGTAGTCAGTTCGTCTCGCCTCTCGGCCTTGAGGATCCGGATTTACCTGAA